>JBFHFE010000084.1:0-2288 GCA_041583785.1 Draconibacterium sp. | reverse complement strand
TGGGTACATATAACCATAAGCAATGCGAAACGGAACTTCCTTGGAAATTACCACAAGATCAAGGGGAAATACCTTCAAATGTATTTGAATGAGTTCGTCTACAAGCTAAACAGAAGGTATTTTGGCGAAAAACTCTTTGATAGGCTTGTTATTGCTGGAATTACAGGATTATGACTAAATACGGATATTCAAAATTACTAATTTATTCAGATCTATTCTATCAATAAACTTAACAAATTCAAGTTTAAATTTAATACTGATAGACAACTTATTCCAAATGTTATAAGGGTAACAAGTTTCATTTTTTTGTTCCCCATTTAATCAAACAATTTGCTATTTTTGATAATTAAAATCTGAAATGTAACACCAATCATGAAAAATAAATTAATACAATTCCCTCTATGTATCCTTCTTTTTAATTTTGTTCTGTTTTCGTGCGACAGCAGCACAGAAGATGATGAAATCCCACAAGAATACGAATATTTAGTTGATACCGAACTCATTAAAAGCTATTCCGAAACATTTATTTCAACCTTTTTGCAATTAGCAAAATTGGAATATCCCGAATTGGCAGAAATAGAAGATAATTTCTCGTCGGGAGTAAAAGTTTACAAGATTACTTACAATACAGAGTTTGAAGATGAAACACTTCAGGCATCAGGATTGGTATGTCTGCCCGATGAAGCTGGTACTTATCCGGTATTAAGTTACCAAAATGGCACCAACACTCTTCATTCAAATGCCCCTAGTGTTAATCCTGACGATGAACTTTTCAGTATACTTGAAATTATGGCTTCAACAGGCTTTATTATAGCTATTCCCGATTATATCGGTTTTGGCGAATCTGATTATATGTTTCACCCTTACCTTCATAAAACATCAACTGTGCAATCGGTTACCGACATGCTAAATGCTGTGGAAGAAATGCTTGAAGCTGAAACCAACACAGAAACCAATAAAGATTTATATTTAGCCGGATATTCGCAAGGAGGATGGGCAACCATGGCAGTGCAGCAATACTTCGACACAGAAAATGAAACCAGCTTCACTCTAAAGGGCAGTGCATGCGGTGCCGGTCCTTACAACTTAATTACAATTAACGAATATATTACAGGTTTAGCGACGTATCCCCAACCATATTTCCTGGGTTATATATTCAACAGTTATATTAATTTAGGTCTTACTACAGCAATCAACGACATTTTTCAGCAACCATTCGCCGATCTAATTCCAACACTATACGATGGTACAAAGTCGGGAACAGAAATTAATGCCGAGTTAACAACTACTATACCCGATCTTTTTACGAGTGTATATATAAATGAATGGAAAACAAATGATACATTTTCGTCCGTAACCGATTTTATGGAAGAAAACAGTATTTATGCTTATGTAACCGAAACTCCAACCATGATTCTGCATGGAACTGAAGACAATTACATTCCTCCAAGTATTTCAACAAATATTTACGAGGATTTTATAAATTTAGGTGTTAGTTCCGAACTGGTTACCCTGGTTTATTTAGACGGCTACAGCCACACTACTGCAGTAATCCCTTCAGGATTGGCATCAATCATTTGGTTTATTGAATTAAAAGAAAATTCGTAGAATATACTTTGTTGCTTAAAACTAGTCCTTCTTTGTGAACTGAATACATTTCCTGGCTAAAATAACAAGTCAGTGCGGATTGCATAGAATGAACTGAAATAATTAAAACCAGTACAGAATTGTTAGTCTACAGTTTTTCCAATTGAAAGCGACTAATTGTATTCCAAAATTCCGTCTCTGACTTATTTGAGAAGTACAGATTGTGTGCGCTCTATTTTGCGGGTGAATACCGATAGTAAATGAGAGGGCTCTGCGAGTTTGCGAACCAGGGGCTTCGTTTAATTTCCAACCGGGATAAGAAGAGTGGCTATGAAAAAACAGGACAGGAAAAGTATTATGCATACAGTCGATACTTTCAATTTAAAAGAAACTGTAACAACCGGATTGTTTTTCGGTTCATTAAAAACCTATCCTGGTAAACACTCCAGGATGCAGCTTAGCACAGTTCCGAATTGAGGCTACCTAATTTTACTGTTGGGAAGATTTATACCTGAAAATGTAAATCCACCGGGTTTTACGGGTGATCCATTTAGAGTAAGGCTTAATTAACAAGTATAAAAAAAGCCCGTGCTCAAAAGAACACGGGCTTCGGATTAAATTGGCAGCGACCTACTCTCCCACTTTTACGCAGTACCATCGGCGCTGACGGGCTTAACTTCTCTGTTCGGAATGGGAAGAGG
>JBFHFE010000083.1:0-3251 GCA_041583785.1 Draconibacterium sp. | reverse complement strand
CAAAAAAGCCGATTTAAGCCTGTCGCTTTCCTCTGCCTTTTCTTTCGCTTTTACAAGTTCACGGTTCTGAATTTTTAATCGTCGTTCGCTTTCCCGTAAAGCGGTTATGTCTTCTTTTATTGCCATAAAACGAACAATTTCATCATCGTCATTTTTAATGGGAGCAATGGTTGCCTGTTCCCAATAAAAATCGCCGTTCTTTTTCTTATTGTGAAACACCCCTTTCCAGGTCTTTCCGGCGGTAATCGTTTCCCACATTTCAGCAAAATGTTCTTTGGGCTGCCTGCCGCTACCTAATATTTCTATGCTTCTGCCAAGCACCTCCGATGCGGCGTAGCCGGTTACAGCATTAAATCTTGGATTCACATACTCAATGTCTCCATTTACATCGGTAATAACTATACTGTTTGCACTTTGCTCAACAGCGGTTGTAAGTTTTACGATTTCTGCCTGTACTTTTTTACGCCATCTAATATCACGAACCGCTATTACTCTACCCGAATAACTACTTTTGTCATCCATAACAGACTTGCCCTCAATTTCAACAGGAAGTATTGAGCCATCTTTTCTAATTATTTCAATTTCGTATGGGGGAGCATGCTCTTTACCGATGTTTTTAGAAACAATAGAATGGTATTTTTCAGGAACTGCCAGTTCTATCAAATTTTTTCCTATAAAATCGCTATGGCCGTATCCGCTGAGTTCAGAAAACGACTGGTTCATGTCCAGAACAATTCCGTTGTTCATTAGCAGAATTCCTTCAAAGGTAAGGTTCGAGAGTTTTCTGAATTTATTTTCGTTTTCAACTGCATTTTGTTTGGTCCTAATAAGTTCTTTCATTCGATTTGTCCGGGCCAATTCGCCGGAAATCAAATCTGCCAATACATTTAACATTTGAACGTCCTCGTCTATCCACGTTTTTTTATCCTTAATTGAACTAAAACCAATAAACCCCTTGAGTTGTTTTTCATAGATTAATGGTATGGCAACTATTGAAACAACATTCTGATCTTTTAGAATATTTCCAACAGCTGCGGCCTCAAGCGGTAAATATTCAATATTCTCATAATTTATTAATTCGTACCTATGCAGGGTACTCATCCACCATTGAAAGATATCGGCAGGTAATTGCTGAAGATTACCTATTTGAGGCTCGATTCCTTCGTTGCACCATTCGTGCGTATTACTTATTCGCTCTCCTTTTTCTTCATTCTGGAACAACTGAATTCGGTCAACCTCAGTAAACAATCCCATCTTTTTTAAGGCCGTATTTATTAACTGGTCGGTTTCCAAGTAGCTGCCACGAACAAACTGGTAAGAAATATCATTGTATAATTCTTCTAGCCGCACGCGGTTCTTAAGCTGTAGCTCAGTATTTTTGCGTTCGGTTATATCACGCGATACTGACAAAATTCCAACCAGAGATTGATTGTCATCCCTTATAAATGACGAAACCATTTCTATCCAGGTTTTAGTTCCGTCTTTTTTAGAAGCCTGTACTTCAAGTATCGTGCTGCGATTCAGTCCTCCCCCGGCACTTTGCGCCAGCTGCAATTCTTTCTTTAAAACCGGAACAATCTTCTTCATCGATTCAGGGCTTAAAATCTGGTTAAGTCCTGTTTTTAAATATTCATCGGGCGAATACCCCAGAATACTTTCAACCGACGGACTTACATAGCTCACGTTCAGGTTTAGATCCGAAACGGTAACCATCTTTCCCATATTATCAGCAATCAGCCTGTATTTTTTTTCGCTTTCCTTTAGGGCTTGTTCCGAAAGTTTCCGCCGGGTAATGTCCTGAATTTGAGAAATCGCATATTTAGCCTTTCCATCGTGAGGTCTAAGAATCGCAGCTTTGAGCAGCCCCCAAATAACAGTTTTATCTTTATGAATATACCGTTTTTCAACCTGGAATTCGCTTAACTCATTCTTCCATAATTGATGGTTCAGTTTTAAATTGCTATCCAAATCATCGGGATGAGTAATACTTTGAAAATCAAGCGTCAGAAATTCTTCCTTCGTATAGCCCAGCATTTTGCAAAAGGCATTATTCACAATTGAGAATGTCCCATCCGCTTTTACAAGTGCCATGCCAATGGGCGAGTTTTGCATTACCCCCCGAAACATCTGCTCACTTTCAACCAGTTTACTATAAGACTGTATGCGTTCCGAAATGTCCTTAGTAAAACTTACAATTTGTCCACCATTAATATCCAAGAAGCTGGCACTTATTTCAACATCAAAAATACTTCCGTCTTTTCGCCTATGTTTCGACTCAAAATGAACACCTCCGCCTTCCTTCATTTTTTGTAAATGAGCAGTTGTAGCTTTTTCATCTTCCAAAAAATCCAATTCAGAAATGCGCATCCCCAGTAACTCCTGCTCGTTGTAGCCACTCATTTGGCAATATGCCTCATTTACTTCCAGCAAACGGCCTTGCATGTCTGCCCTCCAAAAACCGTTTAATGCTGAATGAAGAATAGCTTTTCGTTGCTCCTCTTTCAATCCTAAGGCTTCTATTTTTTGCTTTTGCTCTAAAACGTCCTTTTCGTATTTGTTTTTTAAAGTAGTATTCTCATCTTGTAATTTTTGTAATTCAACAATGAGCTCTTCTTTTGATTGGTATAAATTGTTCATATGAGACTGTTTAATGCATCTTTCCCTTAACATTAGGCTATACCGGGAATTAAGGCGCTAAAAAAAGCCCGCAAGATACAAACTTCCCATAGTTACCAAACATATGTGAATATGAAAATTACAAAGAAGAAACACATCCTATACGAGCCGGACTAACTTTACGAATAGTAAACACGTGGCAGCAGGATTATTCTCGACAAGGAGTACAGTAACGAACACCAAGCAGAAAGCTCCGGGACTGTTGAACAGAAAAGCATACCAGGAAGTTGAACAAAAGCCTTGGCAAATTTATAACACCACAAAAAGCCACAAATAAACTGCTGATTTATTCATTATTCCCCAAAATATTTTTGTAACAAATTCTGTAAATGTGTTTTGTTTATTGGCTTCGAAATATAATCGTTACAACCGGCATCAATTGCTTTCTCCTTGTCATCGGAAAAGGCATATGCCGATTGTGCAATAATTACTATGTCTTTATCGAATTGTCTTATCCGGCGGGTTACTTCGTACCCATCCATGTCAGGCATTTTTAAATCCATTAAGATCAGGTCGATGTCTTTATTTTTTTGGAAAAGCTCAAGGGCTTCATTTCCATTTTTTGCGTGCAATAT
>JBFHFE010000082.1:0-3340 GCA_041583785.1 Draconibacterium sp. | reverse complement strand
GGATATACTTCTGAAATTCCTTTTGAATCAGAATTCTTTAATAGTGAATATGAACAATAAACTGAAAAATTATAATCGGCCATATTAGAAACTTCAAATTTTGCTGGCAATCCGGCTGACCAAGTGCCTGAAGATTGTGCTCTTCCAGGTTTTCCTATGGAATATCGAATTCCAGGATTTTTTTCAAATACCCATGACAACCAAACTGTTTGTCCCTCATTCACTAAAACCGGACTCGTTAAAGCTACAGTTTGCCAACCTGTTGTTGAATTTATAACAGTTGAAACAGTTTTACCTAATAGTGTTGTTGGCAATCCCGATTGATCATCATATACTCCCATAAGAATATTACCTGCGCCTCCATTATGATAAATAGATATGCTTTCAATTATACCTGCTTCGTTAAATGTTACAGGCATGGCCCGGCGGTTTGGTGCAGTTGATACAGAAGGATATACTTCTGAAATTCCTTTTGATTCAGAATTTTTCAATAGTGAATATGAACAGTAAACTGAATAATTATAATCGGCCATATCAGAAACTTCAAATTTTGCTGGCAATCCTGCAGACCATGTGCCTGAAGATTGTGCTCTTCCTGGATTTCCAATTGTATATCGAATTCCTGGATTTTTTTCAAATACCCATGACAACCAAACTGTTTGTCCCTCATTCACTAAAACCGGGCTTGTTAAAGCTACCGTTTGCCAACCTGTTGTTGAATTTATGACAGTTGAAACAGTTTTACCTAATTGTGTTGCTGGCAATCCCGATTGATCATCATATACTCCCATAAGAATATTCCCCGTGCCGCCGTTATGAAAAATAGAAACGCTTTCAATCATTCCATTTTCACTGAAGGTAACAGGAATTGCTCTCAAGTTTTGTGAAGTTGTTACCAAATTTGAAACTTTCATATTACCTTGTATTCCTAAATTATTTGACTCTGTTCCTGAATTATTATCTAATGTATCTAGTTTGACAATTTGCAATTTAATATCTACCTGGCAGTTTACACTTTTTGAGATATTACCGGCATCATCCTTTGCCCATGCATAAAGTATTTTAGTTCCTTCTGAGTTAAACGTAAATGAAGTTGGGGCATTCAAACACCATTCACCATCATTAGCTTCTGGTTGAGAAGATGATTCAGTTAGCATAAATCCTGAGACAGCTTTATTGTCGGATGCGGCAAATGTAATTACTGGAACAGTTGTCAAATTGCTGGTTGATGGAACAACAAACGAAGTGATTGTTGGCGGTGTTGTATCAGAAATGTTGTCCAATTTCGATTTGATGAGTATTACCGAAGTAAATGGCTGCAAAGTAATGGATCCTATAACCTGTTTTCCATAAATATCTTTGTAAATCGAATTTCCAAGGTTTATTGTTTTAGTTTCTTTTGTGTCGTTATAAAATAACTCTTCAGTGTCTTCTGCTGCAAATACTGCGTCGTCAATGGTTGAGTTTACATCCTGACTTGTTACCGCTTTCCACCCTGCAAAATCATAGCTTTTTTCTTCAAACTTAAAAACGCCCAAATTATTATAGTGATTTACATAAGTGTTATTGTTGATTGTTACCTTTCCATTACGCTGACTTCCCAAGAACTGAATAGCCTTGTTTTCCATATTTCTCGCTTTTGCATAGAAAATATTGTTCTCTAACATACTACCTCCTAAATCGGTGCTTATGTGATATTGCCTGCCATTATTAAATGATGTGTTATACCTGACAGTTTCATTAAAGCTGTTGTGCAAGAAAATACCGTTAAGCGAATTATTTGTTACTGTGTTATATTCGACTGTAACTCCACCTGAATTTTCATCCAAATAAATTCCACTTCCCTGGCAAAAGTTGTATGGATTACAACCTTCAAGCGACCCAAATACACCATCAACAATATTGTATCTTATTATCGATCCAGCGGTTTTAGCATTTGGATACGAGCCGGCAGATGAGGTATAAATCCCTCCTCCATCATCTTTTGTCAAAACGGCATTATTAATAAAATTATATTCAACTATATTTCTTTTGTGAAACTGTATCCCATTATAACCTGTGTTGGTAATACGATTATACTTAATTATATTATCATTGCCCTCCACATATAAACCAGATCCCATGTACCATGCACCACTACCAGACAATCCAAGTTCATCCAGTAAAGCTGTATTGTTGATTTTGTTGTCAGAATATGTTGAATTAACTGAAAATGCCTCAATTCCCAAATGATTTGCACCATTTACTGTATTATTTAGAATTGTACTGTACGAGCCAGATGAAATACAAATACCTTTTGCGTCAGGCAATGAAATTGTATTATTGTCAATAATTACATAAGAACCAGAACTAGTTATCCCGCTGACTTTGTTGTGCAATATTTCCAGATCTTTAATATTGATGTAACTAGAACTACTAACTGCAACACCAAAATCATAAACTGAACCTCTAATTGTATGATTTGCCGGAGAATCACCCTCTGTTGTCCATAAATAAACAGTTTTAGTTGCTGAATCATAATACCATTCTCCTGCTGAATCAAGAAACTCTAGTTTATCGACTAGAACAAAACCTGTTTTCAGGTTTAGGTTGGGATAGGGTGTACCAGACAATGTTAATGTCTTACTGCTTGAAGAAGATACTGTCAAGGTAACCATTGAATAGGGGCTAGTCCTTGCTATCCATTTTGCACCTGAGTAATCAATCGTTTCACTCAAGACATTGCAGGTAAATGATGTAGTTGTATTTACAGTATTAATTGAGACATAACCCTTGTTAGGATGGCGTGCCGCCCTCGCCCGAACTCCATCAATAAATAATTGATTTAAACGAGTATTAAAAGTGGCTTTGTAAATATTACCAGAGTATTGTGTCCACTCAGATATCACTTCGCTACCATAAATTTTAGGTTTATTACCTGTCCCATAGGCACCATAAGTAATCTGGCTACTGGAAGTACCCGACGCTTTTACAGTAATACTGCCGATCCATTCATCGCCTCGTTTAAATAGGATTTGGTCACCTGGCTTTGGAGTAAAGCTGTTAACCTTTGCTAGTGTTTTCCACGGTACACTTTCGCTGGTTCCCGCATTTGAATCGCTGCCTGAAGTGCTTACATAGTAGTTTGTTGCATTTGCCGAGTACGTTAATGAAATCAGTATTAACGCCAACAATGGCAAAAAGAGTTTTTTAATTAAATAAAAACTACTTACTGTAAAAAATAAATTACGATAATTTTGAAATGGGAGTGTTTTCTTGATTTGAATAAACATAAAAGATTGATTTTTAAAAATTTCCAAAAGCTTTAAAATATTATATATTACTTTATTAAAGTTGTGTG
>JBFHFE010000081.1:0-3501 GCA_041583785.1 Draconibacterium sp. | reverse complement strand
TTCCGGAATTCGGAAGGACTCTTTCCTGTTTTCTTTTTAAAAAGTAAACTAAAATGATAAATATTTTGAAATCCCAACTGAAAGGCGATTTCGCCAATGGTTTTGTTGGTAGAAACCAGTAATTCTTTGGCTCTTATAATTCGTAATTGCAGGTGATATTGAGCAGGAGCCACGCCGGTGTACTTTTTAAACATCTTTCGGAAATAAGAATACCCAACATTGTGCTGGCGTGCCAGTTCTACCATGTTGTATTCGGTTTCTATATTCTGGCGCATTTTAAATCTCACCTGCTCAATAACCTTGGCAATGGGCTTGCCCGAAAATTCCTTTCTTTTCTCAAACGAAATAATATATCCAAGTAGTTTAACCACCATTCCGGATGCTACTTGCTGAAACCCGGGGCGCTCTTTTTCAACCAAATCATGAATCTTTAAATAGGTGTCAATTATTTCTTCTTTTATGCCACAATAAATAATTGGCTGGGAAGGGCTGAAGGCTTTATTTTTTAATAATTCGGTAGCAATATTACCTCCAAACCCAATATAGTTCTCGGTCCACCCTGTTGTTCGGATAGGTCGGTATCGGTGCCATTCGTTAGGGAAGGTTAGCATTATACTGCCTGGTTTTACCTGGAATTTACCGTGTTTATTTTCGTATATTCCAGTGCCTTCTGTAATATAATTTAGCTGAAATTCCTGTAAAATACGTCCCGATTCCCAATTGAAATAATACTCCGATGGATGATTTTGAGATGGATACATCGTTTTGGGCCTTATCGTTGCCATTCCTGCAACGTTCAAATACAATCCCCAGTTTATATCCTCTTCGGCACTTGTTAAATATTTAAAATAATCTTTCATAATATTAGTGTCAAAATATATAAATAAACTGCCAAAATAACTATTGTTTGTATCTTATTTTCCTAATATTTTTGAATTCAATTATAAATCGATAAAACTAAAAACTTAGCATTATGAATGCAATTCTTGGAATTCTTTTTCACTCCCTGGGAGGCGCCTCGTCGGGAAGCTGGTATATGCCCTATAACCTTGTAAAAAAGTGGCGTTGGGAGATTTACTGGATAATTGGAGGGCTATTTTCGTGGCTAATTATGCCGTATATCGCCACCGTATTAACCTCTCCGGGCTGGCAGGATATTTTATCTACAACCGATTCTTCAACCATCCGTCTGACCTATATTTTAGGAGTAATGTGGGGAATTGGCGGTTTAACCTACGGTTTGGGAATTCGTTATTTGGGCATGTCGTTGGGTAATTCAGTCTTGCTCGGCATCACTTCTTTAGTGGGCTCATTGGGTTTACCCATTCTTCGGAATGTAGGTAACCTGGGGGAAATTTTACCTGCAGGCGATTCGTTTACCGATATGCTGGCAACGACCAGTGGCCGAATTGTTTTATTCGGAATTCTTGTATTAATGGTTGGAATTGTTTTGTGTGGCAAGGCTGGCTTAATGAAAGATAAAGAGCTGGCCAACGTAAAAGAGGGGGTAAACAGCGAATTTAAACTTACCAAAGGATTAATAATAGCCGTTGTTTCGGGTGTACTGAGTGCCTTTTTCAGTTTTGGAATTGATGCCGGAAAAGAAATGGGTGAAGCAGTTCGCGAAATAGCCGTTTCAAATAACTTTTCATTTGTAAGCGATGGGAAATACTTGTTCGAAAACAACATCATTTTCTTGGTAATACTTTGGGGCGGATTAACTACGAATATAATTTGGACAGTTGCTTTAATACTTAAAAATAAAACGGGAGGCGATTTTGTGGATACAAAAACCCCGTTGTTGAAGAACTACCTTTTTTGTGCCCTTGCCGGAACTACCTGGTTTTTGCAGTTTTTCTTTTATGGAATGGGCGAAACAAAAATTGGCAACGGCGCCAGTTCATGGATTCTGCACATGTCAACCATAATCCTGACAGCTAATTTCTGGGGATTTTATCGTAAAGAATGGGCAGGCGTTTCAAAAAGCACAAAAAGCACCATTTATTGGGGAATTGGTTTAATCCTGATGTCGGTAATAATAATGGGAATTGCCAAAAGTGATTTTGTAAATGCACTTTAGACTAAGTTCATGCAACGAATAGCATTTAAAATGTACCTGAACGAGGGACAAAAAGAGGAATACAAAAAACGTCACGACGAGATTTGGCCCGGGCTAAAACAGCTTTTAAAAGATGCCGGAGTTAGTGAATATTCTATTTTTTTAGATGAAGAAACCAATATACTGTTTGCCTTTCAGAAAGTGAGTGGCGATGGCGGCTCGCAGGACCTGGGACAAACAGAAATTGTACAAAAATGGTGGGCTTTTATGAAAGATGTAATGAAAAGCAATCCTGATAATTCTCCGGTGTCAGTGCAATTGGAAGAAGTATTTTACATGGAATAATTAATCAATAACAAGAATCAATAAAAAATAATAATCATGAGTGAATTAATTAAAAAAGCATACGCCATTGCCAAAGAGCAATACGCTGCTATTGGCGTTGATACCGACGCTGCCATTGCCAAAATGAAAGATGTAAATATCTCGTTACACTGTTGGCAAACCGACGATGTGGGTGGTTTTGAAACCCCCGATGCCGAACTTTCGGGAGGAGGAATTCAAACAACAGGGAACTATCCCGGGAAAGCCGGTTCGATTGCCGAAATGCGTAGCGACCTTGAAAAAGTACTTTCGCTTTTGCCCGGCACACAACGTTTAAACCTGCATGCTATTTACGGCGATTTTCAGGGCGAAAAGGTAGACCGCAACCAAATTGAGGTGAAACACTTTCAAAGCTGGATTGATTGGTGTAAAGCGCAGGGAATTGGTATGGACTTTAACGCTTCATGCTTTTCGCACGACCGTGCTGCCGATGGATTTACCCTTTCGAGCAAAAACGAAGAGAATCGTCAGTTTTGGGTAGAGCACCTGAAACGTTGCCGTGCCATATCTGCAGAAATGGGAAAACAACTGGGAACGCCTTGTGTGCACAATACCTGGATTCCGGATGGTTCGAAAGATACGCCGATTGACCGCAATGGTTTACGAGCGATTCTGAAAAAATCGCTGGACGAAGCAATGGCTATTGATTACCCCAAAGAGCATATGAAAGACGCGGTAGAAAGTAAACTGTTTGGTATTGGCGCAGAGTCGATGACTGTTGGTTCGCACGATTTTTACTTAGGGTATGCCATTAGCCGTAATAAACTTATTTGTTTGGATAACGGTCACTTCCACCCAACCGAGCAGGTGGGCGACAAAATTTCTTCTTGTCTGCAATTTATCGACGAAGTATTGTTACATGTAACCCGTCCGGTTCGCTGGGATTCGGATCACGTTGTAACGTTAAATGAAGATATACAGTTGATTGCATCCGAAATAATCCGCAATGATTTCTTAGACAGGGTTAAAATTGGACTCGACTTTTTCGATGCTTCAATAAACCGAATTGGCGCTTATGTTACCGGAACACGTGCTGCCATGAAAGCATTTTTAATTGC
>JBFHFE010000080.1:0-3506 GCA_041583785.1 Draconibacterium sp. | reverse complement strand
ACGGATCAGCGAACGGGTTTCATCATCTTTAATATTTCCCACCGGGAAATCGAGATTTGAAGCGGTAATCATCTGTTTCAGCAACGACAGTGAAATGCCGTATTGCTGCAGTTTCTGGGCGTCAGCTTTTATCTGGATTTCGCGTTGGTTACCACCAATGATTTCAACCTGAGCAACACCTTGTATCTGAGAAATATAGGGAACAATATTTAAATCGATCAAATCATAGAATTGTTGCTCGGGCATGTTCGACGAAGCTGCTATGCTCATGATAGGCATCATGTTCAGGTCCATTTTCATAAACTTGGGCAGATCGGCATCTTCCGGCAAATCGCTTTGAATCATGTTTACCTTACGCTCACAATCCTGAAGTGAAATGTCAGCGTCCATGTCGTCTTTCAACTGAATAACCACGATTGACAAGTTCTCGAACGAATAGGAGTTGAGTTTGTCAATTCCTTCCATGCCCGAAACAGCATCTTCAATCGGTTTGGTTACCGAGCTTTCCACCTCGCTGGGCGCAGCTCCGGGGTATACAGTCATCACCACATTAACGGGTATGTCAATGTTCGGGATCAGTTCAACATTCAGGCGGGTGTAGCTGTAAATACCAGCCAGCGCCAGAATGGTAAAGATGACGACCGGAATGGTCGTTCTTTTTATTGAGATATCGGTTATGTTCATCGTATGCTTATTGAATGATTTTTACACGGTCGCCGTCGTTCAGGTTCAACTGTCCGCTTACAACCACATGGTCTTCCTTGGTAAGGCCACTTATAACTTCAACGAATTTCTCATCACTCTCGTTGATGATAATTTCTTTCTTAACTGCTTTGTCGCCTTCAATTACAAAGACTGAAGGATTCTTCATACTACCCGTAATCGCAGTTTTTTCAATCAGTATGGTTTCCGAAGCTTCAACCGGAATCAGTACTTCGCTAAAAAGTCCGGCTTTCAGGTGCTGGTCGCTGTCATGGTTGTCCATCACGACTTCAGCGTCAAACTTCATGGCGTTGTCGGCTTTTTCTCCAATCGAATTGATCTTTCCGGTGAATGTTTTTCCGGGCAAAGAAGGAATGGCTACATTAACTGCTTGTCCCTTTGCAAGTTTAAAAATGTCTTTCTCCGGAACTTTAACCCAGATTTTTAGTTTCGACGTGTTTACAATTTCGCAGATGGGCATGCCTCCGGTAACAAATTGTCCGTTTTCAACCAGCCGCTTATTCACAATTCCCGAGATTGGCGCTTTTATCTTAGTGTCGCGCAGGGCTTTGCGTGCAGTAATTAAATCGGCTTCAGCTTTTTTCAAGCCGATGCGTGCCTGTTCCAGGTCGTGTTTCGGGATGGCGTTTCCTTGTTCAAGACGCTGCAACCGTTCAATATCTTTGGTTTGCTGTTCGAAGTTGGCTTCGGCAACCAGTACATTGGCAGCTATGGTTTCGTCGTCAACCTCAACAATCACTTCGTTTTTCTGAACACGGTCGCCCACGTTTTTATGTATCTTTTTCACTTTCCCCTGGGTTTCCGATAAAACCATCAGTTCCTCGGTAGCGCTCACCGTTCCGGTGGTCGAAATTTGTTTGTTGATGGTGCCGGTTTTCGGCGAAACTATTTTTACAGGAATTTCGGAGATGGTTTGCGAGGCCAGTTCTGTTGTTGTCCTGATTTTTTCTTTGTTTGAATTTAATTTATACGCTGCCAAACCTACGATTACAAGTATAATCAGCGCAACGGAAATTTGTTTTACAGTCTTCATTTTCTATTTTAATTGATTAATGTTTTTAGTTTTCCTGTGGCTTTGAGGAGTTCGATTTCTGCCAGTTTATATTTAAAAAACTGTTGATTAAATAAATTTTCTGCATCCAGAAGCGAAGTTTCAACATTGAGTAAATCGGTTAATGATGCCATTCCTTCATCAAACTGAAGTTTTACCTGAACATACACTTTGCTGGCCAACTCCTTGTTTTCATTTTGATCCTGAAGGTTTGACCATGCTGACATCATCGAGTTGGTTGCATTTTGATAGTTTGTTGCTAAATACCTACTGTTCAATTTCAAATCTTCCATGTTTTGCTCCAATTTTAGCTGAGACTGAAGAACCTTCTGTTTTCGCATCCCGGAACTAAAAATCGGTATTGTTGCCTGCAGCCCAATGGTATTCATGTTGTTAAAATTTTTAAACTGAAATTCAGTAGCGTAACTTGAATATGTAAATTGGCCAAATGCTGCTATATTGGGATAATAAGCTGCTTTACTGGATTCTATTTCAAGTTCAGCGAGTTCATTTTGCTTTTGAAGCAATTGATAGGACGGAAGTTTTTCGAGTGAAAAGGAACCAAGCAACTGACTTTCTTCTGTAACCTGTTCGGTAGCAATAGTATCCAATGTAATATCCTCTTCAGCAGGTAGGCCAGCCATTATCTTTAAAAAACGTTTTTGAATCTGAATTCCGTTTTCTAGTGTTTCCCTTTGAGTTTTCATATTGGTAACAGTTACTTTTAACCTGCTAACATCAGTAAGTTTTACGAAATCATTTTCATACTGTAACTTTAGTATTTCGTAAAGCTTTTCAAGGGCATCGATATTTTCATCCAGAATTTTTAATGTTGCATTATTTGCCAACACCTGATAATACATAGTGGCCACATCAATAATAACCTCCTCTTCAGTCTGTTGTAGCATTACTTTGTATAATTCTTCCGCCTTTTTTGCTTGTTTTACACCCGTTAAATAGACTTTGCTATACAGTAATTGACTTACTGTTACTCCGGCAGAAGAAGTGTGTAAAGCTTTTATATCAGAAAGTCCACTGAGCAAAGGAGCAATATCTTCCGGTAAACTCTCTACCATTTCCTGCGAAATCTCAATTTCGGGTATGCCCATGCGTGAGTAGCTCATATTTCCTTCAACTTGTGGAAGCCCATTGGCTACTACTTCCTTTCTTTTGGCACTGCTTTCATGTTGCTGCAAACTTGCTTTTTTCATGGCATGGCTGTTTTCCACGGCGTGTTTGAGCAACTTATCGAGCGAGTATGTCTCCTGGCTTTTGCCAATTGCGGGGAAAAATAAAAGCCCCGCTAAGAATAAAATTGTTAGTTGTTTCATTTTTAATATATTATTCTGTAAATACCGGTTTGTTCTTAAGTAAACGAACCGAATTGATAAAAAAAATTATAATTCTCCTTCGAATTCCGCCCTGAATTCGTCCATTCTTTTAACAAAAAATTCCATCCCTTTTACAACCTTTTCCAGGAATTTAACGTTTTTGGAACTTTTATCTTTTTTTAATTCGATAATCTGATGGATTGTAACAATGTTTTGCTGCAATTTTCTTTCCAGCTCAACAATCGCATCATCTTTGTTTCCTGCACGTAAACGAAAATAACGTTTCCGATCGCCCGGATAAGTAACATATTCAATTATATCTCGGATTTCAAGATTTCTCAAGGCAGTGCTCGCCGTACTTTTGCTGATTTTCATTTCTTCCACAATCTCATCAAAGGTGT
>JBFHFE010000079.1:0-4488 GCA_041583785.1 Draconibacterium sp. | reverse complement strand
GAAAAACAGGCCCGCTCAATTACTGTGGTGCTTTTTTTTCATAATAATTTATTTTAATGAAACCATCCTAAAGGTAGTGAGAGTTTTAGGCTTTAGCTACCTTTAGGTTTCGTTCAACACGTGCTCATAAATAATTGCCGTTTAGTAGGTTATTTGAGGTTTATAACCCGCATTAAGTTTGTTGTAACTGGGCAGAAAAGTAACCTGCAATCGGCAACTATTCATAGCACCAACGTTATTGCGACACGAAGTCGTATTATATAATTGTTTTACTGGTAGTTACGACTACCTAGTAAAACCTGCTGTTCCTTCAGCAGTATCCTACCAGGGCACCGGAAGTATGGTGAAGCCATTTTCGGGTGAAGCCTCTGGGAAAGAGTACTAAACATTGGCTCGTGCAGCCAAAAATGGGGCCGAAAACCGTGAGGAATTGGGTCTTTGGAATCTCAACGCCAATTAAGGGCTTGGATGAGTGGGCATGGCTAAAAGATTTGAACATTCCGTAACTGCCGAGAAAAGTCAGGAGCGAAAAAGAGATTGATACGCTCTGTACCAAAATGGTAAACTGACAGGCTAAGCATGTTTAACGCAGTGCTTACAAGGACGTAGCTCAGTCGGTAGACAGGATGAGCCTAAACCCACATTATTGTTATTAATATGGAACGTGGAAGCCCGACGCTCTCACCCGCTTTTATTAGCAGGATTAAACCGTAACCGCAAGGCATCGGGAAACGTCGGACAGAGAGGATGAAACAAGCGAATGCCTTCTTGTAATGAGTTGGATAGTGATTGAGCTTCGGCAACATTATCACGGGTGAAAACCTGCCCACCTTCATCTGGTGCTTTATGGCAAAGAGCTTTATAGAACCTGCTAATGGAAGAAAGCAAATGAACGAGAATACAAATTTATCGTGTGCACTTTCACTCCCGAAAGACTACTGGAAAACCATTCTTTGGTCGAAAGTAATCTGGAAGGTGGACAGGCTGCAACGCCGCATTGCCAAGGCTGTACAGAAGAAACAATGGGGCAAAGCAAAAGCCCTGGTACATCTTCTTACAAAATCATTCTATGCTAAATTACTGGCCGTTTTCAGGGTTACAACCAACAAGGGAGGGAAAACTCCCGGGGTAGACAAGGTCGTTTGGTGTCATCCAAAGAACAAACTGAAAGCTGCTTTAAATCTCAAAACAAGGGGATATCGAACCTTACCATTACGCAGGGTTTATATCCTGAAAAAGAACGGAAAAAAACGTCCGTTGAGTATACCAACAATGCACGACAGGGCCATGCAAACGCTATACAAAATGGCGCTTGAACCAGTGGCTGAAACCATGGCTGACCCTAATTCATACGGGTTCAGACCACGACGGTCGTGCAACGATGCAATAGCTCAATGTTTCCTTTCGCTTTGCAGGGACATGTCGGCACGATGGGTTTTTGAAGCGGATATCAAAGGGTGTTTCGATAACATCCGGCACGATTGGATATTGAAAAATATACCTATCAATAAAACCATACTCAGAAAATGGCTGAAGTCGGGCTATATCGAAAAGAAACGTTTGTTTCCAACCAAAAGAGGAACGCCACAAGGCGGTACAATTTCTCCGCTAATCATGAACATGGTTCTTGATGGTCTTGAAACAATAATTATGAATAAGTTCCCACGATGGAAAAGACAAAAAGTAAATTTCATTAGGTATGCTGATGATTTTGTGATTACTGCAATTGACAAACAAATTATTACCAACGAGATTATTCCGTTGGTAAAGAAGTTTCTGGCAGCGCGGGGTTTAGAACTCTCGCCCGAAAAATCAAAAATCACACACATCAACGATGGCTTTAACTTCCTGTCGCAGAATGTCCGAAAATACAAGGGCAAACTGTTAATACATCCATCTAAAGAAGCGGTTCAATCGTTCAAGAACAAACTCAAAAAAAGGTTCAAAGAAAACCGTGGCATTCCGGCTCATGCCTTAATACGTATTTTGAATCCAGTTATTAGAGGCTGGGCAAATTACCACAAAGGTGTTTGCGCTAAACGCACTTTTGCGCGGTTGGGAACTTTCATTTACTGGCAACTAAAACGATGGGCAAAATACCAACACGGTAATAAAAACCGGTGGTGGATTTATCATCGTTATTTTCATGATAACCATTTTACCGATAAGCGGTTTACTAAAAAAGGTACTCAAGTCAATCGATTGTACCGGATTATGTATGTCCCTATCCGGTACCATGTTAAAGTGAAAGCTAAAGCCAACCCTTTTCTTAGCGAATACGACAAATATTTCTATCAAAGAACCAAGTGGCGAGAAGATTTAGCAAAAGAGTGTAAACAAATTACTACTTTTATGTCAAATAAAAATAGTAGTAACAGCCGGGTCTCTCCTCACCGAGATGGCCTTAAAAGTGCCTGAGCTGTATGCGAGGAAACTCGCACGTACAGTTCTTAGGGGGCGTAAGCTACCCGGTGCGGTAATTAAAAAGAAACAAATGAATCCGAAAGTAGATTGGTTTTTCGATAAGGACACAAAGTGGCAAAAGGAATATAAAACCCTTCGAACTCTTGTTTTAGACTGTGGATTAACTGAAGAGTTAAAGTGGGGAGTGCCTTGTTATAAATTCCAAGAAAATAATATTGTACTCATTCATGGTTTTAAAGACTATTGTGCTCTACTTTTTCATAAAGGAGTCTTGTTAGGCGACCCCGATAAATTGCTCATACAACAAACCGAAAATGTTCAATCAGCTCGACAAATGCGATTTACTGATGTCAAAGGAATTAACAAACTAGAGTTAATTATCAAAGCATACATTTTTGAAGCTATTGAAGTAGAAAAAGCTGGAGTGGAAGTAAAAATGAAAAAGACTTCCGAATTTGAAATGCCAGAAGAACTTAATCAAGCTTTTGAAAATAATTCTGAGCTAAAAACTGCCTTTTATGAATTGACACCTGGCAGACAAAGAGGTTATTTGCTTTTTTTCTCACAAGCCAAACAATCAAAAACACGTGCATCAAGGATTGAAAAGTCAATGCCGAAAATATTTGCGGGAAAAGGATTGAATGATTGACAAATACATTTAAGGTAAGGTTACAACTATCACCAATGCCATACCATAAAAACTATTTTTATAAAATAAAAAATCGGAATAGAATTACATAAGTTTATTTAACAAGAGAAAAACATGAAACCTAAAAATCCAGCTGTTTGGTTCGAAATATATGTAGACGACCTAAAAAGAGCGCAAGAATTTTATGAAGAAGTCCTTAACTTAAAATTAAATGAATTACCAACACCAAAAGATGTTCAAGGTGAAATGAAAATGATGGCCTTCCCAATGGAAATGAATGGAGAGGGAGCAAGTGGTACATTGGTAAAAATGAAAGGTTTTGATGCAGGTAATAATTCTACCATAGTATATTTTCAAAGCGAAGATTGTGCAATTGAAGAAAGGAAAATTAGTAGTGCCGGTGGTAAAGTTTTTAAATCAAAACAATCTTTAGGAGAATATGGGTTTATGATTTTAGCTATTGATACTGAAGGAAATATGTTTGGTGTGCATTCTCAAAAATAAAAGGCAAAGAATAATAAAGTTCTCCATGAAAAATGGATTCAGTTCAATTTCCCTTGAATAAGCCACTTACGCAAAATCTCATTGAACGAATGATAACCTATGACTGCTCAAGAATTTATTGCTACTCTAAAAATAATTAGCCAAGAATATCCAAAAGGCATTCCTAAAAGGGAGATTTTTTCTCTAGCCAAAGAATTTCAATACATGCCAGTCGAGGAGGTTGTGAAACTGATTAGAAACAAAAATTCCAATTACCGACTTGGAGCAATTTCAATTTTAGATTGGAAGGCTCGAAATAAAAAGACTACAACAGAAGAGAAGTACAAAATTTACACAGGCTACATTGAAAATCATGAATATATTGATGATTGGGGAATGGTAGACAGAGCAGCGCCTTATGTAGTTGGTGGTTATCTGTACGATAAGGACCGAAAGCCATTATATGAATTAGCGGAATCCACTAATCCAATGGAACGAAGAACTTCTATTGTAAGTACTTATTACTTCATTAGGAAAAATGAAATAGAGGACACATTCAAGATTGCGGAATTGTTAGTTAATGACACCGAACATTTCGTGCAAACGGCTGTAGGTAGTTGGGTTAGAGAAGCAGGAAAAAGAGATGAAAAGAGATTGAAAGCCTTTTTGAAAGACCATGGGGCAACTATGCCGAGAGTCACTTTAAGACTTGCAATTGAAAAGTTTGACCCTGAAAAACGAAAATACTATTTAGGTTTAAGCAAACAGAAATAATGAAAAAAACTACCGCCAATAAATAAGCGTTCTGATGGCATGCAATGCCCAATCTGAACCAGGTGTTGACGGAACCGGATTCGGAGTTAAGAACTATTATGGGCAATGATTGGATTTTAGTTGGTGGTAAACTGAATCTCTCAGGTCAAACTCTCGAT
>JBFHFE010000078.1:0-4760 GCA_041583785.1 Draconibacterium sp. | reverse complement strand
GCAAGACAAATACAAATATCAACATTCGCTATTTCCTGAAATACAGGGGGCTTACTTTTGAAAATGAAAAATACCTGATTTGAATATCAGGATGTTATAGATAAAAAATTAAACAAAATCCGGTTTACCGGACAACAATGAATAAATATCTCTTTTTTCTTTATTTCTACTTGTTTTGGCATGTAATAAAGACTCTAATTATATCCATCAAACGGAAATCAGTTTGGAGTACTTGAACATTTGGGTTGGCTGGATAATAAGAAGGAGTAAGCAGTTTTACATTGAGGGGATAACGTATTTTGTTCGGTTTAAAAAGTTGTGGCGAACTTAATCGTCCTACTACACTGGGAACTGAAAATGGGAGTATGCAACAAACTCACTTCTTTATACTTTCGACCTCATGCTGGTCTGACACATCCTTTTTTCAGTCGATAAAAAAGTAAGCAATAAATCTTGTCAAAAAAAAACTTTGCGTTTTTTCAATTACCCCTTCGTCGCCCACTCCGCATTCCATACACTAACATCTCCCCTGAATCAGGGGAGTGAACATGGAAGATTTGATTTTATTTAGCCCAATTGACGGATTTTTGACACGCTCGCACAAAGGGATATTGTAATTGGATAAAAGAAACATAAATGCAATAAAATTGGAGTGTTAATCTCCCCCTCAAAATTAATATGAGTACAGGCGTTTACAGACCTGTAGCATAAATAGAAAACCACCCCCTGAAGATGAAGTGAGCCATCAAATTGGTATAATTTTGTTATTCACAACCTCTTTTTAGCCGTTCACCACCACATACAAAGCTCCTATAAAATCACGATCTATCTTCGAACGAAACAAAAGATAGAAAGATGAAAATTAAAAAATATTCACACATCTACTTACCCAAAAACAGATTTAAGACAAACAACATTTATCTGTTTAACCCCACATTTCGCAGCAACTCATTATAAAAGCCGGGCATACACATAATCGGCAATATTCAACTTGTAACTTATTTACAACAAAGGTGAAATAAAGCATACTTAAAACAAGGCGATGTTCAGACAACAGAAGATTTTAATTTTATTCATTCTTATTACACTTGTTGTAATTTCGAATACAAATGCTCAAATACCTCTCTTACCCATGGTTATGGGAAATGGAGGAGGAGGAGTTGGAGGAGGAAAAAGTCTTCCGGCATTTAATTCTTCAAGAGTACTGATTTTAGATAATGTAAAAACGGGCAGAAAAGATACTATCAGAATAGGAGATCATGTAAAATTCAAATTTGAAACGAACAGAGACGTTAAAGTTCAGCAATCTTTAATACAATCTGACTTTAATAAAAACACATTCAAAGTTGAATCGGATATTGTAAATATTGATGACAGTACTTTTACGATAATGCCAAGACCAGTTAACCCTGTTCCACTGCCAATACCTATTCCCCTGGCGCTGTTTAAGAAAAAGGATAAAACGGTGTCACCTTTTGTTACGGTAAAAATTTCAGAAGTTCAGTCCTTTTCATCTTTTAGCGAAAGCTTAAAAATGGGAGTACAACAAGCTGTGGATATGCCTACCACGACGTTTTTCCCTGAAAGTTTCACAACCTGGCCTAATATGCTTTATGTAATGCCTGCTAAAATGATTTTTACGGAGATATTTGGGGGCTCAGTATTTTCTGCGCATTCGGTGAATAATGCTGATGCTGATGCTGATTACCGGCTTTACACATTCGATACAGGAATTAAGACAATTGGGTTAAGACAAAAACTTGCACAACACAAAGAAGATGAATGGCAATTTGAAAGAATTACGCGACTTGATAGCATATATGAAATTAAAGAAAGAGAATGGCTTGATATTGTATTAACACAGAATAAGGGAAATAAAATAATAAGTTTTACGATTGGCGGTATGTTTATTCCGGGATATGAGCACGCCTCATTCGATTCAAAAACAAAGGTTGAAATACAAGATAAAAAAAGAGTAATGGGATTCGCCATAGAAAATTTCATTACTGAAAAAATACGTATTGGAACGGAAATGCAAATGCATGCTACAGAAAGAGCGATGTATATGACAACGAACGGTTCCATGAACGGAGGCGGCGGATTTATAATGTCAAATTTCGCTTATTTCAAATTTGGCATTGGAGATGGAATTTATGGTCAAAAGAAAAGGGAAAGAATGAAAGTTGAACTTGAGAATTTCATTCCAAATGAATATGATGGGCAGGCAATATCAGCTTACAATCTTAAAAGACAAAAACTTATGTCGGAGCCAAAACCTTATTTATTATTTGGAGCGGGTGCTGTTAATACAACATTAATTCGCCTTAAAGGAAGTCAGTCAACGATGGACGCAACTGAATATACTCAGAAAAAATTAGCCATTGAAGGTGGTTTTGGTTTATATAGCAGAATAACAAAACGTTTTACATACGATATGTCGGCGAAATATTTATGGAGCCCTAAATATTCTCCATCAATTGGTAGTATAAGAAGTTATAGTGGTTTCAGGTTTCAATTAAACATAGGCTATATGACCGGACCGAGCTTTAATAAAATGAGACAAGAACTTAAACTTATCGAAAAGAATTATTAAGTTAACTCAATCAAATACCTGCATTATAATTTTTCAAAGACTTAGAGCATCTTCAATAATATTATTATTGTTGTCCGGTAAAGCGGATTTAGTTTAAATTGATATTTATAACTTCCTGATATTCACATCGGGAAGTTTTTGTTTTTATAAGTAGCACCCTCTGTTTGAGGGACGAGCTAATTTTGATATTTCTGTTTTTCACTTTTATTAATACCAGGCAATTTTTCTCAGGATTTTCCGGAAAGGAATATCAACATATCCTTTGTCAAAAGTTGTAATCGAACCTGATAGCAAAGCTTCCACTACTGCAAAAACATATGGTTGTGTCTTGCAGTTTCGCTGTACCTAACTAAACAAGGAGCTTATACGCTGGCTTTAAGCATGGCATGAAACTTAATTCCGCCTTTCTTTTTGCACTTTTAGGATGGCGATCAACTCCTTTTTGAATGTTCTTAAATAGAGATAGGCTAGATGAATACATGATGCAAAGACGTTTCAATTCCTTATCTGAAAAACGGCTGTCCGCTAAAGCTTGTAATTTCACCCATATCTGACTTTTGGTTGTGCAATCTTAAAAATAGACATACCGGGTGGTTTTTTTTAATGGACTGCCCGGTAATTTTTTGCCGGAAACAAATGAATTTTTAGCTATCATTTTGTGTAGCTATTATAAGCTATTGAAATTATGTTTATATTTATTGCCCTGAAAACCAAGATACTTTGACTACACGCCCACAAATAGCACCCGAAAAGGGTTTATACTGGCTGCACATGCACCGAAACAGCGAGCCTCATTCTTCGATAAGCACCGGAATTTATACGCATATAAGTAGCGATAATGTTATGCAATGTATAAACCCATATAATGCTTGTTACAAAAAATATAAGATAGCTAAAAGCTTTACAATACTTACACGGGGAGAATGTATTGGGTATGTTTTTAGGGAATGTAGAGTTCTATAACATAGTTACCACCCATTTTGAAAAATGGAGCATATAACTTAAAATATTTCAATACATGATTAAGATAATTGACCACTACACAACGAGAAATGGAAAAAAGAAAATCGACTTTTTCATGCTTGGAATATATGATTTGTTAAAAAACAGGCTTGGATTTAGATATACAAAAATCAATAAAAAGGGATATTATCTAAAAGAGAAAAATGGCATTTTTAAAGTTGTTGGTTTTCATAAACTCAAAGATGCTTTTAAGGCATTTATCGAAAACAACTATGAAAGTTTTGAATTTTCAAATGAAATCGATTATCACTTTTTCATGGAGTCATATTATGAAAAATCACCTATAAAGAATGGAAACTATGCAAGGGAGTATTTAAGTGAAGATTTTACCTTGTCTGATTCAAATCTTCATTTAATTAAACTAGACATTGACCCGAACTATAATCGAAGATTCAAGAGAGACAAAATAATAGAATTTCTTAAGAATGAAGATTTCATTGAGACAAAAGGGAAAGGAGGAAATTTTATTATAGATTGTCCTTTGTTTTATAAAAAAGTCAATGATAACAAATTTCTGATTTTTAACAATCCTTTTTACGACGGCAAAAACAATAGTTCAACATTTGATTTTTGGAAAATTAACTGCAAGTCAGAAAAAGAATTCCTACAACCCAAAAAAGTAAATATTACACAGGTAAAACTTGAATTTAATCTGACCGAAGACTTGGAATTATATAAACGAGAAAATAATTTCACTACGTACTTGACATAGCTTAAGAATTTTAAAAATTCAAATCAACAAACAATTTTTACTAAAAAACCGGACCAAATGAGAAAAAAAGAAATTGACAAAACCATGAATGTGCTTTTAGGCATAGCTGCATTTGCAATCTTAATCGGAGCTATATTTAAGCTTCAGCACTACCCTTACGGGAATTATATATTTTATTTCGGTTTTATGGCAAGTTTTGTTTTGAGTGGAATTGAGATTAGTCGACTCAAAAAAATAATAAAGAGCCTAGAAGAAAAATCTAAAACTGAGTAAAAAATAAAAAACGGGTGGTAATAAATAAGCGTTCTGATGGCATGCAATGCCCAATCTGAACCAGGTGTTGACGGAACCGGATTCGGAGTTAGGATGTAGTAGGGGGAATGATTGGGTTTTGTTTGGTGATTTCCGTAATCTCTCAGCTTATACCCGATT
>JBFHFE010000077.1:0-5874 GCA_041583785.1 Draconibacterium sp. | reverse complement strand
TTGATACGATTTATGTAATACCTGATAATACATTTCCGATAGAGTGGCTGAATTACACCGCCAACGGGGAGGAAATAACCATTACCGATATACCGAAACCCGATGGATTGTATTCGGGAGGAATAGTAACCTGGCAAACCGGGTTAACATTTGCGGTTGGTCCGGCAGCTTATTACATCGATGGAACACTATACACCTCCGGCTCCACAACGTTAACCCTTACTGCTGCTGATGCGACCAATAGCAGATTTGATTTATTTGTGGTAGATACCCTGGGAGTAGTAAGTTATATTACCGGAACACCTTCGGTAAATCCGCAAACACCACAATATGATTTATCGAGCCAGTTACCGCTTACAAGTGTATTGATATTGGCCAATGCAACCGAACCAAGCGATCCTGGCGGCGGTTCGTTAGTAACCGAAGTAGTGTATGATGAGAATGTAGAGTGGACAACCGGCTATTCGGGTGTAGTTACCGATTTTAACCAAACCACAACCGTATTTTACGGAAGTGTGGCAGCCGAAAGTTATACCATAAATTCGACCGATTACATTTATTATGTGTCGGATGAAGATATAAACACCGGGACCTACGAAACCTTTTCTTTCTGGTTAAAATTGAAAGAAGCTTTGTGGCAAAAAGACGATTTGGTTCTTCAGTTTTTTTGGAACGGAGTACCGGTATCGGATTTAATTGCTTTGAATTATGACTATTCAACAACCGAATGGCAAAATATAGCCATTGACTTATCTATCGCAGCAATAAGTACCGCGTATTTTGATGAAATACGAATTATAAACGATCTGTTCAAGTCGCACAATCCGGCAGGATTTTACACCGACTATGTAAAGTTACAGGGAGGAATAGATATACCCCAAACCGTTGGCGACGATTGGGGCGACCAGGTAGTTGTTTCGGATGAAACCCTGAATGGAGTGGGAACCATTGGCGATCCGTTAAAGGTTGATACAACGCTTATGGCAACCAAAACCGACATTGATACGCTTAGTGCGAATGTAAGAGATAGTTTGCTTGTACACCGAACCGAAATTGAAGCACTAAAAGACAGCATAACCGAACACCGCACAGAGCTTGAAAACGTTAAAGATTCGATTATTATACACCGGTCCGAAATAGAAACGGTTAAGGATAGTTTGCTTATACACCGCACAGCTATTCAGACCAATATTGATAGTTTAATCGTTCACCGCGAACAGTTGGATAGTATATTTTCGACACTTTATTTGCACGATTCGATATTTGTTGACCTGCACGATTCGATAACGCAGGTAAATATTGAGATCAATAATTTATACGATTCGATAACCACAATTAATACGGACATATCGAACCTGTATGATTCGATTACCAACTTAACAAACGACATTAGCAACCTGTATGATTCGTTAACGGTAGTGAATGTTGACATTGAAAACCTTTACGATTCGATAACGGTGATAAACCTTGAATTAACGAATGTTTGGGACACAATAATACAGAACAGTTTCGACATTGATAATATACTGGATTCGCTAACAGTAATTAACAATGAAATTGACAACATTGAATTAAACGTAGATGGCGACAATTGGGGAACACAAACCGTAGAAAGCGACAGTACCCTGAAAGGCGATGGCACAATAGGCAATAAACTGGGTGTTGATATTCCGGGACTGACTGAATTGCCATCCTTATCGATCCTTAATTCAGGAAGTAAATATTTAATGATTTCTGATGGAACGACACATAAAAAAATAGCTGCGGTAAACTTACATGCTCCTGTTTTTATCAATGGAATTGAAACAGCAACATCTCCGGTATATTACAATCTTATGGGAACCAACGGAGTTAATGTAGGAGGTGATGCTAATGGAAACATACAAATTACTGCCGATACAACTGAACTGGCTACTAAATACGATATTGATACCACCAAACAATACATTGACGAAAGTATAAATGTAGCCATAAGTTTAATTACCGACCGAACCGAAGTAGACAGCCTGAAAATACTGGGCACAACACTATTTCTGTATTATGGCGACAGTACGCGAACCGTTGATCTTGCCAGTTTACAGGATGGCACCGGAACCGATGCACAAGCATTGGATGTTGCACAGTTAACAGGGACCAATCTTGAACTGTCGATTAGTAACGATGGCGAAGCAACACATAGTATCGATTTATCTCCTTTACAAGATGGTTACGAAGCCAATACCGACGACCAGACTATTGATGTTTTCAGTATTTCAGGAAATGATATTCAGTTAAGCATTGAAAGTGATGGCGAAGCAACTAAAACAGTGGATATTTCGACCACAACAGCCGTAGCAGCCAATACAGCCAAAGAAACCAATGCCACACATACTGGAGAAGTAACAGGCGCAACAGAATTAACCATTGCCGATGATGTAGTGGATTATGGAAATGTAGCCACAACCTTAACCGACACCATAGTTGATAATGACCTTTCGTGGGACTTTTCGGGTAAACCAATTATTTACAGTTCGGTTACCGGAGGCGGAACCATCGCCATAACTAATGCCCAAGTAAATAAAACGATATGTGTGGTGCTTACCATTTCGTCTTTTACATCGGTTACAGTGCCGAGCGAGATAGTAACATTAAACGGTTCGGCAGACTTTGCCGATGGGAGTTTCTACATCTACATCCATTGTATCGGAACGAACCTTTTTACCATGAGTGTAACACAAGCAGCAAGTTAATATGAAACGATTAAAAACAATATTAGCCATAGTATTTGCCACTGTATTTATTAGTTGCAGTGGGCAGGGTATTCCGAGTATTGGGGGGATGCAGAAGTTGGGAGTAGTGGGAGATGCAGGGGGTATCTGCGACATAACAGGGTACACCTACACGGATAGTTATTCTCCTACATTTAGCCCAACATCTTCAATCGAATTTGCTGCCGATGGTACAAAGTTTTATGTGTTAGCACATAACAGCGATAAAATTTACCAATATTCTTTGGGAACTGCCTGGGATATTTCTACCGCAAGTTATGACAACATAGAAAAAGGGACAAGTCCAGAGAGTACGCCCAACTTTTTTACAATTGCAAACAATGGTGAAACTTTAATTATAAATGGGAATTTAAAAGCAGTACTAAAATACACATTAACAACCGCCTGGAATTTGACAACAATGGGTAGTTATGATAATTATTTTTTTGTGTCAAACGAAATGACATCGCTTAGATGTACGCAATTAAATAATACTGGTGAAAAAATGTACTGTATGGATGTGGGTGGCACAATTTACCAATATTCTTTATCAACCGCATGGGATGTTTCTACTGCGAGTTATGATAATGTAAGTGGGGATATAACCGTAAGTGGCACTGACCCAAAAATGTTTTCATTTTGTAGTGACGGTAGCGTAGTTTATGTGGGGTATTCGTTTGGTGAAATTTATCAATACACATTGTCAACAGCTTGGGACATTACAACTATTGAGGATGTAGGAACATTAATTATTGATGATAATAATTCCTCAGCAAATTTTTACATAAATAATTCCTCAGCAAATTTTTATATCAATTATTCACAAACAGACACCATTTTTCAATACAGCTATTAATTATGAAAACAACAATAACAATACTATTACTTTGTGTTTGCTCGTTAACTTTCGCACAAAGTAAACACCTGATTAAAAACGGTGAAATAGTTAAAAGCGGAATACCTGCAAAGTTTACACACGATAGCGGAACCACGGTTTACGGCTACGATAATTTACACGACAGTGTACATTATGCCGATGGTTGGCGCATTGAAGTAGTTCCCGAATGGGATGCCGAAACGCAACGTTTAGGTGCACGATATTACGATATGGGCAACGACTACGTTACCCGCGAAGTAATTGATCTTACAGCCCAGGAACTGGCCCAGCGCAAAGAAAACCTGCTGCAAAGCCTTGATGATAATTTCGATTACGTGCAGATAAAGGCTCTGCTTCGGCTGCTGAGTGAACCGCTTTTGCAATCGGACAGCATTTCATCTGAAGAACTGGAGGTATTAGCAACAATTTACAAACAATACAGGGTAGGTGTGGGCTACCAGTTAAATGAAGTGTTTGTATACGATTCAACTTTGTATAAAGTAGTACAACCACACACCTCGCAAGCCGATTGGTTCCCCGATCAAACCCCGGCACTGTACACACCATTTACACCTCCGGGGCAGGTTTCCGAATGGGTACAACCAACCGGCGCACAGGACGCCTATAACCTGGGCGATCGTGTACTATTTAACGGCAGCACTTACGAAAGCCTTATTGATGCAAATACGTGGAGCCCCACCGTTTACCCGGCAGGATGGCAGTTGATTGAATAATTAAAAAGCTATGTACAAAGTTGAAAAAATAACATTCACCGATGGCGATTACAAACAATACGAAAGTTTGTTGAATGCCTTTTACGAAGAAGGATGGGAAGTGGATGAAACGCTTAGTATTCGCCAGTACAAAATGCTAAAGCAGGAACATCATGTTATCCGATTCAAACAAGTACAAAAATAAAACCGAGCGCGAATTTGAATCTCAGGTAAAAGGTAGAATTAAAATAACAATACCCATGGGAAGGAAAAAGCGAAGAAAGAATAAAACACCGGAGCAGCTTCAGCAGGAAGCTATACAGCGCATACACGAAAAAGCAGCAGAGAAGAAAAGCCGGAAATGGTTAAAAGGAGCGAAGGAAGTTTTTTTGGGACTGTTAGGAATGAAATAAAAACCCAATAATAAGTTGTGATAAAATGAGCGAAAAAGACATTGCTTTTATAACCGGACTTAAAAAAACGCTTTGGCAAATTGCCGGTTCGTTGGCTCTTTTGGTAGTAGTAAGTGGTGTAGGATTTTACTACAAAACAAATGATCGATTAAATTACGTGGAGAAGGAACAGGCGAGGATTGAACAGAACAAAGCTGATCGGAATGTTTACGAAGTTACGATCAAAGAAATTCATAAAGATATTTCGGAAATAAACCGGAAACTGGAATTTAAAGCTGATAAACAATGAGCCAAAAATTAATTGAAATAGCATTGGCCGAATATGGTGTGAAAGAAATTGCAGGAGAGCGCGACAATAAAACTATCCTGAATTACGCACACGAAGCCGGTCATACCTGGGTTGACGATGATGAAACGCCCTGGTGCAGCATTTTTGTTGATTGGGCCTGTATGAAAGCCGGACTGGAACGTACCCACAAAGCCAATGCCCGTAGTTGGTTGGAAGTAGGCGAAGTACCTGCATACCCACAAATGGGGGATATAGTGATTTTCCGCAGGGGAAATTCAAGTTGGCAGGGACATGTAGGCATCTTCATAAACATTGATGAGGATGGATTGATAAACGTACTCGGAGGAAACCAGGGCAACCAGGTATCGATCCGTTTATACCGCGATAAGGATTTATTAGGATTCAGACGATTAAAAGAAAAATGAAAAAGTTACTCTTAAAATTATGGTACTGGGTTATGAAGCTATTGAAAGGGCTTGATAAAGCAGTTGACCGATTGGTACCCATTGCTTCGGCAGTAGTTGAGGGTGTAAAAAAAGGTATTGAAACCGGCAGTATAGATATAATTGGCGAGGTGGTAAAAACAATTATTCCCGGAGAGTTCGACGACTTTATTATAAGTAAGGCCATTGCACTGGCCCGTAAGCATATACCCACTATTTCAATGCAACTAAATATTGTTAGCGAAATAGCAAACATAGAAGATCCGGAAGAACAGTTAATTGCCCTATTCGCGAAACTTAAGTACACCGAAGGCGAATTGTGGCAAAAGTTCTGCACACAATTGGCGCAACAAATATTGGTTGATTTATCCAATACCGACGATACGCCAAAT
>JBFHFE010000076.1:0-5980 GCA_041583785.1 Draconibacterium sp. | reverse complement strand
AGCAGGCGAAGCGTTAAGAAATGAAACAGTGATTGAACCCTCTTTAGTTGTAAATGGAGATAACTGGAAAAATTATCGGGCTACTCCAGGGACAAGTCTTTCTGCTGAATCTTTTGTTGATGGACTTAAATTAAGTTCTGTTACTGATGTGCCCCAAAAGCCAACGTATTTAAAACAAACTATCGACGATGTGGCTGAAGGTTTTAGTTTTGAAACAATGTCAAATCTGGAGTTTGAAATATTTGCTATCTCTGAATCTGCAGAAAACAGTGATAGGCCATATTTGAAAAAAATCACGCTGTCAACGCCTTCTCCTGAAACCTGGGAAATATACGCTGATGAATTTATGGGAGCTAACGATCGTCCTGTAGCACCTACATCTTTAGAATACTTTACGGGAGGAACAGCTTTGTGCTTAACCTCGCAGACGACATTAGTTAGCGCTATGATGGGCTTAGAGTTCGCTGATTATCGTGTTGAAAGCCAGATGGATTACAGGCAGGAAGCTATGAGCTCTTCCGACATGGTTGGTTATACTGATACAGTTCATTCATACATTATAATTGAATCAGACGAATCTCCAGAAAGATTAGAAACCTTCTATAATAAATCTTTATCGTTGTGCTTTGCAGGCGAGGGATTAAAAAATGCAACGGAGATGAACACCCACTGCTTTCTAAACGGAAAACTGGTTGAATAGTCTTTACCAACGATATTAAAATTACAGTGTTTTTTTTGTAGCACTAAATAGTAAACCAGCAAGCCTCTGGGCAAGCACTTTTTGTTCTGATTGGAAAAAACATGGGTAAGACCTATTTGAGATGATTGTCTTGAGTGGGTCTTCTGTTTACTGCTACACTTTGCATTATTAGTTTGTATTCTATTTTTTCTGTTTCATTTCTTCTTGCAAGGAAACAAAATAAAATCGTCAAAATTGCTCCAGTTAATAAACAAATAGCTGTAGAATGCAAGAGATTCCCCATGCCAACAAGGGGCGTAGAAATACTTCCGGCAAAAAATGTAAGAGAACCAATTACAGCTGAAGCTGCTCCCGCATTGTTTCTTTCAGCATCCATGGCAAGGGCAGTGGCAGCAGGGAGTACCAAGCCAATGCATAACAACAGAAGCATTAGCGAGCTTTCAAACCAAACAAATGGTAGTCCCGAATAAAGACAAATGGCTGCTGCCAGAGCAAAGATTAATAAGCCTGAACTCCCAACCATTATGCTATACTTTGGCTGATTGAATCGCATTGAAAGTAGTGAGCCAGCACCTATTGCTGCTGCATTTAATGCAAAGCAAAGACTGAATATCAACGGTGAAAAACCAAAATGTTCCTGTATAATGAATGGAGATGAAGCAATATAAGAGAACAGAACCACTGCAGCCATTATTATCGTAAATGTGTTGTATATATAGGTTGGATTTCGAAAAACTTTTCCGAGAGAAACAAAGGTAGCAATGGCTTTTTTGTTGTTTCTTTTTGACACAGGAAGTGTTTCTTTTAGTTTATAGGATAGGGACAGAATTACTACGCCAAGGATTAATAGCAAAACAAACATACCTTTCCAGTTTGTGAATTCCAGCATCACACCTCCCAGAACAGGTGAAACTACTGGGGCAATTCCATTTATGGCACTGATAATAGCCAGGTATTTAACCAGTTCTTTTCCCGAGAACATATCCGTAGGTATGGATTTCGACAAAACGACCCCGCCGGCACCAGCAATGCCCTGAATGAGTCTGAAAGCTACAAAAGAGTAGATATCCCAAGAAAATAAACAGGCAATTGTAGAAATAACAAAAAGCCACATACATATTAGTAGTGGTTTTTTCCGACCATATTTATCGCTGACTGGCCCAATAAGCACTTGCCCGAACGCCAGGCCTAACATACTTAAAGATAAACTTAGGTTCACAGTGGAGGCCGATGTTTTGAAATAGCCAGTTAATGAAGGTAAAGCTGGCAAATATAAATCGGTAACGAAAGGTCCGAATGCCGACAGTAAAGCCAGCGTTATTAAAATAAAAAGTGAAGGTGCTTTTTTTTCAGATGATATTTCTTTAGAATCGAATTTGTTCATTATCAGAAAAAATTGAAATAATATGCTTTTTAATGGGCGCAAAACTACTGATTTTTAATGGTGATGTTTGTGAATGGAACGCGTAATAAAATTAGAATTAATATTATCTCCACGTAAGAACAATTCGATTACTTATACTTTGTTCTTCTCAATGTTCCATGAATTTACCCACTTTGTCACTTCTGGATAATTAATAAATTTCTGAAATAGGTTTTATTTTTTGTTTCAAATAAAACATGCGCAAATATATGAGGGGTTGTATAAAATCCATTAGCCTAAATTATTTCCGTTGAAAAGTACCATGAAATCCGCACTTAGTTACTTACAGCCAGTAAATCAGTTAATTAGCTTTGTGGAATCATAATCATACTACAATCAGAAACGGCTGTAGAAGTAAAACTTAGAGCAAATGGGAAAATCAACAAAAAAACATCACCACTCCACTACAAGCAGACGCGATTTTATGAAAATGCTGGGAGTTGGGGCAGGTGCTATGGGTTTGGGAGTTGCCGGCGTAAGTGCCGCCACAGGTTTCAAAGATTTGGATGAGATGATGGCATCGCCTTTAGCCGAACGGAAATTACCGTTCTGGGTAAAAGAGGTGGACGAGCCTACCGTAAAAATAGACTGGGAAAATATGGAAATATTCCCCGGTCCGGAGGGTACTTTGTTTAATCCGCATGCCTGGGAAAATCCACAAGATTATTTCGAAATATATAATCGAAATATTGCTTCGGTGAAAAAAAATGTACAAGACAATGTGCCAGGTCTTTCCTTAAGAGACCGCGCATTAGCAGATGCTAACTGCTGGGGTTGGGGAGGTCGTTCGGGAGCCGATTTAGCTGCGCCATGGACAGGAGCCGATGTAAAAGCCAATCCGGAATGGGAACATCCTACCATGTTTTATACACCCCAAGATTACGGAGTGCCCAAGTATAGCGGAGAGCCTGAAGAAAATTCGAGAATGCTAAGGACAGCAGGACGAATTATGGGGGCTGCCGATATGGGATTTGTAAAACTTGACGAAAGGACCAAAAAGCTACTTTGGGGAAAAATTAAGTTCGAAAACGTAGAGAAAGGATATGCAGAGCCCGAAAAAAACAAATTTGTTTTGCCTGATAAGGACTTGTGGGCGGTTTGTTCTGTTATTCCTCAATCGTTATGGATGCAGCAGTACACCGAGCGAATGAGTTGGGCTTCGAGCAATACCATGAGCTACTCGCGAGCAAATATTTTTGCAAACAGGCTAAGCGTATTTTTAAGAGGTTTAGGTTACCAGAGTTATGGTGGCGATACTGAGTCGGTAGGACGATTGGTTGGTTTTGGTGTAATGTCGGGAATGGGCGAATACGGCAGAGCAGGTATTTTGGTAAGTCCACAATGGGGAACCAACATACGAACAGTAATGGTAACAATTACAGATTTACCATTAGCCGTAACAAAACCTATTGATGCCGGTATTACCAAATTTTGCAAAGCTTGTAAAAAGTGTGGCGAAATGTGTCCGTCGGGTGCCATTAGCATGGAAGATGAACCATTCTGGGGAGGCCAGGCTGCATGCCAGGCAGAAGGAATAAAAGGTTGGTACATGGACAGCAAAAAATGTTATTCGTATATGTTGGGTGGCGAACCCGATTGTAGTCGCTGTCAAACAGTATGTCCATTCACAAAATTCGATGAAGCTGTACTACACGACTTAATTCGTTTATCAATCGGATCAACGGATAAACTGAATTCGGCCATCCGTAAAATGGATGATGTATTCGGTTATGGAAAAGAGCCCAACTTAAATGAAACACCCTGGGATTTAGATCCTATGGATATTCCTCTCTATGGTTTAGATAAATCACGTTCGTAACACTATAAAAAGAAATATTATGCGATTAATAAGTTGGATTTGGTTTTGGTATATTTTGGTTGGCTTTTTAATGGGCGGAGGGGCAGTAATGATTTGGCATACCCTAAAGAAAGTTTCATTAAAACCAGTATGGTACGAATGGATTTTGCTAATCCTGAGTTTTGTAACTTTTATGTTTATGAGCCAAACCTTTATTGCATCTTTTCAGGAGTATGAATCCAGAGCTGCATGGCTTTCGATTGTTTTTATGGGTTTACCAATTATAATAATGGCTGTCGTTTTATTCCGATCCTTAAACAAGAGATATTCCAATAACAAAAAAGTTAATGAATAAATTTTAATGGGGGACTTGTTTTCAGCAGGAATTAACAATTGAATGATGAATTTTAAACAAAAATTAGTAGCTAAAAAATTAGAGCAGGAATTAAGCATAAAGCATGGAGTTGTTACAGTTGACGAAGCTTCATGCGATGCTTGCGGAGCTTGTGTTGAAACATGTCCACATTCTGCTATCGAAATAATTACCTTAAGTGATGAACAAGTTAAAATGTTGTCATTTAAAGGCCGGTTAAAAGTAAAGATTAAAGGAAGTGACAAAGCGCATATTAATCAGGATTTATGCACGGCTTGCGGATTATGTATGAAACAATGCCACGAGTTTGCTATTCATAAAGTTAAAAAAGAGACTATCATTTATGAGTAAATCTGTTGGTAAAACACGTTTTTATATTTATGCAATCGCTCTGCTGCCTTTTATTCTGCTACTGACAACAGGGGTGATCATGTTATACTATCACACAGGAGCACCGGCAGCGTCTCTTTTTGGGGGATATGATGGGCAATTTTGGCTTTCATTTCATAAGATTATCGCAGTAATAACAAGCCCAATAATTTTACTTCATTTATTTGTAAAAACCGATTGGGTAAAGAACTTCTTTAGCTTGAAAGTGAAAGGTAGATTTAAAGCAGCAAACATCCTTCTGTTTATCCTATATTCATTTTGCTTGCTCACAGCATTTGGTTCCTGGCTTATTTTCGATGATCAGTTTATTTCCGATATGTTGGGAGGTATACATAATAAATTAGGGTTGTTGCTAATACTTCTGTTTGTTATCCATATCTGGAACTACCGAAAGCTAATAATCAGCCAGTTTAAGAAAATTTAAGGTCGTAGATGGCAGCAACAATGCGAAATAAAAAGAGCAGAGAATCGGGACTGGCAATCGTTGCAATGGTTGTTATAGTAATCGCCTGGTTTGTTGGAAGACAGCTGGAGAATGCTGATTTCGTTTCAGCAATTCGGGTAAAAATGCCTGAAATTGCCAAATTGGAAGAAATTGAAAAAGCTTCCTATAAAATATACAATGCTGAAAGAGATTTTTTAGGATATGTAACCATTGAATCATCGATGGGATATGGTGGTCCGCTTCAAATGGCAGTTGCTGTCGACCCTGCAGGGAAGATATTTGATTTGGCAATAGTTGGCTCAAAAGAAACGCCTTCGTATTTAGAAAAAGTTTTAAAAACAGATATTCTTGATCACATTAAAGGCAAATCTTACAACGAGGAATATTCAATTGGAAACGGAATAGATGCTGTTTCAAGTGCTACTTATTCATCACGTGCCATTGTAAAAGCTTCAAAAAAAGGTAATCGTTTTATTGCAGCCAAGATTCTTGGTTTCGATGTTCCGAAAGTACAAAAACCTGCAATAAAATTTGGGCTTGCCGAAATCGTTTTGTTAGTCCTTTTTACAGTGGGGTATTTCGCGCATAAAAAAACATTCAAATACACAAAAATAGCCCGATGGGGAACAATGATTGTTGGGCTGTTTGTGATTGGTTTTTCATATAATCAACCGTTTACATTATCCATGATAAATCAATTGCTTTTGGGGTATTTTCCTCCCTTGCATTCGCATTTATATTGGTATCTGCTATTGGGTGGAATTTTTCTTGTTTTAACCGTAGAAAATAAAAATCCGTATTGTTCGTGGTTTTGCCCCTTTGGAGCGGCACAAGAATGTATGGGTTTGGTT
>JBFHFE010000075.1:0-6461 GCA_041583785.1 Draconibacterium sp. | reverse complement strand
TCCGTTTGGCTAAATTTCGTGTGGACAGGCTTTTTAGTCCATCGGTATAGATAATATCAAGTACCGCCTGTTTGATTTGCTCCTGTCGAATTTCAGTACTTTGTTTATTCATTATGTAAGTATTTACTCACAAAGATAATTGTTTTATTTATTCAGCATTTCTTTTTATTATTCTTTTGGGGAATTTTTGTTCGAATCTTATTAATAACTCTTCCATCTGTATACATGCCGAACACCCCGTTACACTTAACCAGAGAAAGGTAATTTCATAATTTAAACCATTTTCTGAATTCTTGTATTGTGAATCAATCAAGGTCTTCTCCGAAGCTATCGTTTCGGGGAAGCCCTGTAACTTCATCAAATCAGCGAGTTATTAGTCATTTCAGGACAATTCCAACAACAATCAAGGCCTAAAACAAACTGAAAATGAACCATAAATGCATTATTTTCACCATACTTTCGCTAATGACTGTGAATGATTAGGCTTAGAAAATAAGTTCTGCCTTCTCGTAGACTTTTTGAATATTTTCTTCAGTTACGGGCGTTTTTCCTTTTTTCAAGCCAAGTTCGGTTACCTGTAAATATTTATAATCCAAAAAGTTGTGTTGTTCCATCATACGTTTTCCGCACCCTATGGGACAACCGTCAATAACGAGTAGTTCTTTTTTCTTGAAATTCTCGATTGATGGTTCTATTCCAGCCCCCACTATCGCCAGACAACTCATTTTTCGAACTCCGTTAGAATGTAATCTTCGGGCTACCAGATCGGAGATTTGTCCCAAATCCGAAGCCCCTGAGCAGGCCATTACAACGTAATCCCCTCCCCCACATAAGCAGTTTTCTTCTTTTTTCATAATTTGTATTCTATACTAATTAAAAACTTGTTTTCCGTATCATTTTCTTTTTGGTCGGGAATCCATCCCTGGTAATTCATCGACACATTAATCCCTTTAACCGGGGAGTAGCAAATGCCGCCTATAAAGGTATTACCATCTCCTTCAGTGTCCTCTTCGGCAATGTTGTCCGTGTTATAAAAGAGGCGGTCGTAACGGGCAAATATTTGTATTTTTTCGGCAATATTATAGGCTGAGTAAATCGAAAAACCATCGCTTTTCACACCCACTGTGTTATTTAAATTGGACATATAATTATACTCTCCACCAATCCTTAGTTTTGACCAGGGTTTATACCCCGCAAAAAAAGAGATCATTTGTTCGGTACTTAAGGTATCGGTTCCTGTTTGCTTGTTGTGATAAAAAATACGGGTTTGGATTTTTTCAGTTGGATTGAAATTTAATCCGCCTGCCAGTTTTACTTTTCCAAAAGCATCTTGTTTAATGCGGGGACCTTCTCCATTAGTTAATGCCGCATCGAATGAAACCTTTGGATTGATATTGTAATATGCAATAAACCCTAAATCAGAACTCGGGATTTCCCAATACAGATCCTGAAATGTTTGGGCCACAAAACGTAAGCCCCAAAAGCGCTCCTGGGTAATGTAATGATTTTGAAGAATGGCTCCACTTTCCAAAGTGAGTCGGTTGTTTGCTTTCCATTGTAAGCTGGCAAATTTCAAAAACATGGTGTAACAGGAACCTTCGGAGGAACTGTTTACAACAGTCAATGTATTTCCATCTGCATCGGTAACCGTTATTTCTCCTACAGAAGTTGATTTGCCGCGGTCGATTATTATTTTGGCTCCCCATTTTTTATTAAACTGATATTGAAACCCCAGATGAGCCCTTCCAAAACTGTAGCCATAGCTACTATTTTCAACATCGTAAGCTGCAACGCTAAACACCTGAACGATGGGCTTTAGTTTGTTAAAATCAAAATGATAGATATTGGCTGAGTCCTGAGTTCTTTCCTTTGCTGAATCTTGAGCAGAGATATTTAAGACTGCTATACATAGTAAAACTGCGATAACGCAGAATCTTCGAAAATTTTGTTTATTCATCTGCTAATAATCTGTTTATTTATCGAATGAACCCGGGTATCAATAATCATGAATTTAGGATAGGATTCCCTCTCGTGGCTCATTCCTCTTATCTTTAAAAATATTGATGCCTTTTCTTTATGGATTATGCTTCTCAAGTTTCATTGTTTTCATAAGAATCAATTTTTACTTATCTCTGATGGTTTGATTTGTTCTTTGGATTTATAGAAAATTAAATAAATACCGGAATAAAAATGAACACGAGCAGCAAACCGAAAAGTAGCCCGCCAATAACGACAATCGACATGGGTTTTAGCATTTCTGTACCGTCGCCCAGCACCAATGCCAGCGGGAGCAAGCCAAAAAGACTGTTAATATCGGTTATAAAAATGGGCCGTAAACGCACTATTGCAGCCTCTTTAATGGCCTCTGTAATTTCTTTTCCCTGCGCCCGGAGTTCATCAATAAAAGTGAGCAGAAGTACGCCGTTGTTTATCTCCATCCCGGTTAGCATAATAATGCCAATAAGTGCCGTTACACATACAGGTGTGCCAGTGATATAAAGAGCATATGAAATCCCTGCCAATGACAAAGGAATCCGTATGATGATAATGAGTGGTTTCAGGAAACTCTCGAAATAGAGGACCATTACGGCGTACCCAAGAAAAAGGGCAAACAACAAAATAATAAGCATTTGCTGCATATTGTCGGCAAGCATTTGCGAACTACCTCCGTAATGCATGCGATAACCTGCCGGTAATTCAATGTTTTTTAGCTGCTGTTTTATCCTGTTTGTGGCCTCTCCAACAGTAATTCCGGCAACATTGGCTGTGACCGTTATTACCCTGTCCTGGTTTTTCCGGTCAATTTGTACCGGGCCAACCGTTTTTACCACATCCGCAACTGTAATTAACGGAATTTTTGCCCCTTTAGAGGTTTCAAAGTAAATATTCTGCAAATCGGCTTTTGAACGGATTTCCTTTTCATTCATAACCACGCGGACAGGGTAATAATAAGCCCCGTCTTTATATTTTGTAGCGACAGTTCCTCCGACCATTGTTTTAAGGGTCGTCGCAATTTCCTGGGGGCTTATCCCTAAATCGAATGCTTTACGCCGGTCAATCTTTACCTGGAATTCGGGCTTGGTCAATTGAATAGAAACATCGAGCCCTTGTAGGTAACTGTATGCTTTAAGTTGTTCTTTAATAGTATTGGCCTGACCAAAAATCGTCGGTATAGATTTGCTGCGGGAGGCGGTTATTTCAAGTTCTAAATCGAACTTACCGGTACGCCTAATCTCTTTCATCTTGGTATGGAAAACTTTAACTTTTGCCACGGGTATTATTTTTATCAATGGTGTCCGTTTACAGAAAAATGCTCACTCCGCTACGCTCGTAATAATGAGGGATAGATGCCCCCTAAATTAAGATGGGCCCTGCAGCTGAGGTGCAGATTCCATGCCTAACTTCGGTTACTTTTCAGTTTCCATTTTAACGATTATCGGGGATATCCTCTATTGAAGATTTATCAGAGCAGAATATTAAACAAATACCCTAACAGAATAATAAACAGTGTTATAGTGCCAAAGAAAATTCCGATAAGTTTCCATTTCATCACTTTCTTTAACAAGGTTGCCTCTGGTAACGACAGCCCCACTACAGCCATCATAAAAGCCAATGCTGTGCCAAGTGGCACCCCTTTAGCTACAAACACCTGAATAATTGGAACAATTCCTGCAGCATTGGCATACATGGGTACGGCAAGTAGAACAGCCAACGGTATGGCGTACCATTTATCAGCCGATAAAAATTCGGTAAAGAAGTTTTCAGGAACAAAACCATGCATAGCTGCTCCAATGGCAATACCTATAATTACATATAAAAGCACTTTTCTAACAATATCCCAACCTTCTTTAATAATAGACGGCAGGCGGTCAAGAAATGATGTTTTTTCATTTTCCCAGACTTCATTTTCCTGTATGGCATTTTCCTGAATCTGACGCACCCAATCACTTAGGTACTTGTCGAGTTTAAGTTTGCCCAGTATAAAGCCACCGACCATTCCCAACAATATTCCGGCTCCGGCGTAAATGGCTGTTGCTTTTATTCCAAACAAACCTAAAAACATAGCAACAGCAACCTCGTTCACCAGCGGGGAGGTGATTAAATAGGCAAAAGTAACCCCCAAAGGAATACCCCCTTTTACAAAACCAATAAATAAAGGAATTGAAGAACAAGAGCAGAAAGGAGTAACGGCACCAAAAAAAGAGGCAAAGAAGTACTCCAGCCCATACATCTTTTTAGTGGTGAGATAAATCCTCAAACGATCGACCGGAAAATAGGCATTGATTACACCCATTAAACTGCTGATTAAAAAGAGCAGAATTAAAATCTTAATGGTATCGTAAAAGAAAAAGTTGACAGCTGCCCCCAGATGTGAATTGGGGTTAAGATTAATCAAATTGAACGTAAATAAATCAACTAAAGCAGGCAGATAGTGATAGAGCATTATTAAAAGTGGCAACACCACAGCTATCGACAGCAGTAATCTGGCTTTTTTTATGCCATCTTTATTGATTTGCCCGTTATTGTTGAGCATATATGCAACGCTTTTTGCTTTGTCTCTTTGCATTGTTAAAAAAGAAAATTTACTCATGTGAATATTTTTAGTTCGTTAATTAACGAACAGTGTTTTTAAATTTTTTTATAAAAAGAAAGCAGTCACAAGCCCCATAACAGATGCTGTCAGTATCGGAAAATGTGAGCTTTCGAAAAGATGCGACAGAACCTCCATACTTACAACATTGAATCGATGGTAGATTTTAATTTGCTTTTAAATTGATCGGGATTGGTACGAGCATTTAAAAATGCCTCGTTGGTCAAATCCGCTTTTTCATCTCCATTAACAATTAATAAAGCCGTTCCGGTAATTTTATACTTCATCAACAAAGGGTTGTCACTTTCTTCCTCTCCGTTTATGGATTCAAAAATCACTTTGTTGCCATAATATTCTTTAATTGCTTCTTTCGAAACCGCTTCTACAGCCATACATGTTGCACATCTGCGGGTCCCGTGAAAATAATAAGCTTTTACCTGGCTGTATTCATGATTTTCTGTACTGCTTATTTGGGCACCGGTTGAATTATCATTTGTTGTACTATTGCGGCATTGCGTAAAAACGACAACGATGCCGATTAAAAGAATAAAGCGAAAAGTGCTACGTAATTTTTTCATCTTATTAAAATTGTTTGTTATGTAAGGTACAAGATGGAACTCGCATGATATTATCATTTCGCCTATGTGTGAATACTTTTCATGCTCGTTTCATTTTTATGACTGATTATCGGGTTAATAATTTTGAAATTTCATCAACTGTTGGCACTTTCCCTTTTACAACAATTTGTCCATCAATAACTAATGCAGGGGTTGTCATTACGCCAAACTGCATAATTTCAACAATATCTTCCACTTTGGTAATGGAAGCATTGGCTCCTGTTTTTTCAACCGCCTTCATTGCAGCCTTCTCCAGAGCTTTGCATTTTGCACATCCTGTGCCTAAAACTTTAATCTCCATTTCTGCAAGTTTTAAATTATTTATATCCATTGCGTTTATTCAATTCGTCATTCGCAAAACTACGAACAGTGTTTTCAAAATTTTTTAAATTCCCCAAAAAATATTAAAAGTTGAAATCGTGTTGATTATGCAATGGGTAACTCATCGCTTAAATCGGCACTTTAACAACAACTTTGGTTTGAAAGCAGTTCCAAAACAAACACACACTCAGGATGCTCCTTTGCCTTAACATACCAGGCAGTCCTAATTTGGTTTATGCTTGTAACTAATTTAAAACTTATGCTGTTCGTAATTTTGCGAACAAAGATAGATGCTTTTTTTAAATTACAATCAATGCACACCATTTTTTTATACAGTGGAAAAATGGCTCTCTTTTGCAATTAGTAGTTGTGGGATGAAAGTAACTTTACAACTTTCGGAAAAGTATATACCCGAGATTGATTAATAATCAGGGGTTAAAATTAAATCTCGAACTCGGGTCATAAATCATGTTTTTTTAAGCCGGCACTCGATTTCAGTCGACACCAGTAAAAGACGTTTACTGCTTATTTGTGAAAGGAAGAAGTTCTTTTCGTAATACCAACCAAGGGTAAGATTTTCGATTTAGATGAATCGCTTGAGCAGCTACAGAAAAAGGGGAAACAGAAACAGATTTTCGGCTAATATTAAAATTTCCCGATCACTACGAATCCTATTTCTGAGACAATCAGCTACTCCACTAATCATTTAAAACTTAAACTGGGTTCCACAACGGAGCTAAATATAATTTTAAGCCGCGACAAAGTTTCGCAATTTTAACGATAGATAGACGCATAATCGAGTAGGGTAAATATAGAATAAAACCATATTCTATATTTATCCCTCTCACAGAACCGTGCGTACGGGCCTCGTACACGGCTCATGCTAAACCTTATTCTGTACTTCGTAGTACTGATGCAACGTATTCGTCTTT
>JBFHFE010000074.1:0-6993 GCA_041583785.1 Draconibacterium sp. | reverse complement strand
GTCTTTCGGGCAACTTCGAGATGGCCTTAAAAGTGCCTGAGCTGTATGCGGGGAATTGAAAATCATGAAATACCATTGAAAATAAACAATAAATTGAATAAACTCGCACGTACAGTTCTTAGGGGGCGTAAGCTACCCGGTGCTGCAAGGTTAAACAACAACCAAAACTTAAATTAATCTATGAAATACTAAAAATAAAAGAGACGAATCCTAAAGGTTTATCAAAGAAAGGAAAGACACACTAATTTTTTAAATTTATAGTTATTCAAAAATGAAATATAAATTTTTTACTTATCTGATATTTATACTGTTTATTAGTTTTTTACAATCATGTAGCAAAAACGAGGATGAATTTAGCGTTGAAGACAAAGCCATTTTTAAAGCAGAAATTAATAATGTGCAAATTACTTTGATTGAAAGTGATATTCCTACGGATACTGCCATTTTTAGTATGCCTTCGAGACAATTAAGTTGTGATGAGCGCGACTATACAATTGATATTTGGAGTTTAGATTTAGGAAAAAATATGAAGCCTGATGGTACTATTACTTCCATACTTTCGGTTGATTTTATAAACCATTTTGATAGTACTCAATATGTTGAGGACTATGATATTTCAAGAGAGTTATTCGAAAAGGTTTTATGTGAAGGAGAAAAGGAATATACAGCAAACAACAAAGATTTTCCAGGGGTTAGTATTAAATGGATTGATTCCAACGGAAACCTTTGGACGTCGGGTAGTCCTTATACACGCGAAGAGACAAATGGTGATTTAATAAGTGACAATGAGAACTATTTTATTATCAACTATTCGCAAAATCAGGACAATCACACAGATTTAGGGACATATTCTCAGTTCCTTGATATTTCATTTCAATGCAGGCTTTACAATTGGAAAGGTGAAAGTATTGAAATAAAAAATGCCAGGCTGAAATGTACTTATAGCATTTTTTAAGGGAACTATCTTGCTCAGGAGCTTTACAATCGAATTGTATTTTATAGATAATTCAATAAATAACAAATAAAAGAATTCTGGAGACTAAAGAACTAAAACACCAGTTGCTAATCGAGTAGATGGGTGACTGCCAAATGACTGCCACTGCACCTCTCACAGCCCCCAGCTTACGCGAGCTTCGCTCCTTCCCTTCGTTATTACTCGGGAACATACCGGGCGGTTCGCTAAATCATAGGAAACAAACCCGTATTGGGTTTAACCTTGTTGTAGAGTTCCAGCAAAGGAATATAATCCTGCAATTTCATCTCATTAATATTAAAAGCTTTTAAAGGAATTAGATGTAACTCACTAATGGAATTAACTGCATGCAAATTATTTTGTCGTGCCTGTTTCAGGCTATTGCTACAATAACCTGCTTGCCACTTGCTAACGGTTCGGAGAGTTACCCCCGCCCGTAAGGGACTTGCACCCTCTGGAATATTTTTATGCTCACTTATGTTTAATTCACATCAAAAATTTGTATTTTACGTTCTTTTTCAGAGCTTTAAAATAAGTGGGCACATGCTCATGCTGGGCACACACACGCAGTGTAAAAAATTGCCGGGACAGTAGGTTAGTCAAGGGTTGTTGCCCGCTTCAACTTTTGTGTAATTTGACCGTGAATCGCCCGCAATCGGCAACTTTTCATACCGCAATCCGTTACCGCCAAATGTAAATAAGTAAGATGACAACAATGAGAATAGCTTTAACCATATTGATTGGAATACACGGAATCATTAATATATTCGGATTTTTCAAAGCATTTGGTATATCTGAATTTAATGCGATTTCACAACCTATTTCAAAAACTTACGGAATATTTTGGTTCTTGACATTTCTACTGTTTGCTATTACAGTCATTTTAATTATTGTTCATTCTGATTATTGGTGGTTAAGCAGTTTTTTGGCTGTAGTTATTTCACAGGTACTGATTTTCAACTATTGGTCTGATGCAAAATTTGGCACCATTGCAAACGTAATTATTCTATTAGCGACAATTATTGGATATTCAAGTTTCAACTTTAAGACTAAAATCAAAGGAGAGAGAATAGCATTATTTGAAAATTCGCAACTCAAAAACCAAGAAATTGTTACCGAAGATGCATTTCTTAACTTACCATCAATTATTCAGAAATGGCTTACGAATAGCGGAATAATAGGTAAACAATTGGTTTCTAACGTGCATTTAGTTCAAGAGCTACAGCTCAAAATGAAACCAGAACAAGCGAGTTGGAACAATGGTACTGCAGAGCAATATTTTACTATTTATCCGCCGGCATTTAATTGGAATATTAATACTGAAATGAACTCAATATTGAGTGTAGTAGGTAGAGATAAATTTGAAGATGGTAAAGGGGAAATGATAATTAAATTTCTTTCACTTATTCCGGTTGCAAATGCAAAAAATGACGAAAAGGTAAATCAAGCAACTTTGCAACGATATTTGGCGGAAATAGTTTGGTTTCCTTCAGCTTCACTGAGTCAGTATATAAAATGGGAGACCATAGACGACTATTCTGCCAGAGCAACAATGGAATATAAAGGAACTAAAGGTTCAGGCGAATTTCATTTTGATAAAGACGGAAATTTTGAAAAATTCGTAGCAATGCGTTATCAAGATTCAGATGCAATCAAACCTACTGAATGGACTGTAACTGCGACCAAAACCGAAGAATGGAATGGTATAAAAATACCTGTTGAGTGCGAAGCAAGTTGGAAATTGGAGAGTGGTAAATGGACTTGGTTAAAATTAAAAATAACGGACATTCAATACAATTTGAAAGAAATTCCCGTAGCTATAAAGTCATACCCAATAAGGGTTTTAGTGGGAAATTGAATATTAATACAAGACACAAAAAATAGTAATAAACTGAACCGTAAGTATTTTGAATCCCTTACAGGGCATAACCAAGGCATTAAGTTACATGAAAAATTAGTTTTAGTTTATAAATAGTAAGAAGCAATGATGAGAATTAATAGTAAAAAAATATTGCAATATATTGGTATAGTAGTGTTATTGTTTATTGTACAGCAATTGGCAAGTAGAATAGGTGGAATTGTTGCAAGTATGTTTTCATATGAGTTAATTGACGTAGACAATGTTTTTGCATGGATAACAATACATCACATTGTTCAGATGATTATTGCAATTATTATTATAATTATTATCCATTTTATTTATAGAGCGGATTTTGGATTTAAAATCGGTGATTACAAAACAGGACTACAATATGTTATGCTGTTTAGCTTCATTCTTACCACATATACAATTGGAGGCTACGTGATTAGCTATTTAAATAATAGCCTTGTGGTTTATACTTACACTTTAAATTTTCAAAATGTTATTGGTACACTAAGTTTTCAACTATTGTTTTCAGGAACATCGGAAGAGATTTTATTTCGTGCTTTACCAATTTCTTTGATGGTTTTAGTAAATAATACAAATATTGTTATAAAGGTTGGAAAAATAAATATTACATTAGAAATTATAATAGCTGCATTATTGTTTTCAATAGCACATATTAATTGGACATTATTTCCTTTAACACTTAGTTATAATAGTTTTCAAGTTATTTATGCATTTATATTAGGTGTTATTTACGGAATAACATATCAGAAGAGTGGAAGTGTAATATATCCTATTATTATGCATGGAATAAGCAATGTAGTAATGGTGGGAGCAGGATATTTATTTCATTGTTATTGTAATTGATTAAACAACTTAAAGCAAAATTCATTTATGATTTCTTTATAAGCAAAGACAAAATATTGGTAAATAAAATGAGTAACTATCTGTAAGTAAAATCCATTTATGCAATATCAAACTAAAAAAGAAACAAGCAGATTAACATTTGCATTACTTGGAAGTCGGCTTATTTTATTTCTGTTTTTTCAACTTATAATTGCTCTCATTACTTCTTCCTGGCATATATCAGAGCAATACTGGTTACTATTGGCAACGCTAACAAATATTGTCAGCATTATAATTTTGTTTTTCTTATTTCGGGTCGAAGGAAGAGACTATTTCGCCTTATTCAAAATCAATAAGTCAGCGTTTAAAAAAGACATTTTTCTTGGACTAACAATTTTAACAATTCCTATTGTTTTTGCCCCAGCGTATTTTTTAAGCTTATTACTCTGGAATGACATAAATGTCCCACCTCAAATGATGTTTGGAACAATTGAAAAAGGCTTAGTTTATATTTTACTCATAGTTTTTCCGGTAACAATAGCTTTTGCTGAATTAGCTACATATTTCGGGTATATAATGCCAAAACTAAAAGAGCAATTAAAGATAAAGTGGTTGGCTGTGTTTCTTCCCGTTTTATTTCTATCTATTCAGCATTGCACGTTGCCTTTTATTCCCGATTTAAATTTCATAGTTTATAGAGCTTTGGTGTTTTTACCTTTTGCCACTTTGATAGGAATATCCATTTATTACAGACCTGCGCTATTCATTTACTTTGCAATATTGCATGGAATTATGGATTTCGGAACGGTTTTAATGTTCTTGTTTGAAATATAATTATACGATGAAAAATTTATTTTTAATACTCGGATTATTTGCATTAACTTTTTTTTGTAATGCTCAATCAAATAAAATTATTATAGGAAAAATTGATACGGTTAATTCAAAAATCCTATCCGAAAAGCGAGCTGTCTGGATATATAATCCAAACAAGGACACAGGAAATAAAGCCGTAAAAAAACGATATCCTGTTATTTATTTATTAGACGGTGATTGGCATTTCGTTTCAGTTGTAGGTATGTTACAGCAATTGAGTTATATAAATGGTAATACAATTTGTCCTGAGCTAATTGTGGTGGGAATACCAGTTAAAGACAGATACCGAGATTACACTCCGTCCCGTGATAGTTTATATAGTGCCACATCAGGTGGATATAATACTTTTATTTCATTCATCAGTAATGAGTTGATGCCCTATATTGATTCAACATATCAGACAGCACCCTATAAAATATTAATAGGACACTCATTAGGGGGTTTAACTGTAATGAATGCTTTAATAAAATCCCCTGATATGTTCAATGCTTATGTTGCTATTGACCCAAGTATGTGGTGGGATAATCAAATATCGTTAAAAGAAGCAAAAAAAGCTTTGTCAGATAATACGTTTGAGAACAAAAGATTGTTTTTAGCGATTGCCAATAATATGAACAAAGGTATGGATACCACTAGTGTTAGAACTGATAAAACAAGAAACACCTTGGCCATCCGTTCAATATTAGAATTATCCGATAACTTAAATTCAAATATTATTAATAAATTGAATTATCAAACAAAATATTACATCAATGAAAATCATGGTTCTATACCTCTGATTGCGACCTACGACGCTCTTCATTTTATATTCGACTTTTACAATTTCCCGTTGTCTAAATCAGATTATGCCGATACTACTATGGCATTAGCAAATAGAATGGAAAATCATTACAAAGTTATTTCTGAAAAAATGGGATATAGAATTTATCCTTCTGAAAGTATTATTAATACATTAGGATATAATGCCATATATGTGAATAATTTAACCTTGGCTGAATATTTTTTCAAAATGAATATAAATAATTATCCTGACAGTTATAATGTCTACGATTCGATGGGCGATTATTATCTGGCAATAAGTGCTAAAGAACAAGCTATTAACATGTTCAAAAAATCGCTATCAATTTTTGAAAGTTTAGATATAAGGAAAAAGTTGGTAAAGTTACAAAAAGAATAGTTCACAGTGTATTTTGTCAAAATAAAGAAAAAACCGAATGAAATTATGAGTATGAATCGGAAACTGAATAAATAAAATGTTGTTAGTAAGCATGAAAAGTGCAATACTGCAAAATGAGGATTAAAATGAAAATTGAAACAATAAAAACAGATAAAGGATACATTCAGTATTCTATCGTTGGGAAAGGAACTCCTGTTTTATTTCTACATGGCGGACATTCTAATTGCCGCGAAAAATTATTTCATAAAGGATTTGACACAAGAAAGTATCAGCTCATTACGCCTTCTCGACCCGGATATGGGAATACCCCACTTGACGGTAATATAACTCCTGAAAAAACGGCAGATTTAGTAGTAGGATTATTAAACTATTTGGGAATCGATAAAATAGTTCTATATGCAATATCCGCTGGTGGTTTAACTTCGATTGCATTTGCAGTAAAGTATCCTGAAAGAGTTGAAAAATTAATCTTAGCTTCATCTGTATCTAAAAAATGGTTGGATAAAAACGGACATGTTTATAAGACTGCAAAAAAAATATTCAATCCAAAAACAGAGAGAATTGTATGGGGAATAATAAGAGTTTTTTCAGACATATTTCCAAAAACGATTGCCAATAATTTTTACCCTCAGTTTTCAAAAAATAAACATCATAAATTAGATCGGAATGATATAAAAGAGTTATTGTCTACCTTTAAATACTTTAATTCAAAATATGGGTTTATGAGTGACATTGAACATGATGTTGAGGAAGGACTAATTTCAAGAATTCAGTGTCCGACATTGATAATTCATAGCAAAAACGATAACAGTGTTTCGTATGAACACGCGGTTCATTCAAATAAAATGATTAAAAATTCAAAACTTTTAGGCTTAGATAATGAATGGGGGCATTTGTTTTGGATAGGAAAAGATTCAAAAGAGTCGATAAGAAAAATAATAGATTTTATAGAACTTTAGGATGGCAAGCTATTAAAACACAATATAAGTAAGCAGGAAAAAATGCAAAAATTACTAATGACTCTATATTATAAACTAATAAATTAGCTTAAAAACAACGTGCCTACGTATAAATCGAAACGGAATTGTTGATTTAGAGAGCATAACACCAGGCGGTAATAAATAAGCGTTCTGATGGCATGCAATGCCCAATCTGAACCAGGTGTTGACGGAACCGGATTCGGAGTTAAGAACTAGTATGGGCAATGATTGGATTTTAGTTGGTGGTAAACTGAATCTCTCAGGTCAAACTCTCGGT
>JBFHFE010000073.1:0-7381 GCA_041583785.1 Draconibacterium sp. | reverse complement strand
TGTTAACGATTTTCCACTGCGTAATTGCGTTAAGGCTAAATCACGCATTGCAATGTATTCAGGAGATTCTTTTTTTCTTGCTGCCATAAGTTTCAATATTATAAATTTTAAACTTACAGACAGAGTTTAATTTACATTCTCAGAATTATTTAAGGCTCATTCCAAAAAAAAGTATTATCTGTTTCAAGTACATTTTCCGCTGCTGGATTCGTAAACAAACGGTCCGTAACACTTGATTTTTTTAATGATTTGCGTAATTCAAAATGATGAGCAGTTCTTCCTTTTCCGCATCCCATCCCCTTTACAACAAAAAGTAAAAATCACCAACCTTAACATTAAGATTGGTAATTTTCTATAAATTCATTTAACTACTGCGCCTTAATAATAAAACAACCATTACAGCCTTTTTCTAGAAGAACACTTTGTAATTTTTTAGCTTCGGCATTGGAACTAAAGTTACCGATTTGATATTTATACAAATTGGCTTCTTTTACCTTGGTTACCCCATATTTTTCAAGAACAGGCACTAAATTGGGGAAATGTGTAACTGGATTAAAATCTCTTGAAGAAGCCATAAGCTGAACCCGATACTTTGGCTCAATGGCACCAGACATATCAACTTCAGGTTTCTCCGGTTCAAATTGGCCCTTTGGCTCAACAACTTTTGCCTCTGATTTTGCTTCTGTTAAAAGCGATATTTTCTCTTCAACTTTCCCGTCTTTACTTTTTATTTCAGAAGCTCCAAGAGCTTTTCTCTCTCTGCCTTCTAAGCAATTATCAAAAAAACCGGCTCCCAAAATTGTTGCATTAATCACGTCACCTTCTTCAAACATTTCAAGATTAAATTCATGGCTACTAGTACTCCTGTCAACCGAGGTTATTTTAAATTCAGTCCTTCGGTTGGCCTGGTGTTCTTCTTCTGTACATTCAACTCCATCAGCACATTTGTTTACCAACCTGGTTTCGCCATAACCTTTTGCTGTAATTCGGGCCGGATTCACCCCCTGCAAGATAATATACCTTACAGCCGATTCTGCCCTTTTTTGCGATAACTCATCATTGTATTCGTTTGAAGCACGGCTATCGGTATGCGATGACAATTCGGCCGTTATCGGGTAATTTTTCAGAATACGAACCAGTTTATCAAGTGGAGGTTTTGCATCTTCACGGATGTTCCATTTATCGAGGTCGTAATAAATATTTTCTACTTTAAAGACCTCGTCAACCTGAAGTTTTATTAGTACCAAATCGCGCGGTACTTGGTACATCTCAGTTCCGGATTCAGCTTCAGGAGTTCGGAATGTGGTACAATCATGAATGTAGCCATTTTTCATAGCTTTGGGTACATAGTTATGATCAAAGTCCACTCTGTCAGCATAAACACCTTCGCTATTGGTTTGCAAGACTTTTACACTATGTCTTACGGGATCGAGCAGAAAAACGGTAGCACCGCTGATTGGATTTCCATTGATATCTTTCACCATTCCTTTCACTTCGAGAACAGGCATTTTTTCAGGACGATGTAAATTCCTGAATGCATAAATGTCGTCGTTCCCCTTACCCTCAGGTCGGTTTGAACTAAACAAGCCCTGACTTAAATCCTCCTTCAAAACTATACCAAAATCATCATACGAAGAGTTTAGCGGTTGTTTCAAATTTTCCGGCTTACTCCACTCTCCCTCTTCCATTTTACTACGATAGATATCGAGGCCTCCAAATCCAAGGAATCCATCGGATGAAAAGAAAAGTTCCCCGTTGCCAGCCCAATAAGGAAACACCTCATGCCCCTGTGAATTAACTTTATCGCCAAGATTAACCGGCTTGCTCCACTTTCCATTTTCCATTGTACACATATACAAATCGGAACCACCATAACCACCAGGCATATCTGATGAGAAGATTAGTTTCTGTCCATCTTTCGACAAAGTCGGATGCCCTACAGAATATTCTTTATTATTATATGCAAAGGGTTTAAAATTAGGACGTTTTTCTCCTGTTATTTCAGCAAAATAAATCTTCAATAAATGAGTTTTAATGTTCTGATCCAATTTTTTCCCCTTTTTCATTTCGGTTCTTGTAACATAAATCCAGCGATTGTCTTCAGAAAAAGAAGCTGGGCCATCGTGATACGATTGGTTAAAATCTTTTGACATTTCATGGGGTTCCGGAACTCCATTCCAGAAGACTTTATAGTATTCAGGAATGGTATAATACAGGTTAAGATAACTGAAGTTAGTCCACCCGTAAGTTTGGTTTTTAAGGAGTGGATTAGTTTGCCTATCGGATGTAAAAACAATTCCATCGCGGTAAAAAACCGGTGCAAAATCGGAGTATTTTGAATTTAGCTCGGTAATATTTTTAATCTCTGCCGCAGGTGGCAAATCCATCCATTCCTGAATATCCACAGAATACTTGTAGAAACGTTGTCCTTCCTCGTTATCCGGAGCCAATTCATTAAATGATTGGAAAGCTGCAGCAGCTTCTTCGTACTGTCCCAAACTTCGTAATGCCTGCCCCAGATAGAAATAATTCATTGCATCCGAATCGTCGAATTGAATGGCTTTTTGGTACCACTCCTGAGCTTTGGGAGCATTGTTGGTAAATCGGTAACAATCGGCTAGTTTTTGCGTAGCATATCGCTTCTCTCCAAGCTCTCCGTTCTCCAACGTTTTTAGGTACAAGGGAATTGCCTCGGCATAATTATAGTACTTGAAAAGCTTATCGGCTTTATGTTTCTGAGCACATACCTGATAACCAAAAGCAGTTGCCAGGAATAATATGATATATATTTTTTTCATCGCTTATAATCTTCAAAATTTAAAAATATCGAGGCGTTTTCATTCTTTCTTTATCACTGTGAACTTCAAAGCCTAAACGAAACTCATGCGAACCACTATTGTGTGTTTGCAATTCGTTCATGTATAAATCGAACGAATAACCGAGTCTAATTCCCTTTGAAATTTTAATTTCAGTAAGAAAGATAATTGCTTTTTCGGTACGGTAGGCAGCACCAACCCAAAAAGCATCTTTGAACAATATACTGGCATTAAAATCGAATTGAACAGGTGCATTATCCACGTATTTCCCCATCATCGAAGGACGGAAAACCATTTTATCATTTAACGGAAATACCATTCCCGTCATCAGATAAAAATGGCGCGACAAACGAGAGAAAGAGGAAGAGCCATCGCTTAAGGTTGCTGTTCCATATTCATTCTCTAACATCTGTTTTGACGATACTCCGGCGAAAAACGTCGGGGTATAATAATATAATCCGAGGTTAAGGTCAGGAGTTACCTTTTTTATATCCTGCGGCTCGAAGGTATTATCGGGATATTCGGTGTTAATTATATTCCAATCGAAATCAAAATATTTAATTCCTCCCTGAATCCCAAACGATAACCATCCATGACGAGTCATAATCCGGAACGAATAAGCTGCCATAGCTCCTTGATTAATTGTAGGGCCCAGTGCATCGCGGTAAACGTAGCCCCCTAGCCCAACTTTGTTGCCGAGCAAGGTGTGGGCCGACAAAGAAATCGTTCGTGGGGCTCCGTCAATCCCGACCCATTGATAGCGATCTAACAGGTCAACCGAAAATGTTTCAGTGCTTCCTGCATAACCCGGGTTCACGAGCAACTTATTAAACATATATTGCGAAAACAATGCATCTTGCTGTGCCCATACCGACAAATTGCAAAACAAAATAATTGCTAAAAATATTCTTTTCATGGTACTACTTTTTTTTTTGTTCATTACTTCTTATCGGTCTGTTCTTATGTGAACCCATCCGGTAAACTCTTTTACATTGGTTAACTTAACAATATAATAGTAAGTTCCATCAGGTAGTTCTTCTCCTTTTTTGTTTGTACCATCCCAGGTTACTGTGGTATTATTATAGTTTAACAGCTCTTTCACCTTATCGCCCCATCGGTTAAAAATAAGTACTTCATTTAATTCGAAGTTCTCGATCCCTTGTATTATCCAGACATCATTTACTCCATCGCCATTAGGGGTAAAGCCATTATAGAAGTTTATAATTCCCTCTATATCTTCTTCAACATTAACAATTTTTGAGTCAGTTGCTGTACATCCGGTATTAGCATCAACAACTGTCAATTCAAATATCGTCGTAGTTCCCAAGCTAACCGTCTCGGTTTGTGCCGAGTATGAATTCAGCACACTACTTCGGGGATCCCAGCTATAGAAATAAGAACCAGAACCATTAAATACCTCTGAGGAAAGCTCAACGCTTGTACTTGAGTAAATTGTTTCGTCATCTCCAACATCAACAATCAATGGCGGTAATATCTCAATTGTCATTTGATCTGTAACCGATTCGATATCTGCACATCCGGTTTGCGGTATTATCGTCAACGTCATAGTTATATAACCTGTTTCATCATCAGCCGGTATGTATATTGGTGATAATGTTTCTGCATTTTCAATTGTACCGGCACCATTTGTTGTCCAAAGTAATGATTCGTAGTTGGAAGCACTGGCATCTGAAATTAGAGTTTCTTCGCTATAACATGTTATGCGATCTTCACCCGCCGCAGCAACAGGCATTTTTGAAATATTAAGGACAAGCTCATCTGTTACTTCATTACACACACCATTTGAAATGTGGGTTAAGGTAAGTACAACAGAGCCATCAGAAATATCTGACAAACTAGGAATATAAGTTGTATTCAGCATAGTTTCGTCATTAAAAGCACCCGAGCCACTTGTGCTCCAGTTAATACTTAATCCGTTTTCAACAACTGCCGAAGAAAGGTCTAAATTATCACCTTCACAAATCCACACATCTTCTCCTGCATATAAAACGGGTTGTTTCTCAATAAACAATTTCATAGTATCGCTTGCACTTGAACATACTCCATTCGTTAATCCATAAAAGATTAATTGAACCGTACCTTCTTCAATATCCACTTCTCCCGGATAATAGATTGGGCTGGTAATATCTGAATTACTAAATACGCCATCTCCGGAAGTTTCCCATTGTACGCTCATTGTTCCATCGGAGTAGGTTCCTGACAACTGGTAATTATCCGATTCGCAAATAACAGCGTCGCTTCCGGCAGACACAGCCGGCTGTTGAAAGATACCCAGAACCATTTGATCCGAACTTTCGATACAGTCAGTTGATAATTGCAATGTCAACACAGCATAACCATTTGTAATGTCCGACTGACTTGGAATATAAGTGGCATTCAATTCTGATGGGTCGACAAAATACCCTGTTCCACTGGTTGTCCAATATAATGTTCCAAAATCAGGAGCAGTAGCCTCTGAGACAACAAAGGTTTCATTTTCGCAGATATTTAAGTTAGACCCTGCATCAAGAGTAATGCCATCGCTGTTAGCAACTACCGAAACATTTTGGTAACAGAAATTAGAATTACCTGCTTCATCTGATACCATCCATTCAATCCGGCTAATACCGTACTGAAATTGGTATGACAATTCAGAACCTGAGGTTACAGAATTATCGGGATTAAATACCCGGTAAGTTATTATCGATTCACTTTCCGAGCAATTATCAACAACTGATGGAGGAGTTAATTCGACTTGTGCAGAACAGTCTCCAAGTTCAGCGAGAACAGTTAAATCCTCCTGACAGTTAATTACAGGTGCTTCCTCGTCAATAACCTCTACATTGAAGGAACATGTTTGACCTTCGCCATTATCATCTTCTGTTATTTCGTATTGAACCACACTTATTCCTAAGTCGAAAACATAGCCACTTACATCGTCATAACCTGTTACTATTGAGCCATCAGGATTTGTAACTTCCCAGGTAACAGAAGCCGGACAGTTGCTATTTGCTAAAAGTGGAGATAAACTATTTTCTGTTGAAGTCCAATTACAGCTTCCACTATCAGTTTCCTTCGTAATATCAGGTTGACAAACAATTGTTGGTTCCTCGGTATCAATAATTTCAACCGTAAAGTTACAAGTTGCTGTATTTCCTGAAGCGTCAGTAGCTGTATATTGAATTGGGTAAGTTCCGGCAGAAAGAGTCGTTCCCTGACCGGGACCACTTGTTTGCTCAACGGTTACCTCCGAGCAATTATCTGTTGCCACAGGAATACTCCAAATGGCACCACCTTCGCAATCTCCCGGGAATAATCCGAGTGTGAAAGTCACCCCAGAAGGACAGTTTACAAAAGTCGGATTTTCTGTATCAAGAACAGTTACAGAGATAGTACAGGAAACAGAATTTCCTGAAGGATCGCTAGCCGTCCAGGTTACCAGAGTTGTTCCAACCGGGAAAGTAGCTCCATTCAAACTATATGGATTTCCCCAGCTTCCATAATCGTGAGTAACCTCAACATTACCACAAGTTCCACTTCCACTTGCATCCAGGCTATTGTCAGAAATTTGATAACCACAGATCCCAGAAGCATTATTAAATGTGTTAACACTGGAAGGACAACTTATTGTTGGATTTTCGCTGATTGATAATTGCATTGTATCTAATGCCATAGCACAAACATCATCCCCATGCTGAGAAGCTGATAAGATTATATTTACAGTTCCAGTTTCGTCATCGGCTGTTATGTAAACAGGCGACAAGGTATTCGTATTTCTTAGTTCTCCTTCACCATCATGAGACCAGGTATATGTCTCAAAATTATAGGCTTCAGCATCTAAAATCTGATACACATCCCCTGGACAAACAGTTGCATCGTTACCAGTAAAAACCGTTGGCTGTTGCCAAATGGTAAGAACCATCATATCGCTTATAAAGATATTGTCACTAACCCCTGTTCCTGTAAGAGTTAATTGCACCTCGCCGGTTGCAATATCTGCATCACTCGGAGTGTACACCGGGTCTTCAATAGTAACATCATTAAATGTACCGGTTCCATTGGTAGTCCATTCCAACGTAGCATAATTAAGGGCTGTTGCTTGTAACTGATAACTTTCGTCCGTACTGCAAATAGCTGCATCATCACCAGCTCTTATATACATTACATCTGTAAAAGGAATAGTAACACTTCCTATATTATTTGAAGACAATCCTTCATTATCAATCACTCTGTATTCCAGCACCGAAACAATTGCTCCGTCAATCGGATCAATTTCAATGTCAAACAAGGGTTGCCCATCTGCTGTGGTAGCAACGGTTATCCCTTCTGCAGGAATCGTTTCGTATGTAATTCCATCAACAGTAATACTGGTTGCATTGCTTGGCATCTCCGTAATAATCAAAAACTCAATCGTTCCGTCAATGTCGGTTCCGCTGAAACTATTGGCAAGTACTGTAACATTATCGGTTCCGCCAGGATTTTCCTGCGTTCCCATTGTTCCTGTTCCTGCTATCGGGGCATCGTTTACCGGGTCTATTGTAATATTTACACTGGCTGATTCATCT
>JBFHFE010000072.1:0-7578 GCA_041583785.1 Draconibacterium sp. | reverse complement strand
GTAAAGACGAATACGTTGCATCAGTACTACGAAGTACAGAATAAGGTTTAGCATGAGCCGTGTACGAGGCCCGTACGCACGGTTCTGTGAGAGGGATAAATATAGAATATGGTTTTATTCTATATTTACCCTACTCGATTTTGCTCGCTCGCGAGGTTCCGGACTTAAAAAAAAATCGCTCTGAAAAAGATGACTCCACCTATTTTATAACCGTTCCCTTGGCTCCCCACCAATAAAAGGCTTGCATGTTGAGTCGGCCGGTTTTTACAGCCGGATCTTCGCCTTCAAGTTTTAGCGCTTCATCCACAGTAGCTACATCGAAAATTAGCAGGCCGCGGTGTTCGCCACCTTCTTCAAAGGGGCCGGCAACAATAAGTTTCCCTTCAGCCGAAAGTTTATTTAAATGAGCCAGATGTTGTTTTTGAATTTTTGCCGCTTCAACCGAATCCTTACTTTGTATTTCACCACTATTCAGCATCATAAAAACGTAACGTTTCATGGTATAAGTTGTGTCGCCTTCGGTGTAATCGAATTCGCGCTGCTCTTGTGCCGAAAGCGCAAATGCGAAGGTTAGCAGACAAAAGGTATAAAGTAATTCTTTCATAAAATTTTAATTACCAGTTGCGTATTAAAACGTCTAAGAATCCAGGTTTGATTTAATAATTTCCTCTCATAAATTCACAATTGTGCGAGATCTGAATTGAAAATTAGCTGTAAGTGCTACGTATTATTTTTTTATCTGGTCTTTAAAAGCCTTACGGAATTTTTCCAATTTAGGTGCAATCACAAATTGGCAGTATCCTTGCGTTTTATTCCGTGCAAAATAATTGATGTGATAATCTTCGGCTACATAAAATCGGTCGAATAGAGTAACCTCGGTAACTATTGGTGTATCGTAGACTTTTTTTTCACTCAAAAGCCGAATCACCCGATTCGCTATTTCTTTTTGTTTTTCAGTATGATAAAATATGACAGAACGGTACTGTGTGCCCACATCGTTTCCCTGTCGGTTTAGAGTTGTTGGGTCGTGGGTCATAAAAAATACCTCCAATATTTTCGAATAACTAACAATTTCTGGGTCGAAAGTAATTTGCACGACTTCGGCATGCCCGGTTGTTTCAGCACAAACCTGCTTGTAGGTTGGGTTTTCAACGTAGCCTCCACTGTACCCGGGTTTAACGTCAGTAACTCCATTTAATTCGAGATATACAGCTTCGGTACACCAAAAACACCCACCTCCAAGTGTCGCTTTTTCTAGCTTCTTACTCATAACTTCAGTTGAATAAATTAGTAATACTAATATAATCAGTGTCTTCATCTTTTTTTATTTAAGCCAGTCGGGTAAAGCATAATCGCCTGGCAAAACTTGTATTATTAACAACAAATGAGTGCAGCGTATGTTTTATGGAAGGCTAAATTGCGTGCGATTGATAAATTATGTATCCGAAAACCGCAAAGCGGAGGAGCCTGAACAAGGCATATTTTAAGTAGCGTTTTGATGGATAACCAGCGGAGCCTACCAACATGCTCACCGCTGCCCATGGTATTGGGGTTAATGCTGCAACAATAATTAGAAAAAGACCATATTTTTTTAGAAGCGGCCACGATTCGCGTAACATGGTTTTTCGAAAAAGCTTAAATGTTTCGTGTTTATAAAAGAACCGACCAATTAAAAAAGTAAGGTAGCCCATTAGGTACGAAACAAATGCAAAAAAGGTCAGGTTTAAAAAGTAGTGAAGCGTATCGGCCTTATTAATGGCCCAAATCATAAACAGTTCGGGCGGAATAATTCCAAAAAAGAATTCCGATGCACAATATATTGTATAAATAATTTCGGGTTTTGCATAGAATCGTTCTATCCAGAGCTCCGGGTTTCGGGAAATAATAGTTTTTTCGAAAAGGAAATAAGCTGAAAGCAACAGAGCAAGCCATGCTATTCCTTTTAGCCCGTTTTTTACCAGAAATTGCATGCGTTTACTGAGCCTCATAATTGATTGTTGGTTGAAAATTTAAAATACAACAAATTTATACAACAAATGTTGCTTGAATAAAACTTGAAAGTTAATCTTAAAAGATAATTATCAGCTTCACGTTCTGTTTCTTTTTTTGCTAAATATTCCCAACAAATAAATCGTACAAATTTTTTAAGTGAACAGAAAGTTTAGATTCTGCTGAACTTTTACTTATGCAAGCTGTTTTGAGGATTTACTTTTAATCGAAACAATTAAGTAATGTGGGTATATAAACTATTCTTTTCCGGTTTTTTTCTATTTCTTTTTATGAATGTTTTTGCACAAAGTGGAAAGATCTCCGGCGTGGTTGTCGACCAAATAACAAATGAAAAAATTCCGTATGCCTCGGTAGCTGTTTTTAGCAATGGTTACGAAATATTAAATGGAGGTTCCGTATCAACAGAGAAAGGAAAGTTTAAAGTTGATAAATTAAAAAATGGCGAATACGATGTTGTCGTTTCTTTTATCGGTTATAAAGCCGATACGGTAAAGTCGGTTTTGATTTCTGGTGAAAGGTTACAGATCAATTTGGGGGAAGTTGTAATTGCTCCATCCATGGTTGAGCTAGAAGGTGTTGATGTAAAAGGAATGGCTCACTCGACAGCGAAAAAAATCGACCGCCAAACATATCGTGCCAGCGACTTTGAAACAGCAAGTGGCGGAACAGCTGTTGATGTTTTAAACAAGCTGCCTTCGGTTACGGTTAGCCCCGATGGAACAGTTTCCTTACGCGGGACAAACGATTTTATGGTTTACCTAAACGGAAAACCAACGCAAATGCAAGGAGATGTTTTATTAAATCAAATTGCTGCCAGTAATATCGAAAATATAGATGTTATTACGGTTCCAACTGCTCGTTTCGAGGCACAAGGGAAAGGTGGAATTATTAATATTTCGACTAAAAAAAGTGGAACCAGCGGTTTGTTAATTTCGGCGTATGGATTGTTAGGTGGTGCTCCGTGGGGAAACATAACGGACAATTACAGCGGCTACGATTTGACCGATAATCGTTATGGTGGAGGTTTAAATATGACATACCGAAAAAAGGATTTGGCACTTTACGGCTCGGTTAATTACAATTACAAAAATGTAAATGGTATGCGTACTGGCGATGCACGGTTATTACAAAGTAATGGTTCGTATTTCCACATGGTTGCCAGTGGCGAGCGCCCCGAATGGTACGAAAACTTCTCGGCGAATATTGGCGTCGATTATGCTTTTTCGGAAAAGAGTGAGGTTTCTGCTTCGTATTATTATGGTAATCGAACCGAAGGACGATCGGCTTTTTATGTGTACAATAACTTTTACAGCGACATCGATAAAAATCCAATTTCCGGAATTGATACCGAAAACCAATGGGTTTACAACCCGAATACAGATAATCGATACGGGAAATTTCACACGGCAAATATCGATTTTATTCAAAAGTTTGAAAATAGTATGCAGGTGAAATTATCGCTGCTTTACGAATATTCTGAATTAAGCAGAGAGCTTGATAATCAAGATTTCAGTTTCGACAAAACTTCGGATACTGCGGGTGCATTGTTAAAGCATTTCAAACAAAGCGACGATACTCCTTTAGATGGTTTTCGGACATCGATTGAATTTGAAAAAGAATTTGAGAACGAGAGTAGTTTGGGAATTGGATTTCAGCCTCAGTTTGTAAAACAGGAAGGAGGCTTTCGCTATGATACTTTAAATGTTGATAATAACCAATGGGGAACCAACGATAAATTTAATAACGATGTTGTTATGTCGCGTGCTATATATGCAGGATATGTCGATTATTCGGGAACTGTTGGCAAGATGAGTTTAATTGCCGGTTTGCGACTGGAGTACACCGACCAGCTTTTGGAATTGGGTAATCCCGATTATCTCAATATTTTTGAACGACCTACAAAAGAGGAATACAAAGTTCAGCAGCTCGACTGGTTTCCTACTTTGCATATAAAATATGGTTTAAACGAAAACGATGCGCTTGTTTTTGCTGCCAGCCGTCGGATAAATCGTCCGCCAACAAAAAATATGGCGCCATTCTTATACCGTCGACACTATGAAGTATATGTGGTGGGCGATCCTGAGTTGGAGCCAGAGTACCTGACTAACTTTGAACTCTCTCTTGATAAAAAACTGGGTGAACAGCAATTTATTTTAACGGGTTTTTACAGAGGAACCAATAATGCTGTATTTCGTGTAAATACAGTTTACGAAGAAGAAAATGTGTTGATCAGAAGTTATACCAACTCGGGCGATGTGCAGGCTTTGGGAGCCGAATTAAATGCCAATCTTTCCTACGGAAATTTTATGAAGTTTTTTGTTGGTGGTTCGCTTTACAATTTTAATGTAAAAGGCGATGTGTTTGGGTACAGCGAAGACAACTCGAGTACCAACTGGAGTTTAAAAGGAAACATGAATTTGTTTTTTACAAAGGAGCTGAAGTTTACGCTCGATTTTGATATGAAATCAGCAACTGTAACCACGCAAGGCGAAAATGATTTGTTTTACATGAGCAATGTTGCTTTTAATTATACTCCTAAAAGATTGACTGGCTGGGATTTTTCGCTTAAAGTACTGGATTTGTTAGGCTCAAACCAGGATGGACTAAATACCCGGGCTTATGATACCTCTGGAACACAAATATTTTTTCAGGAGGTGGAATACGACCGTTACGGACCAATTGTTGAGCTTGGTGTAATTTATTCTTTGAATTTAAATGGTAATAGTAAATCAAAGAAAAGTGCAGGTAGTGTATTTGGTAGGGAACAGTTCTGAATAGATACATGCGCTGCGCAACTTTAAGATGTAAAAAAATCATCCATTAAATAGTGTTGCATTGTTATTCTGAAGCCTCCATTGTTTTACTCGAATCAGCTACCAGGTGGTTAATTTCAGTTAGTTCTTTTGGGGTAAAGTGGCGGTATTCACCAGGTTTTAGTTTTCCCAGATTAATGTTCATTATTCGAATACGTTTTAACCGGGTTACCTCATAGCCTAAATAGGTGCACATTCGCCTGATTTGGCGGTTTAGGCCCTGGGTAAGTACAATGTTAAAAGTAAAATCGTTGATTCGTGTAACTTTACATTTTTTTGTAACTGTATCCAGAATCGGTACACCATTGCTCATTTGTTGAATAAATGCCTGAGTAATTTTGCGGTTAACCGAAACAATGTACTCTTTTTCGTGCATGTTACCCGCCCTAAGTATTTTGTTGACAATGTCGCCGTGGTTAGTTAAAAATATCAGTCCCTCGCTGGGTTTGTCCAACCTTCCTATTGGAAAAATTCGTTCCTTAAAGTTAATGAAATCAATAATATTGTCATTTATTCTTGTATCGGTGGTACAGGTAATTCCAATCGGCTTATTGAAAGCCAGGTAAATATTTCCAACTTCTTTTCTGATAATTTTGCCTTCTACCTCAATTTTGTCCGAAGGAGAAACCTGTACTCCCAGTCCGGCAATAGTACCATTAACTTTTACTTTTTCTGCTTGTATTAACCGATCGGCTTCACGGCGCGAACAGAATCCGGTTTCGGAAATGGTTTTATTTAATCTTTTTTTTCCCATTATTAAAACAAAGATAAGTTAATCAATCAATTAACATCAATTAATCTTCTCTAACAGTTTATTTTTCAATTTGTTTTAGAGTTTGCATTGGGTTATAAAGACGCAATAATAACCTTATGTCTTGTCGTAACCAGTGTATTATAATTGTCGATTCTGAAATGTTGTATTGGATGTGTAGATTGTTTTTTTTTTTTTGTACAAGGCGAAAAATAATAGAAAAGACATAGCTCTTGTATCATTTTTTAACGCTGTAGAATCGAAAAAGTATCAATTTACATTCAGCATCTTGTGGTCAATTCGGGATTATTACCCCAGTTGAATACAAATATTATTCTTAGAAATTTTGAATTGTGCGATTGGTCTTCTGATTTTGCCAATTTTCATCTAGCAAGTGTTGTTCGATTGGCGCAAGTAGCTGTAAATAAACAACCTAAAAAGAGGTCTGTAATTTGAATCGTTTTAATAGGCATGGATTAAAATAGAAAATGCCCCATTAACAAACAAGGCATTTTCAGATGATTTAAAAGATAATAAAATTGTATTATAGCTCGTCTAGCCAGTCTTCCATGCGTTTGATGGCATACATCATTTTACTGCAATATTTATTCAAAAATTCTTTGGTTAGTGGCATGTCCTTGTATTCTGTCATTGCTTTTTTTAATACCGTTTCTCCGTCGAAATCTACATAAGCAATGCGGCAGGTGAGTTCTTCCGGCTGGCGGCCAAAATCAATTCCAGGCAAGAAAGCCACCCCCGTGTCCCGGAGAATTGCTTCACACAGTTCGAACGATGTAAGGATTCCACGTGCAGCCAGTCGTTCGCGGTAGAGGTTAAAATTAGGAAAGAGGTAAAATCCACCTTTGGGTGTTGGTAATGTAATGTATTTTTCACGCAAACGGTTGGCAAAATAGTTACCCAGTTCTTTTAAAATCCTGCGCGAGTGGAAAAGGTATTCATCAATTTCCGGGTGATCTTCGAAAGCTGTTATTGCAGCGTATTGAATTGGGGCACTGGTTGAGGTAAATGTTTCGCTGGCAACAATGGCCATGGCATCGCGCAACCAGCGTAGGTTTTCGGGAAAGGTAAATGTGCCAAGTCGCCACCCACCAGCGCCGGCCCATTTACTCAATCCACTACTTACTATTGTGCCTTCAGGATAATATCGTGCTATTGATACATGCTTGCCATCGTGATCGAGCAAGCTGTATATTTCGTCCGAAATAAGTATCAAATTATATTTACGCGCAACCTCTGCCAGTTTTTTTAATCTGTCTTCTGAATAGGTTGAACCGGTCGGGTTTGAAGGGTAATTCAGAATTACAACTCTTGGCCGATCGGGGTCGGAGCGGCAAATTAAATCGAGTTTTTCGGGGCTGAGTTTCCACTCGCTTTCTTCCGATGTCGGCACCCAGCTCACGTGTCGACCTGCAATACGAGCTTGTGGCGAATAAGAAACCCAGCTTGGAGTTGGGATTATTAACTCGCCATAAAAAACCAGTTGCAAAATAAAAATTAGTTCTTTCGAGCCGGGGCCAATCATAATATCTTCGGCCGAACCTACCAGACCCTGGTGACGAAAGTTAAACTCTGCAATGGTCTCGCGCAAGGGCATTAATCCTTTTACCGGAAGGTAGTCTTTCTGATGGGCATTTTGACGCAGCGCTTCCTGTACAATTTCAGGAACCGGGAAGGGAGACTGCCCCAGTCCAAGTTTATAAACAGTTTCACCTTTTTGAATCAGCTCATTGCTTCGTTCGTTTATCAAAAGCGTTGCCGACTGATTTAATCCCCTAACATTGAGGTTTAGATTTACAGTATGATTGCTTTTTAGAACATCTTGCATATTACTTACATTTAAAGTCATTAGTGTCCGGTAAAAAATTACCGGGCAGTAAATTTTAGTAAACCACCCGGTATGTCTATTTTTAGTTTACCACAACAAAAAGATAGACATGGGTAAAAATACAATTTTTAGCGGACAGCCTATATTTAATCAGCTGT
>JBFHFE010000071.1:0-7897 GCA_041583785.1 Draconibacterium sp. | reverse complement strand
TTCCGCTAACTTACTAAGCCTTCCTTCACACCCTGCCGTTGCCAACAACGCACTTGGCTTCGTATTGTCTTCCCTCCGATTAGGCGACTCAGTTTTCTTTCAAACTGACGGATTAGTTTGCATGCGAGGCAAACAAAAAAGGGTCTGGCTACGAAAGCCAAACCCCTGTATATTTTTCTTTATTTAGTAGAATGCACTTGCTCTCCAGACATAAAAAACACTATCTCGCATACGACCTGCGAAACTACGCATGTTAATGCTACAGCCACTCAGACTATGCTTGCAACAGTCCCTCTTTAACCTCTCAGAACTCTCACGGCCGTATTACCGATTAGTTACTGCTAACTTCTTCAACCCTTAACTTTCTCCGCTTCGAGCCCTTGTGATCTTTATCGGTTCCATATCCGTAGCCATATCCGTAGCCATAACCATAGCCATAACCGTAACCACTATTACTCTTAGCTCCTTGTATTCCGTTTACAATTAAACCTACACCTTTCAACTGGTGGCCTTCCACTTCTGCCAGAGCCGATCTTAATCCCTGTTTATTGGTATATTTATGACGTACAATAAACAAGTTCGCATCAATTAAATCGTTCAACTGAAACATGTCGGCAACATATCCAACAGGTGAAGTATCAATAATAATTACATCGTAAAGCTCCCTTAACTGCGAAATTAACTTCAACAAATTATCGTCGGTCAACATTTCTGCAGGATTAGGAGGAATAGGCCCTGCCGGAATAAGTTTAAGGTTTGGGTGTTTAGTACCAAAGGTAATTTCCTCTAGTTTTGCCTTGCCAATAATATAATTAACCACACCTAAATCGCTCTTCAGGTTAAACTCTTCTCCCAACTTCGAATTTCGCAAGTCCAAATCCAGAATAACCGCTTTTTTATTCATAAGAGCAAACGACGATGCTATGTTAACAGCAGTGTACGACTTCCCTTCTTTAGGAAAAGTAGAAGTTACTGCTATAATCGGGTTCTCCTTGCCTTTGGTCATCAGGTTTAATTTACTCCTTATGGCTCGATAAGGCTCACTCGCAGGCGAATTTGGTTTATCGAGCACCAATGTTCGGCTGGCAAACTCGCGGGCATTGTGAAAAACATGGCCAATAATCGGATAATTCGTTAATCCTTCAATTTCTTCCTGCGACATTATACGGGTGTTAAAGAAGTCGCGTATAAAAATTATTCCAGCGGGAAAAGCGAGCCCCAGTAGAAGGGCTATTGCATAAATCATTTTTGGCTTCGGTTCCACCGGCCCATTAACTACCGATGCAGCTTCCTCTATAACATGGCTATCGGGAACATTCGAGGCCTTGGCAATCTGTGCCTCCGACAATTTCTCCAACAGAAATGTATAGGTTTCGTTATTTAAAGTGTACTTACGTTCAATATTCACATAGTTACGCTCTGTTGATGGTAAGCGGCGGGCCTCTATCTCAAAAGTCCTTCTCCGCTCTCTTATATTACTCAGCTCGATATCCGATTGCGAAATAATATTCGTTGTATTCTCCAGCAAGGAACTTTTCACACTTTCAATCTGGGCATTCAAGCCCAAAAGGGTTGGATGCTTCGAGTTCGGACGGATCGAGGTCTCGCTCGATTTCTTTGTAATCAGCTCATTTAACTGTAAAATAAGACTGTTCAGCAAAGGATCAGAAATCCCCATTGCCGATGGTGCAATTACGGTCTCCAGCTCCTTGTTGCTCTCAATATATTCCTTCAGGTACTTATAATATTTATTCTGTGTCTCCAGGCGCACTTCTTCGTTATCAAGCTCACGCATTTGTTCCAGCATCTGCTGTCCCTGCATCGATAAATCAACTACTTTATTTTCGCTCTGAAACGATTCCATCTCATTCTCCGAAACAAGCAGTGAATCGGAAATCGATTCTAACTGACCGCTAATGAATTGTATGGTACGGCTGGCATTGTCATTTTTTCTATCGAGGTTACTCATTTGGTATACCTCGGTAAGTTTGTTTAAAAAGATAATTCCCTTGCCCGGGTGAGAATCCCTTAAACTAATCTCAATTACTGATGAAAATTTATCAGGTCGGTTAACTTCAAGCGCTCCTTTGTATTGTTTTATTAATCCCTGAATGCTGTTAAAACTAAATCGATACTGGTTATCTTCCGTAGGGTCAAACTTATCATTCAATAAAATGGTAAACGAAAATCCATCCGTCTCCACCTTTGTTCCTGGTTTTACATTTTGCGAGAATGAAAAATCAACTACCTCTTTAATTTTCTCTTCCCGTACATAATCGTACAACATCGCCTTTTCGCCTTTTCCCGATATGGCAATCTCTCCGTTCGGCCTCAGTTGAATTTCAAAATCGACTCCAACAAGTTGCGGATGTTTTTTGTCCCACACTACATGAAACGGTGCCGAATTGTATATCTCCCGCCCCGACAAACCACTTACAAATCCCGACACACGTCCTTCGTGATAATAGCTCACTTCAAAATTCAGTTCTTCAATGGTTTGCGCTATTAAGGGAGTTGAACTAAGAATTACAAGCTGGTTGTATATATTCTGCATACTTCCCATACCACCAAGACCCTCAAAAACATTCGCCTGCGAGCCTAAGGCTCCAAGCGCTGCCGATGAGTTATTATTATCTTCTTCGAATAATATAGTCGACTTTAGTTCGTACACAGGTGTGGTGTACCGGTTGTATAGAAAAGCACAGCTGCCGCCAATAAATACACAAATTACAAACCAGTACCAATTTTGCAGTAAGCGACCTATAATTTTTTTTATATCAATGCTCTCTTCGTCTATCGAATGCCCGTTTATGGGACTCGGATTCTTTTCAGGGTAATTCATAATTACAGTGTAAGTACTAAAACAATAATTGTAACAAGGGTAGAAACAATGCTTAAAGGAGCCGTGTACGATAAGTTCTTAGCACCATACACCTTCGAATTGTGTTCTACATATATTATATCGTGAGGTAACACATAGTAAAATGGCGAATCTATTAGCTTCGGATCGGTAATATCCAGCTCTTCAATGTGTTTTCCCTCGGGTAACTCACGTATTAACTTAACGTTTCTGCGGTTTCCCCAGTCGGTAATATCGCCTGCAGCCCCCAGTGCTTCAAAAATAGACAACTGGTTTTTCACCATGGTCTTCTGCCCAGGACTACTCACTTCTCCCAAAACAGTAATTGTACGGTTTACCAGCTTTACAAATACCGAAGCTCCTTCAAGGTAAGCATCAACGCCTTCCTGTATCAAATCGCTCACCTCGGTGGTGGTTAATCCAACCACCTTGATCTCACCCAGTTGCGGATAATCAATCTTCCCCTGCTCATTTACCAAAAAAGTTATCAGCTCCATACTTGTGGTCGATGATCCCATGGTGCTACTCCCACCCTGAGTACTTACAATATTCAAAAATGCAGCGTTCATAGGGTCATCGCTAATTACCTGTATAAACAACTGATCGTTTGGCTGTATTCGGTATTCTCCGGGACTATGTGCATTAAGGTATGTTTTTCCTGTTTCGATATGGTTTAAATAAACCAATTCGCTTAATGGGGTACTGCACGAAGCACATAACAACAACAGCAAGCCAGTAAGCAAAATAATAAAGTTTTTAGTAAGATTCATGTATCTAATCGGGTTGTTATATTTATACTAAAAGCAAAACTAACAAAATATCTCTGCGTAAATGTTCCATTAATAATTTAATAACAATTCATACAATTACGGATAACATACGCTCTTTTTACTTCATAAAATATTCCTTTTCCGAAAAAAAATTAACATACCTATACTAGTTCTTCAATATCAGTCAATTATACAACTACACAAGCCATTAACTGCAATCATAAACTTTTGTATAATAGCGCCAAACGAAGTCGGAATAATATTCATATACCACTACCTTTCAACAACTTAACTAAATCGATAATATATTTTTTGTCCAACCTCAAAATCGACTTGACATAAACTTAACAATAACCAAAACAACATTGACTATATTTGGAGCACTAGTATGAGTACTTTTTTTACTCTTTTCATGAAAATCCTCGGTTAATCACATGTAACCGAGAGGGCGAAGCTGTATCGGTTCACAAAAAGCCGGCACTACCCCTAGCCCCTAAAGGGGAAAACCAACACGCAGCAGTATAAGCCGCAACCAAATAAAAACCAAGTCCCCCACTCCCGATGAAATCGGGAAACCATCAAAATGAAAATGAAAAACAAAACATACAATATCTAAAATCATATTTAGAAAGGCCGTCCGCCTTCAGAAAAATGCGTTAAGAAAATTAAGAAATGGAGCGTTAAAAAAGAAAAGCTGTTTGAACCCGACACAGGAGGTGAGTTCAAACAATAAAACATTCCGCTTTCGTTTCCCCTTCGCGAAGGGGAAAAGCCCGGCAGGGTAAGGCAAATGCGCTGGATGGCGGGAAAGGGGTTTCTTTTAGTCATCAATCGTAGCTTTTTTGAGTGAAGCAGACGCAGCCTTGACCTTTCTGTTTACTCTTTGCATCAAGACAATTATTGCATTAAGAGAGAGCAGTGCCAAGCTTGCTTGAGCATTGCCGAACGTTGCAATAATCTTTATAGGAAAAAGAGTAAAGCCGTCCGGCAGGGCATCCATCCGATAGGATAAAACAAACAAAAAAAATACAATTACGCCGCACACAGCAGTTATAAAGAGCCCCGGCAACAACAAAACCTCAATCCCCACCAAACACCACAAACCTATCGTCCCTCGCTGCAGGCCATGAGCGAGAAGAGCGAGAGTCAACCCAACAAATAAGCTACATCAGCTAACTTCACCGCACAAACAAAAAAAACAATTCCCAAAAACAGCATTTGGCAAACCATAATCATAAAATATGCTCAATTCATTAATAACATCCAAAACCCGGAAAAAACTCCTGCTGAAATTCTTTCTTAACGGAACAACAAAAAGCTACCTCCGAAACCTTGAGCACGAGTTCTGCGAATCATCCAATGCCATTCGCATAGAGCTAAACCGGCTAGAGGAAGGCGGACTGCTCATTTCAGAGTTAACCGGAAACCGTAAATACTATTGTGCAAATGTTAACCACCCCCTCTTCTCCGACATCAATAACATATTAAAAAAAATTGTCGGCATCGATCAAATAATCGACCATGTTGCCAGCAAAATAGGCGACCTCGAAAGCGCATTTATTGCGGGCGATTTAGCCAAAGGACGCGAATCAAAAATAATCGACCTCGTTCTGGTGGGAAACACCCTCGATAACAACTACATCGAAACCCTCGCCACAAAAGCCGAAAAATTTATCTCCCGAAAAATCCGCCACATCGAAGTTACACAACAACAACTAACTGAATTTTTCGCCAACAAGCCCCTACTGTTAATATGGAAAACCGACAAATTCTAAAAACCAAGCAGATTACATTTTGGGCGTTTCCTCCTTGCGTCGGCCGGGCTTTCCGCTAAAAGTCCTCGCTGCGCTCCGGGCTACCGCTGCAATCCCTAACGCAGAACGCCAACGGCAGCATAATAATCAACCGGGTCCGATTAATTAGCATGCCTCAGTTTTCCTAATTTCTAATAACAAAAAAGCAGAATTAACAATGAATGTTACCGCAAAATACATCATACTATTCATATCGCTTTTGGTCACTATCTTAATGTGCCTCTGGCCAAACTTCCACCCCGAACAAAAAGTACTCAACCAGTATTACTGGTTTGCCGACATACTTATTCACGGCGGATATTACTATCTGCTTGCCCTGCTCTTGTTTAACCTGAAACTTAAGGTAAAACCACTGTATCTGGCCCTGGCACTTACCCTCCTCTCGTTCGTGCTCGAAAGCCTGCAACATTTCAGCTTTAAACGCGGCGTAAGCCTTATGGATGCTGCAAGCAACCTTGGTGGCATTACCCTGGCACTTCTAACTTATATCCTACTCCAAAAAATAGTTGTCCGAAAAAAATAGCCAAAAGCAACACTGTTAAACACAGTCTATAACCAACCCAAAAGCCCCCGCTACCCCGAACCCCTAAAGGGGAAAACCAACACGCAGACCATGCAAACAAAACACGAATAGACTAATAAACAAAATATAAGCAGCAAATAAGCAATAACTACATCCCCAACTCCCGATGAAATCGGGAACCCATCAAAATAAAAAACAAAACATACAGTACCTAAAATCACATTTAGAAAGGCCGTCCGTCTTCAAAGAATTGCGTAAAAAAAATGGATGTAGTGAATGTTTAAAAATCAAGGCTGTTTGACGAACGTTAGACCGGAGGAACGAAGGGCTAAAAGGAGGAGTTCAAGAAATAAAACATTCCGCTTTACTTTCCCCTTCTCGAAGGGGAAAAGCCCGGCAGGGTAAGGCAAATGCGCTGGATGGCGGGAAAGGGGTTTCTTTTAGCAAAATGGATTGATTTTTAGCACTTTTTATGTCAGCGGCGGGGTTTTTTGAATCCTTTTTTGACCTGCAGCAAAAAAGGATTTCCTGTCCGGAAGGACATCCGTCTGATAAGACGCCCTCGGCAGAGAAAACAAACAATAAAACAAATAATACACTATTGCGGCACACAACAAACAAGCCCTGTTAAACATACCACTTGCGCCGCCTTATTCGCTATCACACATCACCCCCGGGTTAAAACCCGGGGCTATTAACATTTAACCCCACTGGGGTTAACCAAAACAAATTGCTGCGTAGCATTAAAGACCGGGTCTGTATCTACGTTTACTATACAGACCCGGTCTATAAGCAACCACAAAGCCAACACTACGCCTCTGTCTGTTGACATCTCCCCTTATGAAAGGGAGAATGCTCGCAGCAAAATTTAGAGGAATTCTCAACGTTTGCAGCAACGTTTGTTCGGTGCTACTTCCCCTCCGTGAGGGGAAGTGCCGATAGGCGAAGGGGTAAACATCTGGGTATAAAAACAAACAATAACAGAAAAATACATTAAGGACCGGCCTCCCCCACTCCCGATGAAATCGGGAAAGCGCGTGGGCCTGGCGAAAAGGCTGGCAGGCGTAGGCTTGAAGGGGCTTTTAGGTCGTAGCGGCCGTAACGCGAAGACCGTTAAAAAAGCCACGAGCGGGAGGAAGCTTTTTTTCGCCTTGATTCTTTTCTTTACTTTTCTCATCAAGGAGAAAAGTAAAATCCGTCTGATAAGACATCCGCCTGATAAGGCACCATCCGGCAGGACAAACCAAACAGACTCTATCTCTTATCTTTCCCTCCCAGCAGGGAAAGACGACCGGACAGCATATAAAAACAAGGCACAAGATAAAACAACACGTTATGGCGGCGCATGCAACCAACAAGCCCTGTTAAACATCCCACTTGCACCGCTTTATTCGCTAACGCACTTTACCCCGGGTTAAAACCCGGGGCTATTAACAGGGCTATTAACATTAACCCCCGCTAGCCTTAACCAAAACAAATTGCTGCGTAGAATTATAGACCCGGTCTGTATCTACGCTAACTATACAGACCGGTCTATAACTAACCACAAAGCCAACACTACCCCTCTGTCTGTTGACATCTCCCCTTATAAAAGGGAGAATGCTCGCAGCAAAATTTAGAGGAATTCTCAACGTTTGCAGCAACGTTTGTTCGGTGCTGCTTCCCCTCCGTGAGGGGAAGTGCCGATAGGCGAAGGGGTAAATATCTGGATATAAAAACAATCCATTAAAAAAACACGTTCACAACCTGCCTCCCCAACTCCCAATGAAATCGGGAACCCATTAAAATCAAAATGAAAAACAAAACATACAATAAGCAACGAACACCATTCTGGAGCGGCCTCGGCTGGTGAACCAAAAAACAAGTGAAGATGACGTTAAGAAATCAAAGCTGTCTGAGCCGACGCAAGGAGGTGAGTTCTTTGATTTTA
>JBFHFE010000070.1:0-8198 GCA_041583785.1 Draconibacterium sp. | reverse complement strand
CAAAATTTCAGCTGGCTTAAATAAGAAGAAACACTAAAACTGAACGAAAGCAATCGGGTATAAGCTGAGAGATTACGGAAATCACCAAATAAAACCCAATCATTCCCCCTACTATATGTCAACTCCGAATCCGGTTCTGTCAACACCGGGTCCAGATTGGGCATTGCATGCCATCAGAACGCTTATTTATTAGCGGCTGGCATTCATTATTTTTTTCATTTCATCAATAATTATCTTAATGTCCGAAATATCTGTACGCCAATTTACAAAAGAAGCTCTTATGCCCTGCTTTCCTTTAAATACTGTTGGTGTCATGAATACCTTTTCTGAATGATTTAATCCAGTTAAAAAATCTAAAGCGTTAATGCCTTTTACAGTAAAGCATACATTATTTAATTTAACTGGAGCAAGTAATTCAAAACAACCATCTTCTTCAATAAACTTTCCTAAAAGCTGTGCCATTTTTACAGAATTTTCTACAATGTCTTCGTATCCTTTTTTTCCGTAAGCTTTTAATGAAAACCACGCTGGCAATGCTTTTAAACGCCTTGAATTTTCTGGTAAGAAATTTAAATAGTTTATATCTTTGGTAGTATCACCTAAATATGGTGCATTTGAATTTTGGAATGTTTCCAATTGCAAAAACTTATGTTTTTCTTTAACCAAAAAGATAGCACTTTCATAGGGTACATTTAGCCATTTATGACAGTCTATTGTAATGCTGTCGGCTGTTTCCCACCCTTTAACAAGATGCCTGAATTTATCAGAGCAAGCTGCAAAAGCTCCAAATGCACCATCGATATGCCACCAAAAGTTATGTTTTTCTTTTAGTCTTGTGATAGCTTCAAAATCATCAAAGTCGGCAGTATTTACAGTACCTGCACTCGAAATTAGTATAAATGGTTTGCCTTTAAGTGTTTCAATTTTTTGTTCTAATTTCTGAATGTTAATCGACTCCCGAACTCCGCTTTCAACTTCAATTTTCACAATATTATTACTCCCAATACCCAACATTGATAGGGATTTTATTGCAGAAGAATGAGGAACTGCACTTAATATTTCTATCTTCTCAGAGATACCATTTTTTGCATAATCTTTTCCAAATTCTTTCCCAAACCATTGACGAGCAACAGCAAGACAAGTGAAATTTGACATTGTTGCACCAGTCACAAACCCACCTAAAAAACTATCGGGAAGATTAAATAAGTCCAAAAGTAGCTTTATGGTCTCTTTTTCAATTATTATTGAAACATCACCTTGCGCTGTCGTAGTTTGTGGATTTTGGTCATAAATTGCTGCTAACCAATCACCAATAATTGAGGCAGGTGTCGTCCCTCCAATTACATAACCTAAATATCTTGGACCTGTGGAACCAACAATTAAACTCTCGAATTTTTCATTAAATAAATTAAGAGCTTCAAGACCACCAATCCCTATTTCGTTAAGGTTAGAATCGTTGTTTTTTATTTTATTAATCGAAGTCCTTCTCTCAGTAATACTACTTAAATAATCAAGTCCTTGAAGCTTTACTTTTTCAAGTAATTCTTCGAGATTAATCATGTCATTTTCTAACTGTTTATTCATTTCAATTTAGGTCTTGTATCTTGTCCTTTTTTTCTGCTTGCCGAACCGGGTAGCTTACGCCCCCTAAGAACTGTACGTGCGAGTTTATTCAATTTATTGTATATTTTCAATGGTATTTCATGATTTTTAATTCCCCGCATACAGCTCAGTCACTTTAAAGGCCATCTCGAAGTTGCCCGAAAGACCGCCTTTGGTACACCGCCCATGCCCGAAATGCAAAAAAGGAGAGTTGATTACCATGTATACTTTTAATGGCAAGGGGCCGCCGGTTTTTATACTGAACTAACTAACCAGGAATATTGTACTCCCTGAATTGACGCTGTAAAAGCGAATGGTTTTGCTATGCCATAAACCGAAAAATTATTGTTTTTGTAGTATTGAAAAACCAAAGTTTTACGTTTAAAACCAAAAGAAGTACAAAAAAAGAACGAAAACAATCGAGAGTTTGACCTGAGAGATTCTGTTTACCGCCAACTAAAATCCAATCATTGCCCATAATAGTTCCCAACTCCGAATCCGGTTCCGTCAACACCTGTTCAGATTGGGCATTGCATGCCATCAGAACGCTTATTTATTAGGGGTATGTGCTTTATTTTTCTTTTAAGCGAGTTATCAAATTATTTATTTGGGTAAAATTAAATAAAGGATTGTCGCTTTCATTTTTTTCTGTTTCTAACCTCGTCGCATATTGTTTCGCTAATTCACAATCTCCATTATTGTTTAAATATTCATAAAGGTCAATTGATTTAAGGAATTTAGTAGTTTGCTCATAATTAGGAATATGTCGTTTTAGAGGAACACTCACTTGATTATAGTCAAGATACACTCTTGATGAATAGTTATGTAAAAAATGAAGTAAAAACCAGAGTTCAATGCATGGCATTGTTTCAATAAACTCAATTCCTTTATTTGCTTTAATTTTTGCTTTTTCTTTACAATAACCTTTTTGCTCAGTTGGATTAGTAATTATTCTATCAAGGTCAAGAACACAAAAACTAAATCATAACCTTCATCTCTTTTCTTTCTTGCCGCTTTTATAATGGATTTATAGTCTGAATGCTTAGGTAAATCTGGAGCCACTTTAAATGTGAATCTCTCATGTTGTCTCATTCTGCTAAAATAAAACCATTCAGTTTCACCTTCACCAACAATTGCAACTTGAAATTTCGATGGTCGACTTTTAGTTTTTCTTGCCATGTTTCGATAGTATTATTTCACCAAGCTCTGGCTTTGCACCTAATTTTCCTATCTTATATGCGTTGTACGGAGATAAATTCTTATGCAACTTAAAATCTAATAACGAATATAATTCAGAAGCTCCAAATTCATTTTTATCTGCAAACCAAACTGTGTCTCTACGCAGAAAGTCTTCATTTAAAAGATTGATATCATGAGTTGAAAATAATAATTGAGAATTATTAGAATTCATTAAAAAAGTTTTAACAAAATGAGCCACTAAATCATAATGTAAAGAATTTTCAATCTCATCAATGCACAGAAAAGTATTGGATGACAATAATTTATTTAAGACACCTCCAAGTCCATAAAATCTAATGGTTCCATTTGATTCAAGTTTTCGAGGCAAATTCTTCTCCATTAACTTAGTAGTATGCTGAAACGAAATGTCTTTTGCCTTCAACATCTTTTTTTGAAGAATCTCTTCTTTCAAATGTTCAGGCATATCCATATTGGAAATTTTAGTTTCAAGTTCTTCATCAATCGGAATTTCTTCTTCGTCAATATCAATTGCTGAAATATTAAAATCCGCTTTTTGTAAAACTTCTAAAACAAAATCCTTACATAAATTGTCTTTTTCTAACCGCGAACTTGTCCAACCAAATAAATCTGTTGAGGGTTGAATCATTTGCATGAAATCCTCGCTAAACCATTTAAAAACATCGTCAAATAATGATTTCTCTGTATTTGCTTTTGAAAATGCTGAAAATACAGAACTATTTGAAATTGTTAAACCCTCAATGAGTTTCTTGTCAGATGCTTTTAAGTCAATAGTACCACCAAATTTTATTACCGATTTTTCTTTCTTTTTATCATATGACCTTTCAAAGAAAATCGCAGGCTGAATTCCTGGATAGTATATCAAGTTCTCTTCAATTACTCTTTTTTCATTTAGTAGAACTGAATAAACATACTTTATTTGATTTAAATAGAAAGCTAATTCAAATCGGCTAGGTTTCACAGAATATGAATCATCAAATTTAAACGGTATAACTCCTGTTGGTTCTGTCTTATCACTTTTCTGCTTAAGAATAAATTTTCGTAAAAATTCCAGTGATTTTAACAAGTTAGTTTTTCCCGATGCATTTGCTCCATAAATGAGTCCAAGTTTTAAAACTTTAACTCCCTCTTTTACTTGGACACAATATTGAGATTCATATTCTTTATCGGAAGAAGGGTCAAAACTAAGTATTTGCTCTTCTCTAAAAGATAAATAATTTTCTACTTTAAACTCTAAAATCATCTCTATTTCTTTTTTTTGTAAATATATTACAAATATCTACAATAGAAACAAGTATTTGCGAATTTTGTTGCATAACCGTACCGGGTAGCTTGCGCCCCCTAAGAACTGTACGTGCGACTTTCACCGCATACAGCTCAGGCACTTTAAAGGCCAACTCGGTGAGGAGAGACCCGGCTGTTACTACTATTTTTATTTGACATAAAAGTAGTAATTTGTTTACACTCTTTTGCTAAATCTTCTCGCCACTTGGTTCTTTGATAGAAATATTTGTCATATTCGCTAAGAAAAGGGTTGGCTTTAGCTTTCACTTTAACATGGTACCGGATAGGGACATACATAATCCGGTACAATCGATTGATTTGAGTACCTTTTTTAGTAAACCGCTTATCGGTAAAATGGTTATCATGAAACGAACAAGTAAAAACCATTATAAGTAATCAACATATTCAGAAGTGAGTTACATCGAATACCTTTAAAAGTTTTCAATAATAATGAGATGAAACGAGCATGAGAAATATTCACACATAGGCGATTTATTAAAATCATGCGAGTTCCATCTTATTCCTTAGAAAACAAACAATTTTAATAAGATGAAAATAACGATGATAAATCCACCAACGGTTTTTATTACATTGCTGGTATTTTTTATATTGAGCGTAGTCGAAATATGCCCATCGTTTTAGTTGCCAGTAAATGAAAGTTCCCAACCGCGCAAAAGTGCGTTTAGCGCAAACACCTTTGTGGTAATTTGCCCAGCCTCTAATAACTGGATTCAAAGTACGTATTAAGGCATGAGCCGGAATGCCACGGTTTTCTCTGAACCTTTTTTTGAGTTTGTTCTTGAACGATTGAACCGCTTCTTTAGATGGATGTATTAACAGTTTGCCCTTGTGTTTTCGGACATTCTGCGACAGGAAGTTAAAGCCATCGTTGATGTGTGTGATTTTAGATTTATTTTTATGTCACGTTTAAATTTCATATTCATTTCATTTGTAGAATACTCTTAATGTCTATTTTATCGGATGTACAGTGTACCCTTCTTTTTTTAGAAGGTTAATTAAACCTTTCTCGCCTGGCAAATGTGCCACACCGACCATAATAAATGATGTTTTTTTATTGATTTCAGGCAAAATCTTATCTATCCAGAGAATATTTCGCTTTATAACGAAAGTATTCCTATTTAATTTGGCTTCCTCTTCATTCTGCATTTTAGGTTCGGCATCATATTTTTCGATTGCTCTTAAATCTTGCGTATAATAAACTTCTATGCTGTTTCTGGTAAACCCTATAATCGAATCCATTGTGCTGCTGGATGTTAATGATTGAATCATTTCCTTTGCCTCGACTTGCAAATTCTCTGAGGAAGATAAAAAGCTCCCATCTCTAATCCCTAATCTGTCTAACTCTTCATCTGAATCTAGTTCAATAATCGGATAAGACCTAAACTTGGATATTTTCAATAATCTTAAGTCAATGCTTTTCGTTATAGCAATTGCCAGATAGGGATTTTCTGTAGCCCATTTTTGTGATTCTTTTGTTAAAATAACTCCTTGCAATAGCGAAAGGAGACCTGCAGGTTTTAATCTTATTCCTTTGGAGTTGAAAGGGAAGTATTCCAAAAGAATGGAATCAAGTACTGCAATCTCATCGGCATCCAGTAAATCATGATAGGTAATATCCTCTGGTAATATATTTGTAGGTTTTATTGAATCTAATCTCCTGGGTTTGGTAATATCATATTCCATTACCAATTGTTCCACAGAGTTAAAAGCATCCCAAAAACCAGGGATACTGTCCACAAAATCTCCACTCATTCCATGGTTAGTTCCCAAAAGATAGGAAGGTTCTTTTAACCCATTTCCAGTTATCTTCCAGAGCAGTCCACCATCAATACTTTTATAACTACTGCAAGAAAATATTACTATAAATGCTAGTAGGCTTGTTATGGTTAATTTCCCAATTTTAATATTCATAGCTTTCTTTTTCTACTTCAAAATTATGCCTAAATTAATAGATGTACCAGTTGTATTATTCCCTTATTACCAAGTTGGTTTATTAACCCCTAGCTAGCGCGGATTTGCACTCCGTGCTATTGCTCTTAGTCCTACTTTTTTTACTCCTGCTACCTGCTAAAACTCTTCGCTCAAAAACACATGGCCAGTTTTAACAACCGGCTCATGGCTTACAAATCTGCGCCAGCCTCTCCCTGCAAGTGTTTGCTAGCGGGGTCGGGCTACTCTACTATGCAACGTTTTAATCTAATTAAGCATTCAATCTAAAAGTCCATTGTTAAACAATAGTAAGTAATCTTTGGTACAAGATTGTTAATCATTATGTGATAGATTGGATATTTTAAAAAGATAACAACAAGTTCCTTTTCCTCCGTTGATATTTGCTCCACCCGGTGCGTACATATGCGTGGGAATACCTTCTTTCATTAATAGTTGTGGGCGTTCAAATTTTGGACTGCGATAATTGGGAGCAGCATTTACAATCTCGGGAGAGATGTAAGCGTCCATTTTATTAAATCCTAATACTCCCTCATTAAATTCATAATGTAAGCCATCCTCAGATGTTAGCAAAATCCCTTTCCCCCGATAATTATCGGTTAATAACATATAGAAAACATCCTTATAAATAAACACATAAGGGTCTTCTACATATCGAGTGTTGTTAATTACACGCTTAGGGTAATGTATATAAGGTCCCTCAAGTTTATCTGCAATGGCAACTCCGTAGGTGTTATCGCCCTCAAGCCCTTTCCACTTTGCCCGGTAGTATAAATAATACTTACCTGCTTTGGTTTTTACAAGCGATGGGTTATCAATCCCACCACTATGCTTGTGACTCCAAATGGTTGTGTCATTTTCTGAAGGAGGGGAAAGTACCATGCCAATCTTTTTCCATGGACCATTTAGGCTTTTTGATGTCATCATTCCAATCTTATGACTTTTCCTTGCCCTATCTTCGATGGTTGCAGTATTTGAGTGGTACGTTAAAACATACAAACCATCGATTTTGGTTATTGTTGGATTATGTTGTGTACCAGTATCCCAAGCCCCAGACGCACTCTCGCCCGGTTTCAAGAGAACTTCTACAAACTTAAAAGGACCTTCTGGTTTGTCGGCAACGTAATGGGCAATTTGAGAAGTAGCATACCAATACTTAAAACCACTTTCAACAGGCATACGTGCTGCAAAAATATGGACTTTGCCATCATCGCCCCAAATAGGTGAAGAACCCCAGATATGGTAATTATCGTCTTCTATAACAACCCCGGTATATTGCAAGCGGTTTTCCCAGTTATTTTTTAACTCAGGTTGTTTTTTCTGAGTTTCAGTAACATTATTGTTTTTCTGACTTTTTGAATTTGTACAAGCTAATAAAGCACCCAATACAATGCTTAAAACTATTAGATGTTTCATATAATAACGTTTTAGTATCATTTTAAAATTCTGAATTATCAAAAGTAACATTAAATCATTCAAGTATTATCAATATTTTATGAGCACTTTCAATACCGCACAACGGTGAGTATTTGCAAAGTAGGCGATTGCGTGCTTCAAATTTATTAAGCCGTTACAATTTTGAAGCGGGCTACAACCATTGAAATTACTACTATCTCGGCTATTATTTTTATACATTGTGTGTGCCCAGCATGAGCATGTGCGCACTTATTTTAAAGCTCAGAAAAAGAACGTAAAATACAAATTTTGATGCGAATTAAACATAAGTGAGCATGAAAATATTCCAGAGGGTGTAAGTCCCTTACGGGCGGGGGTAACGCTCCGAACCGTTAGCAAGTGGCAAGCTCGTTATTGTAGCAATAGCCTGAAACAGGCACGACAAAATAATTTGCATGCAGTTAATTCCATTAGTGAGTTACATCTAATTCCTTTAAAAGCTTTTAATATTAATGAGATGAAACGAGCATGAGAAATATTCACACATAGGCGTTTATTAAAATCATGCGAGTTCCATCTTATTCCTTAGAAAACAAACAATTTTAATAAGATCGTTAGTTTGTAACTGATAGCCTTTAAAGAGAGATATGAAATATTTCTCTCTTTAAAGGCACTAAATAAATGAAAATGACAACTGATAATTACTTTCGATAGAAAAAGCTCCATCTGCT
>JBFHFE010000069.1:0-8247 GCA_041583785.1 Draconibacterium sp. | reverse complement strand
TTTTTTTATTTTATTCTTTTGTGCTTCAAAATGTCAATGAACTTGCGTAAAAAAACCAGCATCGCAATCTTTCCTCGTTATGCCGGTCGCCTACTTTTTGTTCCTATTTTACTGGCTTACTATCCCGTTTCCGTTTAGCTCACCAGAACTATTTCCCTCATTCGGGGCGGCAAAGGTAATGGCTTTTTCTAAACCTCCAAAACTATTTTAAGTTTTTTTTTGAAACTTTCTTTCGAACGTTTACCCGGCTTAAAACCTGAACTCTATAACCTTTTACGGTCTTCTTTGTTCAACCTTTTTCCCTTCATCCTTTTTTAGAACTCCGCCTTATTTCTAAAGCGGCTGCAAAGGTAAGCATCATTTTCTCCTTTGCAAACTTTTACTACATTTTTATTAAGCTATTTTATTCCACCGTTCGCAACTTACTAGGTATCTGTTGAAAACATGAAGATATAATTATAAACAGCTACTTAATGTGTTTCTCGAGCAAACGTTGAATACAGCTCTCTATACTCCAACCTATTAATTTACCAACTCGCCTTCCATTGAGAAATCGGAAGCTGCCGTAATTTTTACATCCACAAACTTACCAATCAAACTTTCGTCAGAGGAAGCAAAACGAACAATAAGTTTGCCTTCGGTGTGCGAGGAAAGAAATCCCTCCTTGCGATCGGTTCCGCGAACAAGCACACGGTAAGTATTGCCAACCAAGCTTTGGTTGTACGGAAGATTATATTTACGTAAGTCTTCCGTTAAAAGATGAAGGCGGCGCTTTTTTTCATCCTGAGGAATATCGTCGACCCATCGATGACTGGTAGCCCCTGGGCGCGGAGAGTAAATAGCCGTATACGACATATTAAACTTAAACTCATCGAAAACCTTTCTGGTATTGTTAAACTGCTCTTCAGTTTCACCGGTGAATCCAACAATTACATCAGTAAAAATAGTTGCCTGTGGAAGTATTTTACGAATGCTTTCTATAATATGACGGTATCTTTCCACATTGTATTTTCGGTTCATTCGCTTCAGCACTTCATCGTCGCCACTTTGTATTGGAAGGTGAATTTGTTTTCCAAGAACAGGGTATTGTGCAATTACATCAATAACTTCATCCGTCATATCGCGTGGATGTGGCGAAGTAAAGTAGAGCCAAAATTCCTTTTTCATACGTATACCTAACTCACCAATTTCTCGCAGCAGTTGCGGAAAGTTTATCTCATTTCCTTTTTTATCAAGTCCATATGAATTAACGTTCTGCCCAAGCAAGGTTATTGATTTGTATCCCTGAGCTACCAACAAAGCGACTTCAGCAATAATATCTTTCGAAGGACGTGAAACCTCGCGACCGCGGGTATAAGGGACGGCACAATAGGTGCAAAATTTATCGCAGCCATTTTGTATAGGAATAAAAGCCTCGAAGTTAGACTGATAATGTGGTTGCACATTCCAAAACTCTTCAATATTTTCGTTATATGGATCGATACCAACTTTTAAATGCGCGGGCGTTGTAATTCCGTAGCGACTAATCATTTCAGGCAATTCTGGTAAATCTTTCATTTGAAAAGTTATATCGAAAAGTTTCAGAAATTTTTCATGATCGTCGGGTAAAATACACCCCGAAATAAAAGTAATAAGGTTTTTATTATTTTTCAGCTTATTCCATTTATAAATACGCGAATACACTTTGTCGATAGCTTTTTGGCGCACCGAACATGCCAGAATGCCTATTAAACCGGCCTCCTCCTCGTTGTCGGTCCATTCGTACCCGGCTTCATCAAGCACGGAGATCACTCGCTCACTATCCGACAAATTCATTTGACACCCTAGGGTTACTACGTGGTATTTCATATTAAAATTGTTTGTTTTCTATGCTACAAGATGGAACGCGCATGATTTTAACATATCGCCAAAGTGTGAATATTTCTCATGCTCGCTTCATCTAATTAAAATTATTTGTTTTTCTGGTATCATAAAGAAACTCGCCTTTAAACAATAACGTTTTTTGATCAATCGATTTTGTTCCATCATTAACAAACTAACCATCTGTTTATAGACAGGAAAACCGTAACCAGGCTACTGAGGAATTCGGAAATTAATCCAATCTGTTCTGCAATAGTATCCCCCTTAATTATTAAGACATATTCTAAATAAAACAGTGCAAAAATAAAAATAATTAGTAGATCTTCAACGGAGAAAGCAAAACAGTGAGTCTTATTAATGAGTAGAAAGTAATTCTATTGATATTCATTTTGCTACTTCAACCACAAATATTACCAAAAAGAAAGGGAGCCCCGTACTGAAGCTCCCCCAAAAATTACTTTATGAAAAAAAACACTATTTAAAAACCTCTTCCTCTTTTTGATATCCCTCTGAGATTACGGTCAATTTTAAATTTTCGCGGTTAACAATCATTCCGGTGTGAAAAACTGTTGGAACCAGCAATTCTCCATTACTAACTGTTTGATATGTTTTTTCTATTTCTTCGCCACGCGCCAATTTCACGGCAAGATCTGCAGCTGTTGCAGCCAGTTTTTCGTATGGTTTATAAATTGTGCAGGTTTGGTTTCCTGCAACAATTTCTTGCAAATTGCGTAAGTCGGCATCCATACCTGCTACCAAAACTTCTTTTTCTTTTCCGATTTCCTTAAGGGCTTTTATTACTCCGAATGCCAATTCGTCGTTACCAGCCAGAATAGCATCAACGTGCTCTTTGCCGGCTAAAAGTTTTTTGGCATGTTCATAGCCTTCGTGCTCTTCCCAAGCTTCTGTAAATTCGTTATAAATAATATTTATGTCGCCTTTTTCAACAAGAGGCTGCACTACATTTCTTTGTCCAAGATAAAGCAACTGACTATTGTTATCTCTAATCGCACCACCTATTAATGCATAATTTCCGGTGGGTTTTATTGTAGTTAGATATTTGGCTTGTAAAGCTCCAATTTCAACATTATCGGTAGAAACATAAAAATCGAGTTTACAGTTTTTAATCATGCGGTCGTATGATATAACCTTGACGTTGTGCGCGTGCGCTTCTTTTACTATGTCAGCTGCAGCAAACTGGTCGACGGGTATTACAACTAACACATCAACACCTTTTGCGAGCAATTCTTTTGCCTGGGCCAATTGTTTACTGGCATCATTTTGTGCATCCATAACAGTTACGACACCTCCAAGTTCCTGAACATTTTTAACGAAGTAGTCCCGGTCATTTTCCCATCGTTCTTTATCGAATGCATGAATTAAAAATCCCACCTCGGGAGATTCTTCCTTTTGGTTGCATCCACTAACAAATAAACTAGCGAAAAAAAACCAAATGAGTAATTTTATCTGATATTTCATAGAATTGAATTTAATTTTGTTTCTAATCAATTTACGAATTATCGGGGAAATATGTTAACTATGAATTTCAATTTAATGCGCTGTTATAAAACACGCTAATAGTTGTAACCTTTTTTATGTATATATTAAAATTTTTGAATCTCTTCGTATAATTGTTGAATTGGAAGTCCCATCACGTTATAAAACGAACCTTCAATATGTGTAATACCAATTGTACCAATCCATTCCTGGATACCATAAGCACCTGCTTTATCAAAGGGACTGAATGCGGTAATATAGTGTTCGATCTCTGCCAAAGTTAGTTTTTTAAATTCGACATTTGTTACCGAATAAAATGAATATTTTTTCGAATGAGATGTAAGGCATACTCCAGTAATTACCTGGTGTTCGTTTCCACTTAACTTTTGAAGCATTTGACGAGCTTCATAATGATTTACCGGTTTGCCAAGAATTTCAGTTCCTAAACACACTACAGTATCAGCTGTTATGAGCAAATCGCGCTCAGACAACTCATTCAGAAAGGGTTCTGATTTTAGCTCTGCCAAGAAAACAGGAACTTCTTCTTTCTTTAAACCCTGCGGATAATGTTCTTTAACCTCTTTAATTTTTACAGTAAATTTAATTCCCAGAGAGTTTAGTAACTGCTGCCGGCGCGGAGACTGCGAAGCCAAAATAAAATTGTAATCAGGAAACCATTCCATATTAAAAAGCTCTTGAGTTTAGCATGTCCGGAGTAAACCATTTTTCCTGGGCTTTAAGTGTTTGTTCAATTACATCACGCACACATCCTTCACCTCCATTTTTATCCGAAATGTATTTCGAAATTTCCTTAATCTCTTGTACAGCGTCCTTTGGGCAGGTTGGCAATCCGACTTCAGTCATCACACGAAAGTCAACTAAATCGTCTCCCATAAATAGCACCTCGTTTTTGTTCAATCCAGTTTCTTCAAGGAAGTCGTTTAAACAATTCTCTTTATTACGAGCACGGTCGTAATAATGTTCAACACCTAGTTTTTCGTACCTCAACCTTACACGTTCGATATAACCTCCTGTTATTATTGCAACGGGATAGCCTGCTTTTATGGCACTCCTAATTGCAAACCCATCTTTAACATTAGCTGTTCTAACCGGATTTCCATCTTCACTTAATGGCGAAGTATCTTTCGATAAAACGCCATCGACATCAAAAACAAAAGCTTTTACGTCCAACAATTCTTCCTTAAAAAACGACATTCTTATTTATTTTTATGAAGTTCAAAAATACTCCTAGAAATTGAATTGTACAATTCTTTTAAAGCGGGATACCCGCTTAACTCGTTTAGATGGTCATTAATTATATTTTCGTCGAAACGAACAGCAGGACCTGTTTGTGCCAATTTTGGCTCCATTTCCTGGACCTTTTGTGCCGTTTCACTAATTAATGGCCGCAACACTTCAAACGAGATTCCTTTATCACCAAGATAATCAGCTGCAAGCGCGTAAAAATGATTTACAAAGTTACAGGATAAGACCGCAGCAAGGTGAAGACTTTTTCTTTTTTCCGAACTCAATACTGTCACTTTTTCGGAAATATGTTCAGCAATCTTTAGAATCAGATTTTCATTCTCCAATGAATTCGATTCCACAAAAACCGGAATGTTACTAAAATCCACTTCCCTGTTTTTCGAGAAGGTCTGTAGCGGATATAAAACACCAAAATTTTCGGAATAATCTTTTAAAACATTAAGCGGCAAACTACCGGAGCAGTGAATAATTAGTTTATTATTGAAGGTACATTGGGTCAAAACATTGTGGATAACGGAATCTTTTAATGCAATAAAATAAGCATCAGAATTCTGCGAAATTTCGCGTGGCGAGATTGTATAATCTGTATTTAACTTTATTGCCAGAACTTTTGCCGACTCCTCAGTTCGGCTATAAACTTGGTTTATTTTGTAGCCGTCCTTTTGTAATTCCATTGCAAGCTTTGTTGCCAGGTTTCCAGCTCCAATAAGTGTTATTGTTTTTATCATTTTAGTGTATTTCGAAAAACAAATTAACAAAAAAACAGCCAGAATATTACTTTTACGCAAAGTCTACAATAATGAAGAATGTTTGTTTCTTTAATTCGACCATGTTTTGGGGAGGGGGTGAGAAAGCCCATCTGGAGTATGCGTTGAATTTTCGCAATGCCGGCTATAAAGTATGGGTGCTGTGTTCCCCGGGTTCTGCGCTCGAAGAAAAATCAAAAGAAAATAAATTGGCTCATTTTAGTGAGAGAATTGGAAAAATATCCTTTTTAAATCCTGTAAAACATAAAATAATTGAACGGTTCTTTAAAGAAAACAAAATCGACACTGTTTTTTTAAATGCTTCCAACGATATTAAAATTGGGGGGCCAGCTGCAAAAAGCGCGGGCGTAAAAAACATTGTTTATATGAGGGGCTTAGCAGTTCCGGTAAAAAATAGTTTTTTAAACCGTTATCTCTTATGCAAAGTTATTACACACCCTGTTCCGAATTCGAACGATACCCGAAGAACATTTCTTACTCACTTTCGCCCTTTCTTGAATGAAAATAATGTTCCAATTATTTACAGGGGAATAAATTTTAATGAATGGGACAAAAGACCCGTAAGAAAGATGTCATTCCGAGAAAAGGATGAAATTATTTTGGGAAATGTTGGCCGACTGGTAACTCAGAAAGGCCAAAAATACCTTATTGAATTGGGAAAAATATTACGCGACAGAAAAATAAATTTCAAAATAATTATTGCAGGAACGGGACCTCTTGAGCATAATTTAAAAAGCCTCATTATAAAAAACAATCTGGATAAGCATGTAAAACTAATCGGATTTCAATCTGACATAAAAAGTTTTTTGAATGGCATTGACATTTTTATTTTTCCATCGTTATGGGAAGGTTTTGGTAATGCCATGGTTGAAGCTATGGCAGAAAAAAAAGTGCCGATAGCTTTTAACCAAACCAGTAATCCTGAAATAATAGTCGATGGTAAGAATGGTTTTCTGGTTACATATCCCCACATTAATGCTATTGCGGAGAAAATAGAATTCCTGATACAAAATCCTGAAGAACGGCAAAAGATGGAAGAAGCTGCCAGGGGAAGTGTAATCAGCAAATTCGATTTACAAAAAATAATACATGATTGGGAAACCCTTTTAATCTAATTTTGGAACAAGAAAAAGACAATAAAAAAACATAAAAAAGTTAGAGCCAGTATGCGTTTCAAAATTTGCATCGCCCAAATTGCCAATAAACATAATAACCAAAAACAATAAGAATAGCTGATTGCGATAAGTTTTCGTTTTGATAACAGGATAAAGAATAGCTGCAAAAATCAAAATAAAACCAATTATACCGAATTTAACCATATAGTTTAAATACTGGTTATGTACATTTCCGTAACGGGCAGGATCCATTTTTGAATTCGCTTTTTTGTACTCCTCTACATAGGCCATTCTCCAATTACCTGTTCCAACACCTAACCAAAAATTATTTTTAATAATCGATATTGCGGCTTTAGTATATTCTATTCGTTGCGCCAGCGAGCGATGATTGGCATTTCCCGTTTTAAAATAAGTATCCAATTCCCAAATACTAACATATATACGCGGATAAAGAGATATACTCTTATCTGCTAAGATATAGTTACTAATCCCATTCTCAATACTTTTGATGTCATCATCACTTAAGGCCTTTACTCCTTCCGCATCTTTTCTTAAATTTTTAGACGTTAAATAACGAATTAAAGTATACTTGACAACGTATCCATGATTGTCGGATTCATTATATTTTAATTCGGCACGTTTATTCCATTCTTCCTCCAACTCCTTATCGCAAACATAAATCCATACATAATGACCATTTTCAGTAATCTGTTTATTTACATCATGCTCGTAAACATTGCCCTCTGCTGTAAACTTCTCCAATTTCGATATTTCGAGCGGATCAACATTATAAAATCGATCAATTGCATAATATAGGTAAGCTATCGGAAATGCAATAATCGCAAATAAAATAAGGCTGGTAGCTATTTTCAATTTTCTTTTAGGCTGATTTATAATCGAAATAAGTACCATGGCGAATACAGTAACTAATAAAGTAATAATACCAGTCAATGATTGATGCCAGACTAAAAACACTGCTAATATTAACAAAGCTGCAACTAATGTTATATTCAAATAAGTATTGTTTTTTTTGCCATAATCTGTTAAGCCCTTCCACAAAATAACCATCGAAAAAATTAGTTGTAGACTAAATCGAATATGATGCATGAACCCATATTTTTGCGCATCTAATATTGAATAATCATCTTCTAAATAGAATTTGACAAGCGTTATTATTGATGAAAGAACTACGGATACAGAAAAAACATATAAAATCCTTTTATACTGAAGTGAAGAAAGCTTTGGAGACAGAATGAAAGCTAGGGGGATTACGAAATAAGCCATATTCTTTCGCAAATCATATATTGCGCATTTCCAGTCGTTCGTAAAAATTAACCATCCAATATATATAAAGAAGACACCAATAACACATATCAAAGTGCGTCGGTCGGGAAAATTAATTATTAGTTGTTTTGAATTAAAATGAATAAGTGCAGTAAGTAGTAACAAAGCTTCTGCTACAGAAATTAGCGCAACCGAGAATGGCAAGGCAATAGCAAAAATTATTGAGGTTATATAAAACCAATTTTGCTGATTTGTTTTAGGCATTTTAGTTAAATCTTATTCTAATTGAACGAATAAAAATTTCAAATATTTTTTTGAGTATAAAAAAAGCCCGTGCTCAAAAGAACACGGGCTTCGGATTAAATTGGCAGCGACCTACTCTCCCACTTTTACGCAGTACCATCGGCGCTGACGGGCTTAACTTCTCTGTTCGGAATGGGAAGAGGTGGTGCCCCGTC
>JBFHFE010000068.1:0-9355 GCA_041583785.1 Draconibacterium sp. | reverse complement strand
TTGGAAAACTGAAAAAGAAAATAGTCCTGTGTTTTATATTACAATCAAAGGATAAATAAAATACGCTGCCTACGCGAGCTTCGCTCCTTCCCTTCTTATTACTCGGGAACATACTGGGCGATTCGCGAAGTCATAGGAAACAACGTTGTGTTGGGTTTAACCCTATTGTAGAGTTCCAGCATAGAAATATAACCCAGCAATTTCATTAATAGTAAAAGCTTTTAAAGGAATTCGATGTAACTTGCTAATGTAATTAACAGCATGAGCTGTATGCGGGGAAACTCGCATGTACAGTTCTTAGGGGCGTAAGCTACCTGGTTGGGCAATAAAGCGCAACCAAACCAGACAAATGACATCTATAAAAAAAAGATTATGAGATTCCCAACATTGATTTTTATAGTTTCGGTTTTCGTTTTTTCATCCTGTGAGAATGATAAGCAATTTCGGGAAACGACTTGTATTCAATCAGACGATTATGAGAACCTTGATAATTATATAGTGGATACAATGTGTTCTAGTGAATTGTGTTTAGAGTACTTTAATATTTGGACAGAATTGATTAAAGACAAAAATAATTTAAGCCAAGATTTTATTGATACTCACATAAAGTTTTGTTATTCAGAAACAAACTCATGGGCTAATGGAGTTTCATTTAGGATTTGTTACACACTAAAGCTAGATTGGGCAATTGCATATAATTGTGACCAATTCATAATTAAGATAAATGCTGATAATACACATTACCCATCTTTGGATTTGCCTAGAGACACATATTTGACAAAAGACAAAATAAAAATTGCAGTTGATAATAGAGCTTTTTCCTCTGACATAACTAAAATGACTAATAAGACGGACTTAGAATATACAAATATGGAAAGTGCACTAAATGAGCTAATTGATTTTTCAGGCGTTAATTGTCTTTGTATGAATAGAGTGACTATAGATGATGACACTGGTAATATGATATTAGAAGCATCAGCGCAATATGAAAATGAAGAAAACTCATGTATTCAAGGAACAATTGACCTAATTTCCGGTGACAAGAATAGTAATGACACTCCCTGCTGGATAAATTAAAGCCCACAATCGAGTAGATGGGTGACAGACAAATGACTGCCACTGCACCTCTCGCAGACCCCGGAAAAGCATTCTTTTTTTTAGAATACGGAGAACATTATTGAGGCATGCCAGTATATAGCTCAAGTCAGCAAGTAACAGTTTGGTGGTTGGTGCCATTATGCCCGTCTCACAGACTTGTTACAAAAGAGTGTGATTTTAGAATTGGTGCAAGCAAACCCTATTTTTGCAATACCCGTTTGGCAGCATATATGTTTGTAATGCTCTTTGAGCCGACTTTTTAAGTTACATCCTAAATTTTGAGTTATGCCAATTAAGACAACACCTTAAAGAGAAAAAACTCGCGGCAAAAGGAAAGAAAAAGCTAGTCTAAAAAGAATCAATTACAATGTTTCCGGTATTGATTTAGGTTCAGAAGAAATGTTCGTAGCCATTGCAGACAAAGGAGTTCGAGAGTTTTCCACTTATACAAGAGGATTAGAAGGAACTTCCTGCTATTTAAACAATAAAAAATTAAAAAGATAGTAATGGAAGCAACAGGTATTTACTTGATTCCTGTTTATATACACTTTGAAAAAAAAGGCTTCAATATCTCTCTGGCTAATGGCGCACATGCAAAAAACGTTCCTGGGAGAAAGACAGATGTTCTTGATTCAGAGTGGCTACGAGAGTTACACACCAATGGTTTATTAAGAGCCTCATTTATTCCGGATGCTCAAATCCGTGAACTACGTTATTATGTACGGCTCAGGGATGACCATATCGCAATGGGTGCAACTCATATTAACATCATACAGAAAAACCTGGATATGATGAATATCAAAATCCACAAAGTGATTGATAGTATAATGAGTAAAAGTGGCCTACAAATAGTCGGGGCGATACTGAATGGGACACGTAATCCTGAATAATTGAAGGAACTATGTAGAGGGTACATCATAAATAAAAAAAAACAAGATGTTATTGGCTATTTTGGTTCGTTTTGTGCCACCGATTTAGGAGTGGTTTATGCCACTTATTTCGGTTCAAATTGTGCCTGCGAAAAGTGAGGCACGGTCAAAACCGAAATAGCCCCAAGCGTAACCTTGGCGCATAGGGACTTGCTCCCTCTGGAATATTTTCAGGCTCACTTATGTTTAATTCACATCAAAAATTTGCATTTTACGTTCTTTTTCAGAGCTTTAAAATAAATGGGCACATGCTCATGCCGGGCACCCCGTGTTATAGAGCATGCGGGTTTAGCTTCGCAGAGCACCCTCCGGTCGGTTCAGAGGTTTTTGAGCGTTTGTAGCTCGTAAATAAAGTGGGTATAAACTGATAGGAAATCACCTTGTAATCCCGCACAACACCATACCATTAACCGATAGAAGCAATTAGAACAAAAACAGAGAAAAAATATTGAATGTGCAAACTGTAACATTCTGAAAGGAAAACGACTCATAATTAAAACAAAATAGTAAAGGATGAATAAGGAAAAAAGAATAGTTTTAGGTGCCACTTTGGGTGTCGCAATCGGAAGTGTAATAGGTGTTTTGACAGACAATTTAGCCCTATGTATTAGTCTTGGAGTTTCTTTTGGGGTTTTAATTGGAATAGTTCTAACTAAATATCAGGAAAAAAATAATAGCGATAAAAACTGATTATTAAAAAAACGCCGGAAATATTAGTTAACTGAAAAACCAATCTGATTACAATAATCAAAACTAAAATTGAATTATACCGAAACCTGAAAATTAAGTTTGAAAGATTATAAAAGCTGCTAATAATGTATATAAAAAAATAGGCGAATAAGTCATAAATCTAAGTTTTTTGGTTCGGCTCAAACCTTGTGCTTAACCGAAAGTTTAGTGTTTTTAAACCGCCAACTTTTCATATATAACCGTTGGCATGCATAAAATTTCTACCTTAAGCAAATACAAAAAAACAAGTTATCATGAAAGTCTTTTATTTTCTTTTTATCACTCTTTTTATAAGTCCTAATTTGTTTGCGCAGTCTAAGGTTGAATATCTTACTGATGATGGAGCTTGGTGTTGGTTTTCAGATCCTCGTGCAATTATGGTTGACAATTATGTAATTGCAGGTTGGGTTAAAGAGAATGGCACTATTGAAGCTGTAAAATTGGATACAGAATCGAAAAGTTTCAGGACTTATGAACTATACCATAGACTTGAAGGAGACGACCACAACAATCCTGCTTTTGTCTTAACAGGTAAAGACGAAATTCTAGCTATGTACACCAAGCACAGTAAAAAAGATTTATTTCTAAATAACCTAAAGGCTTATAGGATGGATACTGCCTTTACTAAGGCTCAGTTTATTAATCCTACGAGTAAGGAGGAGTTGGTGAAATTTCCCAAAGAGCATATTACCTATGCTAATCCTTTTCGTTTAAAAACAGAGAACGACAAAATTTATTGTTTTGGCCGATGGACTGGATACAAACCTAATATAATGTGGTCTAAAGATGATGGAGCTAGCTGGTCAAAAAGCAAAGTCTTTATTACAAATTATCCTTTCGATAAAAATAACAGACCGTATGTAAAATATTTCTCCGATGGAGATTCTAAGATTCACATTGTATTTACTGATGGACATCCGCGTGACGAGCCAACAAACTCAGTATATTATGCCTACTATGAGAATGGGGCATTTTATAAGGCTGATGGACAACAAATAAGCACTATGTATACCATCCCTTTTGAGCCCAAAGATGCTTCTATTGTTTATACTTCAAACGAACATGAGGGCCGTGCATGGATTGCAGATATAGGACAAGATGAGCTAGGAAATCCGGTGTTGCTGTATACAAAAAGCCCTAGTGAAAGTAATCATGAATATTGGTATGCACGATATTCCAATATAGGATGGACAAACAAAAAAATATGTGATTCAGGAAAGTGGTTCCCTCAAACACCTATTGGGGAAAAAGAACGAGAACCACATTATTTTGGTGGCATGACCATACACCCTGATAATAGCAATGTCTTATATCTTTCACGTCAAGTAAACGGTGTTTTTGAGATTGAACGTTGGGAAACAACAGATAAGGGAGATTCATGGGACAAGGAAACGTTAACTGAAAATTCTACCTATGATAATGTTCGACCTTTTATACCACGTGGATTAAGTAATGAGGCTTCCGAAATAGTACTGTGGATGGAAAATAAAAAGTATATACATTATACTGACTATAAAACATCTATTAAATATTTGATTCGGGAAAAATAACACAGTTCGTAATAAATTAGTTACGCTTGCCAGTCGAGTAAGCCAGGGGAATTTGACTCCGTCGATTTTCAATTCACCCCTAACTTCTCACAGAACCGTACGTGAACTTCTCAATTCATACGGCTCTTATTATGCAGTCAACTTTCGTTAGACTAATTGACAGCCTAACACCCAATAATAAAATAGGTTTGGATACAATTTATACACCCATCTCAACCATCGAACAGCTTTAACTTTGCTGCGTTTGAAACGTATGTATTTGTTCTGTACCCATTTTATCATATCATGTTAAAGTGAAAGCCAGGGCCAATCCTTTTCTTGGTGAATATGACAAATAGTTGCATCAAAGAACCAAATGGCGAGAAAATTCAGCAAAAGAGTGCAAACAAATCACTACTTTTATGTCAAGTAGAAATAGCGATAACAGCCGGGTCACTCCTCACCGAGATGACCTTTAAAGTGCCTGAGCTGTATGCGGAAAAACCCACACGTACAGTTCTTAGGGGGCGTAAGCTACCCGGTTGCGTAATTTAAAAAAAACAAAAATCGACGAAAAAAAACTATAAAACCAAAATATGAAAGCTTTAAACCTAATCTTATTTTGCCTGATTTTTGGCAATATTTTCGGACAGGAAATATCAGAAAAAGAAATCAAAACGGAAGTCAATGAAGTAACTGTCTTTATTGACAAAACACAAGTAACAAGACAAAAAACAGTTGAACTTAACTCTGGAATTACAATTTCAAAATTTACAAATCTTTCCCCTTTCATTGACGCAAAAAGTGTTCAAGTAAAAGCAAGTGGAGATGTGACTGTTTTGGCTGTAAATCATCAGCAAAACTTTATTGATAAACTCGAAAAATCTGAAGAAGTAAAAAAAATTGAAGAAAAACTTGATGACCTAAACGGTCAAATAAAATTAGAAGAGACCTACCTTTCTATTTTAAAAGAAGAAATGACTTTTTTAAATGACAATCGGATTATAGGTGGGAAAAACAACGAATTAAATATTTCGACACTCAAAGAAGCATCTGAATTTTACAGTTCTAAACTGACAGCATTAAAACTCAAAGAAATAGAAAGAAATAAAACTTTAGAGAATTTAAGAAGACAAAAGAACGAACTTCAAAACCAATTAAATACATTAACAAGCAAGAAAGAATTTGCTTCGGGTGAGATTTTAGTAAAAGTTCAAAGTAAAATTAAAACGAATCCGTCTTTCGAATTATCATACATCGTTGACAATGCAGGTTGGTATCCAACATATGATATTCGTGCAAAAACGATAAATGACCCCGTAGAAATCATTTATAAAGCAAATCTACGGCAAGACACAAAAGTTGACTGGAAAAATGTAAAACTTAGTTTTTCTTCTTCAAATCCAAATTCTTCGGGAGTTGCTCCCGAACTTAAATCTTATTTTCTCGACTATTACAGTTTGCCGCCGGTTTACAATAAATCAATAAACTCTGTGACTGGTCAGGTTTTAGACCAGGAGAATAATCCATTGCCAGGTGCAACAGTAATGGTTCCAGAAACGACAATTGGAGCCGTCACCGATATGAACGGAAATTATTCGATTACACTTCCAAACAATGCTGGTTATTTAAGTTTCTCATTTATTGGTTTCAAAACTCAAACTTTGCCAATCACAAGTTCAGTAATTAATGTAAAAATGGTTGAAGATGACGTAGCATTGCAAGAAGTTGTTGTGGTTGGTTATGGGGTTCAGGAAGATGCTGATATTACAACACAACTTCAAGGCAGAGTCGCAGGAGTTTCAGTAAATAAAACAAAAAGCAGGGACGCAGAAAGTATTGCTATTCCTTTTGAAAAAACGGAAAACCAAACGTCCATAAATTTTGAAATTTCCACTCCGTATTCTGTCAACTCAGACAATAAAAACTATTCGGTTGATATGGTAGTGTATCAAGTACCTGCATTCTTCCAATATTATTCAGTACCTAAAATTGAAAAGGAAGCTTATTTAATTGCAAATATCACCGACTGGGAAAAGTATAATTTATTGGAAGGTGAAGCCAATATATTTTTCGAAGGAACATTTGTTGGAAAATCACTTTTAGATGTTCGGTTCGCATCTGACACTTTGCAACTTTCGTTGGGGAAAGACAAAAATGTAATTGTTAACCGAGAAAAAGAAAAAGATTTTGAAACCAGACAATTTATTGGTTCAAAGAAAGAAGAATCAAAATCTTGGAAAACAACCATTAAAAACAATAAAAGTCAAAAAATTAATATGGTTGTACTTGACCAAGCTCCAGTATCAAAACTCGAAGAAATTGAAGTAAACATTCAAAATATTTCAAACGGTAAGCTAAACAAAGAAAGTGGAGAAGTTAAATGGGAGTTTACGTTAAAACCAATGGAGAAAAAGGAATTTGATTTAAAATATTCAGTTAAATATCCAAAATCAAAGAATTTGACAATAGAATAAAAAACTATGCATAATCGAGTAGATGTGCCGGGACAATGAAGAACATATTGAGATGCTCTATTCTATTTCAACGTTTCATACCTTCTTTCAAGAATATCTTTATAAGATTCTTTCATTTCGATTGACAGGAAAGATTTATCTATCCATACAATCGCTTTGGATTTATTCCTAATCATCCTTTTATAAGTGCCCTGAATCTGCCTGTCAGTCAATCCCATACCTTTTCCCAGTTTTTCAAAATGCGCCCAATTCAGTTTCCTTTTTTTCCCATCAAGTGTAAGCGCAAGTTCTTCTGTATCTTCCGGCATCAGAATTGCCACGTTTAGCAGGTCATATGCGGGAGCTAATACCCATCCTGAAGGGCTTTCAAGCATTGAAAAATTCTTCAGGTGCATATCGTTGTTCCCTGTAAGAAAGCTAAACACGGCAAGTTCAAAATAGAAGATTTTGTCCAGCAAAGTGTTGTCAGAATAGTCATGCAGTGCTTTGCCAACTCTCTCCATGGAACTTTTATATTTATCAAAGGCTTCTGTAATTTGGAACATATCCAACATATGTATCTTATCTCCACCCGCTGTACGGTCCACCCGCTTTGTAAGGTATGACAATTCACCCGACTTCAACCGGATTAAACATGAAGGAACTACACGAATACCAAAAGCCTCAGCCATTCTCATGGTTACATGTTCATTTTCCGGCATTTCCCGAAAATGTTTATTAGGAGGTTTAAATATATATTGCCCTCCCAATGCTCCTACAACTGTTAACCGGGTATCAGCCTTCTCTTGTTTTTCCTTTATTAGCGACATGGATAATTTAGCCTGTACACCTGGCACTGTAACACTCCTTTCCACAACACTTTTAGCCAATTCTACCATTTGGTCTAATGAATATGGCATTTGCGGAGCTGTTGCAGATCCAAAAAACTCCTTGCTGCAACGGAAATGAAAATCCCCTTCTGTGTCGAGAGGCTCATAGCAATATAAACATCTATTTTTCATCTTCAGTGGGAATTGGTACTACACTTACTGCACCAATGCAGTTCTGGCAACAGGCCAGTAATAAACCCATGCGATCGTTTTTATTTATTTTCCAGCTTGCAGAGGCAATATCCAGTAACCAGCCTTCAGGGATAAGCCCTTCAAAAAACGGGAACAACCTGTTATCGGTGTATGTCTTTATTGTCACAGGCATTGTAAAGGTGATGAATTCGTGAGGGTGTTCTTCTACATATTGCCCATCGTATTGAAAGACATATTCGCCATCATCCGTTTCTGTAACTATTCCTGCAAAAATATTTTTATAAAACACCTTCCCTTGTCTCATGATTCAAGCTCTTTACTTTTTCCAGGGATTAGTTCGTGACCAAACATACGCAACACAAGGTTCACTTTATCCATATTCAGATTGGTTTTCCCTTGTTCAATTTTCCGTACAACGGTCAAGGCAACCCCTGCTCTTTCTGCAAACTCTTCCTGTGTAAGATTGACCTCTTTTCTTCGTTCCTTTACAAACTCTGCCAAACATTTCATTATATGCTTTTAAATATAAAACAAAACAAATATACAATTTTATATGCTTTTAAATATAAACAGCACGAAATAATTCCAATAATATGCAAAAACATATAACGAACCATTGGCTTTGGGAAAGTGCAGCCCGTGAGTGAAACGGACGGGATTCTCTTTCCGTGGGTCGTGTACAAGTTTCTTTCTACGCACAGGAAAAACAACACCATTTTCGTGAAGAATGAACGGATTCAGGAGTGTTGAAGGCTGGTAGTGTATAGTTTTTTTCATTTCCATCTGTTGAATATTATCAACAAATACAAACGATGTGTAGATAATAAGCAACAATTCATTTTCGTTTATCGCTGCTGTCCTTATCAAATGCCTCCAGGTTAAACATCTCCCGCATACGGCTACGAACACGGTTGCCGTATTTTTCTTCAATTTCGGTGGCCGAAAGGTTGGTAGTCAGGTGTGTTGGAATGCCTTTGCCAACAAACAAATCGTAGCGACTCAAAAGAATTTCTGCCATTACATTGCATGCGTTCCCAAAATGTTTTTGAACTTGCTCAACCCCCAAATCGTCAAAACAATAGATGTTTGGAACAGGGTTTGAATAGCTTAAATTCAATGGATTTTTGCGGTAACGGTTAATCACTTTAAAACCCTCTTTTTCAAATTCAAAACTAATGTCGCGTGTCGATTTAATTTGATACTGTTTGCTGCTTTTGAAGAAAAACCGGATGAGCGTCATCAGTGATGTTTTCCCGCAGCCGATTGGCCCGCTTAAAAGAATTCCTTTTTTTAAATCCAGCTTATGCTTTTTCGTTTCTGTTTTGTCTTCAATAGCATAAATAAGCAGGCGGTAAATCAATGCAAAATCTTCAGGAAAGAGTTTGAAATGCGATCCGAAAATCTTCATTCCCAAGCTTTCCATCCAATTCCGGCAAGTCGTGAAATTAAATTTGAACATCCCGTTTTTGATTTCAGCAATTTCCTCATAGGGGTTCGGAGTAATCTTTGTCGGTATTGACGTGGAGCGAATTGGAATTTCTTTTATTTTTTTCTCTTCCATTTTTAAAAAC
>JBFHFE010000067.1:0-9484 GCA_041583785.1 Draconibacterium sp. | reverse complement strand
GATTGCTTTATGTCGTTCAAACAATGCATCGTAACCCTCATCAAACGAGGCCAATTTTTTCTTAAGGCGGGCAATGGCTTCGGAGGCTGGTTCGTTGGCAAAAGCGGCAATCAACAAAAGCACTTCATCCGTTCCTTCAAAACTTATAGCTCCGCTTGTTTCCCCTTTGTAACCAAGAGCTTTCAAATTTCCTGATACACTTTTATTGCTGGCTTTAATTGCTCCGTTTTTGGGGATTATCCGTAACACGGCTCCAAACTCTCCGCCATCGGTTCCATCGGCACTGAAAAGCACAAAATCATTCTCAGCCCTGGTTTCGTACTTAAATCCGGGGTCAAACGAATCACCATTTTTATCAATGGCATCCTTCAAATCGTGAATATCCAACTTGAGCTCACCACTTACTGCGCCTTCTTTATCCGACTCCATGGTCATCACCGAAATATCATCGGGAATAGACACAAACAAGCGTCTTGAAAAACGGGTATCACCATCTTTCCATGCAACCTCCACCTCTCCGGTTTCGAAGTTGAGCGTACGTTTATAATCCTGAAAAATAAGCTTTGTTTCGGTAGTAAGAAGCAGGTCGAAAGCCGGATGATAACGGGCATTTGTCCCTATTCCTTCTGCCCTCAGTTTATTGGTATAATAATCATTGGCTTCCAGGTATTTTCCTTCGAGCATGAGTTTTCGAACCACCGGAAGTTCGGCCGACATATCAGGCACATCTGCAATTTGACCACCGTACCAAAGTTCGTTGTGGTTAAAAAGAATGCGCTCTTTGTTAATTCGACCATACACCAAAGCGCCAATTGTTCCATTTCCCGAAGGGAGGCCTTCGCGCCACTGGGCTGCGGGAGTAACCATGGTTATACCGTGTTGACAAGCTGGATTAACAGAAATAGTATCGGCCTGTTTGTCAGATTTAAAACCTGAAAGAAATAACGCCAGGGCTGCTAGTAAGATTATATACTTTACTCGTATCATTATTCCAGGTTTTTGAATCCTTCCACATCATCCAACACTATCATTTCGCGCTTGTCGGCTTGTCGGGCGGTCATTTTTACATTTTTAAACTGAATATTTTTAGCATGGCGAATGTAGGCTCCCCAGGCGGGTAATACACCAAAGAAATATTGCTCAGGATATCGGGTAATGTCTTCGTTCACTACATTTTTTGCTTCTTCTTCTGTTCCTCCCCCCGGATATGAAATGGTAATATTTTCGAGCTTTACATTTTCGATGTAATGGCCCGGTATTCCTGCTATCATAATTGGGCCTGCCTGTGCTTTTTCGCGCTCGGTTTTTTCCTCACTCTCGTAGTTCACTCTTTTATACTTCGCCTTTCTATCCAGACTACGGTCAGGGAAAGTTACTTCAGCTACCACATCGCTGATACGAATATTTTTTATGGAACCAACCGTTGCACCTTCCGATTCTTTTTCATTCAGTATATTCGTGCCTGTGTAGGTATTTTTGGTATAAATCCGTCCCCGGTTAGCCAGGCGAATAAATATTGGAGAGCCGCCGTCTTTTACTGTTATCCGGCTTATTTCAATGTTTTCCATGGTGCCACCATCAACAATTTGCAGCTTTATAGCTCCCATTGGGCAATCGTAGAAAAAACAGTTTTCCACTTTTATATTGATAAAACCACCGCTCGACGAAGTGCCAAATTTTAAAGGTGCAGTGTGGCTCGTTACCCGGCAATTACGCACCACAAAGTTCCTGCACGGATGAAGTGAACTTTTTAAACAGATGGCATCATCGCCTGTGTTTAAGTCACAGTTTTCTATTAACACATCTTCGCAGCCATCAATATCTAAACCATCGTTATTAGCACCATTGTTTCTGAAATTAATTTTTATGCCATTAACATGTACTTTTTTGCAATCGACAAGATGCAAGCCCCAAAAAGCAGGGCGCAGAAAGGTTAATCCTGAAAAAGTTACATTGTTACAGTTTTCGAAGCGAATCAGTCGTGGGCGCATGTCTTTTCCTCCAGAGCCAGCATTTTTTGGAAATGCTTCAGGCGTTCCACGTCCATCGATAGTTCCTAATCCTTCCAGAGTAATATTGCTTGCATTACCGGCATAAATAAGGCATTCGCTGTTTCCTTCGCGCGCCGGAATCATGTTGTCGGTGGTATAATCTTCCCGATTCTGGCTTCCCAACAAGCTTGCGCCGTAACCCAACGAAAGACTTACATTACTTTTAATCTGAATGGGTGCAATTATATAATCTCCGGCGGGAATCCATACTGTTCCTCCACCTGCTTTGCTGCAGGCATCGATGGCTTTTTGAATGGCTTCGGTATCCATTGTAATGCTGTCGCCAACAGCTCCAAAATCAACAATATTAAATACGTTTTTAGTGTCAGCCGTTTCACTGTTCAAATTTGAAGCAGAAATGTGTTTAAGGCCAGCTATGGAAATAAGAATTAAAACCAACAATAGGGTTCTATTTAGCTTCTTCATAATTAAAAAGGTTTAGTTTTATCATTTTCTGCAAAAAATCCATTTTGTAGAAAATGACTGTTTATTTTAGGTTGATAAAGTTCAGGATAAAACCCTAATAAGGCGTTCTCATTTCGGTCAGTTTCTTTCTTAAATCATTCTTAGCATTTTTGTACGATTAGCTATTCTGCTGATTAGCAGATTTTTATTCTAAAACACCTGCAAAAGCCGCTTGCAACCACGGTTCAGCATGCGAATCATTTTTCTGAGTCTTCCCGGGAGTGCTTCGTCCGTCATTAATAAGCTTAATGAGCAAATGTTTTAACTCTTCAACTTTTTCCGGATACTTTTCTGCCACATTTTCTTTTTCGCCAATGTCGGTTTTCAAATCGAATAGAATTTCTTCGGGGAGTTTCTTTTTTATTTCTTCCGGTTTTCCGGCAGCTGTAACACCCGAATTGGGGGACATAATCAACTTCCAATCGCCCTTACGAATGGCAAAAACACCGGTTTTGCTGTGGTGAATAGTTGCTTCTCTTTTGTAAGCGTTTTTCTGCTGAAAGAGGGGCAGCATACTATAACTATCCTCTGCTTCATTGTCCTTTATCTTGTAATTCACAATATCGGCGCAGGTTGCCAAAAAGTCGGTGGTACAAATTATTTCATCGCAAACAGAATTTGCCTTAATTTTTTGCGGCCACTTCACTAAAAATGGCACGCGATGACCACCTTCCAAATAACTTCCTTTGGCACCGTTATATATATAGCTGGGATTATGGCCGGCAGCTTTTAAAACCGAAAAGTTTGCACTACCCGCACAACCGTTGTCGCTGGTAAAAATTACGAGGGTATTTTCTTCAATGCCACTATCACTGATAGTGTTGAAAATTTCGCCCATTAAATCGTCAATCATTAGTACAAAATCGGCATAGGGATTTATCTTGCTTTTCCCTTTCCAGGGCTCAACGGGCAATATTGGATTATGCGGAGCCGGCAAAGGCAAATAGAGGAAAAAAGGCTTATCACCATGGGCATTTTCGTTGATAAACGATTTCGCCTTTTCAACAAAAACCGGCAACACTTCTTCGTGCTTAAAGTCATCGGAAATTTCGCCGTTAATCCAGTAATTGTAAGGATGCTCAGCCCTGTTTCTAACAGATTTGCCCGTGGGTTCCTTTACCACTTTATCGTTTTCGATATAAACGTAGGGTGGCATATTTAACGATGCGGCCAGTAAATAAGAGTAGTCGAAGCCCAAATCCAAGGCTCCTTTTTTTAAAGGTTTGGAGTAATCAATCTGAGCAAAATCAACCCTGTCTTTAATTCCTGAATAATACTCAAATTCCTGACTGCCATTTTTCATGGCCCAGTTAAGCCCCAGGTGCCATTTTCCAATACTTGCCGTTTTGTAACCATGATTATGCAACACATCGGCAACGGTTAAGCGCTCGTCTTTTATTAGCATGGGTGAATTTCCCCAGGTGACAAACTGCTTAAGGGGAGACCTCCAATTATAACGGCCCGTTAAAATACCGTAACGGGTTGGTGTACACACCGACGAAGAGGTATGCGCATCGGTAAAAACCATGCCCTGGGCTCCCAGTTTATCGAGGTGAGGCGTTTGAATTTTGCTGTTTTCGTTGTAGATGCTTAAATCGCCAATCCCCAAATCGTCGGCCAAAATGTAAATAATGTTTGGATGACTGTTTTGGGATAGTTGAGCCTTGGTAATGAAGGCTCCAAGGCAAAATATTATGCTTAAGACTATTTTGATTTTGTACATTGTAATGTTCTAGTTTCAATTAGAATTTTAAAATACGTTATTTTTTGTAACTATTTCTTACCCCTCACTCTGTCGAGAGCTTCCCTCATGAGGGGAGCCAGCTTTGAATAAATTCCATACGTTACATCAAAGCCTACTCTTTTACATCCTACATTTTCCCCTCTGTGAGGGGAAATATCGAAAGACAAAGGGGTAAAACTTTGAATTCGAGCATCATATTCGTTCTATTTTTTCCATTTAATTTCTGCCTTTTCATTTTCAATATCCAGCCAAACCGAGGCATGTTCAAATTCGCGGGTATAAACTAAGCCTTCTTTTTGGGCGGGACCTTTGGGCGGACCAAGCGGTTTCTTGTATTCCGGAAAAAGTTTTAGCCAAACAGCACTGTCGTCGCCATTTACACTGTAGCCATCGTGGGCAAGAAAGTAGCTGTATTTTTCGGCACAGATAAGGAAAATAGCCAGTTTATAGGTAAGCGTTTCCTGGTAGCCAGACAGTCCATCCATCTTCTTACGGGCATCATCGATTCCTGAATTGATATTTTGTGCTTTTCCCAGCCCCATACTCATACAAATAATTTTTCCGTTACGGGCTGCTGTTTGAGTAGCGGCAATGGCTCTTTCTACATATTCCACTTTTGTATAGCCATTGGCAGCTCCTTCAAAACCTTCCAGATACGAACCATCGAAATATTGCATATAATCCAGGCCCGAATTGGCTAATCTTGCCCGAATAATGTTTGCCAGCAAAAGTTTGTTGGGAACACTTTCCCTTAGGTCTGCCATCATTTTATCGTAGCCTGTTTTTACCTGCTCTTTCTTTTCAGTCCCGATTATATCTTTCAAATATATTGGCTCCAGGGCTTTAATATTTCCATCGATAAAAATGCCATCAATGGCTTCATTTTCTGCCATTTCAACACAATGCTTAAGCCACCATGTACGTAATTTTTCGTTTGACAAATCATAAACCTGATTGTTCCCGTTTCTCCCGTGCAAGCCTGTATTGCCTTTGCTGTCTTTTAAAAATGGCTCAGGAATATCCTCCAGACTTTTGTTTACATCGTAGCTTCCATAGTTAATCATTGCATTTCGGTAATAAAGCACCTTCGCTTTGGGATTCAACTTTTTTATTGCAGTAGCGGCTTCAATCGACCCTTTTTCTGTTGAACCATACGATTCGGAACCAGTGGTTTTTTCCAATGTAATAATGGGAAATTGAGCCAGGTACTCCAGTTCTTTTTGCGTAAAAGCTTTCGATTTTCTCATGTGTTGGTAAAGCGGTACATGATCCCAGCTAAATTCGGGATAATTAGCGTGCTGTTTAACAGGAACCAGTTCCAGTCCCTTAAAATGGTAATTTCCCTTATTCGATTTTGTTGTGGTAATTTTTGGATACACACATATTTTATGCACACCGGCTTTATTAATTTTAATACATCCGTTGTGCTGTTTTTGGGTCATTTGCCCGATGTTTTCATTGGCATTAAGTTCCAGCGTATCGTCGGGAGTAATCAATGAGTACACCAATATTTCATTCCCTGAATCTTCGCTAATTACTTTAAACGTGCCGGGCTGTTTTACATTCACCGTCCAAATTAAGCCTTGCTTTGTATTCTCACCCCAACGAATGGTTTGCTGTTTATCGTAATCGTAACTAATGCGCCGAATGGCATATTCACATTTCGACACCGGTAATTTAATAGCACCATCATCCTCTTGCTGAAGCGTTTCGTCAATTACTGTGGCTTCTTTGTCTGCAATTTCCAGAACAATTACAGTAACTCGCGGCTGATGAAGTTCTGCAGGAACTGTAATACTTAGCTTTTCCTTTTCCTGATTGAATGCTAGCGCCCGCTGCGACTTATCGGCCAAACAATACGCCTTTTTCACTTCTGATAAAAGACCGGTAAGTTCCAGCTCATCATTCTCCCAATCTTTCAGGTGCAGATAAACCTTGCCCGGCTTACTGGTTATTGCATAGGGAGGGAATTTCAGAGGACTTGGGTCGGCACCATAAATAGCTTCGCCGTTTACTTCCAACCACTCTCCTATGGCGCGCAAACTATTTGCCTGCTCTTCGGGAATCGTTCCATCGGGGCGCGGACCGACATTTAAAAGATACACGCCACCATTACCTACTACCCGGCAAAAGCTATAAATAAAATCGGTATAATCAGCCGAACGGTCGAGCTCGGCGCCATACGATGTATAGCCCCAGCCACCTTGCGTTACCGATTCGTGGGTTTGCCATGGCACTTTTAAATCAGAGAGCCAGGTTGCTTTACTAACGCTGGGTGTTTTACCGTTGTCGATTGACACATCGAAATGCCCGTAACCGTTTCCAAGGCGCGAATTCACCAAGGCTCCAGGTTGGTTTTTCTTTACAATGTCCATCATTAGCTGGCATTTTTCGTCATCCATTTGAATGGGGGTATCGAACCACACCATAAAAATATCGCCATAATTTTTGGTCAGTTCGTTTACCTGCATGGCCACTTTATCGTTAAAATAGGCATCAAAATCTGCCTGCGGTTTAAGAACGCTTTCAAAATCCCAGTGATTTCCTACACCCCCTTTTTCGTGCCAGTCCTGACTTTGCGAATAATAAAAACCAAGTTTCATGTCGCGTTTGGCACATGCTTCTGATAATTCTTTAAGAATATCGCGTCCAAAGCCTGCAAAATTTACCAGGTTATAGGGGTGTTCCGATTTGTACATGGCAAATCCGTCGTGGTGTTTGGCAGTAAGCACAATGAATTTCATACCTGCATTTTCGGCAATATCAATCCAGTCGTTGGCGTTAAACTTTTCAGGTTTGAATTTTCCAGCCGCTTCTTTTTCGTAGTCTTTTACCGGAATAAAGCCTCGTCGCATAATCCACTCGGCAGCTACTTTTTTACCGTCCCAAATCCCTTCAAGCTGGGCGTAAGGGCCCCAGTGCACAAACATGCCAATTTTATCCTGGTACAGTTGTTTCATATTTTCGCGGATTTCCGGCGTATAAGCAGAAACATCGGTTTTCCCAAAATCAACATCTCCCGATGTTTTGGTTATGTAATCCGTTGTTTTTTTATCCTGTCCGAAGCCATTAAATCCGAAAAGGAACAAGGCTATAAGTAAAGTAATTGTTGGTTTAAATTGCATTATCTTAATTTTTAGGTTCTTATCTAATATCCTTTTACGGCTTTACGCACCTGTTTCATGATATCGATACATACTGGGTTAAAAAACGGGTGTTCCGGAGTTACATCAGGTGTCATGGCCAAATTGATTGTAATTGGCATATTTGCTGCATCAGCATTTTTAAATATCTCGATGTACTTTTCGGTTGAAAATTTCGGGGCTTGTGTCCATTTTCCATTTCCGGTTCTACTCGACCAGCCATCCATATAAAACCAGCTAGCAGGGTATTGTCCTTCAAGTTGCCCTCCTTCTTCAAACAAAATCTCTGGAAGAATCTCCGGCACTCTACCCGAACCATCAGAAACCACCATATCACTAAAAGGCGTTAAATTTGGAAATAAATTCTGGCTAAAACCTATTGGAGCATTTGGGTTACCAGCTTTGATGGCTTTGGCCAATTTTTCCCAAGGCGGATCGAGTTGATATACTTTCCACCCACAGTCGTCGATGTAACCGGCTGTTGTGGCCAAGTCTTCGCCATACCGCAAACTCACCTCACGTAAATGCTCTTCTAAAAAGTTGAAATAACCGGAGGGATCAGGAGTCTCGCCGCTGCCATAAGTTGCGCCATACAAATCGTCCATACCACTGTTCGGATTGTAGTACAGCATCAGGCGAATATCGTATTTCCCCAAACCATCAATAAGCTCACGTATCAAGTCACGTTCACAGGTAAAACCAGGTTTAATTTTATCGATTGTTTTACTGGGTCCGGGCCAATGTTGTGTTCCATGAGCACAAGTGAAGCACACCCACGATGCGCCCGTTTCAACCACCTTTTCAACAAAGGCATCCACATCGAATACATCTACCAGTTTTTGGTATTGCTCACCCAATGTTGGGCCGCCCTTAAAAGGTTGCGATAAAGACGAAAAATGCACAAACAAACCATATTTTCCATCTACCATCCACTGCACATCGGCTTTCATCGATTTGGCGCGTTCTTTTATCGCCACTAAAGCTTCAGGGCGCACCAGTTCTATTGACCAAAAGGCAAAAGGATTGGGTTTTATATTTGCATTCGCTTTGATTTCAGCATTCTCTTCTGCCGTTTTTTCTTTCGCAAAAGTCAGCAAACGAAAAGTAATTTTATTTAGGCCTTTGTTAAGCATTAAGTTTTGCTTCAAATAATGCCTTTGAACAATGGGGCGGGTATCCCAATTTTTGATATTGGCTTTTTCGATTATGGTAGTCCTCCCTGAGGTCACTTCAAAGGTCGATTGCGAAAGGATATCATTGCTCCCAGTATACAAAAGCGCTATGCTATACTCTGCTTCGTAAGGCGCTTCCACTTCCCAGGTCATCACATCGTCTTCAGTAAAAAAACCACGAATAAATGCATTATTAACAACAGTGGGTGTTGGACGTTCGAGATGATTAAGACTCCCGCTTAGTTCAGCCCTAAAGCCCATAATTGTTGTGATATCATCGGCTCTGAGTGGCCAGGTTTTTGGCGCCCAGTAAGGATGAATAACTCTTTGTTGAGGATTGGATTTTTGGGCAAAAGACAAAGCATTGCTGCAAAAAATAAATAATATTAAAACTGAAACAATTTTTATAATCCTGTACGTCATCTTAGCTTATAATTTTTCGATGTACACATAATAAGCCGGATGCACCCTGCCGTCTTTGTCAATAAGTTGGGCTTCCAAGTCGTATTTTCCGGCAGGAACTTTTCCGGTAAAAGTGACCTCTGCTTGTCCGGGTTCAATTTTGGTTTTTCGCTCTAGATTAGCCACGTACAGATAGGCTTCTTTAAAGTCAGACTTCTGGCTACCGGCCATTGTCTTTTGCAGTTCTATTCTTTTTTCCTGAGCCGGAAAGGTTGCATTAATGGCCAGTCCACTTTCGCGAGGAAACCGGCGAAGTGTGATCGAATATTCCCCATCTTCTACGAACTCAATTTTCCATCGTCCGGCAGCTTGTACGGCTTTCGATGCCCCATCCTGGTGCCAGGCGCCGTTGTGTTTACCGGTAAACATATCGTGGGCAGAAATACGGCTTGGATTTTCTTTTGGAGAACCCACTTTTATGTACCCATACCGTTCGTTAGGCCCTTC
>JBFHFE010000066.1:0-10043 GCA_041583785.1 Draconibacterium sp. | reverse complement strand
CGCTTCTGGTATTAAGTATGGATTTATGCAAAACAATGCTGATTTTACCCGTAATGCAATCAAAGCAGCAGCAGAAAACAAATTACTTATAAATTTTCACGATCATCCGTGTCCTATGGCAGGCGTTGAACGAACCATGCCTAACTTAATTACCCGCGAATATTGCCATGCTCAGCAGGATCGTTTAACTGCCTTTACTCCCGAAACATTTATTAAAATGGCAATGGTTAATGCATTGGTTGGCCCGCTCGACCAGGCGAATGGCAATTTTGGAATTAACAGTATAAATGCAGGGGAAAGAGGAAAGGGGCCAAGAGAACGTAACACTTATGTATCTACTGTTGTAAGTGAAGTGGCTCGCGTACTGGTGAGTTATTCCGGACTGTTTTTACTCCCAGATGCTCCCGAAGAGTATTTAAAGAAACCTGATCTGTTTGAATTCTTCAAGGCCATGCCACCAACCTGGGACGATACAAAAGTGCTCCATGCCGAAATGGGGGAATGCATAAGCATGGCCCGTCGTACGGGAGATGATTGGTTTGTGGGAACGGTCAATAATCAGGAAAAGAGGACACTTAATTTAAACCTTGACTTTATCCAGCCTGGAATTACCTATGAAGCTACTATTTACAGGGATGCTGAGGACGCACATGGACTGCACAACCCGGAAGTTTATACCATAACAAAAGCAACCGTTAAAAGAGGCGATGTCCTTCCTGCTAAAATGGCTGTTGGAGGAGGACACGCTATGATTCTTCGTCCGGTTAAAAAAAGCGCAAACCATAGTTCCAAGCCAAACATTGTATTGGTTCTGGCCGACGATATGGCCTGGGCCGATGTGGGCTACAATGGACAAAAAAACTTTGAAACTCCTAATATTGATCAATTGGCAGTTGATGGCATGCGCTTCAATCATGCCTATTCCGGGGCTTCGGTATGCTCACCGTCAAGGGCTTGCCTAATTTCAGGTATGTATTCGCCCAGACACAGTATTTATCATCCCGGAAACCGTGCTCGTGGAAAGCTGGAATATATGAAGTTGGCTGTTCCTAACCGGGTGGTAAAAAATGAGACCTACGATTGGTTTCAGGCCATTGGTGACTTGGAACCTGATGTCAATTCGTTGGCCAAAGTTTTAAATTCTGCCGGATACGTATCCGCAAGATACGGGAAGTGGCATGTGGGAACCAATGAGCAGGGCTTTACTATAAGCAAAGATCTCAAAAAAGGATATGATGACAAAGACGGAACGAAGAAGCTGACCGATGGAGGGATACAGTTTATCCGTGAAAACAAGGACGGTCCGTTTTTCCTTTATTTGGCTCATTATGACGTACACAAGCCTTTGGTAGCCGATTCGGCAATTATTGAGAAATATAAAGCAAAGAAGAAACAAACCGGTGGCGACTTCAATCCTGTCTATGCAGCGATGATGGAAGCCGTTGATAATTCAGTAGGACGTTTGCGAGCGGAGTTGCGCAAATTAGGTTTGGAGGAAAATACCCTTTTTATATTTACTTCCGACAATGGCGGTTACCCGGATGCCACAAGCAACCTTCCTTTGTATGGTTACAAGGGAACTTTATATGAAGGTGGCATACGCATACCAACCTGCATGGTCTGGCCAAAACAAATCGAACCTGGTTCAAGTAACAATACCCCAATAACTTTTGTTGATTACCTTCCTACTTTTGCCGAATTAACCGGCACATCACTGGCACAAAGTAAGTATCCTGTTGATGGGGTTTCTATGCTTCCTTTATTAAAAGGCAAGGCTATTCAAGAACGTGCCATTTTCTGGCATTTCCCGCTCTATGCCGATCTCGATCATGCTGTTCACCCTGGATCTTTCCCTGTATTTGGTACCAAAAAAATGTATTGGCGAGGTGTTCCTGCAACAGTAATCCGAAGGGGAAACTACAAATTGATTTTCTATTACGAAGACCAGTCATACAAACTGTTTGATGTGCTTAACGATAAGGGTGAAACAATGGATCTTGCCACATCGGAACCGGAAATAGCTGAAAAGTTATTGACTGAATTAAAGGCTTGGACAACAGCTGTTAAAGCGCCTGTACCAGAAAAAATTAATCCACTGTTTAATCCAAATAATTAGTGGACTCATAATGGAACGAGCAAATTTATAACTTGACCTTCCGAAAATAGGAAAATCTAAACTTAAAATAAGATGATTAAAATTAAAAGCACATTCATTTTTCTGATAATTTTCTTCTTAATTCAAGGAGATCTATTTGGACAACTGATTCATATTCAAACGGAACAAAATTCCTTGATCTTTCAGGTGGCAAAAGATAAAAAGCTATTCCAAACACATTATGGCAAGAAAATCCGGTTTACGCAAGGACTGGAAAATATGACCATTGTATTTAACGAAGCTTATCCGAGCTTTGGAAATGGAAGCTCTGATGAGGTGGCATTAATGGCTACGCATGCCGATGGAACCATGGCTACCGATTTGTTTTACATCTCGCATGAACAAAAAACAGAAGCCAACATACAGACAACCATCATTCATTTAAAAGATGAGAAAAAGGAGTTTTTTGTGGATTTGCATTTCAATGCTTATATCAGCGAAAATGTAATCGAGCAATGGACAAGCATTTTCCACAACGAAGCGAAAGATGTAACCTTATCGCAGTTTGCTTCCTCCGCAATTGGTTTTAAAGCTCCCGATTATTATTTGACACATTTTTTTGGAAGTCATTCACATGAGATGAGGTTTGCTGAAGAAAAATTAACAAATGGAATTAAAACTATCGAAACGAAACGCGGAGTTCGAACCACGGAATATGAAAATCCATCATTTATGCTATCGCTTAATACCCCTGCCCAGGAGGATGACGGTGAGGTAATTGCCGGTGCGCTGGCCTGGTCGGGCAATTTTCGCCTGGCTTTTCAGGTGGACGATAAAGCCCGTTGTCAGATGATTGCAGGGATGAATCCTTTTGCATCTTCTTATAACGTAAAGGCCGGAGAAATTTTTGAAACTCCCCGAATGATTCTGACCTACAGCAGTGAAGGGAAAAACAGAGCATCGATAAACTTACACCGCTGGGCTAAAAAGTATAATCTTAGAGATGGAGACCAGCTTCGACCAATTGTTTTAAACAGTTGGGAAGGTGCCTATTTTACTTTTGATGCAGCAAGGCTTAAATCGATGATGGATGGGGCAGCAGAAATGGGCGTGGAAATTTTTGTGCTCGACGATGGATGGTTTGGCAATAAATACCCCCGAAACAATCCGCGTGCAGGTTTGGGCGACTGGCAGGTGAACCGGCAAAAGCTTCCTGAAGGAATTAACGATCTGATCGACCATGCCGAGTCGACAGGAATGCGCTTTGGAATTTGGGTTGAACCCGAAATGGTAAATCCGAAGAGTGAGTTGGCCGAAAAGCATCCGGATTGGATTGTGCAGCGAATGAATGACCGGGAAATGTTATTAGAACGTAATCAGTTACTCTTAGATTTATCAAATCCAGAAGTTCAGGATTTTGTTTTCGGCGTGGTAGATGATATTTTAACTTCATATCCACGAATTGCTTACATTAAATGGGATGCCAACCGCCATGTGCAGAACTTTGGGTCAACTTATCTGGATGAGGGTAAACAATCGCATTTTTTTATTGATTATACAAAAGGTTTGGAAAATGTATTGAAACGGCTGGAGCAAAAATATCCTTCTATCCTGTTTCAGGCTTGTGCTTCGGGTGGCGGACGTGTGGATTTTGGGTCGATGCAACATACGCATGAGTTTTGGGCAAGCGACGATACCGATCCTTACGAACGCCTGTTTATCCAGTGGGGAACCAATCATTTTTATCCACCTATTGCCACGGCTGCGCACGTAACCAAATCGCCCAACCACCAAACAGGCCGTCAAACTTCGTTAAAGTTCAGGTTCGATGTCGCCATGGCAGGCCGTTTGGGTATGGAATTGCGCCCCGATGATTTGGACGAAGAAGAGGTAGTCTTTGCAAAAGATGCCATCGCTCTGTATAAAGAGATTCGCCCTATTGTTCAGTTTGGCGATTTATACCGTTTGCTCTCTCCTTATGATGAGGATGGATACGCTGCCATCAACTATGTCACTCCAAATAAAGAGCAAGCTTTACTCATGGTTTATAGCCACAGCCACCATCGCCGTTACGAGCGGAATTTTGTAAAAATGAAGGGCTTAAATACGGAAGCCATCTATCGTGTGGAAGAAATAAACAGGGAGGGGAGTAAAGCACATATTAGCTTCGATAATCAATTGGTTTCTGGCGAAGTGCTAATGAACCGGGGAATATGGGTTGATTTACGAATGCCCCTTCAAAGTGCGTTATTTCAATTAACTGAAATAAAATAAATAAATTTTAAAAACCGACAGAATGATAACCTTAAAAAAGTTAATCGTGTGGTGTATTCTTTTTTTTATGGTGGCATGTTCTGCAGACTCAAAAACTGAAAGTAAACCAAATATTCTTTTCATCCTTGCCGATGATTTGGGCTATACCGATTTAAGTTACATGGGAAGTAATTACTACGAAACGCCTAACATCGATCGGATTGCTGAGCAAGGAACTGTTTTTACCAACGGTTACGCAGCCTGTCGGGTTTGCAGCCCCTCGCGTGCAAGTATAATGACAGGCAAATTTACAGCACGACATGGAATTACAGTTCATATTGGTTCTCCTTCGGGTGAAGCCTGGCGCAAAAGAAACCGCTTCACAAAAATGCTTCCTGCTGAATATCTCCATAACCTTCCGGCAGAATACATTACCATGCCTGAAGCACTGAAACGGGTAGGATATAAAACGTTTTTTGCCGGTAAATGGCACTTGGGCAGCGAAGGGTCGTGGCCCGAAGATCATGGTTTTGATATAAACGTTGGAGGCTGGACTTCGGGAGGACCTAGTGGAGGCTATTTTTCACCCTATAAAAATCCAAACCTGGAAAATCTGGAAGATGGCGAGAATTTGTCTCACCGTCTGGCTAAAGAAACCGTGAAATTTATTCATGAAAATAACCCTAAAGAAACCGGGAAACCTTTTTTTGCCTACCTCTCGTTTTATGCGGTGCATTCGCCCATTCAAACCTCGCAGGAAAAATGGGAAAAGTACCGGGATAAAGCCGAACATCAGGGGATTGCTGAAAGTGCATACCGAATGGGGAAATACATGCCCATACGCCAGGTGCAGGACAATCCGGTTTATGCCGGGCTGGTAGAGCAAATGGACGATGCCGTTGGTGAGGTATTGAAAACCTTGGATGAATTGGGACTTGATGAAAATACCATAGTTGTATTTACTTCCGACAATGGAGGTGTGGCTGCCGGCGATGCCTTTTCCACCAGCAATAAACCCTTGCGGGCAGGCAAAGGTTATCAGTTCGAGGGGGGAATTAGAGAACCATATTTCATAAAAATTCCGGGCCTTTCCAAAGGCGGCGAAAAAATTGATTATCCCGTATCAGGATGCGATTTTTATCCTACTTTTTTAGAATTGGTGGGAGCAGAACAATTGCCTCAGGAACATAACGATGGCATAAGCCTGGTGCCTTTGTTTAACGGAGAAAACCTTGCAGAGCGTGCACTTATCTGGCATTTCCCTCATTACGGAAACCAGGGAGGAGAGCCTTCTTCCATTATCCGCAGGGGCAACTGGAAACTCATTCATTATTATGAAGATGGCAGAAAAGAGCTGTATAACCTGGCAAAGGATATAAGCGAAACAACCGATTTGGCAGCAGAGTATCCTGAACGGGTGAAAGAAATGGGAAAGGAACTTTTCGACTACCTGACAGAGGTGGGAACCAATTATCCGATACCAGATTCGGAATATAGCGAAACTGTGGAGAAAGATTATTTGTACAAAGTAGAACACGAAAAAATGCCATTGCTGGAAAAGCAACGAATGGATATGTTATCGAAGGATTTTAATCCCAACAACAACTGGTGGGGGAGCATGGTAACCAACGACTAAATTGTAATTACGTACCTACAAAAGCCTTAACTAAACGACATTGACTGTGGAAACATTTAAAAACTTATCACACTTTTTCAATGATAGATTATAATAATACCAATTTTATTTTGAAATGAGCTTTAAATTGTTTCAATGATTTTGGATTTAGGCAAGTTGAAAAATTAAGGCATAGCAACAGCTACGGTGCAATGTTTCAACGAAGCATAAAGCCAAAAGGGCAAAAGAATAAGGTTCATTTCAATGTAATATTGGTGTAATTACCCGAGTTTTAGAAAATTGCTAATTGGTCAGTTTTTATTTCTTCTTATTTGGTAGCAGCTTTTTCCTTAAAAAAAGCTGCTACCAAATAAGAAGAAATTATATTGCTAAGAAACTTATCCGTAATCTTGTTTAAGCTTCCTTTCTGGACATACAAAATGTTAGAGAAACTATACGGTAACTGTTTCTAATCCTTTCAGGAATTCTGCATCAATAGTGGCGCCCAAACCCGGAGTTTCGGGCATGGCAATCTTGCCGTTTTTAGCATATCGTATGCCTCCAACAACAGGGTCTTCTACCATCATAAGCGGCGTGTCAAAATCGAAATAAACAATGTTGTCGCTGGCCAGGGCAAGGTGAGCCGAGGCGGTGAATCCTAATCGAGATTCGAGAAAGCCTCCCACTTGAATTTCCATATCGGCAGCTTCAGCAAATTCGATAATTTTTAAGGCTTTAAAAATTCCCGACGATTTGCTGAGTTTAATGTTTATCTGGTGGCAGGCATTCAGGTTTATCAGTCGTTTGGCATCGTGATGGTCGCAACAGGTTTCGTCGGCCATAATTGGGATGGGACTGTTTTTGCATATCTCTGGCAGTTCCATAAAATCCCAACGAGGGATGGGTTCTTCGCAATGTTGAATGCCGTAAGGTGCCAGTCCTTCCAGTATTTCAAGGGCCTCTGAGGCCTCCCAGCCCTGGTTGGCATCAAGGCGCAGGGGAATGTCACTACCAATGGCTTCACGTATTCTTCGGATGCTTTCAATGTCTTTTTCTTTTGAATGCCCCAGTTTTACCTTAATTATTTCAAATCCATTGGCTACAATTGTTTTTGCATCGGCAACCATTTTATCAACTGGCCCAAGACTTATTGTGTAATCAATCTGTATTTCTTTGTGGTTTTTTCCCCCTAAATATTTATAAAGTGGAACTCCGGCTTGCTGTGCTGCGATGTCATACAAGGCCATATCGAAGGCACTCTTAATGCTCGAGTTGCCATAAATCAACCTGTCCATGGCGAGCATACATTCTTCAATATTAGCCGGATTCTTTCCTTTTAAAACCTGCGCAAGATATTGGGCAACCACAAAGCAGGTTTCCATACTCTCGCCATTAATGGTCATAAACGGGCTACACTCGCCATAACCTCTAATCCCTTCATTTGTATGAATGACAATTACCACATTTTGGGCATACTCCATAGGCCCCAGCGAGATTACAAATGGTTCTTTTAGTTTTATGGGGCTTTTATAAATATCTACTTTAGTAATAGAAAGGCTCATTGTTACAGCGATTTTTGCTGCAATATGGTAATTAATTAAATACAATTTGTATGATAAATTACAAATTTATAGTGCCGGGCTATTTTTTAATGTTATGTAAATATTTCTAATTTGAGTTAGTAATTTTGCCTCAGTTACACCTAATTCTTAGTGAAGATTGCTACGCTTTTTTTTGAACGACTATTTTTTTGTCGGCTGCATGAAAAGTAGGGGATAAGGCAATAAAAATGAAATGATAGCTAAAAAATTAGTTGTCGAACTCCGGTTTCTAAAAAGTAAAGCCAAAAAGAAAGTCCATTGGTTAAATGAATGGACTTTCTGATAGTAATTAATTTTACATTGAATGAGTTTTTATTCTTCTGTTCTCTTGAGATTATATTTCGTTTAAAAATTGAGCTATAGCCAAGGCTTTGGCTCTATTTTATACCATATCCAAACTCAAAATATCCAAATCCGACTCCCTTTTCAATAGCTTCGTAGCGAACGAGAGTGAAGCAATTTTTTGTCATTCTTATAATTTTACCCGACACAACTGAATAAAAATAAAATAGTTTTTTATTTCGCAGCGGGATAATCGGTATAACCTTTTTCTCCTGGTGTGTAGAATGTTTCCAAATCGGGCGCGGTTAATTTAATGTCATTTTTGAACCGGTTTAACAGGTCAGGGTTCGAAATATAGGGACGGCCAAAGGCTACTAGCTCTCCTTCACCCCGTTCAATTGCCTCTTCTCCCTTTTTTGCATCCCGGCCTCCGCTTGCAATGATAACGCCAGAAAAAGCTTTTTTAATTTTTGTTTTTATCGTGCTTGGAACTTCAGGAGCTCCCAAAGCCGAGTGATCGACAATATGTATATACAATAAGCCGAGTTTTCCCATTTCTGTTGCCAGATATTCGAATGTGTCATCAATAGCCTCAAAAATTTCCTGGTCATTAAACACACCGTAAGGCGATAAACGAATTCCTGTTTTATCTTTGCCAATGGCTTCTGAAACAGCCTTTGCAACTTCTATGGCAAACCGGGCACGATTTTCAATGGTTCCGCCGTAAGCGTCGGTTCTTTTGTTCGAGCCGGTATTTATAAATTGGTCGATTAAATATCCATTGGCACCATGTATTTCTACACCATCAAACCCTGCTTTAATGGCATTTATTGCTGCATCTTTGTATTCGTTAATGGTAGCTGTAATATCGTCATCTGTCATTTTTTTTGGAACAGGGTAGGCTTGCATACCTTTCGAATCGGTCCATATCTCGCCCTTTAATCCAATGGCCGATGGGGCTAAAATTTCGGAGCCTTCAACCATGTTGGCCGGGTGCGAAGCTCTTCCGGTGTGCATAAGTTGTGCAAATATTTTTCCTCCGGCCTGGTGAACTGCCTGGGTAACTAATTTCCAGCCTTCAACTTGTTCAGCAGTAAAAAGTCCTGGTATTCGGGCGTAACCCAGCCCGTTGGCTGAAGGAGCAATCCCTTCGGTAATAATTAGACCGGCGTTTGCTCTTTGTTTGTAATATTCCACCATTAGTTGATTTGGAATATTGTTAATGGCTCTGGAGCGTGTCATTGGTGCCATTACCATCCGGTTAGCGAGTTCTATTTCGCCTAGTTTATACGCGTTAAATAATTTCATACCTTTTTGTTTATTATTACTAATTAAACACCAAAAAGTATTTTATGTTTCGGGTTATTAAATTTGTTTGTTTTCTAAGGTATAAGATGGAACTCGCATGATTATAATCAATCACTTGTGTGAGAAAATTCTCTCATGCCCGTTTCATTAGCAATAAAAAAGCCCATTTGTCATTTAACAAATGGGCTTCGGGTAGTTATAGAACTAGATATGGTTAATCCAAACTATTCAAAAAAGCATCGCGTTCTTTGAGGAATTCCGAAAGACGTTCGATGGGGTCGCGGGTAATAGCTACACGGCCTGAGCGGATAAACTGCATTACCTTGAACTGGTTAAGCTCTTCGAAAAGTGACTGAGTATCTTCTTTGTGCCCGGTCTTTTCAATTACCACATAGTCTTTTGTAATTTCCAGAATGCGTGCACCTGCTTTGCGAACGATTTTCTCGATGGTATCACTTTCGTAAATCGGATCAATTGGAACTTTATACAAAGCAATTTCCTGATAAATCATTTCTTTGTTGGTGTGGAAAAAAGCCTTTAAAACATCGATCTGTTTTTCAATTTGCCTCACAACTTTAATGGTTTGTGCCTCGGTTTCGTTAATTACAATTGTAAATTTGAAAATTCCTGGAAGAGCCGATTCTGATACCGTTAAACTTTCGATGTTAATTTTTCTGCGCGTAAATATAACTGTTATGCGCGTAAGTAACCCGATGTGGTTTTCGGTGTAAACGCTTATAATGAATTCTTTTTTCATATACTCTAATAAATTACAAATTATTAAGCCACTTTTTTAGAGGAGCTGTTACTATTTTTTAATTCTCTCGGGTCTGGACATATGTAGTCCAAAGTGTATGGTTCTTTGTTTTTCACTACACTATAAATTGTT
>JBFHFE010000065.1:0-11153 GCA_041583785.1 Draconibacterium sp. | reverse complement strand
TCATGCAGGCAGTGTTTTACCACAGCAGATTGCAGAAAAACATAAAAACGATTTATTTATAGAAAAGATGGCACCCCGGGAATAAGCTATTGAAATTATGTTTACATTTATTGCACCAAAAACCAAAACACTTTGACTACTGACCCACAAATAGTACCCGCAAACGGTTTGCACTGGCTGCACATGCACCGAAACAGCGAGCCTCATTCTCCGATAAGCACCGGAATTTATACGCATATAAGTAGCGATAATGTTATGCAATGTATAAACCCATATAATGCTTGTTACAAAAAATATAAGATAGCTAAAAGCTTTACAATACTCCCACGGGGAGAATGTATTGGGTATGTTTTTAGGGAATGTACATTTCTACAACAGAGTTCCATTTAATTGAATTAACGAACGTCATTCCATAATAAGGTTAAATGTATTTTACACATATGCTAATTATAACATTTTGATTTACAGATTACTTAACCATTATGTCGGGTAAAAGTCGTGAATAATACAGTTTAGATTTTTGGATATTTTTTAGTTGAATACAATATTGTTTCAAATTTCAGTTTGAATGAAAAACCAAGATTTCAGAGAAAAACTTATCGAAGTTAGAAAAGCACGAGGCTTAACACAACAGGATGTTGCTAAAATGTGCAAGATTACAGTACGCACAATTCAGCGACTTGAATCTGGAAAAGTTATGCCAAGAGCTTATACAATTAAGTCTATTTCTGATAATTTGGGAATTAGTTTCTTTGAGACTTCTAATGTTGATGTCAAAGATAAGGAGCAACAGTCAAGCCAGAAAACTCAGACCATTTATTGGTATGTAAAAGATTTATTCAACTTTAAAACAAATGCAATGAAAAAGATTTCAATTTTAACAACTCCATTTTTACTTGTCGGATTTGCTCTATTCTTTGTTCTTAATTCAGAAACAAATGCTCAAACTAATGATTTCAGCAGTCCATTAAATAATTATTCGTTCAATTTATATCGAGACACAAAGGTTGAAAAGGAAAACCTTTTTCTTTCCCCACTTAGTACTTATTATGCCCTATTGATGGCTTATGAAGGTTCAAAAAATAAAACAAAACAAGAATTTGAAAAGGTATTATATCTAAATAAATCAGGTTCTTTGAACAATGAATACTTAAATAATATTGCAAGTATATCGGATAGTTGCTCTGGTCTTAACATTTCGAATGCAATTTGGTTGGATAAAAGTCTGGTAGTAGAGGGAGAATATAGTAAAGCTGTGTCTGACAAATATTTATCAAATTTCGAGCAAACTGAATTTGCCAATACAGAGTCGGCAGTTTCAGATATTAATGCCTGGGTTTCTGAAAAAACAAACCAAAGGATAACTGAAATTGTAAGTGAATTGGATATAGTTGCGGGTACTAAATTAGTGATTTCAAATGCCGTTTATTTTAAAGGAGAATGGCTAATGAAGTTTGACAAACAAAAGACGATATCCGCACCCTTTTTTACAAGTTCTGAGAATCAATGTAAAGTTGATTTTATGAACATGACTGAAAGTCTTCAATATTTTGAAAATAATGAGTATCAATTTATATCAAAGCCATATCGTAATTCAGATTTGTCGTTCGGTGTAATTCTTCCTAAAAAACTATTTGGTATTGAAGAAATTGAAAAAAAGATGAATAATGATTTTTTTAATGAAATCTTAGATAGTACATATTATATAAAAACAGCACTTTCCATACCAAAATTAAAACTGGAATCGAGTTATGAGTTGAGCGATGCACTACAAAGTGTGGGTCTAAAAACTGCATTTACCAACAAGGCAGATTTTTCTGCAATAACAAAAGAAGCACCTTTACAGTTTTCTAAAATATTGCATAAAACGTGGATTGAATTGGATGAAGAGAAAACAGAAGCTGCCGCAGCAACTACAACTGGAGTAAGAATTACAGGATTACTCTCATACAAGATTTTTAAAGCCGACCACCCATTTGTGTTTTTCATATTTGATAATAAGTCTAAAGTAATATTATTTATGGGGAGATATGTAAAGCCTTTAAATGGTGTAGAGATTGAAAAAGAAAATATGACACATAATTTAGAAAAAAGAAAACAAGAAAAATTTGGAGTAGGTAATGCGGGAAATGGTGTTTTGCTTGTTGTTGATAATAAAATTGTTTCTCAGACTGAATTTCAAGCCATTAATCCAGAGGATATTGAATCGATGAATGTTTACAAGGACAAAGAGAAGGTTGCCAAATATTCGTCAAAGGATTATGATGGAGTGATTATTATAACATTAACAAAGAAGCGGTGAGATAAAAGATGAAACCAATAGAATATAAAAAACTACACCCAATAAATAAGCGTTCTGATGGCATGCAATGCCCAATCTGAACCAGGTGTTGACGGAACCGGATTCGGAGTTGGAATATAGTAGGGGGAATGATTGGGTTTTGTTTGGTGATTTCCGTAATCTCTCAGCTTATACCCGATTGCTTTCATTCAGTTTTAGTGTTTCTTCTTATTTAAGCCAGCTGAAATTTTGTTGGTCAGTAATTTGTTGGTCAGTTTTTCCTGTATCAAAGCTGGTAGTTCCCGCCGGTTAAAAGTAAAAAATGTAATCAGCTGCCAGGCGCAAAGCTCATGCAGGCAGTGTTTTACCACCGCAGATTGCATAAAAACATAAAAACGATTTATTTATAGAAAAGATGGCACCCCGGGAATAAGCTATTGAAATTATGTTTACATTTATTGCCCTGAAAACCAAGATACTTTGACTACACGCCCACAAATAGTACCCGCAAACGGTTTGCACTGGCTGCACATGCACCGAAACAGCGAGCCTCATTCTCCGATAAGCACCGGGATTTATACGCATATAAGTAGTAAAAATCTTAAGCAAAGTATAAGCCCATTTAACAATCGGCAAAAAAAATATACGACAGCTAAAAGCTTTACAATACTTCCTGGTGAGGTTGTGTCGGGTGTGTTTTTTTGGATAAATATACACAGACAACAGAGTTGTGCCCAATTTTGAAAAAAGATGACAGCACATAAAAACCTCATACAGAGTTTAAATTTCCGGATTGAAAACATTTCCAATGCATATCAGATTGTTCTACGAGCACCGGACGAAAAAAAGAAGGAAAAAGCAAACATCAATTTTAGAACAGAGATTGCCTTTTTTATTCATTTTATAAAAAGCAATTACCTGTCTAGAACATTATTTGAAGAATTGCTTAACTACAATGACACATTAGATTTATCCAATGAATATATTAGTTCAATTAAAAAAACAACTAGTCATTTAAAACAAATCTCTCAATTAATAAAAGGACATCAAGACTTCGATAAGTTTAAGACTGAGTGTAATGATGGATGGAAAAATCCATTTAATGATTCAATGACTATTGAAGCAGGAAACCTATTGGACAGAATGAAGAGAATACCTGATTTTATTTCTTCAAAAAATATTGAATTTGTTAATGAAAGTTATGAAATCCTTGTTTCCATATGTGGTCGATGGGAAAATAACATTCGCGAATCTGATTTAACTGAAATTGTAACTGAATTCAATAACTGCAGGAAAGAATTATTTGTTTTGGAACATTTAAATGGTTTTCAAAAAGAATATATAGGAGCAAATAGCGCAATTAGACTAAATCATTTATTTAATGCAATTGTTCCTTTACATCACCCCAAAAGTACGAATGAAGGAATTTTTGAAAACCTGATTGTTACCGGTACGGATTTAGAAAAAGATGAATTGTACTTAGGCGATTGTAAAAAAATACTAAGCCATATAAAACAAAATTTAGACGAGGGGTTTTCGATAGAAACAACGATTAGGAATTTTATTGCATTTATGGAGAGTTATAGAAAAGCTTCTGACTATCCCAACGGAGAAAAACAGTTACAAAAAGAGTTCGAAATGTACTTGTTTGACAAAGGATATTTCCCTCTTTCAGAAGTTCAGTTAAAAAATGCAAGGATTGATACATTGGCAGCAAATGATTCATCCGCATTCCTTATCGAATACAAGCAAATTGGCTGGACAAAATCTGAAATTAATTTAAAATCAGAATTAAAAAAGATTAACTCAGCATTTATCCAAAGTGATATATATTCAAAACAATTGCAGGCTTACCCTTCTTTACAAAAGACAGTATTTATTATCATTTTCACCACAAAATATTTCATATTCAAAAATGGGAAAACCTCTATTAATTACGATGGCTTAAATTACCGATTTCATTCTGTTTATCTTGGAGATGAAAGTCCATCAAAAATAGAAAAACCAGTTATTTATGATATTGATTCAATACTAAATGAATAAAAAACAGATGAACACTTTTCAAGGTACAATTGAAACTCTTTTCTCAAGAATTTCTATTTTACAAGGGACTCTCTCTTATTTAGATTATGCACTGACAAATTATGGAAAGTTTTTAAAGAAAAAATTCGAAGAATCCAACGATGAGTTACCTGACTTTCTTCTTGGAACCAAATTAGTAATCTGTGATTTAACAGGTCCTACAGAAAATGGTTGGAACTATTATTACCCCACAGCACCGAATTATAAGGTTACATTTTCAAGTAATGATACAGAAATTAAGAAATTAATTAACAGAGAATCAAGTTTTATTTTAGCTCAAGGATATGAAGCATTTTCAGTTTTTCTAAAAAACACTCTAATTGAGTATTTCAAAGTATTTCCCAAAGAGGCAATTGATTTTAAGCTAGTTAAAAACGAAATAGACTTATTTGATATTAATTGGAACGATAAAATTAGAGGACTAAGAACTGGGAGAAATCATAAAGAACTTTTTAAAATTTTACACAAAATTGAACCAAGTTTGTCTTTGTCTGAAAAAGAGAATAATAAAAATGTAAATCTTAATGACTGGTATCAAGTTATTTCTTTGATACGACACAAAATAACACACTCAAATAACGAAATTCTTAAAACAGATAGAGATTTTAAAGATTTATCAAAAATTCAAAAAAGTTATTTTGAGGAGTATTTTCTATTTGAAGAAAATGATGAAAGATTTGTTATTAATCTTAACCGAAAGATTTGTAAAAACAATTTGGATTTATTAGTTGAATATGCATTTCTAATTTTCAAAACCATATGTATCAAGTCAAAGTTTGATTGGAAAATTTTAAAGAATATGAATAAATAAAAACAGGGCATAACAAAGTACATATTTCAGAGCGGGTTTGGTGCGGTTTTGTAACTGCGGCTCTCGCATCATCGTTCTGTCCTGGCGGACAAGAACGAAGCTCCGAAATCCGCTCCGCAACTTGCATCAACCGTTAACAACAAGTTTAAATGCAGCACCATAATAGAACGTTAGAAGCGCTGAGAATTGAACCATGAGTAAATCAAGATATTATGACTAAACCTGAAATTATTTTCGAACTACTTGCTGAAGGTGGTCGATTGAGAATCGAAAGACATAAGAACAAATTTGGTGAGAAATTCATTTATGAGCGTAGCGAAATGGGAATTTCTGATAACGATTTAAACGTTCATGAGAAAAATGAATCTGACAAATTTGAAGAAGTTTTTGAGCTAATTAACAAAAAGTATACTTGGTATCAATTGAATATCGACACTATTCATCATGACTACAAAAATTACATATTAACTCAACTTATTGATAAACTGAATAATGAATCGGTTTCTCTTGAAAACTTATATCAAAAAGATAGTCTTAACAAAAAATTAAACGTTGAATTAATATATATGACAGAGAAGAAATGGTGGACATATAAGTTGTTAGGAGATAAATGGTCTTCCAAAAATCCTACTATCGAAAATCCATTTTTTTTCAGCAATTGGGTAAAATGGGGTAATCGAGATAAATTGACAAATGTAAAACTACCCGGAGTTTATTGTATTGCTGTTTCTAAAGACAATCTTGAAAACTCCGCATTTTCTTGGATAGAAGAGATTGAATACATAGGGATGACAAATGCAATCAGTGGATTAAAAGGAAGACTGAAACAATTTGACAACACAATAAAAGGGAAAACTGGTCATGGTGGTGCGGACAGGTTTAAGTATAAATACGAAAATTATGACGAAGTTGTTAATGACATTTATGTAGCGATGGATGCCTTTGATTGTGATGTTACAAGCAATAAACCTCACGATTTAATTATGATGGGAGACGTGGCGAGACAAGAATATGTTTGTTTTGCAGAATATGTCAAACGATTCAAAAAACTACCAAGGTTCAATGACAAAAAGAAATCTAAAAAATACAGTAAAACAAAAGGCGATATTAACAAATAGAATTAATGACTTGTAGATATCTATCTAAGTCGCTAAAATTATGGTAATTAAGAATAAAAACCAGTTGTTAACAATGTGCAAATGTAATGCGGGCGGGCGTGGTATTCCAACATTCGCGCCCTGTTCACCCACCGCCAATCCGTCGTTGACGGATTATCGGTAAAAAACAAAATTTAGTGCTACGCCGGCTTGGCTCCGTGCAAACTTGACAAGTTGCCGTTTCAAAGCTCCGCACTACACTTGCACCAACCGTTGTGTGCAATTAAAACGAACATTTAGCTAAAAACGGAAAATATAGTATTATTCAATAATTTAATCAATTATCATTAATGAACAGCCATCTAAACATTTTTAAATCATACACGAATACAAACCGAACCTATCAATTAGAAAACAACTTAACGAGAGCTTTAGCAATATCGCTTCAAGAAGATTCTCTGTTTTTTCACGAAGTCTTTAAAGAAATATTAAAAGACACGAATTTTTACAATCAGCTTTTTGAATCATTAGAAAGTGAAACTAATGTCAATATTAATATTCAAAAAAGAGCAAGTCAAATATCTAACTATGACCATATTTTCGCTATTTCATTAAGCGAATCTGAAATATCAGATTTTTGGGAACAAAACTACAACAAGAATTTTGACCCAATCTGTGATTTAGTAATTCAAATTAACAATATTGTACTTGTTTTTGAGGCAAAACGAGATAATGTTAATTGTACTGCTCAACTTTATAACCAAATACTGAACATTACGAATACGGAAAACGAATCACAAGATTTCAATAAAGAAAATTATGGAGAAATAGTTACGCCTATTGACTTTAATTGGCCAAGGCTTATGGCAATTGCAGTTAAAGTTTCGAGCTTTGAAATAACTATGAATAGTCAGAATAGATTTTTATCCGATTTCATATCTTTAGTAAAACAACATAATTTCAGATGGTTACCAGAACCTTCAATTTCTGCCCTACAACCGACAAATAAACGTGCAATTTTAAGAAGACTTGAATCAACAATTGAGGAAGTTGCGAAAACAACCGAAATCAATAAATTAAATTATAATGATAGATTAGGTCTTGAATTTTACAGAAATTGGGCAAAAGAAATTTTATTCAGCATTAATGACAAAGGAAGTTTAATTGTAAGTATATATCCTGGAAATACAAAAGGTCAAGGTTATTCACTTTTTGAGAGTAATCCAAAATTTAGTGAAAAACTAAATATTTTAGGAAGTGAATATGCAACGAAATATAGTTATCACGTTAAACTGACAAGTTTTCAAAAATATTTTCAGGGACTTTGGTTTTCAGAAAGTGATTTAAAAAAATCGCTTTACACAAAAGAAAATTTCCATAATTATACAGGCAGAAAAAAAAGAGGAAAGCAATGGGAGCAATTATCTTTATTATTTGACGAAAGCCTTAACTACGACTGGAAAAAACAATGTGACTGGGAAAATTCTGTAATAAATTCAGGAAAGAATCAATTTGACATTTCGTTTGGTTATGAAGTGCACATTGAAATCCCTTTTGATAATTTAAAAGAATTAGACCAAAAACAGTCTGAATTAGATAATTTGATAAATTTAGTTACTGAAATACATAAAAGTTTCAGTGATGAATTATTACTAAAATAATAAAAATAACTGCACATAATAAATAAGCGTTCTGATGGCATGCAATGCCCAATCTGAACCAGGTGTTGACGGAACCGGATTCGGAGTTGGGATGTAGTAGGGGGAATGATTGTGTTTTGTTTGGTGATTTCCGTAATCTCTCAGCTTATACCCGATTGCTTTCGTTCAGTTTTAGTGTTTCTTCTTATTTAAGCCAGCTGAAATTTTGTTGGGCAGTAATTTGTTGGTCAGTTTTTCCTGTATCAAAGCTGGTGGTTCCCGCCGGTTAAAAGTAAAAAATGTAATCAGCTGCCAGGCGTAAATCTCATGCAGGCAGTGTTTTACCACAGCAGATTGCAGAAAAACATAAAAACGATTTATTTATAGAAAAGATGGCTGCCCGGGAATAAGCTATTGATATTATGTTTACATTTATTGCACCAAAAACCAAAACACTTTGACTACTGCCCCACAAATAGTACCCGAAAACGGTTTACACTGGCTGCAAATACACCGAAACAGCGAGCCTCATTCTCCGATATTCACCGGAATTTATACGCATATAAGTAGCGATAATGTTATGCAAAGTATAAACCCATTTAATGCTTGTTACAACAGAGTTATCGTGCATTTTGTAGAATAGAATCACATTATTAAAATAAAGAGTAAAATGAAAAATAAAGAACGAATAATTTACGGATTAACAATTACAATTGTAGTATTTGCAATAGCAACTTTTACTGGAAGTAAATTACCTTTGGGTATTGACTTTCTTACTGATAATTTTGTAACCCATTCCTTTATGTTGCTACTTTCAATTGTTGCAATTTATAGCCTCAAACAATATGTGAATTATAAAATTTCCTTTCCAAAATTTAAAAAAATATTTAAGCCTATATTATTTGGATTATTAGCAACAATCGTGGTTAATATTTCAATGGCAATTATAACAAAAATATTAGGAGGAAAAATTGAACCACATGCAGCATTGATGAAAATGTCCCCAATTCAAATTTTTCTTTTTGTGTTCATTTATGCAAGTATTGCAGAAGAAATATTGTTTCGTGGATTTCTTTTGAATTTTCTGAAACCGTTAAAAACAAAAGGAATAAATATTATGAAACGAAAAATAAGTGTTCCTGTAATTATTAGTGCTTTTGCTTTTGGATTAGCTCATCTAATTTTAATTTTCACAGGCGCTGGAGGTCTATTTTTATTAAGAATAGTAGTCTTTACAATAGTACTTGGGTTAATAGCAGGATATTATCAAGAAAAGTATGACAATAATGCATATGCTATAATTGTTCATATGTCTGGGAATTCAATTGCTGTAATTGGAGCATTATTAATGAACCTAAATGCATAATAGTAAGCCATAAAAAACTATACGAACAAAAATTTCTATGCTATTTTCAGTTCCGTGATTTCTAAAAAGATGTGTTTAAAACAGATTTAATTGTAAAATTCGATTGATTTTCTTGATTTTTGGGACGGATAGAAAATTGAAAGTTTCATGGATTTTAAATTCTAGAATAGAAAAATTGTCGAGACTATTTAAAGAGTTGATTTTTAAGTCGGCAACCTGAATATTGATTCCTGCCCTCGGACAAAGTCACAAAAAAAGAATTAAAAAAAGAGAAAAAACGACACGATAATAAAGTACATATTTCAGAGCGGGTTTGGTGCGGTTTTGGGCTGCGACTCTCGCATCAATTTTCCATCCTCTCGGACGGAAAATCACTCCGAAATCCGCTCCGCAACATGTACCAACCGTACAAACTAAAAATAATTAAAGATGAAAGAAACCAATATAAAAGAAGTAAACAATTACGACAAACTGGTTTCGCAAATTTCTGAAACCTATGTTTCGGGCAAGAAGAAAGCTGTTGCAGCAGTCAACCAACACATAATAGAAACGTACTGGAAAGTTGGCGAACACATTGTTGAATTTGAGCAAGACGGAAAACAACGTGCCGAATAAGGAAGTGGTTTGTTAGAAAAATTATCGAAGGACTTATCCTTGCTTCACGGCAAAGGATTTAGCGTAAGTAATATTCAAAGAATGAGGCAATTATACGATGAGTATTCAAATTATGCGACAGTGTCGCACAAATTGAGTTGGTCTCATTATGTTGAGCTTCTGAAAATTGATGATAAGCTGGAGAGAAATTTTTACGAAAAACAGTGTTTGCTGGAAAATTGGTCAATCAGGGAATTGAAACGACAAAAGAAATCCTCATTATTTTTACGGCTTGCAGCATCGAAAGACAAAGACGGAATTTTGCAACTGGCAAAAGAAGGGCAGATTATTGAAAAGCCTACTGATATAATAAGAGAACCTTTTGTTTTAGATTTTCTGCAAATCCCGGAACCTTACCATTTAAGCGAATCGGAATTGGAAGACCGAATAATTGGAAGCTTACAGAATTTTTTGCTGGAACTGGGAAAAGGTTTTGCCTTTATCGGACGACAGTACAGAATTGCGCTTAACAACAGAAATTACTATGTCGATTTGGTTTTCTATCATCTAATTTTAAAGTGTTTTGTGTTGATTGACCTCAAGAAAAATGAAGCGGGATATCAGGATATTGGGCAAATGAACATGTACCTTGGATATTTCCAAAATGAAGAAAATACCGAAAGTGATAATCCACCGATTGGAATTGTACTTGCCCGTGAGAAAGACGAATTACTGGTAAAATATGCGATGCATAATATTAGCTCGCAATTATTTGTTTCGCAGTACCAGCTTTATTTACCAAATAGAGATGAGTTAAAAGCATTGATAGAAAGACAATTAAACGAGGATGACGAAAATGGAGATGAATAATCCAACTGCACTCCATCCCTTCGCTGCAAGGTACATTGTCAAATCGCACAAAACCGCGCGAAAACCAAAATTTGCCAAAGAGCCTTTCAGCCCTTCCCGCTCCGATGCCGTGACTAAACAACATTGCAGTAAATTTGAAAGTTTGGGGTTACCGGGAAGACCAAATCCAGCCTGTAATAAATAAGCGTTCTGATGGCATGCAATGCCCAATCTGAACCAGGTGTTGACGGAACCGGATTCGGAGTTGGAATATAGTAGGGGGAATGATTGTGTTTTGTTTGGTGATTTCCGTAATCTCTCAGCTTATACCCGATTGCTTTCGTTCAGTTTTAGTGTTTCTTCTTATTTAAGCCAGCTGAAATTTTGTTGGTCAGTAATTTTTTTGGCAGTTTTTCCGGTATCAAAGCTGGTG
>JBFHFE010000064.1:0-11245 GCA_041583785.1 Draconibacterium sp. | reverse complement strand
TCAATAGCTTATTCCCGGGTTGCCATCTTTTCTATAAATAAATCGTTTTTATGTTTTTCTGCGTCTGCCGTGGTAAAACACTGCCTGCATGAGTTTTGCGCCTGGTAGCTGATTACATTTTTTATTTTTAACCGGCGGGGACCACCAGCTTTGATACCGGAAAAACTGACCAACAAATTACTGACCAACAAAATTTCAGCTGGCTTAAATAAGAAGAAACATTAAAACTAAACGAAAGCAATCGGGTATAAGCTGAGAGATTACGGAAATCACCAAATAAAACCCAATCATTCCCCCTACTATATGTCAACTCCGAATCCGGTTCCGTCAACACCGGGTCCAGATTGGGCATTGCATGCCATCAGAACGCTTATTTATTAGCGGCTGGGTTTCTTTTTTTCAAATGATTCAATTTCTTTCAGTTCATTAGGCAAACCTTTCTGGCGATATTCCGAGAATTCATTAAGTTGAATTACATCAATATTCTTTTTCCATAGGAATTCGACAGAAATAATTATGGCCATCAGGACAGATTTTTTAATTTCATCTTCTTCCTTTCCTTCTTTATTTTCATTATAAATTTCCTCTGATGTGTTATTCAAGTCAATAATAGAACTGAATAAATTCACTTTTTCACTAATCGGTTTTAATGAATACTTTTCAATGATTTCATTTGAGATTTCTCTAGTTGAAATAAAAGGCAAATCAGATTTGCGAAGAATAAACATTGAATTATTAACCAAATGAGAGCCATTAAATGAATATATGTTGGTTTCCTTGTATTTATCTTTGCTCAGTCCAGCTATTTTATGTTGATTTACATAATTCTCAATATTAATACCAAAAGCTATAATAACATGATTGTTATTTAATTCAAATCTATCGATTGCATTAAAGAAGTCTATGTATTTAAATAAGTAAGTCTTAGTTCTTTTGTACAAAAATGTTGAAGCAAGTCCCTCAATAATATTTTTTGATAATACAGAAGCTAAAAATGAATCAAATTCTAAATGATGAACTTCTGGATTTTCAGAAAACGCATCTTTGCTTTGTAACATTCTTTGACCATTCACATACCACTTATCTACTTCTCCTTCAATTTCATTAGAATTACTAATCTTTGAGATTTCATCAATTACCGTCTCTATTTTATTCTGTGTGGATTTTTCAAATAGGGAAATCTTTTCTTTTGAGATAGGCAGAGTCAATGCATTATTGTCATAGACTTCTTGAAGTTTAGATTTAAACTCATCAATAAACTCTAATGGATAGACTTTGTCATTTTGGTCACACCATTCTTTGGTAATAAATTGAAGATTAAGTTCAACTAAAAGCTCTTTGTTTTCAAGATGTTCAGCCACAAGTCTTTTAAAGAAATCAAGTCCATCAATCCAGTTTTTTATTTCGCCCTGAGTCTTTGGAATTGCAGGATAATCAAGTGGCTTCATCGTAATTAAATGAGGTACAATTGAATATTGTCTCAGAAAAAGAATTGCCATGTATGAAAATATCCATTTTTTTACTACTGAATCGGCATTTAATCCACTTTGGTCTGGGAATGAGTATTGATGTGAAATCCATGTATATTCACGGTCATAAGGGTCGCGTACCTTGACATAGAAATTAAATATATCATACATTGATTCTGGTAATAACTCATACTTGGGCGGTTGACTATTTGTGTGATTAAATATTCTCCGTATACAATTGTATCTATTTTTGTATGTAAGTAATCCCCCTAAGGCGTAATGAAACTCAATAAATTTTTCCCTTTCAACAATTCGTTTATTTACTTCTTCTTGATTACTAACTTGAAAAGTACCAGATGAATGGTCATAATTTTCATGAATATATCGAAGATTATAAGTGAAAAATTGGTGGGCTGTCTGCCAATGATAAACAATTAAATCATCCTGCTGATACTGTACAGATAACAGTATATTCCACCAAAGCCATACATAAGTTTTATTAGAGATTTCATGACCTTGCATTTCACCTAATAACCAAATACTACCTGCTGTCCTGTACTCCAAAGAATGATTTCTCTTTTCTTTTAATATTGCTAATTCTTCAATTGCTTTATAAACAGAGTCATAAAATATGTCTGGGTATTCTACAGGAGTGTTTTTGAATTTTTCTCTTTCGTTCCTAAAAGCATCATAGAAGAAGTCAGATAAAGTCAGGGATAAATTTCTTTGCTGTTGCTTTATAGAAAGCAATAGAATATCAGAAAGAGCATCGAAATATTTGAAATCATCAATTGCTTCTTTATGCTTTTTTCTTAAATATTGAGTAAACTTTGTTGGAGTGTAATAAATTAAAATCTTACGGGTGAAGAAAAAGAATGATGCCACTAATGAGATTGTGCTTAACCCAACAAGAATATTTGCAGAATTATTTATGATAAAATTTAGTCCATCAATTTGAATCAGTGGTTCTAATTTTAGAGTCCAAATTACAATCAATATTAAGGATGAGATTAATAACCAACGAAACAATCTTCCTTCGATTTCTTTATCAAATAGACCAACAATTTTTTCTGATGAGTATTTTTCATCGAGTCTAGCAATTACTTGCAGCAAAATTGGGTATGCTACACCAAGTAATGTAATTGTTACTGTAATATAAATTCCTATTTCACTCATTGTGCTGGTGCCTTTTTAACCTTGCCGGTAACGGTTGGTGCAAGTGGAGTGCGGAGCTTTGAAACGGCAACTTGTCAAGTTTGCACGGAGCCAAGCCGGCGCACTACCAAATTTTATTTTAAAACCGTCATCCGTCAAAGACGGATTGGCGGTGGTTGAACAATATAAAAACGCTTGAATACCGCGCCCGCCCGCATTACATTTGCACTTTGTTATGGGGGCGTTTTTTTTCTTCATCTGATATTAATACTCAATTTGGTTAGTCTTTTATCACATATGTTTTTGAAAAAATATCATGTAATCCCCTTTTCTCTTTTGACAAATAGGTTAAGGCTTCAAAGGGTATTAATCGTGCAGCATTTCTTAGAATCAATTGAAGAATAGTTGGTTTTCCCCCTAAACTATTAATCACATATGTTTTGGTAATGAATTTTCCGATAGTCTTTCCAAATAGGAATTCTTGAATGAAATAATATAAAAACAGAATTCCTAAGTATAAGTAATAGTTTGAAACGGTGTTATAATAAAATAATGGAAGGTAGATAATGAAATAAAATATAACGGCATCAATCAGCCAATTATAAAATCTTGTCCTTCGATTTACTTTTAATAACTCAGGATTAACTACTATGAACGAATTATTTTTTATTTCTTCATTTGTCTTGGATTCAAGTACATTTTCTTCAATTTCAGGTTCAACGTTGATTTTTTTGTCTTCATGGAGAAGCTCATTAAAATCTAAAAATTCCTTCATTTCATCGTCTTTGATAACTTTAGTCTCAGAGCCGACTTTTATTTTTCGATGAATTTTTTTAGTTGCAAAATAAATAGCCCAAATAAAGCTTAGAGTTAAAATTGCTAAAATACTTTCCTTGTAATCTTCAAAATCTATCTTTGATAAAAAATTTCCAGGGTTTTGTCTTTTTTCTATTTCTTCAATCCAAGAAGTATTTAAAGCTTTTAAGGATTGTATATCCTCGCTTTTCTGGTATGTTTTGTAGAGAAACAAGAATATTGGTTTGTTATCTATTCTCGTAATTGTCGATAATGCAGCAACAACATAATCTCCAGAATTTGAATTGTCAACAGAAAATTGGTACTTCGATAGAATTCCATAGCTCAACGAATATTTACTTACATAACAGATTCCAAAAGGCTCCATCTTAAAATCTTGCATTTTGATGCGTTCATCAATTTTTGAAAGGTTTTCAGAAGCTTTTATTTCTGCATCATCAATTTTCAACTTAAAATTATCAACGTACTCTTCTTTATGCTTTTTGAGAAATTGTTTATAGTCTTTAGCCCCTACTTTAACATCTTTCAATTCATTATAGACTTCAACTAAAATGTATTTTTCGCAAACATGATTTTCATCGACCAAATAGCTTGCATAATCTTCTTTGCTTATATAATAGGCGAGTAAAGTATTTATTTCGGGGCATAATTTTTTTGCAGTTTCAAGCAGATTCCCCATTGAATCATCAACTTTTACAAATCCGCTTGGGAATGGTAATTCAATATCGGAGTTGCCAACTTTAATTTTATCTATTTGGAAAGAGAAATTTGAAACAAGCGAATTCTCTGATTGGATTTTTAATTCCTTCGAAATATTTTGGGTTAGCAAATTTTTCTTGAAAGCATCATAACCCAAATCTCTCCATTCCGGATAGCTGCTATAAAAACCATCGTAGACTTCTTTCAGATGAACATCATTCTCCATATCGTGGCAGAATGCTTCAAAGCCGTGATTCTTAATCTCAGGATTTCTTTCTTCTAAATAATTGTAAAGTAGGCTTAATCTTTCAGTTGGTTCAGCAACAAAAAAATTAAAATAGAGAATCGCTCCTGCTGTTGTTCTTAATGTTTTTCCATTCATTATCTGGGAAAATTGATATAATGACATTGAAAAAGCATCCTTTTCTCTGAGGTTATAATAAAGTTTGTTTAAGTTTTTCTCATTTTCCATGTCTGTTTTAAACTGTTCTAAAGGAACAGTAAAACCGTCTTTTCGATAGAGGTATTTATGTATTTTAACAATTGAATTTGCAAAATCATAAATTATTAATTGTTGTGCATTAGGCATTTTTTTTAAGTACTGTGCTACTTCTTTAATTGGAATAACAATTGTGTCCTTGCCAACCAAAAATGAACGTATTTCAATTGCATTAGGAAAATCATTTAAAAAAGCTGCAACTTCTTCTTGGGGAATTCCAAAATATTTACTCTCAACTTTAAATAATTTAATAGTTGAGTTATATTGTTCTTGGAACGTTTCATTTGAGCTATTTAAAATAGCACCAATACCACTTTGAGAAGACAAAAATTGATAAAGTAAAAAGATAATGGTGATTGATAAATTTCTCATGAGTACAAATTTTATTTGCCTTACCTAGTAATCTTTATTGTTACAACTAAATTAAATGTTTTGAATAGTAATATGGACAAGGAACAATGCTTCCTTGGGTTCTCCCTGTTGATTTGCACAATCAGATAAGTCAAGTCCGATTTTTAGCAAATCAGTGTCATCAACCATTCTCCTGATTGATATTTCTGTAATCTTGAATGGTTTATTTTCGGGTTCAAAGTTTATTATGTCGCCAACGCTAAAACCATTCATTGTTTCTCCGGTTTTATGGTTTTTTTACGAACTTGAGTAATTCTCTGTCTGTCGTTGAGTAGCATTCTCCCGTGTCAGATATTGTTGAAAAGATAAATTTTGCGTAATAGTCAAGGTCTTTAATTTTCATGTTTATTGATTTTTTGGTTAATGTTTTTTCTTTTTCAAAATGCCCCAACCGGGTAGCTTACACCCCCTAAGAACTGTACGAGCGAGTTTATTCAATTTATTGTTTATTTTCAATGGTATTTCATGATTTTCAATTCCCCGCATACAGCTCAGGCACTTTTAAGGCCATATCAGTGAGGAGTGACCCGGTTTTTATCGCTATTTATACTTGACATAAAAGTAGTAATTTGTTTGCATTCTTTTGCTAAATCTTCTCGCCATTTGGTTCTTTGATGCAATTATTTATCATATTCACTAAGAAAGGATTGGCCCTGGCTTTTACTTTAGCATGATACCGGATAGGAACATAAGCAATACGATACGGTCGATTAACTTCAGTACCTTTTTTGCAGCTTCTTACATCAGTAAAATGATTGTCGTGAAACGAACAAGTAAAAACATTATAAGTAATCAACATATTCAGAAGTGAGTTACATCGAATACCTTTAAAAGCTCTGAATGAATTCGATAAATACAAATTGTTCTTGGCAATTAAACATATAAGTTAAACCAAACATGGTAAGGTTTTCTTTTACATAGCAAACCGCCGTATATATTCCCGAGCTAAACGCAATAGGACGCAGCGTAGTTCGCGCACACTATTGCTATAGCAATACCGGTGTGATAGGTTTAGAGGTGAGATTCCCCTTTTCTTACTCGACTTTATTCGTGAAAATTCAATAATTTAATCACAGTCTAAGTTTTTAGTTTTAAACGCATTGTAATCGGGAACTGTTATTTATAAATTATTTCCTTGAGACAATGGAATTAAATGCAATGCACGTAATTCCATAAGATCCCCTTTAGGAATACTGTCAGCATGTATTTTAATTAACTGGTTTCCTGATGGTAGATTTATGTTGCCCAGCTCATGCTTAATAAAATCTTTTTTGTTAGATCGTGTTGTGTCCGATAGTGTAGCCTCGCCAACTTCAACAGTAAACTTATTTGATTGTTTGTAAGGTTTATATTCGGCAATGACCTTAAATTTCCCAGCTTCAGAAAGATATACAGGCCATGTCATCGATTGATTATTATGCTTCCAGCCAGAAACTCCATTATTTGTTGATTTTCCGTTTCCATATTTAAATTCACCGCCAACGGCTGTACCATCGAAAGCACGAAGCATATTGTTTTGAGTTATTGAAATTGGGCGATGTGAATCAACATTCTCTGTATCATCCACCTCTACAACTAGCACACTGCTCGCTACATCAGGAGCTTCCTTTGGAACGACAAATTGTATCGTCTTATTATCAGTACGTTTGTGTGGTATCGCAGTTTTATTATTGTCAGATAGAAGCCATACTTTTTTAACTTTTCCTAAAAAACCTCCTAATTGCAGGACTCCGTCAGTAGGCCAATTAAAAACTTGTAAGTAAAATGTATTTTCCTTTCTGGTAGACTCTCCCCAGGGTTGTACCGGGAGTGTTGTTCGAACTGTACTGCGAATACTCGCTTGGTTAACATCCATCCACTTGCCTATGCCTTCAAGTATATTAACATCAGCAGCATCAATTATTCCGTCGCCTTTAGGACCAATATTTAGAAGCATATTTCCACCTCTTGCTACTGCTTTTACCAACACACGAACAAGATATTCTGGTGTTTTATGGCTACGATCAGACTCATTGTAACCATATGATTCATTGGTAGTAGGGATAGTTTCCCAATCACCATCTTTCGTTGGGAAATCAACTGCACGATCGCCAGTGCTCTCATAATCTCCAAAATGACTTGGCATACCATCATAGGGCTGTACTCCACGACTATTGATAACTATGTTTGGTTTGGCAGTACGAGCAGCTTCCATTATACGAAGATTCTCTTCGGGGGGGAGCTTATGTGGTGTGTCGAACCATAAAAAATCGGGATCGTACTTATTGATGAGTTCTACAACCTGCGGTATCGATTTCTCATCTACATATTTCCGAATCCGAGGAGCGATCTCTGGATGCACATCAAACCATTTAGTGTCTTTTGTTGCAAACAAATGTTTGTCACCTCCAGGATTTTCATAATCCCAATCATTTCCCGGCCCATTAGGTTCTCCCCAGTCGAATGCATGTGAATAATAGAATCCAAATTTCAGTCCATTTTTATCACAAGCAGCCTTTAGTTCAGCCATAGGATCACGACCAAAAGGAGAGGCTTTTAGTATGTTATAATCGCTAACATCCGAATCGTATACAGCAAATCCATCGTGATGTTTAGCTGTGATTATTACATAGCGCATACCAGCTTTTCGAATAAGATTTGCCCATTCTTCGGCATTGAACTCGGTGGGGTTAAATTTACCAACAACATCTCGTCGGTATTCCTCACAAGGTATTTTAGCCATTCGCTGTATGTGCTCTCCATAACCACGATAGGCTTTCCCTTTCCAGGTACTTCCAAGCAATGAAGAGGCGTTCCAATGAATGAAACAACCAAATCGCGCATCACGCCACTCTTCTAAACGTTGTTCGCGAGTTATTTTAGCATCACGCCACCATTGTAGATCAGGACTACCCGCTGCTATATCCATCTGTAATCGTGGTTTTGATGGAATAATTGGCTTATGAGTATCTTGTTTGTTTGTGTTTACTGTATTCGTACATTGAAAAAACACCAATAATGTGCTAATGTAAATTACAGTCATTAAGGTTGTTCTTAAGTCGTTTTTCATTTGCATAATTGTCTTCTTGCTTATGGTTATTTATAATAAATATCAACGGCGGTCGATCTAAAAACCAAGTTCGGGGAATAAATATTTTGTGAAATTGGTTTTTCAGGGTGCAATTGCAAAATAAATATAATTTTTTGCATTGTTAGGCTAGTGGTTTAAAATATTTGATTTAACGGTTTGCAGCGTTGTTTTTAGTGCTGATTGAAATGAAAATTGGCTCAGAAAAAGAACGTGAAATACAAATTTTGATGCGAATTAAATATAAGTGAGCATGAAAATATAACAGAGGTTGCAAGTCCCTTATACGCCAAGGTAACTCCTGGAAGCATTCGCAAGTTGAATATTGGGTTCTTGTCAATAGTAGTAGTTATTGGTAATATTAGCAGTGAAGGAAGCCAACCGGCAAACTCTGACACTGACGAACAGAAACAGCATATGAGGCTATAAAAACAATTATAAGCAAACACAGAGCCAACCGTGAAGAAATGGTTCTGTGAACCTTTTTAGGGAAGAGCCAGAATGGAGGAGGGGAGCGTCCAAAACCCGAAAGGGAAGTGTTTATTAAGTAGATGCCCCAGCAATTGGAGGAAAAAACATGCTATTACAAGGTTGCTTGGTATTCCCACAGTAACTGACTGTTTGTTGTAACAGGCGGTTTTGCAGTTTTGCAGGTTATCACGGCACGTTTCGAGGTTGAGTTTTCGGATTCCAGTTTTGGTTTCCGACCTAAACGAAGCGTGCAACAAGCAGCTTTAAAAGCGCAAGGCCTCATTAACGAGGGATTTCAAAATATCGTAGATATTGACCTGAAAACTTTCTTCGATGAAGTTGACCATTAATCGGTGTTGTTGTTGATACAGCTAAAGGCCAAGGGGTGGGTATAGCGCTGATTGAGTTTGCCATTGATTATGTTTCAGATAGAGGAATTACTCAAATTGATTTAACACCAAGGCCCGAAAGAATAGCTGCAAACAGACTTTATCAGCTCTTCTTCTATACAGAATTGTTTAATTTAGAAGTACATCGTCCAAAGGGGGATAATAAAGTCCAAATTGAATATTTAAGAAATGCTTCGCAACGGTTTCGGAAATTCTTTAAAAATAATAACGAGTTTTACCAATACTACAAACTTGGAGTAACCATTTCTGACAACTTGTATTTTTTGCGAGATACAGCTGTATCACGTATTCATGTTGATAGTATTTTCAATCATATCGACCCGAAATTTTCCACAGGTTATGATGTAACCCTGGCAAGATTTATTGCTTACGAAGAATTAACAAAATATACGAGAAATGAAATTGTTAAGCTAAATAATCAGGTTGCCTTCAAATCAGATGCAGAATGGACTGGTTTGAGAGTTTATGCTGTTGAATTAATTTATGCACTTGCTAGCTTAGGGGTAATCAATCACGGTAAAATAAGCATTAAAGAACTCGCCAGGTTATTTGAAAAAATGTTTAACCTTAAATTGGATGACATTTATCGAATCTTTCAGGATATTCAGGGAAGGACAACAGTAAGAACCAAATTCTTAGATCAATTAAAAGAAGCGCTTTTAAAAAGGTTAGACGACCTGTACAAATAGGGCTTGTCATGTGCCCCTGAAATCTTCAATAATAAAACGAGCAAGAGAAATATTAACACATTGACGATTTATTAAAATCATGCGAGTTCCATCTTATACCTTATGAAACAAACAATTTTAATAAGATAAAAAGAATAAAACGAAGGTGTAAACTCTCGGCAGCAAAAAAATAATTCTCCTGTCAACCGGATGAAAGCTCCATTAATCGGAGTTCGGGTATTGTTTTAGTTTCACGCTCTTTTTTTGTACCTTACCGGAGTCAGAACAAAGCGGTTACAAAAAATTAAAACATGGCTTTCCCCGAAAAATACATAAAATACGCTGATTTATTGGTAGCTCTAAAGAAATGCCCTCTGGGTGAGCCGGTTTCGGATTGCCCCTTTGCCGAATACTGGAAAATAAAAGACGAGGAAAAACAAATTTTATTGATTGAGGAACTTCCTGAAGAAAAACTGGATGAACTACAGGTCTTTCACCGGAAATGTTTAAAATTGAAAATTGAGCAGGCACGGGACAATACAACACGTATTTACGAAAATTTTTAATATTTATTTTTTCTTTTTCATTACTTTGTATTCACTATAAATAAGCGGGTTACAGAACTTCTTAGCACTTTCTGTTCAAAAAAAAACAGTTCCCCATTGGGAATACCTTGGGAATATTTTTCGATAGAATTTTCAATATTTGGCAGTATTCAAGTTGTATTCTTTAAAACTGAAAATTATGCCAACAGAAATTGTTACAACCGATGATTTACGCGAATTCAAAATTGAATTGGTAAAAGAATTCAAACAACTGCTTGCTGCTCATCACGGACAGCCATCCAAAAAATGGTTAAAATCTTTTGAAGTAAGGAAACTCCTTGGAATCTCTCCGGGTACTCTCCAGAACCTTCGTATTAACGGAACTTTGCCTTTTACAAAAATTGGTGGGGTAATTTTTTACGACAGTGAAGACATTAACAAAATGATGCGTGAAAATAGGATGCAGAATAGTTTTGATTTCCGGCTTAGAAAATGAACTACATCAGGCACCTCCGAGGCTTTTTCGACCGCCTTCAAGATGATGCAAACATGACTGCTTACCATATCAGCCTTTATTTGGCAATATTTAATTTGTGGAATATGAATCGCTTCAGGGAACAGTTTGAAGTAAATCGAATGGATTTAATGTCATTGTCCAGAATCGGTTCTGCTCATACCTATTCCCGTTGTATGAAACAATTAAATGATTGGGGATATATTAAGTATTCAGCAAGTTCAAACAGATACCAGGTAAGCAAAGTTAGCTGTGCCAGATTCGACACCACTGGTAGCACTGCTAACCACACCGCAAGTGACACCACTAGTGGCACCGCAAATAGCACACTCTTTATAAACAGTAAAGAGAATTCAAAGGAAAAACAATCGCATCCCAAAGTTTTTAAAAATGGAAGAGAAAAAAATAAAAGAAATTCCAATTCGCTCCACGTCAATACCGACAAAGATTACTCCGAACCCCTATGAGGAAATTGCTGAAATCAAAAACGGGATGTTCAAATTTAATTTCACGACTTGCCG
>JBFHFE010000063.1:0-12475 GCA_041583785.1 Draconibacterium sp. | reverse complement strand
GTTCCGCTAACTTACTAAGCCTTCCTTCACACCCTGCCGTTGCCAACAACGCACTTGGCTTCGTATTGTCTTCCCCCCGATTAGGCGACTCAGTTTTCTTTCAAACTGACGGATTAGTTTGCATGCGAGGCAAACAAAAAGCAGGTAACTTTAGGCTACCTGCTAATTATTATCTATAGAATTCCTTCTTATAATTCACGAATCCAGATATTGCGATAGCTTACCGGATTTCCATGATCCTGTAACTGGATACAATCAGCACCATGTTTTTCTATTGAATATTCAGGTATACCAACAAACTCTGTTGGACCACGCATTTTTGAGTTGTTTTGAACCAATACACCGTTGTGCAGAACGGTTACTGTGGGAGGAGTAAAATAAGTAATACCGTCTTTATTAAAACGGGGTGCAGTATAAATAATATCGTACACCTGCCATTCTCCAGGCCCTTTACACGCATTTACCAGAGGAGCATGCTGTTTGTAAATACTACCTGCTTGTCCGTTACGATAAGTACGATTGTCAAAGTTATCTAACACCTGCAGTTCATACCGGCCCTGCAAGAAGATACCACTATTTCCACGTCCCTGGCTTTCTCCTTTTACTTCAGCAGGAGTTCTCCACTCAATGTGCAACTGAAAATCTTCGAAAACACGTTTCGTTTTTATAATGCCTGCGCCTTTTTTAACGGTAACACAACCGTCGGCAACATCCCACTCTACGCGGCCACCTTTGCGGTTTGTCCATTCCTTGTTAATGTTTATTCCATCAAACAAAACAATGGCATCCGAAGGTGCATCCATCGTTGTTTGCCCAGGGGTAATTACAGGAACTTCCGGATCCCAGATCTCCGTCATTTCATGTTTCATCTTCACCGACTCATCTTCTTCCTGAGCCGTAACAAATCCTGCACTAAAAAGCAGGATAAAAGTTAAAAATTTAATCTTCATTTTTGTTGATATAGGTTATAAAAAAACGGGGTGACAATTGTTATCTCAAATAGTCACCCCGTGCATAAAAGATGCTACAAACCTAGCTCTTCCATAATTGCATCAATTTTGGAATCAGCTTTCTGTTCTGCAGTATCAAAATCTTTGCGTGATTTTAATTCGCCGGTTACTTCAAAATAGAATTTAATTTTTGGTTCTGTTCCCGAAGGACGAACTGAAATTTTAGTTCCGTCCTGAGTAAAGAACTGAAGTACGTTGGCCGTAACTTTCTGATCGATTTTCTTTTCCTCTCCCGTAATTAGGTTTTTAGCTACCAAAGTTGAGTAATCTTTTACCCATTCCATTTTCGATCCTCCCAATTCGGCAGGTGGAGTTGTACGAAATTTAGTCATAATTTGCTGAATTTCTTCGGCACCCGATTTTCCTTTGCGAACTACATATTTCATTTTCTCGCGCGAAAAACCATATTCTAAATAAATGTCCTGCAGCAATTCGTACAAAGTTTTTCCCTGGTCGATTGCCCAGGCAGTAATTTCGGCCATCAATGCACACGAGGAAACGGCATCTTTGTCACGAACAAAGTCGGACGGCATAAAACCAAAACTCTCCTCACCACCTCCAATGTATTTTTTCTGACCTTCATGGTCGCGAATTACCTCTGCAATGTATTTAAAACCGGTATACACATCAAAATATTCAATGTTATTGCGTCGGGCAACTTCGGCAATCATTTCGGTAGAAACAATGGTTTTTACCACAAACTCGTTGCCTTTCAGTTTACCGGCTTCCTTCATTTTTACAATAATATAATAGAAGAAAAGCAGTGCTGTTTGGTTACCATTAACGATAATAAATTCGCCTTTGTCGTTTTTCACAGCAACTCCAATTCTGTCGGCATCAGGATCGGAAGCCATAACAACATCTGCATTAACTTCGGCGGCTTTTTTTGTTGCCATTTCCATTGCAGCAGTTTCTTCCGGATTTGGAGATACCACTGTTGGAAAATCGCCACTCACCACATCCTGTTCAGGAATATTAATAATATTTGTGAAACCAAATTCGCGCAAAGCTGCAGGAATTAATTTCACCCCTGTTCCGTGAATAGGCGTATAAACGATTTTTATGTCTTTGTGGCGTTCAACCACATCAGGCGAAATTGACACCTTTTTAACCTCTGCTAGAAATTTATTATCCATTTCCTCGCCCAACACTTCAATCAACTCATCTGGTCCGTCAAATTTTATGTCTTCGGGTTTAATTTTAGCCACTTCATTTACAATATTCACATCATGCGGGCCAACAATTTGCGAACCATCTTCCCAATATGCTTTGTAACCATTGTATTCTTTAGGGTTATGCGAGGCCGTAAGAATAATACCACTTTGGCACCCAAGCTCGCGGATTGCGAAAGAAAGCTCTGGAGTTGGACGAAGATCGTCGAACAAATAGGCTTTAATTCCATTGGCAGCAAAAATTTTAGCACTTGTTTCGGAAAACAAGCGGCTGTTATTTCTACAGTCGTGACCAATGGCAACTTTTATTTCGTCGTGGTCGGCAAAATTCTTTTTAAGATAGTTGCTTAATCCTTGAGTTGCAGCACCTACTGTATAAATATTCATCCGGTTGGTTCCTACGCCCATAATGCCACGCAGTCCTCCTGTACCAAATTCCAAACTTCTGTAAAAAGAGTCAATCAGTTCCGAAGGGTCTTCTGCATCCAACAGAGCCTGAACCTGTTTTCTTGTTTCTTCGTCGTACGTATCAGAAAGCCACTCCTGTGCTTTGGCTCTTACTTCTTGTAATTCTTGATTTTCCATTTTTAAAATATTCTGATTTATATTTTTATACTGTAATCTAACTTTTTCCCCAACCTAAATCATTGTTTTCGGCTTAGCTGATTCGATTTTAATCTTTTCAATTGTAATTATACATTCAATTTAAAAGTAATCATTAAACCCCCTTCCTTCTGAACATTCTTTTGCATTTGTCAGCAACAACTTTACTAGAGAAGGGCAATAAATATTATCGAAATTATTTATCCGGCTACACACCCAATTTTTTCAAACAAACCATTAAGCTCTCTCTCCAATATGGAATTTCTATACCAAATGTATTGCGAATTTTCGATTTATTCAAAACGCTAAAATGTGGACGTTTTGCCGGAGTTGGAAACTGATCCGATAAAACGGGGTTAACCTTGCATTTCACTCCTGAAATTTCGAAGATAGCTTGGGCAAAATCGAACCAGCTGGCTACACCTTCGTTCGAAAAATGGTAAATACCAGGCACAAAATTTTCAGCTTCAACAATCTTCAGAATAGATGACGCTAAATCGGCTGCATAAGTTGGCGTTCCAACCTGGTCGAAAACCACCCCCAGTTCACCCCTCTCCTTTCCAATTCGGAGCATAGTTTTTACAAAGTTATTTCCAAAGGTTGAATACAACCATGCCGTTCGAATAATCACCGTGTTGGGATTCTCGCGCAAAGACCTTTGCTCGCCATCCAATTTAGTTTTACCATAAACGCCCTGCGGGTTCACTTTCTGGTCTTCGGAATAAGGCTGGTTGGCATCGCCTGCAAAAACATAATCGGTTGATACCTGTATAAATTTTGCACCATATTGTTTTGAAAAGCGTCCTAAAAGTTCGGGAGCAAGGGCATTTACTTTCTCCGCATTTTCGTAATCAGATTCGGCCTTGTCAACTGCCGTATAGGCGGCGCAATTAATTACAAAATCGAAATTATTTTCAGAAAAATAGTTCTGAAGGGCTTTTTCATTGGTAATATCCAGCGTGTCAACATCCGTAAAAAAGAATTTCCATTTTGGGTATTTTTTTTTCAGCTGATTGATTTCGTTGCCGAGTTGTCCGTTTGCTCCTGTAATTAATAATTGCATATTAAAATTTAAAATTCATTTGTGCGTCTGCGAACATGGGTGCTTCCCTATCTTTTTCTGAAACTTTTTTTACAGTATCGTGCAATTTCCAGTCGATTCCCAGAGCTGGGTCGAAAGGGTTAATTGATCGTTCTGCTTCGCGCTTATAACCGTTGTCGCATTTATAAGCAAAAATAGCGGTTTCGCTTAATACTGAAAACCCATGCGCAAAACCACGTGGCACATATAACTGTTTTTTATTATTCTCGCTTAGTTCGAGGCCGAACCATTTTCCAAAAGTTGGTGAGCCTTTTCGTATATCGACGGCCACATCGAATACGCAACCTTTTACCACCCGAACCAACTTTGCCTGCGAAAATTCGCCAAGTTGATAATGCAATCCACGAACAACGCCTTTTACCGATTGGGATTCATTATCCTGAATAAAAGGATTAACAATACCTGCTTCGGCATATCTTTCTTGTTGGTACGTCTCAAAAAAGTACCCTCTCTCGTCCTCAAAAACCCTTGGTTCAATTATAATTAAACCGGGGAGTCCTGTCTGTACAATATTCATTTGGTTTTAAAAAGAAATAATTTGTTTATCGGCCAGGTTTAGTAAATATTGGCCGTATTGATTTTTTGAAAGAGGTTTTGCCAGTTCTAAAAGTTGATCTTTATTAATAAATCCTTTTTTAAAGGCAATTTCTTCGATACACGATACTTTTAAGCCCTGACGTTGTTCAATTGTAGAAATAAAATTCGATGCCTGCAACAAACTTTCATGAGTTCCGGTATCGAGCCAGGCAAAACCTCGCCCTAATAATTTAACATTCAACCGTTCTTCTTCGAGGTACAATCGGTTTAAGTCTGTGATTTCAAGCTCGCCGCGTTTCGAAGGTTTTAGATTTTTTGCTTTCTTAACAACATCATTCGAATAAAAATACAAGCCGGTAACCGCATAACTCGATTTTGGCTCTTCCGGTTTTTCTTCAATGCTAATCACCTTTCCATTATTATCGAATTCAACTACACCGTAACGCTCAGGATCGTTTACGTAATAGCCAAATACAAAGGCTCCATCTTGCAAATTAGCCGCATCCTCAAGAATGCTCCGGAAATTATAGCCGTAAAAAATATTGTCTCCTAAGATCATACACACATTATCATCGCCAATGAACTCTTCGCCAAGAATAAATGCTTGCGCCAAACCATCGGGTGAAGGTTGAATTTTATAGGATAATTTTAACCCCAACTGAGAACCATCACCGAAAAGTTTTTCGTACAAACCAATATCGGCCGGTGTTGAAATGATTAGAATTTCGCGAATACCTGCCAGCATCAATACCGACAGAGGATAATAAATCATGGGTTTATCGTAAACCGGAATGATTTGTTTTGAAATGGAACGCGTAATCGGATAAAGGCGAGTCCCGGATCCTCCGGCTAAAATAATTCCTTTCATGTTTTTGTATTTTTATGGATTTTTTACCAATTCAAGAAATAGTAACTATAATAATAATGTATTGTACGTATTAATTCATACTAAAAGACCTCAAATTTAATAAAAGATACAAGGTCTGCAATCAGAAACCATTGCATTAAATTGTTAACATATAACCGGCGTAACAATTCGTATAAATAAGCGCTCAATTTCGCTCTAATTCAACAAAATACATCATTTTCTTTGTTTTAATTGAATTTAGTACTAATTTTGCGCGCGAATTTTAACAAATATAAAGTCTAACTTATTAATTTAATTAGTATTACATGACAGAAGAGAAAAAAGAAAATCTTGAACAAGAGGTACCAGAAACACCTACTCAGGATGAAAAACAAGAAGTAGTTGCAGAAACAGCAGTTGAAGCAAAAGAAACAAAAACAGCAGAAACATCGCCAGAAGCAGAAGCTGATTTTGACTGGGCAGGCCTTGAAATAGGCAAAGACGCTTATTCAGTATCAGAAAGAGGCGATCTTGAAAACCTTTACAACGATACATTAAATACCGTTTCAGAAAAAGAAGTTCTGGAAGGTAAAGTTATTTCGCTTAACAAACGCGAAGTTGTTGTTGATATCGGTTACAAATCAGACGGCATTGTTAGTTTAAACGAATTCCGTTACAACCCTGAGCTAAAAGTAGGTGACGCAGTAGATGTTTACATCGAAAGTCTGGAAGATAAAAAAGGACAGATGATCCTTTCGCACAAAAAAGCACGTGCAACACGTTCTTGGGAACGTGTTAACGAGTCGCTTGAAAACGATGAAATCATCAAAGGATACATCAAATGCCGCACTAAAGGTGGTATGATTGTAGACGTATTTGGTATTGAAGCATTCTTGCCAGGTTCACAAATTGATGTTAAACCAATCCGCGATTACGACATGTTCGTTGGTAAAACAATGGAATTCAAAGTGGTTAAAATCAACCACGAATATCGTAACGTTGTTGTTTCGCACAAAGCGCTTATCGAAGCAGAACTGGAGCAACAGAAAAAAGAAATCATCGCTAAACTCGAAAAAGGACAGGTACTTGAAGGAACCGTTAAAAACGTTACTTCGTACGGTGTATTTATGGACCTTGGTGGTGTTGACGGATTAATCCACATTACCGACCTGTCGTGGGGACGTATTTCTCATCCAAGCGAAATTGTAGAATTAGACCAGAAACTGAATGTTGTAATTCTTGATTTCGATGATGACAAAAAACGTATCGCCCTTGGTCTGAAACAACTTACTCCTCACCCATGGGATAACCTGGATGCTGAGTTAAAAGTTGGAGACAAAGTAAAAGGTAAAGTTGTTGTTATTGCCGACTATGGCGCATTTGTTGAAATTGCAACAGGTGTTGAAGGTTTAATTCACGTTTCAGAAATGTCGTGGAGCCAGCACTTGCGTAGCGCACAAGATTTCTTGAGCGTAGGTGACGAAGTTGAAGCAACCATTCTTACTTTAGACCGCGACGAACGTAAAATGTCATTGGGTATTAAACAACTGAAAGAAGACCCATGGGCTAAAATCGACACAGAATACGGCGTTGGAACTAAACACAGTGCCAAAGTTCGTAACTTCACTAACTTCGGTGTATTTGTAGAAATAACTGAAGGAGTTGACGGGTTGATTCATATTTCAGACTTGAGCTGGACTAAAAAAATAAAACACCCATCAGAATTCACCGCAATTGGAGAAGCAATTGAAGTAGTAGTTCTTGACATCGACAAAGACAACCGTCGTTTGAGCTTAGGCCACAAACAACTGGAAGAAAATCCTTGGGATGTATTCGAAACTATCTTCACTTCTGACTCTATCCACGAAGGAACAGTTGTTGAATTGATGGACAAAGGAGCAGTAATTGCACTTCCTTACGGTGTTGAAGGTTTTGCCACTCCACGTCACCTTGTAAAAGAAGACGGTACTTCGGTTAAACAAGACGAAAAACTTGATTTCAAAGTTATTGAGTTTAACAAGTCAGCTAAACGAATTATTGTTTCTCACTCGCGTATATTCGAAGATGTGAAGCGTGCTGAAGAAGGCGAAAAACGCAAAACTCAGGCGCGTTCGAACAAACGTGTGATGAAATCGGTTACCGATAACATTGAAAAAACTACCCTTGGCGACATCAGCGAATTGGCTGCTTTAAAGTCGCAAATGGAGAAGGATGAGAAAAAAGACAATTAAGCAGTTGGAGTATTAAATTTGAATTTCGTAAATTGAACCATGGCATTCGAGATTCGAAATAACGGAACGTATACCTTAGTTAAGGTAAACGCCGACAGATTAGATACAAACAACGCGCCCGACCTAAAATCGGAATTAGTTGTCGTAAATAACGAAGGTAAAAAAAACATAGTCCTCGATTTAAGTAGTGTAAACTACTGCGACTCGTCGGGATTGAGGGCAGTTTTAGTTGCCAACCGACTATGTGAAGACGCAATTGGAACTTTTATCCTTTGCGGTTTGCAGCCCGATGTGGAAAATTTGGTACAGATTTCGATGCTTCATACAGTTTTGTTAATTACAAAAACTGTTGAAGAAGCAGAAGAATTACTGAAAAAGAAAGAAAGTCTGTAATTACAGCATGTCTTTCGAGTTAACCATATTGGGAAGTAATTCAGCATTACCAACTTCAGACAGATATCCAACTGCCCAGGTACTTCAAGTACCTGGGCGTTGTTTTTTAATCGACTGTGGCGAAGGAACGCAAATACAACTGCGCCGCAACAAAGTCAGTTTCAGTAAAATTCAACACATTTTTATTTCCCACCTACACGGCGACCACTATTATGGATTAATTGGTTTAATTTCGAGTATGAACCTAATGGGGATAAAAACCGATTTGCACATTTATGCGCATTCGGAACTAAAAAACCTGATTCAACCTCAGCTCGATTTTATTCGGGGAGAAATGGCCATTAATCTTGTTTTTCACCCGCTGAACTTTAAAAAGCCTCAGCTTATTTTTGAAAATAAAAAGCTCGAAGTTGTTTCATTTCCGGTAAAACACAGTGTCCCTACCGCAGGTTTTCTGTTTCGAGAAAAACAAAAGCCCGCCAACATTATTAAGGAAATGATAAAAAGCTACAAAATTCCTATTGCAAAAATTAGGGAGATTAAAGCTGGCGCCGATTTCATTACTGATGATGGCAGAACCATCTCCAACAACAAACTAACCATTGCTGCCCCCAAGCCAAAATCGTATGCCTTTTGCACCGATACCGCCTTTCATCCACCGCTTGCCCAAATAATTGAGGGAGTAGATTTGCTCTATCACGAATCGACATTTTTAGAAGAATTAAAAGACTTGGCCGAAAAAACACAACATTCAACGGCAAAACAAGCTGCGCAAATGGCACAAATCTGTGGCGCAAAAAAACTTTTGCTTGGGCACTTTTCTGCACGCTTCAAAAAAACCAATGCTTTTGTTCAGGAAGCGCAAGAAGTATTCGAAAATACAGAAGCGGCCATCGATGGGAAAAGCTATTGTATTTAGAGTTTAACCATCTTGGTCACTATCAAAAAAACCTTTGTCGAAATTTACCAAATACAATTTCTCAGTAGGTCGTGTAAAGGCAGTGTATAACCACCTGTAATATTCGGTATCGAGCATATCCTCGGTAAGGTAACCATGATCGATAAACACAGTTTTCCATTGTCCACCCTGTGCTTTGTGACAAGTTAAAGCATAGGCATATTTTACCTGCAAAGCATTAAAGTACGGGTTTTCTTTAATCTTCTTCCACCGCTCTTGTCTGTTTCTGATGTCAAGATAATCTTCCGAAACAGCATTAAACAATTCACGGTTACGTTCGTAAGGAAACGAAGCCGTTTCAATGCTAAGGGTTTCCAAAAATATTTTACAATCGAGTTCTACATTTTCATAATCGATAAAACGAAGGCTAACGTTGGCAAAACGAAAGCCATACAATTCTTCGTAACCGTAAATCGAAATAATTTCGGCAATGTCGCCATTGGCAATAAAATCCAGCTGAGCCTCTTCGTTGGGCCAGAAATAATTATTTTTTACGACCATTAATAAATCGCCGCGCTCAATTTCACTTTCCTTATATAATATCGATCCTCGAATTCCTTTGTTATAAAGGTTAGCCCTTTTATTCGATCGGGTAACAATGGTTGTATCGAAAAAGCCATATTTATCGTAACACGACGAAATCGTTTCAATTAAATCGCCGCCAGAAATTCTCTCCACATCGTCAAAGGAATCAACATCAATGGGGAAAAAACCTTCGTACCCCGATTCTGCAATTAAATTCCGTATTTCAGTGGCATTGCTCAATATGCCCGACCCTTTCGCCTGACGAACTACATCGGTTAACTCAACTTCTTTTACGCTAAAGCCATAACTTTGTAGGGTAAAAGCTTCAAGTGCAGGGCTAATATTAAGTCCAACCGGAGGCAACTGGGCAGTATCACCCACCAAAACAAGGCGGCAATTTTCGCCTGAATACACATATTCCAATAAATCGTCGAGAACCCGTCCACTACCGAATGCCGAATTTTCAGTCTGTTCATTGGAAATCATTGAGGCCTCGTCAACTATAAAATATGTATTCTTATACAAATTTTTGTTCAATACGAATTTCCCCATACCATCGGATGCGGTTTTTTGCCGGTAAATTTTTTTATGAATAGTAAAAGCTGGCATTCCGGAGTAACCGGCCATTACTTTGGCAGCCCTGCCTGTTGGCGCCATCAAAACAGACCTAATTTTCAAAGAATTCAACACCTGCGTTAACGCAAAAATCATAGTTGTCTTCCCGGTTCCGGCGTAGCCTTTTATTAACATTATTTCATCGGGAGTATTTAATGAAATATACTCTGATAAAACATGAATTAATCGCTCCTGACAAGAAGTTGGAGAAAATGGCAGCTTTTCTGTTAATAAGGCTTTTAAATGATTTTTAATCATACTGGTTAAAATAACATTAGTTACAGGAAGCTAAGTTATTTTTTTTTTTAAATTTGCAGGCAAACGAAAAATGAACTTATAAAAAAATAAAAATGAAAACCGTTATTCAGATTTTACTATTTATTGCTGCCCTTGTACTAACCTATTTTATTTATCAAAGTATTCAACGGCCAATCGAATTTGGAAAAGCCAAAGATGCACGTTACGAAACAACAGTTGCAAAATTAAAAGATATCAGAAAAGCCCAACTTGCATATAAAGATGTATTTGGAAAATTTTGTGGTAGCTGGGACACCTTAATTCATTTTGTGACTTACGATTCAGTTAGAAATGTAAAAGCTATTGGCGAATTGACAGATAGCATGATTGAAGCAAAGATTTCGGAGAAAAAAGCGATTGAAATGGGCTTAATTATCCGTGATACAGTTAAAGTAAGCGTCATCGATGCTCTTTTTGGAGGTAAATACGACGCTAACAGCTTACGTTATGTGCCGGTCCCTGGCGAACCAACCGAGTTTCACTTAGGACAAACAATTATTACCACAGGTTCGGGAATTCAGGTTCCTGTTTTCGAAGCTAAAGCACACAACAATATAATATTACGCGGACTTGATGAGCAGTTGATTATTAACCTTAACGACTCGCGTAGAACTAACGAAAAATACCCTGGATTAAAGGTAGGTTCGTTAACTGAGACCAATAACAATTCAGGAAACTGGGAGTAGACCATATGCATGAGTTTTTTGAGGAATCATTTGATATAGAAAAATCATACGAATATATATTATCCATTCAGGTTAGCCTGGATGGATTTTCTTTTTCAATAGTACGATCTTCAGATAACAAGCTACTTATTTTTAAATGCAATAGCTTAACAATAAGCAGTGAATCGCAGGTTGCCCGACGTTTTAAAGAATGGGTAATGGCGGAATCTGTTTTACAAAAGACTTTTAAAAAAGTCAGAATTATTGTTTTCAGCAATAATTTCACCCTTGTCCCAAAGCAATTGTACAATTTCAATACTAACGAAGAACTTACTCGTATTTTATTTGAGGAAGGAGATAAATTGCAATGGGCCGACAATCTGGTGCAATGCATAAATGCCAAATTACTGTTTGCTTTTCCGGATGGATTGGCACATAGTATAAAAGAAACCATTGGCGAATGTGAAATTATTCACCCGCTAAAATTAATTATTGGGCACTCTCCAAAAAATCTGGATGAAAAAGTAGTAACCTTATTGTTCGATGGCGGAAATGTGTATTTCGTACTATTTGAAAATGGGAATCTTTTAATGGCCAATAATTTCAAAATTAATCATGCCAACGATGCTGTATATTTTGTACTAACGGCTTTAAAACAATTAAACATTCATTCAAGTGAAATAAAATTGTTTTATTCAGGAAAATCGGAACATTTAGAAGAGGCAACAAGTATTCTTGAAAGCTATTTTATTTCGCGTCAGAAATTAGGTTCAAGCTATTCTCTTACCGATAATACAATTATTTCGGAAGAATTGCTAGCTCAAAATATTACATTATTTTTATAGAAAATGAGAATTGTCGGAGGCAAATATAAAGGACGCATCTTCAGGCCAAACAAAAAATTTACGGCTCGTCCAACTACAGATATTGCAAAGGAAGGGCTTTTTAACATACTCGAGAATCGTTACGAGTTTTCGAATAAAAATGTACTCGACCTTTTTTCGGGAACTGGGAGCATGGGCTACGAATTTATAAGCCGTGGTTGCGAAAGAGCTACCTTGGTTGAAAAGAGTTTCAACCACTATCGTTTCATCCTCGACGTGGTTAAGCAACTGCAAATTGACAATATTTCTGTTTTTAAAGCCGATGTTTTTAAGTTTGTAGAAAAAACCGGCGAAACCTATAATATTATTTTTGCAGATCCTCCCTTCGATCTACCTCAGTTTAATGAAGTTCCCGACGCTGTTTTAAATAGTAATGCTTTAAAACCCGAAGGCGTATTTATTATAGAACACCCAAAGGAATACGACTTTAGCAGTCACCCATATTTTAAAGAGATAAGAACCTACGGCAAAGTAAATTTCAGCTTTTTCGAGAAATAATCGAGTAGGGTAAATATAGAATAAAACCATATTCTATATTTATCCCTCTCACAGAACCGTGCGTACGGGCCTCGTACACGGCTCATGCTAAACCTTATTCTGTACTTCGTAGTACTGATGCAACGTATTCGTCTTTAC
>JBFHFE010000062.1:0-17995 GCA_041583785.1 Draconibacterium sp. | reverse complement strand
TGCCAGAATCGGTTTACTAACGCTACGTTCCGCTAACTTACTAAGCCTTCCTTCACACCCTGCCGTTGCCAACAACGCACTTGGCTTCGTATTGTCTTCCCTCCGATTAGGCGACTCAGTTTTCTTTCAAACTGACGGATTAATTTGCATGCGAGGCAAACAAAAAAGGAGTCTTTCAACTCCTTTTATGCTATATCCCTGATGTTAATCTATTTTCGTTTTTAACATATTTCAATTACAGACTAACAGCACGTCTTTTTAAACCAATTTTGCATCCAATTCAATTGTTGCAGTACCTCCTGCATAGAGTCTCGAAATCGGACACTTTTCTTTTGCAACAACCGCCAGTTCATCAAACTTCTCTTGCGAAAGTCCTTCGCATTTCACAACGGTTTCCAATTTAATATTGGTAATTGCCGGTCCTCCGTCAAGTTCGCCCAAGGTTACCGATGCAGATGTTTCAATACTTTCAGGATTTAATCCTTCTCCGCTAAGCAAAGCCGACAAAAACATCGAATAACAACCTGATTGTGCAGCACCTACCAACTCTTCAGGATTTGTCCCTTTCGCATTTTCAAAACGAGTTGCAAATGTAAAAGGTCCGCTATATCCGGTAATATCCATATTTCCTTTACCTCCTTTAAGGGTGCCGTTCCAAACTGATTTTACTTTTCTTACATTCATGATTTTTATTTTTTTTTGGTCAATTAATCTTACAAAGTTTCTTCACCTGGTTTCCAGTCACAACCTGTTAATCCAGGATTTTGAGTTGCTTCCAGTGATCTTAAAACTTCTGCCACATTACGTCCGGTTGCATCGTTGTTACAACTTACCCATTGAATAATTCCTTCTGGGTCAACAATAAAAGTAGCTCGATAAGCCACCGTACCTGGCTGTAAAATACCTAATTTTTTGCTTAACGACTTCGATGTGTCTTCAATCATTGGATAAGCCAGATTAGCTAAACGTGGATCATTAGCTTTCCATGCCAGATGAACTTCCTGAGTATCGGTTGAAGCTCCGTAAAGAACAGCATTTAATTCCGCAAATTTGGCACTGTTATTATTAAACTCTACCAACTCTGTTGGGCAAACAAAAGTAAAGTCTTTTGGATAGAAAAAGATTACCATCCATTTACCATCTTTTTTGTGATCTTCTGATGTGATTGTACCAAACTGGTTATTTGCAAGTACTGCTTGTTTCTTAAATTTTGGAAATTTGTCTCCTACTGATTTCATTATTTTAATTTTTTATTATTTAGACTGAATTAATATTACAGTGCAAATGTAGGTTATAAAACAGCTCGTGTCAAATTGATTTTTTTTAAGTTGAATAGACAAAAACTATTCAATGAGCGGCAATCAGCTGAAAAAGAATAAGCTCTTAATTCTTAGCTCTGACCTACAAAGAAGCATCTTCTTGTAATATCTACATTTATAGTCCAAGTATCGCTCATTCACTCTTTGTCTTCATTTCTATTATCGTTATATTTAACAATTCTTTTAGTATATTTTTTTAAAGAAAAATACCTATCCGATTAAAACTATAAATTGTTATGCAAGAAAAATCAAACAAAACAACTGTCTCAAGAAGGTCATTTCTTGGAACTACAGCAGCTGTAGCAGCCGGAATTACTATTGTTCCAAGCCATGCTGTTGCTGGATTAGGGCACAAAGCACCTAGTGACAAACTCAACATTGTTGGTATTGGTGTTGGCGGAATGGGATTCGCTAACTTAAAAAACCTACAGTCGGAAAATATTATCGGACTTTGCGATGTTGACTGGAAATATGCAAAAGGTTGTTTCAACTTCTTTCCAAAGGCTAAAAAATACAAAGATTGGCGGGTTATGTACGACGAGCTGGGTAAAGAATTTGATGGTGTTGTAATTGCAACAGCCGACCACACTCACGCAGTAATCGCTTCGCATGCCATTACACTGGGCAAACATGTATATTTACAGAAGCCTTTAACCCACACGGTATACGAATCGCGCCTATTAACTAAACTTGCTGCCAAATACAACGTTGCCACCTCAATGGGAAACCAGGGTTCTTCCGGCGAAGGAGTAAACCTTTCCACCGAATGGCTGGCTAATGGAGAAATTGGCGAAGTAACCAAAGTAGAAGCCTTCACCGACCGCCCAATATGGCCTCAAGGATTAAACACACCTGAACGAGGCGATTGGGTTCCTGAAACATTGGACTGGGATTTATTTACGGGGCCTGCAAAAATGCGTCCTTACAACCAGGTTTACCACCCTTGGAACTGGCGTGGTTGGTGGGACTATGGCACCGGCGCTCTTGGCGATATGGCTTGCCACATTTTACACCCGGTATTTGTTGGTCTTGAATTAGGTTATCCTATCCATACTCAAGGAAACTCAAGCTTATTATTACAAGACTGCGCTCCGGTTTCGCAATCGGTAAAGCTTACCTTCCCCGAAAGGCAAGCCAAGAAAAAAATGAAAATGAAACTTCCTCAGGTGGATGTACATTGGTACGATGGAGGTATTAAGCCCATGCTTCCTAAAGGTTGGCCTGATGGTAAAAACCCGAACGACCGCGGAGGAGGAGTTTTATTTCACGGAACAAAAGACACCTTGGTTTGCGGTTGTTACGGAGTAAATCCATGGCTGCTTTCAGGTCGTAAACCCGATGCACCAAAATTCCGCCGCCGAATAGAAACCAGCCACGAAATGGATTGGGTACGTGCATGTATGGAAAGCCCTGAAAACCGAATAAAAACCGCTTCTGATTTTAGCGAAGCCGGACCATTCAACGAAATGGTTGTAATGGGCGTTCTTGGCGTTCGCTTGCAATCGTTAAATAAAGAATTGGATTGGGATGGTGAAAACATGGAATTTACAAACCTTACCGACGACGAAATGATTAAAACGGTAATTAAAGATGGTTTTAAAATTCATGACGGGCACCCAACATTTGACAAAACCTGGACCGAACCTGTTCCGGCAAAAGAATTTGCTGCCGAATTAATTAGCCACACCTATCGTAAGCCATGGAGTTTACCAGATATGCCAAAATAGAGTAAATTGTATTGTATAATTAAGGGTGTTGATTTGGGCACCCTTTTTTTATCATTAAAATCTAATAAATTGTTTGCAAATTTTCCAGCAAAGTTGTAAACTTGCACTCCGAAAAACGTACAGAACAGTGCATTTTTCACTTAGGGCCTATAGCTCAGTTGGTTAGAGCACCTGACTCATAATCAGGTGGTCCCTGGTTCAAGCCCAGGTGGGCCCACCCTTTAAACAAGGCACTTTCAGCGATGGAGGTGCCTTCGTCATTTTAAGTGGGTACAACATAGGTACAACAAAACTGGCAAACCAAAATCACCAAAAACAACCAAATATTAAGTTGATTTAAATGTTCTTCAACATTTGGGCAGACAAATCATACCAAACTACAGTCAATTATATGACAATTGCATTTTGCATTTGATTTCATTTGTTGGAATACTTAAATTTAATGCACTAATTATCAATGCTGTTGAAAAAAGAAATAGGCAGTGATAATTGATGGGATTTATGCTCAAATGCATTAAAATGGAAACAATTATTAGGAAATCAGGACTGCTTCTATTTCTGCTCAATCAAAAACTGAGGAGATTGTTTCTTGTGCGGATTTTTCGTAATCATAATTCGATTGTCATTTTTATATTGCTTGTTTGTTTGGCTGCGTTATTGGTTGGATTTTGGGGAATGGGATTTTCAATAGGTGGTACTATTCTATATTCGACGGTAACAACAATTGCATTGTTCCTTGCTTTACTTTTAGTTGGTTCAATGTACGAAGCAAAGAAGCTAAAGAAAAGTTCTCTCTTTACTTATTTTCAGTTTAATCGTTGCAACTTGAATGGCGTTACGTTATCCAGTTTAGGATTCTGCGATGCTGACAATGAAAACTTAAACCTGGTCCTAAACAACGTTCAACCCAAAAACAAAATCGATTTCAAATTGGTTTCTTCTAATAAATCAGCTGCTGATTACAAAAAGTTATTCCGAATTCTTCATTTGCTAATTGTTGGTGGCATCAAAGATTTCAAAAAGGAGCGTAAGGAAAAGTTCTTCAAATTTATTGAATCCACATTTACTTTAAATGGCTCGAAGGTAAATAGGGCGAGTTTGAACTCGCGATTTTCAGAGTGGGTGAATGAAAGTGAAACGGAATTTTCTGAAAATCTGAAGCCTTTTCAAAACATTCTTTCACGATAGAGGGTATTTCTCCCGTAATTTACCCGTAATTCAAATTACCGTCTTGATTGACAGGCATATGCACCTATATATTTGCTGATGAATTTTTAACGCATCAAGCGTCATTTATCAACAAAAAATATAGCGATATGGAAAACACAGCAATTCTTTCAAAACAAGTTCTTAGCGAACTCAAACAGATTAAAAACCTGTTATTCGAAAACAAAACAGTTTTAAATGTTGAAGAGCTCGCCCAATATACCGGGCTTTCAAAAAGCAAAATCTACAAACTGCTTAGTAAGAAACTAATCCCAACTGGAACAAATGCCAACATCAGGCAAAAATTCTTTTACAAAGAAGACATAGACCAGTGGTTGATGGGTGTATCTAAAGAGGAACTGGAGACCGAAGAAGAATTCAATCAGCTTACTATCCAGGAACAGAAAGTCGTAACCAAAGAAACTTTTTGTTATGAGCGACATGCCATATATCCGTGTTGGGACTTCTTATTTCAAGAAAGTTAAAGCTCCGACTATCTCGGGAGACTATAACGAAATTCTTGTGCCATGGAACATTGATACCATAAAACAGGACCTTGGAAAAACTTACGTTGCGGATATTCCAAAATATGATGGTTTTACATGCATTCCTAGTCATATCCATTTCAAACAAGTCTACTCCGGGTTTTACCACCGAAATAACTTAAACAATTTTCAGCATCCACTCCAGCAATTTCTGTGAGTTTAAACGGCTGGCAATTTTTATGTAGCTGGAAGTAAGTTCGGGTTTAAACTCTTTTTTTAGCAACGAGAGTTTTTGCAGCACATAGGTATCACCATAAGATGTACATTTTGTCGAAACGCTTTGTACGTTGCATAAGCATTTTCTGGGGGTTGCGCATTCTGCATTTCGGCTAAGAGGCGTTGGATGTTTTGGGTTTGGTTGATTGGCATGGTAAAGAAGATCTTAATTAGGTCTGTTCGGAATTCGTAGAATTTGGGTTGGGTGAGAATAGGCTCTGGCTTCAGGAATTGCTATAAAAATCTAATCAGAATCTTTTATTGACATATAAGTTACCACGAAAGGGAGGAAATATAGTTGAATGGCTCCTGCTGGCTTCGTTGCGTTGCAAACGTTACTAGCTTGGCTCTAAAAAACTAAACTCTTCTGCTACAAGACAAACACAAATTTGTTCCTGCAACTTTCTTTAAGATTACTATTCTAACATTAAATATTGTTACTTCAAAACCCCCGCTATTGCCTGACCAATGATTGTATGGTAGCACCAAGAACAATGTTGTACCGACAGGCTAAATAGTTAAAACCGACTCTAATCAAAATCTTCAGAACTATCAATAATCTGTAATCTGAACTTGTAGGCCGCATAAGGTTCCAACAATTGCACAAGCTCTTCTACAGTTCTTTTTTCCCCATCTATCTCAAACACCGTTTTAAAATTAGTGTTACGCAATTCATCATCGCAGTCAATGGTTCCCTTTATTTCATCGGCGTCTGCAAAAGCTAACCTGCCTTCTACTGTTCTGATGTGCTTTTGATTGATCCATTTCATTATCTTGGCCTTCAGCTCGAATTCAGCTTTTTCAATATCTATGTCAAAATCTGACAAAACATGGAATACTCTGGGGATTCTCCTATTTCCGAGCTCGACAACTTCAATTGCTTCGGACAGCATTTTTATCCCTACAGAGAAAGAAGAAATTTTGAAATGGTGTTTTTTTTGCCACTTATCGGTACAATAAAAATCAGCACCCTCGTCAAGCGTACTGTGATGTGCTATCTTACTTTTCATTCCTTTCGGTTTACAAACTATTTAAAAGCCGGTAAATATATAATTTATGGCGAACCGTTTCGTTAGAACGGTTGTAAATATGATAAATGGATTTAGGTTCGAAGTGCATTTTTATTTAAAGGCAATCATCTTTATGATAAATAGGCGCTTAGCGCGTAGTGAAAATCGTACGCCTGTGGTAATCCCAATTAATATTTTGGTTTGCAGAAGCCAAATCCCGGTTTACCATCATTTTTAGTTACTTTAGTTTGGCTTTAGTAAAAGGGTGGTTTTCCGAAAAAATATTTCGAATTAGGTCTTTTCTGAGTTCTTGAAAGTTGAGTTGGAAAAAAATGAGATTATTCATTCACGATTGATAAAACGCTGAAATTATTTAAGTAGTTTTTATTCTCATCATATAAACCTTCTGGCATTAACACATTAAATTTTACTTCATCCTCATAAATCCATTCCTGCCTGGTAAGTACATTAATATTAGATTCTTTCAATTTATCTATCTCGTTTTTCAACTTTTCCTGTTTATTATGAGAATACCCCTCTGATATTAGAATCCTTTTTAGATAAAGTCTGATATGAGATAATATCTTTTCTTTTAATTCTTTATCAGAAATATTTCGACTTACTGAAATGTCGCGGATTTTTTGATAAATGTCTCTCCTCATAATAATTTGATATTCTTTCATAATTATGAATTTAAAATATTTAATTCTTCTTCCAATTTCTCTTTAGTAATAGCAAAATACTCATCCCAACTACTTATTGACGAAACCGTTTTAAATGTTTCGCTTTGTTTTATAAAAATGATTTCTTCTTCCAGAAGTTTTATTTGTCTGCGTAGTTTGGCGATGGCTGCTTTTAATACATCTTTTTCGGCAACCGTTTCCGACCTTGTTTTAAAGAAATTGCCGTTTTCGAGGTTGTTTAAAATTTTGCTTACTTTTTTATGGTCGTTGCAATCGTAGGCAGCTTTAAGTTCTATAAAAATTTCCTGAGCAGCATCTTTAAACTCGTCACTAACTTTATCGGGGTGGCACAAAACCGTTGCTTTTCTGAATTTTGCTTTTATTTCGCGTTTTTCATCATCGCTTAACTCAAAAACCTTTTTCTCTTTTTCGTCCTCCAATTGTTGACTATATTCCTTTTCATCCTTTTCGGCTTCATCGTACTTTTCTTTATCGGCTTTAAATTTGAGTTTCCTGAGCTTTAAAATTTCAAGAATAATTTCGCCCAGTTCGGAAGAATGCCTATGCTGGAAATCGGATAATAGTTTTTCCAGCTCAATTTTTTCGTTATCGAAAGCGTTTACTTGGTTCTCCAAATTCTTAATTTCCAGTTTTAAAGCAATAACTTCGGGGTCGGTCCATTTTAATAGCTGTTGGTTTGCCGAAATAAAATGCTGGATTTTTCGAATCGCGGCGGTAAACTCCTCTTGTTCTACATCGTTTATAATATCGTTTAAATCGGAATTAAAATTATATACTTCCAGTTTCGATGCCTCCGATTGTAGAACCTCTATGTCTTCCAGCAAAATAAAATTCTTAAGGATTTCGAGACGCTGAATAATTTTTTCTAAAGGAAAGATTATTTCGGGCTGTTCGGTCTGCGGAATTTGCCCCCTTATTCGGTTAAATTCCGAAATAAATTGCTCCGCCAACGTAGTGTCGTTATAGGTAACCACAATATTTTCGAAGTTACTTTCGGCTTTATAGCTCCAATTGTACGAACCTGTAATTACGGTACTGTGATCGATTACGCAAAACTTATTGTGCATTAATGCCGAATCGCCATCACCAATTTTAAATACCTGCGAACCGTTGTTGTTTAAGCGGTCGTAATCTATTGCCGAGTTTTCGTTTATCTCATCGTTCGAAATAATTAACTGCACATTACAACCATTATTTGCCTGTTCGAGCAAAGCATTAAAAGTATTTTTATTGGTGAACCATGCCACCGCAATAATTATCGTTTTTTGCGCCTGCCGGATTTCCTCCTGAATTCGTTTGGCTATGTTTTCAAATATAGCTTCGGTTTGCATTATTCTAGGGATTTGAGTTGGTTGTAAATTTCAAAATCTGCTTCCGCTCCTTTGGAATCACCAATTTTTCTCTTCGCTTCTGAGCGATAAAAATAGGCACTACTTGTATTAGAAAACTTTGAGATATAAGTTGTAAAATCTTCTATTGCTCCTGAATAATCTCTCATTTTAAATTTACATTCTCCTCTAAATTGACATAAAAATTCTGGATTTCTATTTGATATTTCAATTAATACATCATAATCATTAACGGCTCCTTTCCAATTTCCTAATTGTGAATAAAGCCAAGCTCTTGCAAGTCTACTTGCAAAATCCTTCGATGAAAGTTCAATCGCTTTATTGTAGTCTAATAAAGCGCCATCAATATCTTTTAACGCTTTTTTGGCATCTCCACGTTTTCTGTATCCAATATGACTATTAGGACATATTAAAATAAGCCTCTCACAATCTATTAAGGCATCTTTATAATTGCCTAAATTTGAATTTGCATAAGCACGGTATTGCAAAGCCGGGGCACAATCTGAATCAAACTCAATCACAGAATTAAAATCTTGAATCGCGTCCTTATATCTGCGAATTCCTATATAGCAATAAGCAATTCCACGACAACAAATAGAATAAAAATGCTTTGGAAAAACCTCAAGCACTTTACTAAAAAGTTCGAGTGAACGATTAACATCACTTATCGATTTTGAATCGAACTGAAATCTAATTATATCAAAGAACTTACTATCATTTTCGAAGATAATAAAGTAATTTTCATTTTCATCTAGTTTCTGTTGACTGTTTAATAAAACAAATGCTTCATTAAAATAAGTATCAATCCCTCCATAAAGAATTTTATTGGTGATTTGAATTGATTTTTCAACTTTGGCAATTCCTTGGTTTTGAATAGGTACTAATGATGTTGGTTTATTTTTATTAGTCATAAAAAGACTTATTTGAATATTTCGTCAAACTCATCAGACTTTAGAAAAGATTTTAATCCATCGCCATAAATGTAATGAGGATTACTTTTTGCTTTTATTAAACTTTTAGGGCTTAAAACTGTGCTATATACCAATTTTAAACTACTCATTTTATGCCAAAGTTTGTAGTCCATGGTATCATCTTCCCAATAATCTATAACCAGTACACGAAGCTCCTTATTCCCTTCAGCTGCACGAGATATTATTGCGTTTTTAATAGCTTGGTTTAAATGCACATCTGAGAAAGAATAACCAATTATTACGAGTAAATCAGTATGCAAACAGTCGATATTGAAACTGTTATAGAATGATAAATGTGGAGAGAATAAAATTCTGGAGCTTTTATTCATTCCAGTAATAATACTCGACCGTAATAACTCTTCATCTGATTGGTTTAGTTGTATATTGTAATCATTAGGAATTGCAAAAGTCTTATCTATTTCATTAGTAATTCTCCCTCCCTCGTGGTTGTGGTGTATCGAGCCATGTAAATTGTAGTAACAATTATCTTTTCTGTTACTTCCAATTTCCAATGCTTCAAATACATATTTCCCCTTAAGATGACTCTCATTTGATTTTGAAAAACCTTCGAATGGACTAAAATCAGATATTAATATTGGTAATCGGTCATAGTTTGTTGTATAATATCTTATTGTAGATTTACCTAAAGTTTGAATAAATTTATTGAATTTGTTATTTATTTTTTTGTATTTCTCAATATTTTCTTTGCTTTCATATTTTTCAATTTCATTTACTATAATTTCGATGAAATGATTATAAATAAATCTTAAGTATGTTTTTCTATTATCAAAACAAATTTCATTATTACCCTTTATCGGGTAATAATATCCATTGCCGTGTTTTTTATAGATGTATTGAAAACTAAAAAGTTCAGTTTCAATCTCATCTTTCATTTCTGTATATACTGTACTTTCCAAATGATTTTTTTCAGTATCGGATTTTATGTAATTATAAATTGACTCTATTAAGTTTATGATGTGTTCGAAATTTATTTGGCTTTTATCGAAACCAATAGTTCCAAAATTCTTTTCTTCAATTTTATTGTAAATATATTGTCCGACAGTAATTTTACTTTTGGTTTTAAAGGTTATATCTGTTTTTAATTTTTCAGTAAGAGTTGTTGTTGTTGGTGCACCCCAGTCTAAAACTGCCCCTGCACCAGTTATAATTGTAGTTATCATTCTGTGTGTTGTAAATAATTGAGGTACGAAAAGATAGCCTGAGCGGTATCGATAAAAACTTTTGCTCTTCCCATAGAAATTTCAAAGTTTGAGCGGTCGGTTTTTATTTTGTATTCTCTCGGATAAATTCTAATGGAATTTAGTTGTAAATAAAGTTCTGAGTATTCGAAATTGAGACGAGCTTCAAAAAACATCTTTGTATATTTAAATTCTACCTTGTGAATGTTTTTATATTTTACACTTACATCTAAACTCTTGGACATTACAAGCCTTCCAAAATTCTCAATATCCAAACCAATTAATTCATTCTCTAAAGATGAACTGTCGGGAAACGTTATTGCAATTTGGTCTTTTAAAAGTTCTTTGTTCACCATAAATTATAAACCTCTAATTTCTCCCCTATTATTCAACCTCCTAATTTACAAAACCACCCCAAGCAAAACCAACATTTGTTTGCAAGAAGTTATTAACCGGAGGAAGTGAAAGTAAACCTTTTCCAAAGTTCGAAACTTTGGAAAAGATTGAGGGAAAAAATGCCTCCACCTCAGTTTTTAGTTGAGGAGTTATAAGCCAGATATTTTTCCTGGTTTTTATCTTGTGTTTCTTTTGACAACTCATAATAATATTCATGAAATACTGGGGTATACTCAATTATATCATCCTTAATTTGTTTTACTTTAAATGTGTGAAGACACCTTGAGCTCAATGTCATTAACATATCAAGGTCGGCTTGAACAATAAAAAAATTATCAACTTTATCGATACACCATTTCAAATATTGAGGATACGCCTTAATATTCAAAAATTCTATTGAATTACTGGAAAAATAACATTCTTCACCTATTGGACGTTCAGAAGAAACCCACAACCTATTTGATTGATTAATTTGGCGATAATCGCTTTGTAGACAAGCTACAATGATTTTATTTAATATTTCTTTTAACTGTGTATGGTTTGTTTCTATAACGATATACTTTTCTGTTACAATAACATTATAGGGTGATGTAGAATTCTGCAATAGCTCACATTCGTTTTCAAGCTCTGTACAATCAAAATCGGTTGCAGGGATAAGTATTTTATTGTCTGTTTTTTTGCCGAAAAAATCAAATAATTCCTGCAAATAATTTTTTAAGATTTGTGCTTCGTTGGCAGCCACTTTTCCTTTCCAGACTTCTTCAATTGTTCTGTTTTTATGTTTGCCAAAATTAAATTTAGAGTTTTTTCTCATAGGTTTAAAACAGTTAATTTATTCAGTAATTAAAAGTAAAACATAATTATTTATCATTTATTTATGTGTTAAATCATCTTCACACCAGCGCCAAATACAAATCAAACACATTCTCTTTCCCCACTTCCTTTTCAATGGCTTTGTAATAATTTGGGTTTCGCGGAATAAAATCCGCATTTAGGTGGCGGGCATATTTTGCCATTTTCTCAACCGTCCATTCCAGCGCCGTAAGCCGGGCTAATCCATCTTTTACGATATACGACTCTACGCCCTCTTCGCTCTCTTCGAAATCGGGCACTAATTTCCCCCAGCTTAAGCGGTGCTTATAGCGTTCGATAAACTCAAACGACCAGGGAATGCCCTCGTTACTGCTTATGCCCCCCGACGAACTATAGACACCGGGATTTTCGCCGCCCCAGTTCCATAGGTTTTCGTATTGTTCAATAAAATCTATTGTCCAGGGCAGATTAGGGATATCCGACAATTCGTTAAAATGCCAGCGTTCCTTATAATTTTCGATAAATGATAAACTCCACGGCAAATGCTCATTTCGGCTAAGCTCTTTCCAATCGAGCAAATCCTTATGCACTTCAATAAAAGCCTCTGTAAAATCTGGCTTGTAAAAAGAAAGTAAATCGTATTCGATATCGGCATATTGTTTTAAAAAGGGTAAATTTTCGTTGGTTATTAGTTTTGTATTCATGCTCAATATGGAATAAATCCACCTGTCGGAAAACTTTTTCATTAGCTTGTGCGAAAACGGTATACTTGGGTTATGGGATAATGTACTCCAATCCCAACGGTGGGCAAAATGGTCGAGTATTTGTTCTGTCCACGGTATATACTCGTTGTTCGACAAGCGCCACCAATCCCAACGGTCGCGGTAATCAAAAAGCAGATCTTCGGTAAATTTTAAATTGTGGTAGCAAATCCAGTCCCAGTCAATTTGCCCGGCATATTTTTCCAGGTATTCGTGTTTCCACACCATTGTGTCGTTATGACAAGCCAGGTTCCAATCTAAACATTCCTGAAACACGGGTGCAATTTCATCCCACAGCACACCTCTGTTGGCTGAAAAGCCGAACCAGTTCATTTCCTTGGTTAACTTCTCTAACAAGGGTACATTCCAATTAATATTGGCGTTTGTTGAAATTCCTGCTAAATCGTAGTTATGTTTTCTCAGGTATAAAAGCTCATCATCGGTAAAAGGGTAGTTCATTTCGATAAACTCTACAACCGGGAAATGTTCTATTATTTTGCTTAGGTAATTTGACATACATTAGAATTAGGGTTTTTTAATGTACAAAATAGAGCCAAGCATAACTAAGATTTATTGCAAATAAGTTATTAACCGATAGATATGCCGAATACAAAATATTGAAAATAATTACGATTTTTTGTAAATATATGCTTATATTTTCAGCAACATGCTTACCCCGCTTCCCATAAGAACAGCGCGCTCAGGGTAAGCGTTTTATTTTATTCCTATCAGTAAAGTAGCTTACACAAAAGCTGCGCTCACCTATGCACAGCAGCTTTCTCAACTAAAAGACCGTGGTTTAACAATTCCCAACGAAAAATACTTTTTGCACTTATTGGAGGTAAAAAGTTATTACCGCTTAAGTGGCTACTGCTATCCTTATTAAATATCCGAATATTCATCCATTTGCAATGGGGTTTCCTGAAGGTTGGGAAAAAGAACCACTTTGGAAGCAAGAAAGTGATTAAACTTTCACCCCCTACAACAAATTACCAACATTTCCGAAAGACAAGCCCTGCGGGTTTTCAAAAGCTTCCGGCATAAACCGTTCGTTCCAAAATTGCAAGAGTTGTTTTTTGCCCTCGTTCCAACCTGTTTCAAAAACATTTGATTTCCGTAAACTCCAACCAAAACTTTTTGAAATTCCACATCAACACATGCAAGTTTTCCACTCTCTATTTATTCTTTTTCCTTTTGAAAATCTTTTGAAAATATTGAAAGAGGTGTTTACGGGTTTGAAAAGCAGAATTACTTTAACACTAAAAAGTTGTCTTTAAAAAATCTCTGATATACAGATGCTCTATTCCTTCATAACCCCCTCCGGTAAACTTATCCATTGATACCACTATTTTAGAATGGTTATCTTCTATTTTCAAAAGATTACCAAATTCTCTTTTAATAGTTTCCTCTTTTTCTAAAAGATAAGTGACCTGTACATACTTTTTTTCGTTCTGCCGTTCACAAACAAAATCAACTTCCAGGTCTTTCATCACACCTACTTTAACGGTATATCCACAATACAAAAGATGGTTATAGACTATATTTTCAAGAACTTTCGCAATGTCATTGGCTTTATATCCAACAATTGCATTTCTAATACCGATGTTCTCAAAAAAGTACTTATCCCCTATCTCAAAAATTCGTTTTCCTATAATATCATATCGTCGGGCAGGAAAAACTATAAATGCACTGGTTAGATATTTTATATAGTTTTGGATTTGCTGAGAAGAAATATTCACCTTTTGCGATTTCAAGAAATCACTGATTTTTTTTGCTGAAAAAAGGCTACCAACATTATCAGCTAAAAAAGTAACCAAACGCTCAAGAAATTGTGTATTTCTCAAATTGTACCGGCTAACTACATCTCTGTAAACGATTGTACTATAAATATTTTTTAGGTACTCAAAAATTACTTCATCATTAAGAGGAAGGTTAGTTATATACGGAAGTCCTCCATATTTCATAAACATTGCCAGGCTGTCATCAGAATCATCGAGTGAATGAAATATTAGAAATTCAAGATATGATAAACTATATATATTAAACTCAATATATCTGCCACTCAAATTGGTAGCCAGCTCGCCGGAAAGCATTTTTGCATTACTACCCGTTATATAAATATCGATGTTTTCCTTTAGAGCTAAAGAACGCAATGCTTTCTCAAAATCTTCAACATCCTGTATTTCATCAATAAATAGATAGTTCTTATTTGTTGGTGAAAGATTTTGAAGTACATAGTCATTTAAATCTTTTGCAGTTTTTATGTGCTCAAATGCCATATCCTCAATATTGATATAAATGATGTTGGCTTGTTCATACTTTTGAGAAATAAGATTTATCAATTGGAAAAGAAGATATGATTTCCCAACTCGTCTTTGTCCGGTTAAAACCTTAATTAGTGAGGTATTAATAAATGGCTCTATTCTGGAAATATAGCTGTCTCTTGAAATTATATTTTGAGGAATATTCATTGCTTATTTTTATAGTGTATAACTGAATGTTTTTCAAAAATAATACAATTCTTCATATATAGTTGAATGTTTTTGCAATGGATGAGAATATTTCATTTATAACTGAAAGATTTTAGTCATGTCTGATTAGTTTCAATTATACTTTAATATTTATCTTCATATCCCCAATGTATGTTTGCACAATAAACCTACCTAGTTTATTGTGCAAATCCAGGTTTATTATATTGGTATTCAAAAAGATTCAATCCCGCCACAAAATAACTACATTTCCGAAAGACAAGCCCTGCGGGTTTTCAAAAGCTTCCGGCATAAACCATTCGTTTTCCTTTTGAAAATCTTTCGGAAATGTTGCAGGAGATGTTTACGGGATTGAACTTAGAGTTGATGTGTTTAACCCGAAACATGCATTAGCAAATCTATTCCGTGCTGAAACTGCTGCCAATCAAGTCGCAAGCTAACTTGTTTCAACTCACCATAACGGTGTTATGACTCGTCTCAACAAGTTCTTGATTGATTGCATTTTCAACACTCATTACGAGGTCCTAACGCATAATTCGGGTTTAATCTAACGAAAAGGTATTGTTAATTTGCCGGAACACTTGTTCTACATCGATAGCCCCCATACCCATTTGTTTTGGGTTTAATAAAGCGATAGTATTTTCTTTCATCTTCGCTTTTTTCCCACTCATAATCAGGTGGTCCCTGGTTCAAGCCCAGGTGGGCCCACTTGTCTTCAAAAGGGTATGATTTGTCTTCATAACCCTTTTGTTTTTTTAATGTTTTTTTTTCACCCTATTCGGCAATCTTTAATTTCCTTTTAACTTCTTAAATTGGGCATTTGTAAGTTCTATCAGACATTCACCAAGATATAATACAATTAATTCAAGTAAGTTGAAAAAAGATCTCTACCACACCATATAACAGCTAATATGTTGACCATTTTAGTATTTTTTTACTATATTTGGCTAATATTTAAGCTATTCAACAATGTACTCACTTGAACCAACTCCGGCAGAAATATGTAAAAGTTTAGCTCAAAGACATCGATTATTACGAAAAAAACTTCGCCTTTCTCAGAAAGAAATGGCTGAGCGCTCAGGTGTTTCACTGGGCAGTTTAAAGCGCTTTGAGAACACAGGTAAGATATCTTTGGAAGCACTCTTAAAACTTGCTCATTTAACGGGACGACTTAAAGACTTTGATTCAATTTTTCAAATCGATGACAACATTAATAAGCTTGAAAAGCTTTTTACCAATAAATAGGTATTATGAAGCCCGTAGAAAAACTGTTTGTTTCACTTCATATTGAAGGGCAGAAATATGAAGTTGGTGAATTAATAATTTCTGAGCAAAAGATTTACTTCCGTTATAACTCCGATTTCAAATCATCAGGATTAAATCTATCGCCTTTAAAACTTCCCTTTAATACAGAGATTAATACTTGCCCAAAAGAACCTTTTGATGGATTATATGGAGTTTTCAATGATTCGTTACCCGATGGTTGGGGTCGCCTTCTTCTTGACAGAACTTTAAGTTCAAAAGGGATAAATATATCTGGGATTACGCCTCTCGACCGACTGGCCTTTGTTGGCAGTGAAGGAATGGGTGCTCTTATTTACCAACCTAAGTTCGAACCTGGCTCAGAACCTTCATCAGAAATTGAATTGGATACTCTTTCGAATGAAATGACCCGAATTTTACAAGGAACCAGTTCTGAAATAATAGAAGAGTTATTTATACTGGGTGGCTCTTCGGGTGGTGCAAGACCAAAAATATTTGTTGCTTACAATCCCGATTCTGAGGAAATGATTTTTGGAAATAGAGTTACTCCAAACGGTTTTGAAGACTGGATAATCAAGTTTGCATCCTCATCAGATAATCCTGAAATTGCAAAAATTGAATACGCGTATCATAAAATGGCATTGAAAGCAGGTATTGAAATGAGTGATTGTAAGCTCTTTAAAGGAAAATCGGGGAAGTTATACTTTGGAACAAAGCGATTCGATAGGATAAACAATCAAAGGCTTCATATGCATACAGCTTCCGGATTGATGCACGATAATTTCAGGGCAAGTACAATGGACTATGGACATCTTATGGATTGTGCCTTTCGACTGGAAAAACATGTCAATGCCTATAGGAAAGTATTTCGTTTGGCTGCATTTAATGTTTTTAGCCATAATCGCGATGATCACAGCAAAAACTTTTCTTTCCTAATGAACGCCAAAGGAGCATGGCAATTCGCGCCTGCATACGACCTTACTTTTTCCTATTCATCGTACGCATTTCACAGTACCATGGTAGCTGGCGAGAGTCAAAAACCAGGTGTAGAACACCTATTAAAATTAGCCAATCATTTTGGGTTAAAAGATGGCAAAGAAATAATCGATGATGTTAGAAGTGCAATTTCACAATGGAAAAATATTGCGAAAGAACAAGATATCAGATCGGAAACCATAAAAAACATTCAATTAGCCTTAAACAACATTGGAAAACTGAACTAAGGACTCCTTACATTTTCAAAGCTTTCTTTTGGCTTTCTGTTTGCAAATGGTTCAAAATAGAATCAAAATCTTCCTGCAAAAAGTTCGATACTCGCCCTGGTGGGCCCACACTAATAAACAAGGCACTTTCAGCGATGAAGGTGCCTTTGTCATTTCAGGCGGGTACTACATGGGTACAACAAAAAAACAGCTCACCGGTTTATTAGGTTAAATATTTGATTTTAAAATAGTTGAGAATCCGGCATTTTCAAAAGTTGATACTCAGCTCGCTCTGAATATTTGTTATTAGCTGCAGAACAACCAAACTCAAACAGATTATTACAACAACAACAATGGCTTGTATTAAGCGACTACTTTTCTTTTTTTCCATTTGTCAAAAACCAGTTTTCGAATGTAAGTATAGTACTCTGTTACAGGACCTATAGGACACAAATAAGTACAGCCGGGTCGTTTAATAAATATCGATGCAACCAGTATAATCCCCAATATTGCAAATTGGAAATTGCTTCCTGTTAGTTTAAACAGCGTACCAAATATCTCGTAACTTGTTACGCCAGGATTTCTTACTAAAAGGGCTGCAATAATCGCAAACAAGGTTATCGCTCTTAAGGTCCATTTAAATATATTTTTGAATTTGCCGACAGAACGGGGTTTCGCTCCTCCAACCAAACCCATACATTCTTGTGCCGCTCCAAAGGGGCAAAACCACGAACAATACGGATTTTTATTTTCTACGGTTAAAACAAGAAAAATTCCACCCAATAGCAGATACCAATATAAATGCGAATGCAAGGGAGGAAAATA
>JBFHFE010000061.1:0-18014 GCA_041583785.1 Draconibacterium sp. | reverse complement strand
GTTCCGCTAACTTACTAAGCCTTCCTTCACACCCTGCCGTTGCCAACAACGCACTTGGCTTCGTATTGTCTTCCCCCCGATTAGGCGACTCAGTTTTCTTTCAAACTGACGGATTAGTTTGCATGCGAGGCAAACAAAAAACCGCTCCCCAAATGAGGAACGGCTTCTATATCTATATCAAAACGATTTCTTACAAAACGTCAATAGCGTTTAAGTCTTCAAAAGCTATTTTCAAACGAGCAATTAAAGACTCTTCTGCTTTACGCACCCAAACACGTGGGTCGTAGAATTTTTTGTTTGGCTTGTCGTCCCCATCAGGGTTACCAATCTGGCTTTGAAGATAAGCTCTGTTAGCAGCTTCGAATTTGCGAACGCCATCCCAGTATGCCCATTGTGTATCAGTGTCAATGTTCATTTTGATAACACCGTAGCTGATAGCTTCTTCAATTTCTGCTGCAGATGAACCCGAACCACCGTGGAAAACAAAGTTTACAGGTTTTTCAGCTGTACCCAATTTTTCCTGGATGTATTTTTGTGAGTTATCTAAAATTTTTGGAGTAAGTTTTACGTTACCTGGTTTGTAAACACCGTGTACATTACCAAACGATGCAGCAATTGTGAAGTTTGGAGAAACTTTGCTCAACTCTTCGTAAGCGTAGCAAACTTCTTCTGGCTGAGTGTAAAGTTTAGAAGCATCAACATCTGAATTGTCAACACCATCTTCTTCACCACCAGTAATACCTAATTCAATTTCAAGAGTCATGCCCATTTTAGACATTCTCTCTAAGTATTTTTTGCTGATTGCAATGTTCTCTTCAATAGGCTCTTCACTTAAGTCAAGCATATGCGAGCTAAACAATGGCTTTCCGGTTTCTGCGAAGTTTTTTTCACTTGCATCAAGTAATCCGTCAATCCATGGCAATAATTTTTTAGCAGCATGGTCGGTGTGTAAAATTACACGTACACCATAAGCTTCGGCTAAAGTATGAATGTGTTTTGCACCGGCAACAGCACCTAAAACACCAGCTTCCTGACCTTCTAGTTTTAAGCCTTTACCTGCATTAAAAACTGCACCACCATTCGAAAACTGAATCATTACTGGAGCGTTTACCATTTTAGCTGCTTCCATAATTGCGTTTACAGAAGATGAACCCACAACATTTACTGCAGGAATTGCAAATTTATTCTCTTTTGCTACTTCGAAGATGAATTGTAAGTCCGAACCGGTTACTACACCTGGTTTTACGTTTTCGGCAATTTTACCCATAACTATTTATTTTATTTGATTTTAATTTGTCTTAGCTGTCAAAGCCGAACAAAATTAAGATTTCAATAGATCGAAAGCAAGTTTGCCCCGTTAATGAAGTTTAAATTCTTTATTATTTAATATTTAAAAAGCCGGATAATTGCGAATAGAAGTAAAAACAGAATGAATATTTTTCGTTAAAGCCTGGTAATTTTTAATGAATTATGGTGCAAATTATTGCAATAACAAAAATCACAAAGCACCTTATTCTTTGGTTATATTGAGTTTATGCTTCGTTAAAAAATTGGGACATAGCTTATGCTATGGCTTGTTTTTCAAACATCTCTAAATTCGAAACAATTTAAAGCTACTATCAAAATAAAATGGGGAGAACTGAACCTTAAAACGATTTCTAATAATTAGAAAAAGTTCTGTATAACCAACCTCCTAAAACACATTTGAAGATTATATGAATTGAACAATTTCTTTCAGCAATAAATTAATGGCATCCACCGGGTGGTGAATGCCATCTTAAAAATCAATCTTGACGAATCAAGTATTTATTTCTACCCCTCTTTAAATTCACTAACCCTTAGTTCATAAACATTGCCATGTCTGATTCTACATCGGTGATTCCTGCTATTCCGAAATTTTCAACCAAAACATTAGTTACGTTCGGCGATAGGAATGCCGGAAGTGTTGGCCCAAGGTGAATATTTTTAACACCAAGGCTTAGCAGTGCCAATAATACGATTACCGCTTTTTGCTCGTACCAGGCAATGTTGTATGCAATTGGCAGCTCGTTAATGTCGTTCAGTTCGAACACCTCTTTCAGTTTTAATGCAATTACTGCCAATGAGTAAGAGTCGTTACATTGCCCTGCGTCAATTACTCGCGGAATACCACCAATATCGCCCAATGGCAACTTATTGTAGCGGTATTTTGCACAACCTGCAGTTAAAATTACTGTATCCTGTGGAATCTGCTCAGCAAATTCGGTATAGTAATCGCGGCTTTTCATGCGTCCGTCGCAACCTGCCATTACAAAGAATTTTTTAATCGCACCGGTTTTAACCGCGTCAACAATTTTATCGGCTAAAGCAAATACTTGTGCATGAGCAAAACCTCCGGTAATTGTTCCTGTTTCAATTTCTTGTGGTGCGGCACATTTTTTGGCATGCTCAATAATTTGGCTAAAATCTTTCATTTCGCCATTTTTTCTGTCTGGAATATGAACTGCTCCAGCCAGACCCGAAGCTCCGGTTGTATAAATTCTATTGGTATATGTTGCCGAATCTTTGGGAGGAACAATGCAGTTAGTAGTAAACAGAATTGGCCCATTAAAACTTTCGAATTCAGTGTTTTGTTTCCACCATGCATTTCCGTAGTTTCCTGCAAGATGCTCGTATTTTTTAAAGGCTGGATAATAGTGTGCTGGCAACATCTCGCTGTGCGTGTAAACGTCAACACCGGTTCCTTCGGTTTGTTTCAGCAGTTCTTCCATGTCTTTCATATCGTGACCTGAAATCAAAATTGCCGGATTGTTCCGAACCCCAATGTTAACTTGTGTTGCTTCCGGATTTCCGTATGATGTGGTGTTTGCAGCATCTAACAATGCCATAACATCTACACCATATTTGCCGGTTTCCAGGGTAAGAGCAACCAATTCATCTACCGATAGATCTTCGGTTGTTGCAACCAGGGCACGTTGTATAAATGTAAAAATCTCGTCTTTCCGACTTCCTAAATTGTAGGCATGTTCGGCATAAGCTGCTATTCCTTTTACGCCGTAAATAATCAATTCGCGTAACGAACGGATGTCTTCGTTTTCAGTGCTTAAAACGCCTACCTCTGCGGCTTTTGCCTCAAACTCTTCAGCCGAGCCTGCAGTCCAGGTGGCGATAGACGGAAGTTCTGCCGGAAGTTCAACACCTGCTGCCTTACATTTTGCGTGCAATTCGTTTCTTAACTGCAAACCTTTAATAATACGTTTGGTAAAAACGTCTTTATCGAAGTTTGCATTTGTAATTGTGCTAAATAATCCGTCGAAAACAAACTTGTCCACTTTTTCCGGATTCGCGCTTTTGGCACGCAACTTTTCGTTGTACCAGCTAATTCCTTTCAATACATATAATAATGTATCCTGAAGATTAGCGACATCACTTGGTTTCCCACAAACGCCTGCAATTGTACAACCTGTACCTTTCGAGGCTTCCTGACATTGATAACAAAACATACTCATATCGAAAATTTTTTAATTGATTTTGAAACTGTTGAAAAGTTATTTGGTGGCCGGAGTTCTCACAATACTGCATACAAAGAGAAGTACGACAACCCGCTAACATTTGTTACACCCACTCTTCTGAAAGAATTTCTCCTTTAATACTTATTATCACTTGTTTTACAGGCACTTTTCGCGTGGCCATTTGAGTGGCCATTTGAACCATCTGCGATAAACCACCACAACAAGGCACTTCCATAATAACATTGGTGATGGTATTGACCTTTGCATCGTTAATTAAACTCACCAGTTTTTGTACATAAATATCGGTTCCCTGATCTAGCTTTGGACAGGCAATTACGACTTTGCGGTCTTTGATAAAATCCTTATGGAAATTACCGTAAGTAAATGCAGCGCAATCGGCAGCAACTAATAAATCGGCACCATGAAAATACGATGATCCCGGGTTAATAAGGTGCATTTGTACCGGCCAATGACTTAATTCCGAAGGAATATCGTTTGAGGGCGCAGCCATTTTAAAACCACTTGCATCGAAAGCCTGTGGTGCAGTTCCAGGGCATCCACCGGTCGAGCAACTTCCGGCATCGCCAGTTGCTGTTTTTTTGCTGTGCAGCAACTCATGCACTTCACTAATCTCGAAAGGCATAGCTTCGCGATTGGCTTTGATAAAACTTAAGGCTTCGTTTAAATAACCTGTTTCATTGTGGTCTTGCAAATGTTTCAGGTGCGCAAAAACCGTTGCTTTTCCATTTTTAATCATTCCCGAAATTACAGCCAGTTCGTTGTATTCGTCTGCTTCGCGTTTCTCAATTGTAATGGCACCTTGCGGACAATGACCAATGCATGCGCCCAAACCATCGCACATTAATTCGCTAACCAAACGGGCTTTGCCTTCAATAATTTGCAGAGCTCCTTCGTGGCAGTTTGGCACACAAACTCCACATCCGTCACATAATTCGTCGTCTATTTTTATAATCTCGCGTATCATTGTTTCTGTTCTTTTTCTTTATGTTTACGCAACAAAAGTAGATTATGCTTGTTCCCGAAAATGTATCAATTGTTACAAAATGATAAATTATTCACTTTTAGTTCGATGCCCTGTATTTCAGAAATTACCTGAAAATGAAAGTAAAGACCTGCTTTCGAAGATTCATTACCAGGTGAAGAAATTTGAGAAGGGAGATATTGTGGCGCATGCAGCCGACAAAGTAAGTAACTTGTATATTATTCTATCGGGTAGCGTTCGGGGCGAAATGATTGATTACTCGGGAAAGACAGTAAAAATTGAGGATATTGAAGCACCACGCCCCCTGGCGTCAGCCTTTTTATTTGGAAAGGATAACAAATTTCCGGTTACTGTTACCGCCAATAATAAAACCGAAATACTTGCTATTCCGGTGGTTGAATTTCTGAAACTATTGCAAATGAATACCCAGCTGCTGAAAAATTATTTGAATAATATGTCTACACGGGCACAGTTTCTTTCGCAAAAGCTGCATTTTTTGAGTTTTAAAACGATAAAAGAAAAGGTAGCACACTTTCTTCTGCAACAGGCCGGCGACCAATTTCATTCTTTCGAGTTAAAAAATACACAGCAACAACTGGCCGACTTATTTGGCGTTACCCGCCCGTCGCTGAGTCGCGTACTTGGCGAAATGCAAAGCAGTGGCTTAATAAAAATTGAGAAAAAAACAGTTACCTTGCTCAATAAAAATGGATTAAACGATTTGCTCAAAAATGGATAATCACCCACATCTTGTTCAATATAAAATATTTGAACCCTATAGAAAACTACTTGCTTTTACAACAACAAAACAAACATTAAATATTGAGCGCGTTCGATTTTCAGGCAATTCAGAAAATCCGGCCAAGCTGGCTAAAATGTTAAAAATTCCGGCGACACATCTGGTTTTCCCAAAACAAACGCATACAAATTGTGTGGCTGAAATTTTAGCCCCCCCGCAAAATAGTATAAAAGACACCGATGCCCTGATAACCAACAAACCCAAACTTTGCATTTGCGTGCAAACTGCGGATTGTGTACCAATTTTACTTTTCGACCCGGTAGAAAATGTGGTTTCGGCAGTGCATGCAGGCTGGCGCGGTACGGTTGCACAAATTGTTGAAGTTGCAGTTCAGAAAATGATGAAAAACTATAACTCTTTTCCTGAAAATATTTTAGCCGCAATCGGCCCGTCAATCGGCCCCGAAATTTACGAAGTAGGTAGCGAAGTGGCGGAAGCAGTTCGAAAATCAATCCCAAACGTTGACCTGACACTTCATAAGAGTGGCTCTGAAAAATATCATTTTAACCTTTGGGAAGCCAACCGCCAGCTTCTGCTAAAAAACGGACTGCTTGCTGGTAACATTGAAATTTTTGGACAATGTTCTTTCGGTGAAGATGAAAAATACTTTTCTGCCCGCCGCGAAGGCCTGGAAACCGGTAGGATGGTTTCGGGCATTATGCTAAAATCATAAAAGCTCTTAATTTGAAATTCGTTGTAGCTGTTTTGCACAAAACCCTTATCTTCGCATCTATTAATAATTTCAGGAAAATAAGCTTTCAGAAAACATCTTAAAATGAAGCAATACAAACTATTTAATAACGTTCTGGGCTGGGTAAGTTTTTTAGTAGCAGCCATTGTTTATTTATTAACTATTGAGCCAACCGTAAGCTTTTGGGATTGCGGCGAATTTATTACCACCGCGTTTAAATTTGAAGTTGGCCACCCTCCCGGAGCTCCAATTTTTATGATAGTTGGACGATTTTTTACCCTCTTTGCCGGACCACATGGAGCAGCAAAAATGGTAAACGTACTTTCAGCTCTGGCAAGCGCCGGAACCATTATGTTTTTGTTTTGGACCATCACCCACCTGGCAAAAAAGCTATTGATTAAAACCGACCAGATTTCCTTAGGCCAAACCATCGCCATTGTTGCCAGTGGTTTGGTAGGAGCTCTCGCCTATACTTTTTCCGATACTTTTTGGTTTTCGGCAGTCGAAGGCGAAGTTTACGCAAGTTCGTCGCTGTTAACCGCATTGGTTTTTTGGGCTATCTTAAAATGGGAAAATGTTGCCGACGAGCCTTATGCCAATCGCTGGTTGATTTTCATAGCCTACATAGTAGGACTTTCTATTGGGGTTCACCTTTTAAATTTACTGGCTATTCCAGCAATAGTTTTTGTTTATTATTTTAGAAAATATGAAGTTACACGCAACGGAATTATTTGGGCTTTAATTATCTCTGTTATTCTTCTGGGGACAATTATGTACGGAATTATTCCGGGATTTGTAACCATTGCCTCGTGGTTCGAGTTGGTGTTTGTAAACACTTTCGGATTGCCCTTTCACTCGGGAGTACTGTTTTATTCGGCAGCTGTAATTGCAGCCTTTACTTTTGGAATTATTTATACGCACAAAAAACAAAAGGTAGTTTGGAATACAATTTTACTCGGTGTTACCGTAATACTGATCGGTTATTCGTCGTTCGCCATAGTTATTATACGCTCGTCGGCGAAACCACCCATGGATCAAAACAGCCCGAATGATACTTTCTCCCTGCTGGGTTACTTAAACCGCGAACAGTATGGCTCGCGCCCATTGTTTAAAGGACAGTATTACAATTCGCCTTACAAAGTTGGCGATCGTTTTAGCGAAGAGCGTGCAGTATATGCTCAAATCGATGGGAAATATGAGGTTGTCGACCACCGCTATGCTCCTAATTACGATGAAAAATTTACAACTTTCTTTCCCCGCATGTGGAGTTCCATGGATCCTTCTCATGCCGAAGATTATAACGAATGGGCAGAAATTGAAGGAACCCGGATTCAACATCAAAATGATCAGGGGGAAACTGAAATTATTGTGAAACCAACTTTTGCGGAGAATATGCGTTTCTTTTTTCGCTACCAGGTAAATTTCATGTACTGGCGTTACTTTATGTGGAATTTTGTGGGTAGACAAAACGATATTCAAGGACATGGAAGTGTACTATATGGGAATTGGTTAAGTGGGATTAAATTTCTCGACGAGGCCCGTTTAGGAACCCAAGATAACCTGCCGGCCAAGCTGGCAAATAATAAGGCGCGAAACACCTATTACTTCTTACCCTTCCTGCTGGGGCTTTTAGGAATATATTTTCAATATAAACAAGGGAAGGAAGGCAAAAAAGGACTATGGGTGGTATTTCTTTTGTTCACCTTAACAGGTCTGGCAATTGTTGTTTACTTGAATCAGTATCCACATCAACCTCGCGAACGCGACTATGCCTATGCCGGTTCGTTTTATGCCTTTGCTATTTGGATTGGACTTGGAGTTTTAGCTATTTCGGAAACACTCAAAAAATTTATTCCCGAAACGATTGCCGCAGGTGCCACCGGTCTTGTTGCTCTTGTTTTGGTGCCTGGAATTATGGCAGCCGAAAACTGGGACGACCACGACCGCTCGGGACGTTACACCGCCCGCGACTTTGGAGCTAATTATCTGGAAAGTTGCCAACCCAACAGCCTTGTTTTTACCAACGGCGACAACGACACTTTCCCTCTGTGGTACAACCAGGAGGTAGAAGGAGTTCGTACCGATGTTCGGGTTTGTAATTTGAGTTATTTTCAAACCGATTGGTACATCGACCAAATGCGCATGAAAGCCTACGAATCGGATCCGATTAAATTTACATTGAAGCCTGAGCAATATATGACAGGCTCCCGCGACATGGTTTATTTGCTCGATGACTCGAGGATTAAACGGGATTATGTAAGTTTAACAGAAGCCGTAGATTTTATTGCCGACGAAAATCCCGCAACAAAGTTGAAACAAGCCAACGATGCATCCTATATTCCGAAAAAGATTATCCGATTTAAAATTGACAAGGAAGCGGTAATTCGAAACAAAGTAGTATCTCCGGAAGATTACGATAAAATTGTGGATGAAATAGTAATCGACTTATCCGGGAAAAGTATACTGTCGAAAGACGAAATGATGATTCTCGATATGCTGGCCACCAACAACTGGGAACGCCCCATTTACTGGGCTATAACCGTTGGGCGTAGCAAATATTTAAACCTGCAGGACTATTTTCAGGTTGAGGGTTTTGCTTATCGTTTGGTACCCATAAAAACGAAAAGCTCGCCACAGGAGTTGCAGTACGGAAGGGTTCAAACCAACCTCATGTACAACAATTTAATGAATAAATTCAAATGGGGTAATATGAATAATCCGGAGGTTTACATCGATGAAACAAATTCCCGGATGATGACCAACATAAGAAATAGCTTTAATCGTTTGGCAATTGCTTTAATTGCTGAAGGAAAAAAGGACTCGGCAATCGCTGTTATCGATCGTTGCAACGAGTTAGTCCCGAACGAGGTTATTACTTACGAATATTTTGCACTGAACTTGGCGGGCAGTTATTTTACAGCAGGCGCTCCCGAAAAGGGGCTCGAAATGCTTGAAAAAACATTTGAAAATCTGAATGATGAGTTAAATTACTATTTCTCTTTAGATGCTAAATTCTGCTTGACAGCCGGTGTTTTCGAAGAAATTCAGCGGGATATGTTTTATCTTCAAACAATGCAGCGTATTGCACAAAAATCGGGTCAAGCCGAATTCACAGCAAAAGTTAGCGAAACCTTGCAGTTGTACTATGAAGCGTATAATAGTTTGACCTTATAAATAATTCCATTAAAACAGTTTTAGGAACAGAGTACTGAAACCGGCTTTGATTCTTGTAAATAAAGAAAAATACAATTATGAATATTTTAATAATTGGCTCAGGAGGTAGAGAACATGCTTTAGGTTGGAAAATAAAGCAAAGCAATAAAGTTGAAAACCTGTATTTCGCTCCAGGAAATGCAGGAACCGCTGAAGTGGGTATTAATTTAGACGCTGGCGTTTCCGACTTTCAAAAAATTAAGAAAGCGGCGCTCGAAAATAAAATCGACATAATGTTGGTTGGGCCCGAAGTTCCTTTGGTAGAAGGGTTGCACGATTTTTTTGCTGCCGACCCGGAATTGGCTGCCGTAAAAGTGGTTGGGCCTAAAAAAGCGGGTGCAGCCTTGGAAGGCAGTAAGGATTTTGCCAAAGATTTTATGGCGCGCCATAACATTCCTACCGCAAAATATTTAACCGTTACAGCCAAAAATGTAAAGGAAGGAGTTGAATTTCTGAAAACCATGACGGCTCCTTATGTGCTAAAAGCAGATGGATTGGCTGCCGGGAAAGGGGTGCTGATTATTAATTCGCTGCAAGAAGCTGAAAGTTCGCTAAGAGAGATGCTGGCCGGCCAGTTTGGTGCAGCAAGTAGCAAAGTAGTAATTGAGGAGTTTTTAAGCGGATTGGAAGCCTCGGTTTTTGCAATTACCGATGGAAAGAATTATAAAATTCTGCCGGAAGCAAAAGACTACAAGCGAATTGGTGAAGGCGACACGGGATTAAATACAGGTGGCATGGGAGCAATTTCTCCTGTTCCGTTTGCCAATGCCGAATGGATGGCAAAAGTAGAAGAGCAGATTGTAAAACCAACCGTTGCCGGCTTACAAAAAGACGGAATCGATTACAACGGGTTTATCTTTTTCGGATTGATAAACGTTAATAACAATCCTTTTGTAATTGAATACAACGTTCGCATGGGCGACCCTGAAACAGAGGCGGTAATGCTTCGTGTAAAGTCGGATTTTGTGGATTTAATTGAAGGTGCAGCCTATGGCACTCTGGCCGATAAAAGCATTGAGTTCGACCAACGTGCTGCGGTTACCGTAATGTTAGTTTCGGGCGGTTACCCGGGTAGTTACGAAAACGGAAAAGTGATTTCAGGAACCGAAAAAGTAAACGATAGCCTTGTTTTTCACGCGGGCACAAAAAGCAAGGGAAATGATGTGGTTACTGCCGGAGGACGTGTAATTGCAATCAGTTCGTACGGTACTGACAGAAAAGAAGCGTTGGCTACATCGTATAAAAATGCAGAGATTGTTAATTTCGAAGGAAAATATTACAGGAAAGATTTAGGTTTCGATTTATAGCGTTATGTTGCTAAAGAGACTAAAATCAAATCAATCTGCAAATTTATTTTTTATCCCGGTGGCAGTTATTGCCTTCTGGATGAAAAGTATCTTAAACCCGTTTACCTGCGATTTATTGGTGGGCGAAGAAGCGAGTGTTCTCTTTGCCCCAATTTTTAACTTAATTGGGAACAGACCTTTATTGCATGTAGTATTATCAGCGCTGTTAGTTATTGGTCTTGCCTTCCTCATTCAGCTCATCAACGATCGTTATTCTTTTATTCGCATCAGAAGTAAACTGCCGGGGCTGCTTTTTGTAATTGTTTTAGGCGGATTTACCGAAATGCATACACTGCACCCTATTTATTTTGGTTTATTTTTTGTGCTCTTTGCTATTCTCCGGCTCTTTAGCATATTCGAAAAATCTAAACCTTATTCGGCCGTTTTCGATGCAGGACTTTTACTCGGTATCAGCACTTTGTTTTATTTCAACCTAATCATTTTATTCCCGGCATTTTTAATCGGAGGTGCTCTATTAAGCCGCGAGTGGAGATGGCGAAGTTATGTAATTTTTTTACTGGGTCTGGTGCTGCCTTTTGTGTTTACCTTTGCATATGCAGCTCTTATCGAACAGTTTACAGAGATGTTTAATGGCTTTAAAAAGTCCATTCTTTCTCCTGCCAACAATTTTAGTCTAAGCAAATCCTGGCTTTTGTATTTGGCCGTTCTGGTGCTGTACACTTTAATAGCCAGTTTCGATATTTTAAAGCAGTACGACAAAAAGAAAATAGCCTCAAGAAAATACTTTACGGTTTTCTTCTGGATATTCATTTTTTCGCTAATAAGCTTCCTATTTATTCCGGGCTCCTCGCACGAAATATTGATAATTAGTGCTTTCCCTGTTACCTTTTTAATTTCTAACCTGTTTGTATTTATGAGAAGCAGGTTTTGGGGAGAGTTGCTTTTTGCAGTTTTTCTATTGACCGTTATTATTCTGCAATTTACCCAAGGCCTTGTCTGATGAGAAAAAATAAGCCCACATTGGCTATTTACGGTATTCAGGATCGTTTCGATTACGAGCATCCGTTTTATGTGCACGACCATAACCTGGCAATAATGCATGAGGGACGAGTGGTGAATTTTCTTCAGCAGGAGAGGATATCTCGAAGAAAACGCGATAACTCATTGCACATTCATTTAAAAGAAATTTTAAAACCAAAAAAACTACTGGCGAACGATTACGATTTAATTTTTGTTGACAATGTGGTTGGACGAACTTTCCTTCTAAAATCAGGGGAAGTACGTTTTGAAGGACCGCTCAACTTATCGTTGAAAACCGGTTCCGAAATGGGAAAATGCTGGTGGTTTGGGAAAGAAAAGCAAGCCTACGTGTTAAATCACGAACTGGCACACATGTTTTCGTGCCTTCCGTTTTTTGGCCAATTTAAAGAAAACAGTCTGCTGGTTCATTTCGACGGGGGGGCGAGTTTAAGCAATTTCTCGGCGGCAATTTTTCGCAAGCAAAAGTTAGAATGGGTAGAATATAACTGGAACTTAAAATTGTATTCAAGCATTTACAACGCCAATGCGCTGGTATTTGCCATATTGGGAGCTAAATTGCCGCAGCAAAATGCAGTCCCCGGGAAATTTATGGGCTTTGCCGGGCTTGGCTCATACAGGCCCGAACTGGTCGAATGGTTAACAGCAAACAATTTTTTCCAGGATATATGGGGAAAGACTTCAACCTTTTTAGAGACTGCAAAAAGGGACTGGAATGTTGAGCTAAAGTCATTTAATCAGAAAAATAAATTTATTCAGGATGTTGCAGCAACCTTGCAGCAGATTTTTATAACTCAGATTCTGAAGACACTAAAAGATCTTCAGCAAAAAACAGGTGCCGAACATTTATATTACACCGGAGGTTCGGCTTTAAACATTGTCGCCAACACGCAGATTATAAACAGCGGTATTTTTAACGAAGTCTTTATTCCTCCATGCACCGAAGATTCGGGATTGGCGCTTGGAGCAGCAGCTTATGCCGAGTGGAAAAAGCACGGTACAGTGGAAATTCATTCAGCATACCAAAATAACTGGGGCATTGAAAATTACCAGGCTTCCTTTACTGATGATACCATAAAAAAAGTTGCCGAGCTACTGGTTGAAGGAAAACTAATTGGCATTTGTAACGGATTTGGCGAGGCCGGGCCACGTGCCCTTGGAAACCGTAGCATTCTGGCTCTGGCAAATTCGAAAACACGCGCGAAAAACTTAAGCATGGAGAAAAAAGGACGCGAATGGTATCGTCCTCTTGCGCCTATTGCCCTCGAAAAAAACACAAAATATTTTACCGGCCTCAGTAAAATTCATCCGCTTTCGAAATTTATGTTGCTCGATTTTGCTGTGCTCGCCAACAAACAAAAAGAAATAGCAGGCGCAATACATACCGATGGTACAGCCCGCTTTCAAACCCTTTTTCAACGCAACGATAATCCATTTATATTCGATTTGCTGAAATACCTGGATACAAATTTCGGAATAAAAGCATTAATAAATACTTCGTTTAATGTTGGTGGCGAACCCATTGTTCACACAGAAGCGAATGCTTTAATGACTGCAAAAAAAATGAAATTGGATGCGGTGGTTTTAAATGGTAAATTAGCTCACTTATAACTATTTTTGCAAAAGTTTGTTATTAAAAATCGTATGGCTGTAATTTTAAATTTAGAAACATCAACCGAAGTATGTTCGGTTACCTTGGCTGAAAACGGAACAACACTTTTTCAAAAAGAAAGTTCCGAAGGTTTAAATCACTCAAAACTGCTCACTGTCTTTATTCAGGATTTGTTTCACGAAAACAATTTAGATCTTGGAATAATCGATGCGGTGGCAGTAAGTAAAGGGCCTGGTTCTTATACCGGCTTACGTATTGGCGTTTCAGTAGCCAAGGGCCTGTGTTATGGTTTAGGAAAACCCCTGCTTGGTATTGGTTCGCTGGAAGGGATGGGCACTTATGCCGCAAAAAATTACACTGAATTTTATCCTGCCCAAACGGCGGATAATCTTCTTTTTTGCCCAATGATTGATGCACGCCGAATGGAAGTTTATACCGCTTTGTACAACAGCAATGGCGAAGAAATTTTGCCCGTATCAGCACAAATTATCGACGAGAACTCATTCTCTGAATATTTGGAAGAAAAGAAAGTACTGTTTTTTGGAAACGGTGCCGAAAAATGTAAAGAAATAGTAAGGCATCCGAATGCACTGTTTAAAGGGCCTTCGAAAAACTCGGCACGGTTTATGCAAAATTTTGCTGAAATTAAGTACAACAAAAAGGAATTTGAAGATGTTGCATATTTCGAACCATTTTATTTAAAAGATTTTGTAGCAACCATTCCGAAAAACAAGATTCTAAAATGAAACAACTGGCAATTATACTTTTTCTGACTTCTTTTGCTATTCAAAGCACACCGGCCAAAGAAATACGAATAAAACTGAATTTAAAATTTGGATTTGTAAAAGGCGGTGAAGCCGAAATGGTAATTACTGATACTGTTTTTAATGGAGAACCAGCCATTCAGTATTATGTTATGGGAAAAACTACCGGGCTGGCAAACAAGCTTTATGGTGTTTACGATATTTATGAAACCACGGTTGATGCCAACACACACCTGCCGCTTAAAACCATACGAAATGTAAAAGAAGGTAGTTACCGCCGTTACAACGAAACCCTTTTTTATCACGATATTGACTCGATTAACAGCCAGCGCAGCGGTTGGAGAGAAGTGCCGGACAACCTGGTCGACCTAATTTCAGTTTTCTTTTATTTCATTCATAAAAATCCGTTTACAGAGTTAAATCCTGGCGATGCTGTTACATATCCCACCATAAACGCCGATAAAATATCAGATGTTTCGATTAAATACCTGCGCGAAGAAAATCTTAGCACAGAAGTTGGGAATATTGATTGCTATGTGCTAACACCAACCGTAGAAAAAGGAAGGGTATTGAAGCGTTCGGATGGCGTGAAGTTTTATCTTTCGAAAAAGAATAAAATTCCGGTTTATATTGAATTCGAAATGAGGGTAGGAGCTTTAAAAGGGGTTTTAACAAGTTACACAATCGATGGTGTAAGTCAAAAAACTGAATAAAACCGAAATAGGCGGGTAACAAGATTTCGTAAAATCATGTAAAAAAATATTGAAATGCTTGATTTTTAACCGATTTAATTATTTTTGCAGCGTTTAAAGAAAAGAATTACAGATATGGCATCAACATCAGACTTCAAAAATGGAATGTGCTTTATGTTTAAGGGAGAAATTTATACAATTAAAAGCTTCCTTCACGTAAAACCTGGTAAAGGACCAGCGTTTGTACGCACAAAATTAAGAAATGTAAAAACCGGAAGGATAATAGAAAATACATTTAATTCAGGAGTAAAAGTAGACGAAGTTCGCGTTGAGCGTCGTCCATACCAATTCCTTTATCGCGACGATATGGGATTGAATGTAATGAATACAGAAACGTACGAGCAGGTTTCTATTCCTGAAGATATGGTTGAGAATAACGACCTTATGAAAGAAGGACAGTTGTTAGAAATTCAATTTCATGCAGAGGAAGAGCTTCCGTTAACTGCCGAAATGCCTGAAAAAGTTGAACTAACGGTTACTTCAACTATTGAAGGAGAAAAAGGAAATACAGCCAGCTCAACGGCTTTAAAGCCTGCAACCGTTGAAACCGGTGCCGAAGTTATGGTTCCGATGTTTATTAACGAAGGCGATGTTATTCGTGTAAGTACAAGCGACCGATCGTACAGCGAACGTGTAAAGCTGTAAAATAGAATAATTAAGATAGTAAGGCCGGCTTTGGAGATTCAAAGCCGGCCTTACTTTTGGTATTCTTACTTAAAGTTAAAATTTAAATCGTAACTCAAAGTGGCAAGTACCATGTAGTTATGTGCTTTTTCCGAACTTCCTGTGTCGTTAAAATTGAGAAGGCCATACATCATTTTTACTCCTGCACTGAGATTATCATTTATTCTGTAGCCTGCGCCAATGTTTACGCCAAAGTCAATCCCTTTTACCGAATCTTTAAAGTCATAACTTCCGGCTCCATCTATTTTATCCTTTGCACTTAGCAAAAAGCTGGTTTGTAATCCAGCTTCACCAAAAAATCCGTTTTCATGCTGATAACGGTAAAAAAGAGGAATATTAATATACGACATATTAACTTTTCCCGAGAAACCTTCTCCTGCCTGGGTACTCTTTAGTGCGGAAAACTCTGTGTAATAGTAATCTGTATCAATATCTTCTTTATAAGCAGCTCCCTGACAGGTTATGTTCATTCCGGTATACAAACCTGAGCCTTCGCCAATAACTAAGAGCCTTACCTGTGCGCCAACCAATCCTCCTAATTTAAGTTCCCAGCTTATGCCATCCTGTACTCCTGATATTCCGCTTCCCACAATTATTGCCAAACGCCTGTTGTCTTTTAAAAAATCATCGGGCATAGCTGCAAACAATTGGATATGTGCAATGCACAGTAAAAACAAGATTAAGTTTTTCATGATAATTGATTTAAAGTTAAACAATAAAGGCGTTTCGATCAATTATCAATTCTATTGGGTATTTCTTGCGTCTAAGAACCTAAGCTTTTCTGTAAATACGAGATTTATTTCGGTATACGTTACTGTGTTTGAAAGGATACTTTTCCTGATAAATGAAAAGAATAAAACCTTCAACAAACAGTGTCGTATAAGCAAAAGAACTTCTTCAGTAAGGGGCTGGATTAGTTCAGTAATTTTTTTTCATAGTATAGCCTGGTTTAGTTAGGCAGCATCCCGGTTAGGAAAAGCCGGGATGTTTTTTATGGCTGCATATCTTTGATTTCCCCAAATTTGAGCCTGCAATTATTTTTTCTTAAAATATCAAATCCCCTAGAAAATAGAACTGAGCCGATTTGGATAAGTTCCTAAAATAAGTGCCATCCTAATTTAACCTTGCAACACCCATTTCCAAGACAGCCACAGCAGTCGTTTTTATCCTGATTTAACTCAAAGAAATAATTTAAGATAGCTACCTTGCATTTTTTATCAGCTAATCCAGTAACCAATGAACATAACCTTACTCAATCAGAAGTACGAAGAATTTAAGGCGTTTATAACCGAGCAAGACGGAAAGTTCTTTTCGTTCGATGCCCAACCATTTATTAAAAAAAACGAATCATACAAGGATAAAGTAAATGCATCTGGAAATGAAAGGCTAAGTATAAGTCGTTGGAAAGAAACTGATATTGGTACAGGCCGGATACTCGAAGCAATTAAAAACGCAATCAATGTCGAAGATAATAATTTACTTATTCATGATGACCGCAGGGGTGCAGACGCCCGTCCAGATAAATCATTATATAAAGATTACGGTAAAAGTGATTTGAGAGCTTATGAAAGTGCACTATTTGACTTTTACAGAAGCAATGTACCTGATGAAGAAGCATTCAAGCGTATTGTAAAATACTCCGGCAGGAGATATCCATTTGTGGCCTACCTGTTCTTCTTAAAATCAAAGAAAAAATATCTACCGATAGCTCCAAGAGCCTTTGACGATGTGTTTACATCGTTGGAATCAGATGTACGAACTACACAAAAATGTTCTTGGGAAAACTACACAGCTTACATCGATGAAATTAGGAAAGCCCAGCACATGTTGCAGTCGAAACCTGAATTGTCAGAGGAAGACATAACCCTGTTGGATGCACACTCATTTCTATGGATTATAGGTGGGCAAATGAAAGACTGGATACCATCGGAAACAAAGATGATTATGCAAAAGCCGGTTTTCAAGATGATTTCACCGGAGAAACGCGAGGTAAAACAGAAATTTACTGGCAAACAAGCCGGGAAAGGAGTTGATTTTATAAAGGAGCAGATACGAAAATCGAATATTGGCAAACAGGCAGAAGAAATAGCGATAGATTACGAAAAAGGTGTAAGTCCTGTCGTAAATGATGTTTCAAATGATTATTCGTTGGGCTACGATATTGAAGTGAAAAACACGGCCGGAGAGATTATTAAACGAATTGAGGTGAAGACCGAAGGTGCTGATAAATCATTTATCATTACTCAAAACGAGGTGCAGAAATCCATGCTTTACGATAATTACCACATCTATATTGTTCGAAACCTCGATTCAGAAAAACCAAAAATCCGGGGAATGAAAGTCAACGACATATTAAACGACCTCACATGTATTCCAACGGGATACCGTGTTTATTTTTAATGACACTGTTTCACAAAGTGTGTAAACTAAAATATATCGAGGGTTTGACTATTTATAGTGGAATCCTTTAACTCAATATCAGTAACCATTCATACGCACTACAAAGAAATACTGAACTTTTTGGATATGTAAATGTAACTCTGTCTGATTGATTTCTATTTTTCAAATTAAATTAATTTTTTACTCCCATCCAATTCGTAAAAGCTTTTTGAGGTAGATTTCAGGTTTGGTCAAGGGCGGCGAGGCACGAAGCCGTTTAT
>JBFHFE010000060.1:0-20412 GCA_041583785.1 Draconibacterium sp. | reverse complement strand
CTTATATTTTGTTTATAGTCTATTCGTGTTTTGTATGCATGGGCTGCGCGGTGGTTTCCCCTTTAGGGGGTAAGGGTAGCGCTGGCTTTTTGTGGTTGGTTATAGACCGGGTCTGTATAGTTGGCGTAGGTACAGATTCGGTTTATAATTCTACGCCGCAATTTGTTTTGGTTAACCCCGGCGGGGTTTAATTTTAATAGCCCCGGGTTTTAACCCGGGGGTAATGAGCGTAGCGAATAAATCGGCGCAAGTGGAATGTTTAACAGGGCTTGTTTGTTGCTTGCGCCGCAATAATGTATTGTTTGTTTTCTCTGTCGAGGGCGTCTTATCAGACGGATGTCCTTCCGGACGGGACTTCATTTTTGTCTTGACACAAAAACGAAGCAAAAAAATCAAGGCTGCGTCTGCCTCACTCAAAAAAGCTACGATTGATGACTAAAATCAAAGAACTCACCTCCTTGCAGTCGGCTCAGACAGCTTTGATTTCTTAACGTCATCTTCACTTGTTTTTTGGTTCACCAGCCGAGGCCGCTCCAGAAGAGTGTTTTTTAGTTATTGTATGTTTTGTTTTTCATTTTTATTATTTCCCGATTTCATCGGGAGTTGGTGAGGCAGGTCCTGAACGTGATTTTATTTTATTGTTTGTTTTGGTTCTTTGGGTAAAGGCTTTTATTCTAATTCCTGGATACACGCTTCCAGGGATTTTCTCCAGTGGGGGATAACAATGCCCCAATCGTTTTTTATTTTGCTTTTACTGAGCACGCTATAGGCAGGACGCTTTGCCGGGGTGGGGTATTGGTGCGTTTCAATTGGATTTACTGCACAACCGAGCTTGCTTATTTCCATAATGGCATCGGCAAAATCGTACCACGAGCATACGCCTTCGTTGGAGAAGTGGTAGGTTTCGGCATAGTGTTTTTTACTGTCTGCTTGTGATAGGATGCTAATAACTGCATGAGCCAAATCGCGGGCATAGGTGGGTGTGCCTACCTGGTCGGCAATGACGTTGAGGTTTTTTTTCTCTATGCCCAGGCGTTGCATGGTTTTTACAAAGTTGTTGCCAAAGGTGGAATACAACCACGAGGTGCGGAGGATAAAATGCGAAGGATTTACCTTACGGATGGCTTCCTCGCCTTGCCACTTGGTTTCGCCGTAAACCCCCAAAGGTTGGGTTGCCTGATTTTCTTTGTAGGGCGAATGGGCGGTGCCGTTAAATACATAATCGGTGGAGATATGCACCAGCAAAGCACCGGATTCTTTGGCAACTTCGGCCAGTATTTTTGCTCCCACAGCGTTTACCTTAAAGGCGTTTTCCTTGTCATCTTCTGCTTTATCGACAGCAGTATAGGCTGCGCAATTGATTATAACATTAATGTTTTTTCTGTTTATAAGGCTTGCCAGGTTGTTTTTATCTGTTATATCGAGCTCGGGTAAATCGTAGAAACAAAAAACGAACCCTGGGATTTCGTTCTGTATTTTCTGAAACTCGGAGCCTAACTGCCCCTTGCTTCCTGTTACTAATATGTTCATGGTGGTATTTAATTCTAATTTTGTATTTGGTGTTTTATTTTTCAAGGCGAAAAGAATTCTACGCAGCAATCTGTTTTCGTAAACCCCAGCGGGGTGATGTTTTGGTAGCCTCGGGTTTTAACCCGAGGGTAAAATGCGTTAGCATTTAAATCGGCGCAATTAAACCGTTTATTGTGGCTTGCCTGTTGCGTGCGCCGCAATTGTGTGTTGTTTGTTTTGTCTTATCGGACGGATGCCCTGCCGGACGGCTTTCTCTGCCGAGGGCGTCTTATCGGACGGATGCCCTGCCGGACGGCTTTCTCTGCCGAGGGCGTCTTATCAGACGGATGCCCTGCCGGGCGGCTTTACTTTATCTCCTTGATGAGAAAAGTAAACAAAAGAATCAAGGCGAAAAAAAGCTTCCTCCCGCTCGTGGCTTTTTTAACGGTCTTCGCGTTACGGCCGCTTCGACCTAAAAGCCCCTTCACGCCTGCGCCTGCCCGCCTTTTCGCCAGGCCCACGCGCTTTCCCGATTGCATCGGGAGTGGGGGATGTAGGTACTGAACGTGTTTTTATTTTATTGTTAATTGCTCGTTTTGTATAGACCGGGTTTGTATAGTAAGCGTAGATACAGACCCGGTCTTTAATTCTACGCCGCAATCTGTTTTTGTAACCCCGGCGGGGTTTTATGTTAATAGCCCCGGGTTTTAACCCGGGGTAATGAGCGTAGCGAATAAAGCGGCGCAAATGGGATGTTTAACAGGGTTATATCGTTGCATGTGCCGCAATCGAATGTCGTTGCATAAACGAGCCGGATTCCAAATCCGAATCAGCAGGAAATGTATGCCAACGCGATGTAATTGAGCAATAGCGTGGGGTGTTTTACTTTTTAAGGCGAAACAATCGCGCAGTAGTGAGTAAAATATTTACAATGTGTTTATAACATCACGATATTGATTTGCAATAATTTTCCACGTGTAGTTGTTCGATGCAATAGCCTTCATAATCTTTTTGTTTTCATTTATCGAAGCGTCATCCATTTTCGTTAGTAATGAAGATAATGAAGCTGAATCTTGAAAGAACATGGCTTTTCCTTGCGTTGTTTCCCTATTGGTAGGCACATCAAATGAAATTATTGCATTTCCCAGGTTCATCGCTTCTACCAATGATGGTGCTGTTCCGCAGCGCGAATGAGAATGAATATAAACATGGCCATTGCCACGAACAAAGTCGAGTTCATTTTTATCATAAATAGCATCCAACAATAACATATTTGGATGATTCTGATATTTCAATTTTAGATCCTTTCCGTATTGTGATACATTCCAGTTGGAAATTAATACGATTTTATAATCCGAGAATTGTTCAAACGCTTCTAAAACAATATGAATATTGGTATCTACTTGTGCGCGAGATACACTTACCGCATATTTCTCATTAACAAACGGATATTTTTCCCTTAATTTTGATGTTGATGGACTTATTTTAGAAACATGATCCCCTCCATAACGAATTACTACAGATTCTGCATTGAAATTTTCTTTTAAACTAGCCTGATAAAGTTTATTATCAGCGATATTAACATCTGCAAATTTGGCAGCGACACGATGGTTAAATTTGGCCCAACGTTTCTGAAACGAACTTAATTTTTCTCTTTCCCATTCGTTTAATCCGCCGTGGTTGATAATAACTTTTTTGCCAAATAACGATTTGAGAGGTGTCATAAACCCCGAGCCTACCGGGCTTAAATACAATATTATATCAGCACTAAAAAGAGCTTGTATATAAGTTATTACATCGTAAAAAATGCCTTTGAATCCACTGGCATCTAATTTCAAATATTTTAATTGGGCACCGAAATATTCTTTATTGCGCTCCGGATATTTATGAGCATTGCAATAAACAGTAATATCAAAATCATTAGCTAGATTTTGACATATAAAATCGGCCAAAGTTTCAAACCCACCATACTTTGCCGGAACACCATGTGTTCCGACAATATGTACTTTTTTCTTTTTTTTCATGTAGACAAGTTCCTAATCCAGGTATCCTTGATAGTAACCTTCAACGTATTCCTTCAAGGCTACTTTCCAGTCTTTCATTTTATTCACTCCGCGAAGCTCGAGTTTCCGGGTTAATAAACGTTCAGAAGCAGGTCGCTCAGCATAATATTCTGCTTTGAAATAATCGGAATTTACTTCTGTAATCTTTATTTCTTCCTCTTTCCCCAAAACTTTTATTAATTCCTGCGCAACTTCCAATCGGCCGGTTTGACCACCGCACACACAGTTGTACAATCCCCAGTATTCTTTCTGAATCAGTTCTTTTACCGTTTTTGCAAAATCCTGAGTATAGGTTGGAGTACCATCTTTATCGTTTACAATGAACAATTCTTTCTTGCCATCTTTTAACTGTTTCATCAGTTTTTGGATAAACTTTTTATCTTTTGATGGACCAGAGCCCATCATCCAGCCAGCTCTGCAAACCAAAAAGCGTTTGGCATTTTCGCATACGTAACGTTCGCCCATGTATTTCGAACGGGCATAAACTCCTAGCGGGTTAGGTATATCCCAATCATCGTATAAATCTTTTGCTCCATCGAAAATACCGGCCGTACTAATGTATAGCATTGGAATATCTAAGCTGTTTGCTAAGTACACAGCGTTCTCTACAGCCAAAGTATTGGTCATATAGGTATCGTCTGCATTTTCTTCACAAAATTCCAAATCGGTATAAGCACCCAAATGAAATAAATAGTCAGGAGCAAATTCGTCTACATCCTTTTTGTAGGCATCAAAATCACGAAAATCTAAAAACGATAACCATTCAGCGTTTACGTCTTTATCGGTACATTTAAGTTCATACTCGTCTTTAAATTGTGTGTAAAATGCTTCTCCCAGCATTCCTCCACATCCTGCGATGTAAATTTTCTTTTTCATAATATATTATTGTTACATTTATTGAAATACTCAGTTCTTAAAAATAATTCTAGATACATTTTTAAATGATGTTGTTACCGTATTAACTGAACAGTAGTTGTTTTCCTTATTCTGCTTTGTTTATTACTTTGATAAATATCTATTTCCTAGACTTAATAACTCTTGCCGGTATTCCTCCTACAACAGAATAAGGAGGAATACTTTTGGTTACAACTGCACCTGCTGCAATAATGCTCCCTTTGCCAATTGTAACCCCGTCTAATACTTTAGAACCAGAACCTAGCCATACATCATCCTCGACAGTAACACCAACTCGTGTTGAGCCCTGATCTTTAATAGGAATTATTGTGTCTGAATAATTATGATTCTCTGAAAAAATAGAGACGTTTGGCCCAAAGATTACATTTGAACCGATATTTATTTTCCCACGAACTTGAATAAAACAATTTTGTGCAATACCTACATTATTGCCAATTTCAAGCCCTTCCCCCAATTCTTTAATTACACCTGTGCATTCAATTATGGTATTACTTAGTATCGACACATTGTTGCCTATAATAATTCCATTCTTTGATAATGCATTTATTTCAACATTATTGCCAATAGTTAGGGTTTTGCCACAACGAATTCTGTTGCAATGAGAAATTTTTGTGTGTTTACCTAGAAATAGAATTCCTTTTGATTTTTTTATAAATAGTTTTAAGACTAAACCTCTAAAAAACATTATACCCCTTTGACGAATAATAATTATCAAATTAAATGTGGTTAAAGCAGTGTCTATAGTGTAATCTTTTTTTCCAAGTCTTCTAATAATGCTATTAACGGCTTTCATTACATTTTTTTTGGTGGTTATTCACTATGTCGTCAAATAGAGAAATTAATTTGATTAAATGTCCTTTCATACTAAAATGAGTGTTTAAATAATCATAAGCCATTCTTCCCATGGACTCTGTCAGTTGTGTATCATTAAAAAGCATTTCACATTTATCCTGTAAATCTTTGTCATCTTTGGGCTTAAATAGCAAACCATTTTTTTTGGGAAATACAAGTTCGCTCAAACTTCCAATATTAGAAGCTACCACAGCTTTTTTATGGGCAAAAGATTCTAAAATTGTATTTGGGAAATTTTCATACCATATAGAAGGGCAAATGGTAAATAAACATTCAGATAAATAATGGCTAACTTCGTTAAAAGGCAACTTACCAAGAAATTTTATATTATGTTTTTCTGTATTTGCTTTATTTATTAGTTCTCTTGCTAAATTACTTGAAGAATCTCCAATAACAATCAATGGTCTTTTTGAGCTAACAAAGGCCTTTATTAATGTTCGTATCCCCTTGTCTTCATCAAATCTGCCAACATACAAAGCGAAGTTCGTATAAGTAATATTCTTTGTTTTTATCGAACTGTTAAAGAATGTAGGGATATGGATTAACTTTTCTCTACTTTCTCCTGATTGAATAAACTTATTTAAAGTAAACTTTGATGGAATTACAAATCGATCAATTTTGTTTCTTACTTTTAGGATATTGTGCAGCCACATTGCTGAAATTCTGATTAACGATTTAGCAGCTGAGCCTTCTACACATTTGTTTTTTATTCCAGGTAATAAAGAATTATTAAGACATTTTGTACAGGGTTTGTTGGTTTTGAAATTATAAAATAAATTATTGGCACAAAAGTGGTTGTAATCTGAGATTCTTTGAACTACAGGAATATCAAATTTTTTTAGGCTCCACAAAATACTTGGGGACATTTTACTTTGATACTGTAAAATATAAGCAATATCTGGTTTAGTTTCTTCAATCAGTTTTTCTAATTTCGACTTTGCCTCAAATGAAAAGAAATGTCTGTTAATACTTTTGGTTAGATCTACTAAGTTGAATTTAACCTGATTTGAATAGGTTATGTTGCCATTGCCAATAGAACTGATAAAATAATTTGAGTATTTTGAATCCCGGTTTTTATTATGCTTTACACTAAAATGGATTAATTCATGCCCTTTCTTTTTTAATTGTTCAGTAATATTGAATAAATATCTTTCAGGACCACCAGTTTCAAAAAAACGATAATGAATAATTAGGATTTTCATAGCTCTTTATTTTTTTAAACTAAATTATCACTTTTCAAATCTTTGCTTAATAGACAATAGAATACTTTTTAGTAAAGCAACTACGAAATAAAAATTGCTATTCTTTATTTGATTTTCTTTGTGAATTTTATAACGCTCAAGGGTGACCTTTAAATGGTTAGAACTTGCACCTCCAGCATAAAAGATAGAAATGAATGAGTCCACCTTTTTAAATTTATAATTATTCAGGTAAGTTCTTAGAAGTAAGTCATAGTCAGCAATAATTTTATAATCAGAATTAAAGCCATTTAGTTCTTTAAATACCTTTTTATTTAATATAAGACTTTGATGACATGCAAAACTTTTCTTTTTAACATAAGAGTAATCACCTGAGTATTGTTTCTTTCTATTGCCAGAAGGAAATAATAAGGTAGTATTGCCATAAATAACATCTGCATCTTGAGAATTTTTCATCAAATATTCTACCCCCTTTAGTTCCAATTCATCGTCTCCCCCCAAATATAAAATCCATTCTCCTGAAGCCATTTTCCAACCTTTATTCATGGCATCGTAAATACCTGAATCTTTCTCTGAAATATATTTAATCCGATTATCTAATGCGGCATATTTCCTTATGATTTCAACCGTGTTGTCAGTTGAAAGGCCATCAACAATAACACATTCAATATTCTGATATGTTTGTTTAATAACGCTCTTTATAGCTACTTCAAGAGTTTCTGATGCGTTATAGGTTACTATTATTATGGATACCATAAATATATATTATTAGAATAAATAAGATTCATAAGGAACAATTACATTACCAGTTCCCTCAACTAACATGTAATTTAAAACTTTAAAGTATTTATAGCTGAAATATGAAATACAAATTAAGAATATCCCAACTTTATAAAACCAACTCAAATCTTTGAGTTTAACATATTGTGGGATTACAATTATTCCCATTATTAAAAAATACAGATTCATTCTATCAGCATTCGAGACCATTCCAATAATATTGTTTAAAGCTACTCCTAAAAAAAAGACCTTAAATAGAAGGGTATTGTAAAATTCCCTATTAGCGGTGATTAAAATCGTTGTAACAATAAGCGACATTGGTAAAACTGTCATTATTTGAAATTGCGTTTCTTCTAGTGCCCGAAAATAGAACCCCTTTCCAATTGTTGTACTTAAAATCATTAAATAGTTATAAAAACGACTTATTGAGTATCCGAGTGCAATTGTTAAAAGAATTACTACAATTGCCCAAACACGTTTTATACTAATTTTAGGAAGGAAAAAAACTATTAGACATATAATTGAGGAGTAATGAGTAAGGATCATTAAAAGGCTTAAAATAAAAACTTTCTTGTTAATTTTTTGGTTATTATCAATAAATGAAATTAGAGCCAAAATAAAGAAAGCTGTAGCAAAAGCCTGACGAACCATAGAAAAATACAGGAAATATATGGTGCTAGCTGTCCCCATCGTTATAAAAAGAAAAAGGGAGAATATTTTGAATTTCGAATATTTATTTATTAAAATAGATACCGGAATTAAATACATTAAAGAAGATAAGGTAATAAATAAGCCATATTCTCCTGTTAGATTATGAAAAAATAAATTGATTAAATTATAAAAAGGTTCTGTGGTATGACGCCATAAATAGCCTCTTTCTGGGTGTTGAAAAAAATCTACATAGTTTATGGTATCGGTACCTACTGAAATATCTCTTAGAGCAACTATTAATATTGTAAAAACAGATAATATTATAAAAAGAGACGCCTCAATTTTTTTATCACTTTTTATGAAAAGCAAAATTGAAGTAATCAGTATACTGTAATATAAAAAGGTATAAATCCCCATTTTGAATTATATTATTTTTATCAAGAATGAAAATAGAACTATGTCAATATTCATAATCTAAAAGATGATGTTAAATGATATCTAGTGTCAAATAGAGACTGTAGATCGAATCTGCATTTTTTTCAGAAGAGAATTTTTTTAAAGCTAACTCTCTGGCCTTAATTCCCATTTTTATCACCAATTTTTGATCTTTGATAAAAGACTGCATAAAATTTGCTAATTCTTTTTCGTTATTGTACAAATAGCCATTATGTGCATTTTTAATTAGCTCAATATTTGCTCCTGTATTGGACGCAATTACTGGCAATTGATGTAACATATATTCAATAGTTACCAAACCAAAAGCCTCACATTTTGATGGAGTAAGTCCAACATCCATGAACTTTAACTCATTGATTAGATTTTGAGATAGACCTTTGAATTCAATAAAATCGCATATTCTATTATCTTCCATATAGGTAATAAGGCTTTTATAGTAATCATCCTTTTCAAAGTATCTTCCCCAAAAAGATACTTTGAAATTTGTAACTTTTAAATGATTAACTAATAAATTAACTGCTTTCAATACAATCATTTGATTCTTTCCTGGTGCAACCATACTGGTGCAACAAAACTGTATTTTGGCGTTTTTGTGACAAGAAATATAAAATTCTGGTATAGAAGTTACTCCATCGTAAATCAACTGAATTTTTTCTTTTTTTATACCTTTCAAATAATGTGTTTTTACGGCCTGCGATATGGCTACTATCTTGTCGCTATAATTATTGTATATATAATTTTGGATTTTAGTACCTAACACTGCTTTTAATTTGAAATCTAAATCTCCAAATTCGCGAAGATGCCAGATATGTTTGGTCTTTAAAAAAACACTTAAAAAGGCCCCGGCGTTGATAACACTTGAATTAGAGTGTATGATATTAATCTTTTCGTTTTTAAATAGAAAATAGAGTTTTATTAAAAAGAACAGATTAAAAAAACACTTTAAGTAACTTATAATTGATCTTTTTTTCTGTTTTGACTCGTAGAATTTGGATATTTTATAATCAATCCCATTCTCTTTAAGTGTTTCACAAAAAATCCCGTTTTGAGGTAATAAAACAATAGGTTTAATATCGCGGGGTAAATCATTAATAAGCTGTAACATTGCTTTATTTGCACCTCCAAGAACTGCGACATGTGTTATATATAGAACTTTCATTTTGTTGTTTTAATGATTTTTGATGGATTTCCAACAACAACAGAATTATCAGGAATGTCTTTGGTTACTACACTACCTGCACCAATTGTTACATTATTACCAATAGTAATATTGCCAAGAACAATAACCCCTGCAGATATTTTTACATTGTCGCCAATTATTGGCTTATTATCTGTATGAGACTTATTAACGCCAATTGTAACATTGTGCCAGATTTGCACATTCTTCCCAATTTTTTTTGCATTTATTATTGACGAAAAACCATGTTGCAAAACAAACCCCAAACCAATATCTCGTCGGTTCATACATATCTGTAAAGGGCGTTGCGGTCTTAAAAAAAATGAAAACGGGATGGATATAAATCCTAACCTGAAGTACAACACACTACGGAACTCTCTAAGTTCTAAAAGTTTCAATAGAGTGGTAAAAACTAATCTTTTATTTAATACTGACTTTGCCCAATATTCAAACTCTGTTATTAAGTTTTTCTTTTTCGGGTGTAGAAAACATGTAATTATGAGAAGGAGGTATCTAATTGAGAATAGATAGAACAGTATTATTCGAATTTTTTCTTTCATTATACTAAAGATTCTTCCAGAAATTTCACACCGATTTCTCTTTGCTTCTGTAATCGGGAGTCAACCTCTTCCCAATTAATATCAGTCTTTAACAAGTAGTCAATTTTATTTTCATCATATTTATCTATTATTCTATCAGATAAGCCCAAATTCTTTAATAATGTATTTATTCTATCATTCATTCCTTTATGCGTTCCCTCAAGGGGAACAGCAATAAAATTCTTATGGTATAAGACAGAAAATACTACACCATGAAATGAGTTTGTTACAACTGATGAAGAATATTTAATTCCACCTATCCAATCTTCTATCCCATAGAAATAGGTTGTTTTGGTAACTACAATAACCGAATTTGTTTTAGATTGGTAGTCTTTTATGGTATTTATTGTATGCTGTTTGTTTTGTAAAATATAGAAAAATTGAAAATCTTTTTCTTTGAATTTATTACTTACAATTTTGTCTAGTTGTATTGAATTAATTAGCATTGCGGGGTCAGGAACAAGCGAAATTGTATCTTTTACAACCTTCTGAAGAATGGTTACAGCACTATTTTCTCTAACACTTATAGAATTAAAATCATTCAAAAAAGGTGTTATTTTTTCCAAATCATCTTTAGAAATTTGATCTGTTCCCAAGCTCGCGGCATAGGAAACCTTTTTAACGATTTTTGTATTAAAGGGTAAAAAATATAATGATTCTAGATATTTTATTGTTGAGGGATTCCATATTTGGTCACTACCACAAATAACTACATCGTAATTTTGAATCTCACGTTCAACATTTCTTGAAGTATACAGCCTTTTACTCAAATTTAGATTTTTAGTTCTAAATGGCTTAAAAAGTTTATTCTTACGATGCTCTTTTAGCCTCTGCATAATATTTGAAATAGACTTTGTTTTGAAACAAAGTAAAAAATTATCCAAATGACTTTTATATGAGAAATCTATTATTTCAACATCATAACCAAGTTCTTTAAGAGTTGTTTGAAGCGCAAATGCTTGTAAAACACCTCCGAAGTTGGCCCCCCAATGAAAAGTGAGTATACCAATTTTTTTGTTTTGCATGGCTTAATTCTTCTGTTTTTACCAAGTTACTTTTTAATTGCTTTTTTTACCAGGCTAAATCCCTTCTCTCCAAGAAACTGCTTAGCCATTTCTTTGGTTTTTCCAGTTATATTTTCTTCAATGTTAATAATTAGTTCAAGGGCTTTACTTTCATCTTTACTATTCGTAAATACCTCGAATAATACCGGTTTTTCATAAACTTGAGGCTCAATAAAGTCTTTATGCCTATTTGTAAATTCGTCTTTATTAGATGCTTTTATGTACTCAAATCCCAAGTTTTGAGCATAATTTTTAACGAGGTCGTTAGATTTATTACCATAGTGTCCTTCAGCAGCAATAAATTCGTTAGCTTTTTCTCCAATATGTTCAACATGGTGACTGTATAGTCTAAACTCAGTACCCTTACCATTATTAACTAGTAAAATCCGCATGTTTTTCGGAAGGTGTCTGTTACCAATAGAGTTCATGTCATAGAAAAATGCTAGGTCTCCCACAATTAAAAAGTACAATTTATTGGGATTGTGAAGTGCTGCTCCAAGTAGAGATGATACACATCCATCAATTCCAAAACCACCTACATTTGACGATGAATTAATACTTTGAGGAACTTCAAAAAAATTCCATGAACGTAGACTATTTAGAATCCCAAAATGAATTGTTGAGTTTTCCGGTAGTTTGTTAGAAAGTTGCGACGCAATCCAAATATTAGAAAAAGGTAGTTCGGGGATTCTTTCATGAATGCTGTTTAAGACTTTATTACAACTATCTAAATAGTTATGGTTGTTTGTTATTTCTGATGAATAATGTTTGAAGAAAAGGATTTCTGGCATGTCGAATACATATCGAATTTTTTTAAAGGTATCTCGGATCTCTCCATCCTCGCTCACCCTCCATACCTCTTTTCCTGTCATTCTTGTAGAATAAGTGTCACCAGAGATTTCTCCAATATGAATAGTAATATCTGGTTTTAGCTCATGCGACGAGAACATTTTCTGAACAGCAGCTATAGAAAATAACAAGCGAAATTTTCCTTTATAACTACTAGTGTGATCACAAAAGACAACGGAGTTATTAGTAGTGCAAAATGAGTCTATGGCATTAGAAAGTTCGTCTGACATCATTAAATGAGAACCTACAAATATTGCAATTTTTTTATTTGTTAGACTAGGGAAGGTTTGCCCATAGCTGATTCTATTGATAACTCGAAATTTCGGTAGCGATTTTGTGGTATATGACTTCGAAGAATTCGTTGATAGATTGATATGAACAGGACCTCCTCCATTTCTTCTAAGTTCTAATAATGCATTATTGACTTTTATTTCGCATTCCCAAATATCATTATCATCCTTTATAATAGGAAGGGTTACACTTAGTTTTGCGACATCATTAGGCATATTACTTCTATCAATTACTTGTGGCACATGATGACCTATTCGTGATACAGCTTGTGTGGATGTAATTGCTAAAACAGGAAGCTTTCGGTAAAAGGCTTCTGTTAATCCAGGTAAATAATTTCTAGATGCAGTTGCTCCTGTGCAGGTAAGTAAAACTGGTTCTCCAGACTCATCTGCTAAACCACATGCCATATAAGCGGCAGAGCGCTCATCTACCGCTGAGTACATCTCGAAAGACTTGTCAATTTGAAGGCTTGCTACTAAAGGAGAGTTTGCACTACCAGGAGAGGCTATTACTTTATTGATATTGTGTGCTTTTAATAAAGCAATAATTACTTGTACATTTTTCTCGTCGGTGTAATGATTAATCATAATAAGATTATTTAATGAGTTTGTAGAAAGGATAAAAGTATCTTATGGCTATATATTTTATTTTATTTTTAGTACCTATTATTTCTTCTAATTTGGTATATTCTGCTGTTTGTCTATCTTTTATGGCTTCTGCCATCCAGTTAATATTTCTAAATTTGGGATTGATTAAGAAATCATTTAAACAATTTTTTACTCCATTTTCCATGGTCGTGTATTCTTCGGAAGAAATATAATTGGCGATTTTTGCATTATTAAATTGACGTTGGTATAGTCTATCGTATACTATTTGAGTTTTTGTTGGCTTATGTTCCAAGAATTCTTCAAATTCTTGTAGCATAACTTTTGGTTTTTTCTCTAGGTGTTTTTCTAAAACCTCAGTATATAAATTTAAGATCTTATGCCAAGAATGAGTATCATTGGCAGTAATGTGAAAAGCTTCACCGAAAGTAGATTGATTACCAATTACACCTGCTATTCCTTTTGCAACATCAAATCCGTAAGTTAATGTGGTTAGCTTCGGTGATATATCTTTGGAGAATACAATAGTCCTTCCTTTTAAAGCTCGGTATAACCATTCTTCTTTTTCCAGAACCCCAAGTTGTAACCTGTTTTCGCTATAAGTTATATAAGGTCGAATAATTGTCCAGTTCCTTTTCCCTGATTCCCAAAGAATATCTTCTTGCCGTGCTTTTGTCAAGGCATATTCATCGGTGTTTAGATAGTCTTTGTCTTTGCAAACGTCCAACAAGCGGGGAGATTGTTCTGTAATTGGAGTAGAAGAATCGGCATATACTCTCGCAGAGCTTAAGTAAACATATTGGGAAGTTGCAGCTAAAAGATCATTCACTCTCTCCTTAAATTTAGGAGTACTATAAACCATAAAATCAATAATTGCATCCCAACTTTCAGTTAACAATGTTTTTAAAAAGGAAAGGTCGTGTGCATTCCCCTGAATATATTTAGTATTTCCATTGGCTTTTCTTTGTTGACGAGAGGTTACTGTAACGTTATCTCCTCGTTCAGCTAATAAATTAACGATATGGATCCCCATGGCGCCTGTACCACCTAGAACTAAGATTTGCATAAGCTTATTTTGAAATTTCTTTGTATTATATTATTTTACTATTAGGGACAAACTTCAAAATCTTCGTTTTTATTATCTTGTTTATTTTTTGTTTCCACTCTCTATTCAAACCGAAGAAGTACATCGCCAGTGAAGATACTGTCACACAGAAAAATCCAATTAATATTGTAAAGATTATCCCCTCGGGAATGCATAGTTTTAATGTTAACGATAAGGCCGAAGAAATAAAAACAATCGCTAATACTGGTAATGCAACTTGCTTTAGATATTTAATTACTGATAAGTCTATTAATTTTGAAACAATGACTAAGCGCACAATAAACATGGCTAGGTTAACTATTATTGCAACAACAAAAACAGAATAAGCAGGGTATCCTAGTTTTAATACAACCCAGGCAAATACAAAAATCAGCAGTTGCATTATGCCTAATGTTAATTCATACACTTTCATTTTTCCAGGCGCACGCGCTGCTGTTGCAAGGGGGAGGCTAATCGATAAGATTAATGACTCTACTAATGAAAGGCGTGTGAACAATACTGCATATTCCGGAACCTCTTTTAACCACAGCCCTAAAATCATTTCCATTTCAATAAATATGGGTAATGCAAATACCCACATGAGAAAAAAGGTCATTTTTGAACCGTTGAATATCAACCGAAACGTTCCTTCTTTATCTCCTGATGAGTAACTTTTTATAATAGGAGGATAAAGCCCAACATTAAAATTCGCAGAAAACATATTTATTTTACCACTTATATTTATTGCTACTGCTCGTGCAGCAACTACCACCGGGTTGAACGATTGATTTAAAAGAATGGTAACAGCCTGGTTACGGGTTACGGTTGATACCTGCCCGAAAAGTGTCCAGCCGGTAAAGTCCAGTATTTGTTTAAACAGTACTTTATCCCAGTAATATTTTCGAAACTGGCATTCTGCGTATTTCTTTAAGCAGACAGCTACATAGATCATCAAGTTTATTATGGAAACAATAAAAAGCAATATACCATACAGTTCGAGCTTGTCGAATGGTACGTACAATAACATAAAAACAACTCCCAATTTCATTAGTACTTCAATAATTGATACATAGGCGTAAATATGCATGTCCTCGTGTGCAATAATAATGGCCATAAAAGGTGCGGCTAACATTGTTCCGATAAAGGTGATAATAGAAAAATGGAAAAGAAAGATAACAGCGTCGTACCTTTCTGCAGGTATTTTTAAATGATTTTTTACATACCACATCCCCAAAGTTTCCAATAGCACCACTGCAATAATGGCTATGGCAAAATAGATAATCAGGTTAACGCTAAAAGTTTTTTTCAATTTTTCGGTGTCCCTCTCGCCCAGTGCAAAAGAGAAGAATCGCTGTGTGGCAGAAGCCATTGTTCCACTTAGAAAGGAAAACAACATAACGATTCCACCAACAACATTATAAATACCAAAGTCTTCAACGCCCAAAACATCAAGGACAACACGTACAGTGTATAAACTTACCAGCAGAATAAGTATTTGCCGGAAGTATAACATAAGAGTATTTTTTGCTATACGTTTGTTATTTTCAGTTTGCATTTAATAAAAATGAATAAAATTTTATATTCTATTTTGTTGTTAAAATCTCTTATACCACTCCACAAATTTTCCCACTCCCGCAGCAATGTCCGTCTCCGGTTTGTGAGCCGTAACACTAGCTAACCTGTCCACATCTGCCCAAGTCCTTCTAACATCCCCATCCTGCATAGGCATCATAATTTTTTCCGCCTCTTTGCCCATGGCGTTTTCCATGGTTTTGATAAAGGTAAGGAGGTTTACTGGTGAGCCGTTGCCGATGTTGAAGATGCGGTAAGGAGCGAGAGGAGAGGATTCGGAGGTTTGCGGTGAGGCAGCGTCGTCGCTTTGCTCCTCGCTGATGGCATGAGGTTCCTTCGTCGCAGGCTCCTCGGAAATACCGATATTTTTGTTACTGTCGAGGTTTATGTATGAGGCAGCGTCGACACTTCGTTCCTCGCTGAGTCGTGCATCGCTATTGGTATTCGTTTGTATAGCATGAGGTTCCTTCGTCGCAGGCTCCTCGGAAAGTCGTGCATTTAATTTTGTCTGTGCTATTATGGGCGGGATTGGTATTAGTCGTATTATTCCTTCAACAATATCGTCGATGTAGGTGAAGTCGCGTTCCATGTTTCCGTTGTTGAATACTTTTATGGGGTGGATCTCGGCAATGGCAGAGGCGAATAGGATAGGGGACATGTCGGGTCGACCCCAGGGGCCGTAAACGGTAAAAAACCGTAGGCCGGTAGTTGGTATTTTATAGAGGTGGCTGTAGGTGTGTGCCATCAGCTCGTTGCTTTTTTTTGTGGCTGCATAGAGGCTAACCGGGTTATCTACCTGGTCGGTTTCGGAGAATGGCACTTTGGCGTTGGCTCCATACACCGAAGAAGAAGAGGCGTAGACCAAATGTTTCACCGGGTTATTGCGGCAAGCTTCTAATATGTTTAGAAAACCTACAATGTTACTTTGGATATAGGCATCTGGATTTTCGATGCTGTAGCGTACACCGGCTTGTGCCGCGAGGTTTACTACGTAATCGAATTTCTCGTTGGCAAAGAGTTTTTCTATTTCGGGTTTGTCTTCGAGGTTTAGGCGAATAAAACGGTAGTTGCTGTTTGTAACTGAGGTTATCAGTTTGCCAAAGGCTATTTCTTTGTATTCGCGGTTTTTACCTCCTGTGTGGTCGGTTTCATCAGGACTGTATATTCCGGTTTCGGCTAAACGGGCGTATTTTAGGTTAATGTCGTAGTAGTTGTTGATGTTGTCGAGGCCTACTACTGTGTAGCCTTCGGTTAGTAGGCGTTGGGTTAGGTGGAAGCCTATGAATCCTGCTGTGCCGGTTATTAGTATCTTTTTCATTGTATTTTGTGTTTTGTATTGCTATGGTGATGAGTTCCCTTCGTCGCTGCGCTTCTCGGGAAGTCGTGCACAAAATTTTGTTTGGAGTAGGGACTTTTCTACTGCCTGAGTTTATTTGGAGTAAGGTTCCGCGAGGGAGGAACGCCCGAAGCGGTCTCGTGCCCTGTTGCCTTACAATATTTGGTAATGTGTCTGTGCCAAGGTGTTGAGTTCCCTTCGTCGCTGCGCTTCTTGGGAAGTCGTGCTCTTTATAATGTTACGTATAGGTCTTTCCACTGAGGGTTCATCTGGTTAATAAGGTCAATCTTACGTTGGCGCGAGCCAGCCTTTATCTGTTTTTCACGTTCCCGTGCGTCAATTTATCCTGTGAAATAAGATTTGAGCAATGTGGATTATTCATCAGTTGAATCTTCTGAAATCCACTTCGCAAGTCGATTCGCAAGAAACATTTTCCCATAATGCGTTTTCAAATACTTTTCACGTTTTAGAGCATCATCTTGATTTAGACATGCTTCAAAATAAATTAATTTAAATGGTCGTCGATGTTTTGTTGAATCAACTTGTCCATTTTGGTGTGCCTCAAATCTTAATGACAAATTTTTGGTATAACCAGTATATTTTTTGTCATCTTTTAAACTTTGAAGCACATATACGTAATAATATGGTTCGAATAAATTTGCCATTATTTCACGGGATGAATGCTATTGAATTCCTGAAACCAAACAAGTTTGTCGGCATTGTATCGTGCGGTGAAAGCATTTGGATACTTTTTTGTTTTATGGCTATGTATCCGCTCTTTAAGTTCGCTTGTAACGCCTGTGTAAAGAACGCGGTTGTGAGCGTTGGTTGTTATGTAGGTCCAGGCTTTCAATGTTTATCGTCTGCAGGGGTGATGAGTTCCCTTCGGTCGTGCCTCCCTCGGGAAGTCGTGCATTAAATTTTATTAGTAGCAGGGACTTTCCTACTGACTGACTTTATTTATACCACCGGCTTCGCGCCGGGCGGAGGCGGAAAGCTTGTTGCAATGGCAGGCGATGTTGAGTTAGTGAAAAAGAGCGACCGAAGGAAGCTACTTTTGCGCTAAACGAAACACGGCTGGTAAAAAACAACTTGGAGGTGGAGACCGAAATGTCGCGCCCCCCCCCTTCGACTCCGCTCAGGTGGCGGCTTACTATTATCGTTTACCGATTCTTTTATATTTAAAGTCAATCAACTTGGTGGTTGTTTCTGCTAGCGGGTGTGAGACAGCGTCGGTCGCAATGCTCTCTCGCTGAGTCGTAGCACGAATAATGTTTTATTTATTTTCCTATTCCCTTGTATTCGAAGCCAATTTCAGTCAACGTAGCTTCGTTGAGGATGTTTCTGCCGTCGAAGATGAATGCGGGTTTTAGCATGTCGTTGTACACCTTCTGCCATTCGTAAGTTTTAAACTCGTCCCATTCGGTGAGGATGGCGATGGCGTGGGCGTTTTGCATGGCAGCATAGGGTTCGGGGTGTACGGTAATAAGCTGTTCGATTTCGGTGATGTGCATTGTTTCGCCCTGCTCGACATATTTTCCTACGCGGTGGTTTTGGAGGTATTGGAGGTCGGCAAGAATACGATCTTTGGAGACTTTAGGGTCGTAGATGTGTATTTCGGCGCGGTCTTGCAAGAGTTCGTCGGCGACGTATATGGCGGCAGATTCGCGGGTGTCGTTGGTATCTTTTTTAAATGCCCATCCGAGGAAAGCGATTTTTTTACCGGATACGGTGTTAAACAGGCTGTCGATAATTTGTTTGGCAAAGCGGTGTTTCTGGTAGTCGTTCATGCGAACGACGCCTTCCCAGTAGTCGGCCACTTGGGGCAGGTTAAAATGGCGACAGAGGTACACCAGGTTGAGTATGTCTTTTTGGAAACAGCTGCCTCCAAAGCCAACGGAGGACTTGAGGAACTTGGGGCCGATGCGGGAGTCGGCACCAATGGCGCGGGCAATTTCGTCGACATCGGCACCTGTTTTTTCGCACAAGGCCGAAATGGCGTTAATGGAGGAAATACGCTGCGCTAAAAAAGCGTTGGCGGTAAGTTTTGATAATTCGGACGACCACAAGCGGGTAGTGATAATGTTTTCGGGGTTTACCCAGTGGGCATACACATCGACCAGGGCCTGCAGGGCGACAAGGCCTTCAGCATCGTGGTCGCCACCGATTAGAATACGGTCGGGGTGATGCAGGTCGTTGATGGCTGTTCCTTCGGCAAGAAACTCGGGGTTGGAGAGTACCTTAAACTGAATGCCATTGGATTCGGCGTCGAGGATGGTTTTTATGGATTGTGCGGTGCGCACGGGAAGGGTAGATTTTTCGACGACTATTTTATCGGATGTGGATACTTTGGCAATTTGTCGGGCACAGAGCTCAACATATTTAAGGTCGGCGGCCATCCCTTTTCCTACTCCATAGGTTTTGGTGGGGGTGTTTACCGAGATAAACACGATTTGTGCCTCGGCAATGGCGGCATCTACATTGGTGGAGAAAAAGAGGTTTCGGCCGCGTGCTTCGGCTACTACTTCGGCCAGGCCGGGTTCGTAGATGGGTAGCTTGTCGAGGTCGTCGCTGTTCCAGGCGGCGATACGCTCGGGGTTGATGTCGACGACGTTAACGGTAATGTTGGGGCACTTTTGTGCAATAACGGCCATGGTAGGTCCTCCTACGTAACCGGCACCTATACAGGTGATTGTGTTTATTTTTGTTGGTATCATATTGTATGATTTTTTTGTTTGTGTTTGTTTTGTCCTATCGGACGGATACCCTGCCGGACTGGTTTCTCTGCCGAGGGTGTCTTATCAGACGGATGTCCTATCGGACTGATACCCTGCCGGGCGGCCTTCATTTTTGTCTTGACACAAAAACGAAGCAAAAAGGTCAAGGCTGCGTCTGCTTCACTCAAAAAAGCTACGATTGATGACTAAAATCAAAGAACTCACCTCCTTGCAGTCGGCTCAGACAGCTTTGATTTCTTAACGTCATCTTCACTTGTTTTTTGGTTCACCAGCCGAGGCCGCTCCAGTATGGTGTTTTTTTGTTATTGTATGTTTTGTTTTTCATTTTGATTTTGTTGGGTTCCCGATTTCATCGGGAGTGGGGGATGTAGTTTTTTGCTGCTTATATTTTGTTTTAAAGTTCGTTAAAAAGCGCTGCTGCGCAAATTTTATTTGGTGTCTTGTTTATTTTGCTGGCCGATCGTCTTTCCCTGCTGGGAGGGAAAGATAAGAGATAGAGTCTGTTTGGTTTGTCCTGCCGGATGATGTCCTATCGGACGGATGTCTTTCCAGACGGGAAATACTTTTTTGCTGCAGGTCAAAAAAGTATTCAAAAAACCCCGCCGCTGACATAAAAATTGCTAAAAATCAATCCATTTTGCTAAAAGAAAAGAACTCACCCTCCTGCGTCGG
>JBFHFE010000059.1:0-22826 GCA_041583785.1 Draconibacterium sp. | reverse complement strand
GCACTTGGCTTCGTATTGTCTTCCCCCCGATTAGGCGACTCAGTTTTCTTTCAAACTGACGGATTAGTTTGCATGCGAGGCAAACAAAAAACAGAGACGAACCACCATCTCTGTTTCCTTATCTAACCAAATCTATTTTCTATGAAAAAACTCTTAAACTATTCAAATTCTATGCTTCAAAAGTACGGCAGATTTTAGTTAACTCGTATAAACGAAGATTAAACAATGTTATACACGTAAATTAATTCTGGAAGAATGCAACTGCGAAGAAGAGAATACTAAACTTAACTTCTTGATTATGGACACAAAAAAAACAGAGACGAACCACCATCTCTGTTTCCTTATCTAACCAAATCTATTTTCTATGAAAAAACTCTTAAACTATTCAAATTCTATGCTTCAAAAGTACGGCAGATTTTAGTTAACTCGTACCAACGAAGGTTAAACAATGTTATACACGTAAATTAATTTTGGAAGAATGCGCCTGCGAACAAGAGAAAACTAAACTTAACTTCTTGATTATGGACATAAAAAAAACAGAGACGAACCACCATCCCTGTTTCCTTATCTAACCAAATCTATTTTCTATGAAAAAACTCTTAAACTATTCAAATTCTATACTTCAAAAGTACGACAGATTTTTGTTAACTCGTACCAACGAAAGTTAAAGAACGTTAAGAGTTAATTTTCAGTCAAATAAACAACATTTACAAACTTATTAAACTACACAATTTCGGGTATTTTATAAGAAAAACAAACATATAATAGAATTACACCTTAGAAAATACGACTACACATTTATGTTTTTCGCGAACGAAATGACAGGAAAAAGAAACAAACATTTACAATTAGTATAGTAATCCACCAAAATAACATACACCCTTATAAAACAGGTGTTAATGACAATTAAAAAACTTTCGAAACCGAAAAAATAAAGCTATTTTAGCAATTCATTTTCTATTAAGATTCTTATTCTAAATATTATAACTAATAAAGTACAAATTTATGACAAAGCATGTATATACTTTCGGAGCCGGGCAGGCAGAGGGTAAGGCTGACATGAAAAACCTCCTGGGAGGGAAAGGTGCAAACCTTGCTGAAATGAATCTTATCGGTGTTCCGGTTCCCCCGGGATTTACAATTACCACCGAAGTTTGTACCATGTACAACGAACAGGGTCAGAAAACGACATTCGATCTTATTAAAAAAGAAGTTGAGGCAGCAGTCTCCTTAGTTGAAAAACTAACCGAAACTAAATTCGGAGATAAAGAGAATCCATGTCTCCTTTCTGTTCGCTCAGGAGCACGTGCGTCCATGCCAGGCATGATGGATACAGTTCTAAACTTGGGAATGAACGATGCTGCTGTTGAAGGAATTACAAAAAAATCAGGAAACTCTCGTTTCGCATGGGATTCGTACCGCCGTTTTGTGCAAATGTATGGCGACGTGGTTTTGGAAATGAAACCTATCAGCAAAGAGGAAATCGATCCTTTCGAAGAAATTATAGAAGAGCTTAAAGAAGAAAAAGAAATTCAATTAGATACTGAATTTTCTACTGAAGATTTACAAGAACTCGTTGCTCGCTTTAAAGCAGCAGTAAAAGCACAAACCGGGAAAGATTTCCCAACCGATCCATGGGAGCAACTATGGGGAGCTATTGCAGCTGTATTCAACAGCTGGAACAACGACCGCGCAATACTTTACCGTCGTTTAGAGCACATTCCTGATGAATGGGGAACTGCTGTAAACGTTCAGGCAATGGTATTTGGAAACATGGGCGCCAACTCGGGTACTGGTGTAGCATTTACTCGCGATGCAGCCACAGGTGAAGACATTTTTAATGGCGAATATCTGATTGACGCACAAGGAGAAGACGTAGTTGCAGGCATCCGAACACCTCAGGAGATTACAATTGAAGGCTCCAGAAAATGGGCTGTATTACAAGGTGTTAGCGAAGAAGAAAGAGCTTCAAAGTATCCTTCACTGGAAGAAGCGATGCCAGAAATGTACAGGCAATTGAACGAAACTCAGCAAAAACTGGAAGACCATTACAGCGACATGCAAGACCTTGAATTCACCATACAGGAAGGAAAACTGTGGTTGTTACAAACCCGTAACGGGAAACGCACAGGTGCTGCAATGGTAAATATTGCTATTGAGATGCTGGAAGAAGGTCGGATTGACGAAAAAACGGCATTAAACAGAATCGATGCAAACAAATTAGACGAATTACTTCATCCTGTGTTCGATACAACTGCATTGAAAACTGCAACTGTTTTGGCAAATGGGTTGCCTGCATCTCCAGGTGCTGCAACTGGCCAGATTGTATTTTTTGCCGATGAAGCGAACAAATACCCTGAATCAATATTAATTCGCGTTGAAACTTCTCCTGAAGACTTGGAAGGAATGCACATTGCCAAAGGAATTCTAACAGCTCGTGGAGGTATGACTTCTCACGCTGCCGTTGTTGCCCGGGGAATGGGAAAATGTTGTGTATCGGGAGCAGGAGCTGTAAAAATAAATTACAAAACCCGCATAATGACCATCGATGGAAAAGAATTCCAGGAAGGTGACTGGATTTCACTAAATGGAACTACCGGTGAGGTTTATGAAGGCAAGGTAGCAACAATGGATCCGGAGATGAGCGGGAACTTCGCAAAAATTATGGATTTAGCCGACAAATACACTCGTATGAGCGTACGCACTAATGCTGATTCACCTGCCGATGCAAAGATTGCTCGCGAATTTGGAGCACAAGGTATTGGTCTTTGTCGTACAGAACACATGTTTTTTGAAGGCGAAAGAATTAAAGCAATGCGCGAAATGATTTTGGCAACTGAAGAAATTGACAGACGCAAAGCATTGGATAAATTATTACCTTTTCAGCGCGAAGACTTCGAAGGCATATTAGAAGCAATGGCCGGTTACGGAGTTACCATTCGTTTGTTGGATCCACCCTTGCACGAATTTGTTCCCCATGAAGAAGCCAACCAAAAAATTATGGCTGAAGAAATGGGAATTTCAATTGAAAGAATAAAAGCACTGGTTGAAGATTTACACGAATTTAACCCAATGTTAGGACACCGTGGTTGCCGTTTGGGAATCACCTATCCTGAAATTACAGAAATGCAGGCGCGCGCAATTATTGAAGCTTCTGTAAACCTGAAAATGAAAGGTATTGATGCCCGTCCTGAAATTATGGTTCCGCTGATTGGAACTGTTGCCGAATTTAAAAATCAGGCCGATATTATTAATGCAACTGCCGCAAAGGTTTTTGCTGAAAAAGGAGCTAAATGCGACTATCAGGTTGGAACAATGATTGAAATCCCGAGAGCAGCCCTTACCGCTGACCATATCGCTTTTGAAGCCGATTTCTTCTCATTTGGAACCAACGATTTAACCCAAATGACTTTAGGTTACTCGCGCGATGATGCCGGAAAATTCATGCCCGATTACTTGAGCCGTGGCATTCTGAAACAAGATCCTTTCCAGGTCTTAGATCAGAATGGTGTTGGTCTGCTTGTTGAAATTGGCGTAAACCGTGGCCGCTCGACTAAACCAGACTTAAAAATTGGTATTTGTGGCGAACATGGCGGAGAGCCATCATCTGTTAAGTTCTGTAATAAAGTTGGAATGAACTACGTAAGTTGTTCTCCATACCGCGTGCCAATTGCTCGCGTTGCAGCAGCTCAGGCAAATTTGAAATAAAATTCAAAAAAAGTAATATCCAACCGCTTTCGTCTTTTGTCGAGAGCGGTTTTTTTTACTCCAACTCCAGAAAAATTGATATGTATACCAATAGAATTATGATACCAGTTACATGTAAAACGATGAAGTAGTTAGCCGACTAAAATTAGAGAGAAACTTTGCTTTCGAAACGGTTTCAACAACATATTGTTTTGAGAAAAGGGCAACAGAAACAAATACTCCCATAGCAACACAGCCCGCCAAAGAACGGCGAGCTGTGCTATGAATAAAGAGTATATTTATTTATAGCAGGAATTATTAAAAATCGTCGTAAAAACGATGCCCCATGCTATGGTAATCATTGTTTATCGCATAATACCTTTCGGGATAGTGCACCAGGCTAAAACTATTATTTGACCATTCCAAAAACAAATTACCTACTCTAAAATATAAATAGCCATTTATGTAAACACGTTCGAAACCATAAGGCAATGTATCGAAAGCAAATCCAAAGGGCAAGTCAACCAACACATAACCAATCCCCCTGCGGTAGCGAAAAAAATGTCCATCATAACAATAGTAATTACGATGATTATGTACAAAAATGTGGGGACGCTGCTCAAACCGGCGAATTATATGTCCGTAATAATTATGATGGTAATAATTTTTATGGAACAAATACGATTGTGGATGATATCCTCGATAATAATCGTACCAGCTGCTTTGATTCCAGCGGAAACGCTCCCAGCTCCGATCCCAATGATTATGTTTTTGATAATTATAACGTGGGTTAAAATCCCGACCATAACTTCGATAATTATGATGATTTGGATGTTGGTTTCCTGACCAGTAATTTGCACTCCCTTTGTAATTTCTATTTGGAGTATACCTTTTATCCAATTTGTCCACCCTGTAGAATTCGCGATTGGTTGCCTCTATTCGACCAGTTGCACGTCGACTATTGGAGCTAATCGAATGGTTCGTATTATTTTTTGCAGAATAACCATTCCTGTACTCCGAACGCGTTGTACGACTTTTTGAATCAGGCTTTATCATTCGCGCACCGGTATTCGCTCGATTGCTTGCCCCCTTATTACTATTCTGAATTCGTGTATTAGCCGAACCCGACTTCCGGATTTCACCCCTGTCGCTGTAAATTGCCTGAGATGACTTTCCGTAATCGCGCCCTTGCGATTTTCTAGTAGCAGACTGACGGTTGCTTGATGAATTCCGCGAGGTATTTGTCGGAGTGCCTTGCTTGTAATTACGGGTACTCGTTAAGTTGCTGTTTACTTTTGCTCGCGATACTTTTTCGTACTCATTAAAAGTACGTTTTTTCTGAATCGTACGTTTTTCATTCCTGTTCCTGGTCGTTTCCCTGTTTTCAGAACTTTGATTGGTCGACCTGCGCTGGGCGTGTGCGGGAATTGATATTGTCGTAATAACTGCCGCCAGAGTAATCATCATGGCAAACAGTTTGAATTTAGTTGCTTTCATGGTCATCGATTTTAAAATTCAACAATTTGTTTGCTTTGCTCTTTAGGCGCCTTAAATAAAAACCGGTATCTGTGTTAAATTAAGCAAAGGCTGTGCCAAAATAAAAAACATCAACCAGACAGCTGATTTACAGAAAACTAAAACAATATTATCAATCTATCCGCCAGAAAAAAACTCATTTTCACTCCCACCCCGAGAAGAACGGAAAGAATTTTAGAGATCAAAACCTACAAAACACAAACTTCTGTTAACGAACATTTTAGCCATGTATTTTTTTTTTCATCAAAACTCTCTACTTTTGCATCCGAATAAAAAATTTGTATGGGAAGAATATTATCCATTGATTATGGAAGGAAACGTGTTGGAATTGCGGTTACCGATCCGGGACAAATAATTGCCAACCGATTAACCACTGTTCCCACTCACACACTTTGGGATTTTTTAAAAGATTATTTTGAAAAAGAACAAGTGGAGACAGTTGTTGTGGGTTATCCCAGGCAAATGAACAATCAGGCTTCAGAAGCTGTTCGATATATTAACCCGTTTTTAAAGAAATTCCAGAAGGTATACCCTGATATGAAACTGGAGCTTTTTGACGAACGTTTTACTTCAAAAATAGCCTTTCAAACCATGATTGATGGGGGCTTGAAGAAACAAAAAAGAAGAGACAAAGCATTGGTTGATGCAATTAGTGCAACGATTATATTACAAAGCTATTTGGAACAAAAACGAAATTTTTTAGCATAACAAGAATACATCCCTTAGTACCGGTACAAAATCTCTTTCTGCCAACAGAAAGAAAACATTACGAAGGCAACAAACAATTTTAATAAGATGAAATATCCAATTACGGTATATGGCGATCCTCTTTTACGTAGAACAGCCAAAAATATTGAAAAAGACAACCCAAAACTAAAAGAAATTATCGAGAATATGTGGGAAACCATGTATTCCAGCGATGGTGTTGGACTAGCCGCACCACAAGCGGGAATGTCGATTCGCTTATTTGTAATAGATGCTTCATCCGGTGCCGACGAAGAGCCCGAACTTAAAGATTTTAAAAAGGTATTTATCAACCCTGTAATTATTGAAACAGCTGGCGAAGAATGGATAATGAATGAAGGATGCCTTAGCTTACCCGAAATAAGGGAAGATGTGAGCCGCCCTGATGAAGTTACCATCCGATACTTCGATGAAAATTACGAGGAGCACGAAGAAACTTACAAAGGTTTTGCAGGCCGTGTAGTCCAACACGAATACGACCATCTGGAAGGAGTGCTTTTGATCGACCATTTATCGCCTTTACGCAAACGCCTTTTGAAAGGGAAACTGCAAAACATTACAAAAGGAAAAGTCAATACTCATTATCGAATAAAAGTTCCCGGCAGATAGTAACCCTTTACTTTATTTTTCGTTTGAATGATAAATCATCCTTCGAACGAAAAATTTGGAACGTATTTTTCAAAATATCCCCTTTTTAAGAATTACACTGGCTTTTGCGGGGGGGATTCTTTTAGGCAATTCTTTCTATGCTCCTGTTTCTGTATTACTTACCATCCTGACACTTGTACTTTGTGCGCTGTTTTTTATAAACAAAAAGTACAGCCACAAACTTGTTCCGTTTTTTGGAGCCACCACCCATTTTCTCTTCCTACTTCTTGGAGCTGCTGTATTCATTCAGTACAACAAACTGCCCAATTTCTCTACAAAAGGCGTTTCAATCGGCATAATCCTTGAAAAACCAGAGGAAAAACAAAATTCTTACAAATCGCAGGTTCGAATAAAAGCTGTAGAAAAGAACAATTCGTTACTAAAAACCAACGAAACAGTTTTAGTTTATTTTGAAAAATCAGATAAAGTAAAAACCATTGTTCCGGGAATGCAGATTATTTTTCACCCGATACCTACGAAAATTGAAAACTACGGTAATCCTTTCGAATTCGACTACAAACGTTTCTTAAACTATAAACGAATTTATCGTCAGGTTTTTTTAGATAAAAACAGCTGGCAACTTACCAATTACAAATCGAAAATATTACGGGTTAAATCTGAACTGCTGCGCGAAAGTTTATTACAAATTTTTCGCAAACAAAACCTTGGCAAAAACGAAACCGAAATACTTTCGGCCTTAACCCTTGGCTACAAGCGTAATCTGGATCGTGAAACAAAACTTATTTTTTCCGCGGCTGGAGTAATGCATGTTTTGGCAGTTTCCGGACTTCATGTTGGCATCATTTTTTTGGTATTTAGCCTTTTTTTTAATTTTCTCAGAAAACAAAAAACCGGAAGATACATTTTTATCATTAGCAGCATCTCCCTTTTATGGTTTTATGCGTTTATTACAGGCTTGTCTCCTTCGGTTTTACGGGCAACAACCATGTTCTCGATTGTTATTATTGGTACGAACATAAACCGCAGAGCAAACATATACAACTCGCTGGCCGCGTCCGCCCTCTTCCTATTGTTAATAAATCCGAACAACCTGTTCGAAGTTGGCTTTCAACTTTCTTATTCGGCGGTTTTTGGCATCGTATTTCTTCAGCCCAAATTTGAAAAACTTATAACAACACCAAACAAAGTTGTAAAATTCTTCTGGACATTGCTAACTGTCTCATTGGCCGCACAAATAGCCACGTTCCCCCTCACATCCTTCTATTTCAATCAATTTCCAACTTATTTTTGGCTAAGCAACCTAATCGTAATTCCGGCAGTTACAGTACTAGTTCCACTCGGCATTGCTTTGCTAATGTTATCAAAAACACCATTATTATCCGCTGCTCTGGCATTCATCGTTAAGTGGATAATTAAAATGGTTTATTCTACCTTACAGTTTATTGAATCACTTCCGGGTTCGACTTTAGATATATCGTTGAGCACAGCCGAGCTGTTCCTGATGGCAGCCTTCCTTTTTTGTATTTTCCTATTCATTCAAAGCAGCAAAGTTGTTTTCTTAAAAACAGCTCTCACCTTTCTCCTGGTGCTTCTCCTCAACGTCATTTCCGATGGATACCGGCAGTACCATTCTTCTGAAATAATTGTTTTCAACAACTCCTCAAATATTACCATTCAGCTTATCAGAGGTCGCAAAAACTACGTGGTTTCGCAAGAGCCCATTCAAAAAAACGAGTTTTTATTTCAACAAATACAAAAAGTACAACGAAAGCTGCGCCTAAATCGTCCTGTTCTCATTAAAATAAACGATTCCTATGAAGATAACTTTCTATTTTTAAAAAATGGAGTACTAATTTTTAACGGGAAAACGATTTGTATGAAAAACAGCAACTTGAAGCTCCCTCCTTCTTTTTCTCCCGATTATCTTATTGTTGACCAAAACATCAAAAAACTAAAACTGCCCGTCAGCAAAAACACAAAAATTATTTTAACAAAATATTTTCCGCCCGAAATTGAGAAAGAGAACATACATTTGCTTAAAATCCATGGCGCCTTTTGTTCGAAGTGGTAATATTCCCAAACACACTGTAAAATGAAGAACGAAACCAGGCTGCTGAAAGCAGAAAAGAAACAACATTTATCTGTTTTTGCGATGAATATTGCAATCCTTATTAAATTTCAACTATAAAATCTCAAAACGAGCCAGCGATTGGTTTTAGTCAGACCAAACTGCTTATGCATATTTATTCATAGGAATTTACAAAAAGTGAGTTGCAATTTTTGTAAATTAGAATGTTAAATTTAGTGTTCGTTACTTATTAATTGAAGATTTTGAATTGTGGTTAAAAACTTAATACATTATTTTGCCATTTTGCACAATACAGACAGATATAAAGCGCATGAAAAAATTTTGCCTGAAGGTAGAAGATTCGAAATGCAGGTTTAAAAGTTACGACTAATAAAAACAAACAATTTTAAACAGATGAAAGTTGTTATTGCAGGTGCTGGCGAAGTTGGAACACATTTGGCACGAATGTTAACTAACGAAAATCACGACATCGTTCTTTTAGACGATTCTCCTGAAAAACTAGCTAAAATTAGCGGAGAGGTAGATTTAATGACGATTGTGGGGTCGGCTCACTCTTTTCAGGATTTAAAAAGTACCGATCTGGCTAAATCGGATTTATTTATTGCAGTAACGCCTTTCGAGGAACGAAATGTATTGGCATGCTCAATGGCATCTTACCTGGGCGTATCGCGTACAATTGCACGAATTAACAATTCGGAATACCTGCAAGAACGTTATCGGAAAAAACTTAGCAACCTCGGTATTAACGAGCTCATTTTTCCAGAAAGCCTTGCTGCAAAAGAAATTATAGCTTCCATAAAACAAACCGGAACCCGGCAACTCATTGAATTTTCAAACGGAAAATTAATTCTTCTTGGCGTAAAAGTTCGAGAAAATGCTCCGGTACTCAATAAAACGTTCGAAGAACTTTCGCAGGAAAACAAACATTTGCTGGTTGTTGCCATTAACCGAAACAATGAAACAATAATTCCAAGAGGAAGCGATTTTATAAAAGATGGCGATGTTGTATTTTTTATAACTACTCCTGCAGAACAACAAAATGTATTTGAACTTACCGGAAAAACACTTTTCGAAGTTAAAAACGTTATGTTTTTGGGAGGCAGTAGAATTGCTCAAAAAGCCATTGAAAAAATGGGCGACAACTACCGGATTAAAGTAATTGAAGGAAACCGGGAAAAATGTGAAAAGATTGCGGACAAATTTGAGAATGTATTGGTTATTAACGGCGATGGACGGAATCTCGACCTGTTAAAAGAAGAAGGCATTGCAAAAATGGATGCTTTTGTAGCCACCACCGGAAACTCTGAAACGAACATACTAGGATGCCACCTGGCCAAAACCTTTGGAGTACGCCGCACCATTGCCGAAGTTGAAAACCTGGCCTATATGAACCTGGCTGACAACATGGATATTGGGAGTATCTTTAACAAGAAACTAATTGCTGCCGGATATATTTACCGTTTTACCTTAAACGCCGAAATTTCGAAAGTAAAATGCCTAACGGCTTCTGAAGCTGAAGTGTTTGAATTTATTGCCAAACCCGGTGCAAAAATCACCCAAAATCCAATTAAAGATCTAGAATTTCCTGATGAAGCCAAGATAGGTGGGGTAATTCGTGGAAACATGGGATATATTGCACATGGCTACACACAAATTCAGGAAGGTGATAAAGTTGTGGTGTTTACTCTCCCCTCAGGAATTAAAAAACTAGAAAAATTCTTTAAATAGGAACCAAACGGCCAGAAATGAATTCAAAAATTATTTTTCGGGTACTCGGGTTTTTACTCGTAGTGGAAGGAGTGGCCATGTGTCTGGCACTTCTGGTTGCCCTTCTTTACGGAGAACACGACATTCTGGCTTTCCTTATTTCGGCAGGAATAAACTTAGGCGTTGGAGGAGGAATTGTATTGGGCTCGTCAAATGCAAAAAAAAACATTGGGAAACGCGAAGGGTTCATTATTGTTTCTATGGTGTGGATCGTGTTTTCGTTTTTTGGATGCCTTCCCTATATTTTCAGTGGTTCAATTCCTAATTTTACCGATGCTTTTTTTGAAACCATGTCGGGTTTTTCCACAACAGGCTCATCGGTATTAAACGATATTGAAGCCTTACCTCACGGAATCTTATTTTGGAGAAGTATTACCCAATGGCTTGGGGGTATGGGAATTATTGTATTATCCCTTGCTATCCTTCCGGTATTCGGAATTGGAGGGATGCAGCTATTTATGGCTGAAGTTCCAGGGCCAACTCCTGATAAAATCAGCCCAAGAATTAAACAAACAGCAAAAACCCTTTGGAATATATACATCGCTTTTACATTGGTTGAAACGATACTTCTATGGATTGGGGGAATGAATATTTTTGATGCAGTATGTCATTCGTTTACGACCATGGCAACCGGTGGATTTTCAACAAAACAGGCCAGTATTGCTTATTGGCCATCACCCTTTATACAATATGTTATCATTATTTTCATGTTCCTTGCCGGAACCAATTTTACGCTTTCGTACTTTGCCTTAAGAGGCAAGTTTTCGGTAGCATTTAAAGACGAAGAATTTAAATATTACAGCTTTTTCACGCTGGGATTTACTGCTCTTATTTTTATTGGGTTGCTTATTTCCTCAGAATTGGGGATTGAACATGCTTTTCGAGATTCACTCTTTCAGGTAATAACAATAATTACCACCACCGGATTTGCAACAGCCGATTACTTAACCTGGCCCCCCGTACTTACCATGCTAATTTTTGTTTTGTTCTTTTTTGGCGGTTCTGCAGGTTCAACCGGTGGAGGAATAAAAATAATGCGTATTGTTGTACTGCTTAAAAACGGTTATTATGAGCTCAAACGTCTGGTTCATCCCAATGCGGTAATTCCGGTAAGGTTTAACAAACACTCGGTTGATCCAAAAATTGTGACCAATGTTTTGGCATTCCTTATTCTTTACATGGTTCTTTTTGCCATTAGCACGGTAATATTCACACTTATCGAACCCAACATTGAATCGTCGATGGGAGCGGTGGCTACCTGCCTGGGAAACATTGGACCAGGATTAGGAAGTGTTGGCCCAGCCGATAACTTTTACCACATTAAACCAGTAGGAAAATGGTTCCTCTCGTTTTTAATGTTGCTCGGAAGGCTTGAATTATTTACTGTTTTGGTATTGTTCTCTCCATCGTTTTGGAAAGAATAACTTAAGGCTTATACCAATTTTATTTTGAAATGAGCTTTAAATTGTTTTGATGATTTTGGGTTTAGGCAAGTTGAAAAATTAAGGCATAGCAACAGCTACGGTGCAATTTTTCAACGAAGCAAAAAGCCAAAAGGGCAAAAGAACAAGGTTCATTTCAATGTAATATTGATATTACTTCAAAATAAAGTGGGTATAATAATTTGATGTGGTAAAAAAATCAGAGCAGGACTTTGAGCTAAATTTTCCCTTTTGCCTGAAGCAATTTGTAAAACTTCCTTTTACTGTTAATTCCAACTCGAACTCAAAACCTCACTCTTAGTAATCGAGTTTCCCTTTCCCTTCACGGATAATTACTATTTCATTGCTTGTACAATCCACTACAGTAGAAGGAACAAGTTCTCCATATCCACCGTCGATTACAACATCGGCTATCTCCTGAAACTTTTCGTACATCAACTCAGGGTCGGTGGCGTATTCTAAAATTTCATCATCATCGTATATAGAAGTAGAAACTATTGGATTCCCTAATTCAGAAACTATCTCACGAATAATATTATTATTAGGGATACGAATACCTACTGTTTTCTTTTTCCCTTTAAAATATTTCGGAACACTATTACTGGCATCAAGAATAAACGTAAATGGGCCGGGTAAATTTTTCCGTAAAACTTTAAATATGTTATTTGGAATTGGACGGGTATAATCTGACAGATGGCTAAAATCGCTGCAAATAAACGAGAAAGTATTTTTTTCGATTTTTACTCCTTTCCAACGGGCAATTTTTTCAACTGCTTTCTGATTGGTGATATCGCATCCCATACCGTAAACCGTATCGGTTGGATAAATTATTATGCCACCTCCGCGTAAAACATCCACAACTTTCCGCACATCCCGGGGATTTGGATTCTCATTAAACAACCTTAGTAACATAGTTTTTTCTAATTTTGCAGTGTAAAATTAGCTTTTTAAGTTTTAATTCAAAGCAAAGTACATAATGCAACACGAAATAATTGAAACAGGCGATGGTTCAAAAACCCTTTTTATCCCAGCAATGGATGAACAATACCATTCGGTTAACGGAGCACTCACTGAATCGGAATATGTTTTTTTAGAGAAAGGGTTCAGGCATCACGAGTCGAATGAACCGCGCATTTTTGAGGTAGGTTTTGGAACTGGGTTGAATGCATTTCTTACTGCCATGTGGGCTGCGAAACTAAAACGCGAAACTACATTTGTTAGTATAGAAAAGTATCCTTTGGATAAACAATTAATCGAAAAACTAAATTACGGAAAGCTCTTTTCTGTAGAATCAGCTTATTTATATGAAAAGATTCATGCGGCAGCATGGGGAAAAGAAATACAGATTTCGGAATATTTTAAGCTTCAAAAAATAAACGACGACATCAAACATTTCAGATTTAACGACTTACAACAATTCGACATTATTTATTTCGATGCTTTTGGCCCCGATAAACAACCAAACATGTGGGGACCTGCCATTTTCGAAAAAATATACCAGGCATCGGCTCAGAATGCTGTTTTTGTAACCTACAGTGCAAAAGGCTCAATCAGACGCATATTACAGAACTGCGGTTATTCCATGGAACGATTACCCGGCCCTCCAGGAAAAAGACAAATGTTACGGGGTAGAAAATTGTAATCATTCAACTTTTCTGTTTAATTAAAAAATCAAGTTTTTCACGAACTGAATACCGATATGTTCAATTATTTATTGAACTTAAAGTTTTTTAACATTTTTTAATTCCGACCATCTCCATCCCTTTTCCAAAAATAACGAAGACATCAAACACCACACTAATGCACTATAATACAGCACATTAACAAAACAAGGATGAAAACAAATCAAAAGAATTGCGTTATCTTTTCATAGATATTTTCTAAGGATGTTCGTGATTTAGTCTTGGATCTTTTACAAATTCCTTTAAAATTTGGACATAATTCATCGTGAAAATTATGATTTACAAATTTCAAATCGTTTCACAAGAATCCCAAAACTTCCAATTGGAAGTTGCACTCGACGAGAAACATTCATTTTTCGACTTTCATACTATTATTCAGAAAAGTGTTGGTTTTGAATCGCATCAACTAGCTTCCTTTTTTATTTCGAACAACCGATGGAAAAAGCTGGTTGAAATTTCGATGCTCGACTTAGGTATAAATGGTGCAGCCTTTTATATAATGCAAAAAACACGGCTGTGCGACCTGTTGCACAAGAACGAACAGCAGTTAATATATACCTTCGATTTTATAAACGACAGATCATTTTTTATAGAACTAACCGCAATAATTATGGAAAAAAGTCTCAATGAACCAATTGTCGCTCTAAAAAAGGGAGAAGCTCCTGTACAAGTTCTTGGTGAAGAATATATGGAGCAGGAAACTTCAATGCTTCAGAAAGAGGAGGTTTATATGGATTTTGGTGAACTCGACGATTATACCGAACTCTATGGGGAGATGGACGACTTCTAATACAAAAGGGCGGCATGGTTAACCCATGTGGAAGAAATATCATGACTGTTCAATTCATTTTGAACAGTCTTTTTTTTATCATTCCTTTGCAAAAAAAATACTTACATGCCAAAAACGCTCATTGTTCTTACCGGTCCAACCGGAATAGGAAAAACTTCGGTAGGCATAAAAATTGCCCAATACTTTAACACCGAGATCGTCTCCTCCGATTCGCGCCAGATTTTTAAAGAGCTTAACATTGGCACAGCAGTACCAGATAAGCACGAGCTTGCAGCTGTTAAACATCATTTTATACAAACGCATAGCATTAACGAAAATTACAATGCCAGCCGTTACGAAACCGAAGCTCTGGCATTATTGGAAGAATTATTTAAAACAAGAGATATTGTTGTTATGGTAGGTGGCTCTATGCTTTATATCGATGCCATTTGCAAGGGAATTGACATAATGCCTGATGCAGATCCGGAAATTAGAGCGGCCTTGAAAAAACAACTGGAAGACAATGGTCTGGAGGATCTTCGGCTACAATTAAAAACCATTGATCCGGAATACTACAAAACCGTTGATTTGAAGAATCCTGCCCGGATTATTCATGCCCTCGAAATCAGCATTCAAACAGGAAAACCTTATTCTTCATTTCGTTCGAACCAAACCAAAACAAGGCCTTTCTCAATCATAAAAATTGCGCTAAACAGCGAGAGAGAAATTCTTCATCAGCGAATAAATTTAAGGGTCGACCAAATGGTAAAAACCGGGCTTGAAGAAGAAGCACGCAGCGTTTACCCAAAGAAACATTTAAACTCATTAAACACTGTTGGCTACCGCGAGTGGTTTGCTTATTTCAATGGTGAAATAACTCGCGAAAAAGCCATCGAACTTATAAAACGAAACTCGCGGCGCTATGCCCGCAAACAAATTACCTGGTTCCGAAAAGATGATAAAGTAAGCTGGTTCGAGCCTTCTCAAATAAAAGAAATAATCGGATATATCGAAGCTCAGTTAAGATGAAAGGAGCATTAGAAATATTCACACATAGGGAATTTCTTAAACCAATGCGTGACCCATCTTATTCCATAGAAAACAAACAATTTTAATAAGATGAAAAAATTTATTATCCGCGTATACGGAATCATCATCAATAACCAAAACGAAGTACTTGTTTCCGACGAATTTGAACGCGAGACCTACATGACCAAGTTCCCGGGAGGAGGGTTAGAATATGGAGAGGGGCCGGTTGATTGCCTCATTCGTGAATTTAAAGAAGAATGCAACGAGCAGGAAATTCAAAACATTAGGCACTTTTATACTACTGATTTTTACCAGAAAGCCTTATTTTACAAAAACGCCCAACTTATTAGCATATATTACCTTGCCCAACTAAAAAATCCAATTCGTTTTCACCTGTCAAACAAAGCTTTCGACTTTGAAATTAAGAACAACCATGGACAAAGTTTTAGATGGGTAAAAATAAAAAAACTAAAAGAAGACGATATTACCTTCCCAATTGATAAATTTGTTGCTCGATTACTAACACAAACTTTCGATGAGTAAAACGTTAAAAAATATCCAGCAACTCTCGCAGCTTGTTCAGCTTATCAGAAACGACAAAACGTTTATCCAACAGGTTGACAATGTGTCAGAAGTAATAGTTACTGCTTATCGAAAGGGTAACAAAACCATATTTTGTGGCAATGGAGGAAGTGCGGCTGAAGCTCAGCATCTGGCGGCCGAATTATCGGGAAAATTTAAGCTCGAACGCAAAGCAATCGCCTCGGAAGCCTGCCATGTAAACTCTTCATTTTTAACAGCCGTTTCCAACGATTACGATTTTACAAAAGTTTACAGCCGCCACATAGAAGCTTTTGGAAGAAAAGGCGATGTTTTAATTGGATTGTCAACTTCGGGAAACTCTGAGAACATTACAAATGCGTTCAAAACCGCTAAAAAGCAAGAGCTTATCACCATTGCTCTCACGGGAAAAACCGGGGGCGCACTAAATAACTTTAGCGATTTTATTTTAAAAGTGCCTTCGCAATCGGTTCCGCGCATTCAGGAAATACACCTATTAATTGGGCACATTATTTGCGAAACGGTTGAACGAAATTTATTCGCAGATGAACAGCTCAACTAAAAGAAAGGCTGTTTTTTTCGACCGAGACGGAACCATTAATGTTGAAAAAAATTACGTTTACAAAACCGACGACTTTGAGTTCCAACCCGGAATTTTTGAGCTCATGCGAAAATTTCAGGAAACTCAATACCTATTATTTATAATCACTAACCAATCAGGAATTGCGCGCGGGTTTTATTCAGAGAGTGACTTTCATGCTCTAAACAACTGGATGCTTAACCAATTCGAATCGGAAGGAATAAAAATAACAAAAGTTTATTATTGCCCGCATCATCCGGAGTTTACAGGAAAATGCAACTGCCGCAAGCCCATGCCAGGAATGATTAACAGGGCAATAGAACAATTTAATATCAGTGCTGTTAACTCAGTGTTGATTGGCGATAAAAAAAGAGATATTTTAGCCGGAGAAAATGCCGGAATTGGAAAGAATTTATATATTCAAGATCTTTTAGAGAGAGGTATTTTTTAAAGGAAACAGACAGGGGGAGATTATACGTGCAACATTTTACAAAAGCAGAAATAAGGCAAATCGAAGACCGTTATCAGGATTTTCTTAAAGTAATTAAGAATAAGTTCGATGAAGGACGGCTGGCTAGAATCGAAAAAGCTTTCCGTTTTTCGAATGCTGCCCATCATGGTATAAAACGAAAATCAGGCGAACCATTCATAATTCATCCAATTTCAGTCGCAAAAATTGTTGCTGTAGACCTTGGACTTGGAGCCACGTCAATTGTTTCGGCATTGTTGCACGATGTGGTTGAAGACACCGACTACCGCCTGTCCGACATTGAAAATATGTTTGGGGATCGGGTTTCACGTATTGTGGACGGATTAACCAAACTGTCGGGTGACTTTGATTCGAGGCATGCTCTTACCCTAAAAAAAATGCTGATGACCCTTTCGGATGATGTAAGAGTAATTCTGATAAAAATTGCCGACCGTTTGCACAACATGCGAACACTCGACTCGATGCCGGAGCATAAAAAAATAAAAATTGCCGGCGAAACGCTTTTCCTTTATGTGCCACTTGCCCATCGCCTGGGTTTGCATGTTATAAAAAGCGAATTGGAAGAGCTAAGTTTTAAACACAAACATCCGGAAGAATACAACCAAATCATTTACTTACTGCATAATCAGGAAGAAAAAAGGAATTATCTGGTTAATGAATTCATCGACCCCATTATAGAAAAATTAAAATCAGAAAACCTGGATTGTACGGTAACTCACCGTTTAAAAACCAGTTACTCCATCTGGCAAAAGATGCAAAAAAAATCGGTTTCCTTTAACGAGGTTTATGATTTGCTGGCCATACGGATTGTGATTAATACTAAACCCGATACTTCGGAAAAACGACAGTGTTTTGATGTTTTGTCGATCGTTACCGACATTTACAAACCGAAACCCGACCGAATCCGCGACTGGATTACCACACCCAAAGCAAATGGCTACGAATCGCTCCACGTTACAGTAATGGGGCCGCAAGGAATGTGGGTTGAAGTTCAGATTCGTACCGACAGAATGGATGATGTGGCAGAACATGGTTTCGCAGCGCACTACAGGTACAAGGATATCCGAAATTTTGAGAATGAACTTGATCCATGGATCGAGCAAATACGAGATCTTCTGCAAAGTACAGATGCAGATGCTTTCGAATTTCTGGATGAATTCAAACTAAACCTATTTTCATCAGAAATAAATGTATTTACTCCTAAAGGCGACATGTTCTCCTTACCGACCGGGGCAACCGTTGTTGACTTTGCCTACGAAATACACACTCATTTAGGCAACAAATGTATTGGAGCAAAAATTAATATGAAACTGGTACCCCTAAGCCATGTACTCCATAATGGCGACCAGGTAGAAATACTTACTTCTGAAAATCAATCACCAAAACTACAGTGGTTAAAATTCTCCAATTCACCAAAAGCTAGGGGAAAAATTAAAGACGCATTTAAACTCGAAAAAAGCAAACATACCAAAAAAGGAAAAGAAATAATAGAGGAGGCTTTTGCAAAAAACAAGGCTCCACTTACTTCGAATAACCTAAAGAAACTAACGGCCCATTTTAACCTCAACAATAAAGAACAGCTCTATTCTGAACTTGGAATGGGATTTCTGGAACTGAGTAACCTTAAAGAAATTATTGGAAAAAAATCGGAAAACAAACTTGTTAAATATTGGAACATTACTTTTGGAGGTGGAAGTAAAAAGAAAGACGCAGAGGAGACCGAAGAAGAAGGACAAACCTCAAAAAAAATAGATAAAAAGAAGCTGTTCCTCTTAAAAGAAAATCAGGATAATATTTCTTTTTCGCTGGCAAAATGCTGCAATCCAATTCCCGGAGAAGCAGTTGTTGGCTATTTAAGTACCGATGAACATGTTACTATCCATAAAGCCGGTTGCCCGGAATTAGAACGCTTTATTGCCAACCAGGGAGAAAAAATAATCAGAGCTGAATGGACCAAATTCAAACGGCAATCTTACCTTACAAGGTTAAATCTGGAAGGATTTGATCGAATGGGAATTGTAAACGAAGTAACTACTTTGATATCCAAAGGGTACAACATTAATATGCGTTCGGTAAAATTCGACACACACGATGGGATTTTTAAGGGCGACCTCTTTCTATACATCCACAATACAGAAGATTTAAACAACCTGATAAACCGCCTGAAAACAATAAAAGGCATTGATAATGTTATTCGGGTAGAAAACCTGAATGATTAATTTATATTCATTCTAAAAAAATAAAAAAAATTTATACTTTTGGCCTATTTAAAATTGGTTTAATTATGAATAACCAGAAAACTAGAGAAACCGTGAGGAACATGTTTACCGAATACCTCGAAAAAAACGGTCACCGGAAAACACCTGAACGGTTTGCCATATTAGATGAAATTTATTGTCGAGAAGGTCATTTCGATATTGAATCGTTGTACATTTCAATGAAAAATAACAATTACCGGGTAAGTCGCGCAACCTTGTACAACACCATCGATTTATTGCTGGACTGCAAATTGGTGGTAAAGCACCAGTTTGGCAAAAACATTGCTCAATTCGAGAAAGCATATGCCACACTTCAGCACGACCACCTTATCGACACTACAAACGGTACAGTAGTGGAATTCTATGATCAACGTATCAGGGAGATAATCGAGGATACTTGCATCAAGAATAACTTTAAGCTTTCGCACCACACACTTTACATTTATGGTGAAAGCACAAAGAAAAATTAAACAACTCATTTTTAACAGATTATAAAATACGCTTGCCGAAGTCGATCTTTTTATGCTTGTAAATGAAAATATTTAGTATTTTTAGCTGCTTATTTGAAAGCCGTGAAAAGTTAATCTTAAATGGTTAAGTTTTCGCGGTTTTGTTTGTAAAATAAAAATCAAATTTTAAGATGAAGGTAGATGTATTGTTGGGCCTCCAATGGGGCGACGAGGGCAAAGGTAAAATTGTTGATGTTTTAACCCCGAAATACGATGTTATTTCTCGTTTCCAGGGAGGGCCAAATGCTGGTCACACCCTTGAATTCAACAATATAAAACATGTTTTACATACCATTCCTTCCGGTATTTTCCAAGGCGACAAAGTAAATATTATCGGTAATGGTGTGGTTATCGATCCTATCATATTCAAAAAAGAAATAGAATCGTTAAGTGAAATTGGTGTCGACATTTCGAAAAAACTCTTTATTTCGAAAAAAGCACATATGATTCTTCCCACCCATAAAATTCTTGATGCGGCATCGGAAAAACAAAAAGGCGATACCAAAATTGGTTCCACTTTAAAAGGGATAGGACCAACCTATAAAGATAAAATTGGCCGCGACGGACTGCGAGTTGGCGATTTACTGCACAATTTTGAAGAGAAATACACCACACGCATCGAAAACCACAAAGTTATGCTCAGCGAATTTTTTAAATTCGATTACGAGGAAATGCTTAACGAATGCGAAAAAGAATGGTTCGAAGGAGTGGAAGTTCTGAAATCATTCGAGATTGTTGACAGCGAGCAAATGATTAACCAGGCTTTAAAAGATAAAAAATCGGTGTTGGCAGAAGGTGCACAGGGAACCCTTCTTGATATTGATTTTGGCTCCTACCCTTTTGTAACCAGTTCGAATACAATATGCGCAGGTGCTTGTACCGGTTTGGGTATTGCCCCACAAACTATTGGTAAAGTTTTCGGAATTTTTAAAGCTTATTGCACGCGTGTAGGAATGGGCCCCTTTCCAACCGAATTATTCGATAAAACCGGAACAAAACTACGCGATGCAGGAAATGAATACGGTTCTACCACCGGACGCCCTCGTCGTTGCGGATGGCTTGACCTGGTTGCTCTGAAATATGCTGTTATGCTGAATGGAGTTACCGAATTAATAATGATGAAGGCCGATGTTCTAGATGATTTTGACACTATAAAAGTTTGTGTTGGCTATGAAATTGAAGGAGAGGTTGTAGAATACTTCCCATTTGAGCTAGACGACAACGTAAAACCTGTTTATGTGGAACTTCCCGGTTGGAAAACCGACTTAACCGGAATTAAAGACAAAAATGAATTTCCAGAAGAGCTAAAAAATTACATCAACTTTATTGAAGATGAAATGGAGATACCTATATCGATTGCTTCGGTTGGCCCAAACCGTCAACAAACAATCTTCTTAAAAGATGAATAGCATCTTCAATATAAAGGCAAAAAACGCCATTCTCTGCAGAGAACGGCGTTTTTTTTATACCGAATATACCAAAATTAAAACCATGAGACTCATAATTCTATTTTTGCGTTTATGCTTCGTTAGAAAACTTCAACAAAACGAATGCTATGCCTAACTTTTCTGCCTTGCTAAACGCAAATATTCTAGAATTATGGATATGTAAATGTAACTCTGTCTGATTGATTTCTATTTTTCAAATTAAATTAATTTTTTACTCCCATCCAATTCGTAAAAGCTTTTTGAGGTAGATTTCAGGTTTGGTCAAGGGCGGCGAGGCACGAAGCCGTTTATATACCCTTGACGGGTTCTGTAATCTGCCTTTCTTTGCTTTTTTGAGTTGGGTAATTACAACTCAATCTTCATTCTGTCGCCAAATTTTATACAAAGTTGTTGGATGGTCAAACCCCAGTTTTGCAGTGGCTGTGTCCATTTTTTAGAGATATTTTCGGTAGCCAGATAAATCAATTTCAACAAAGCCATATCGGTTGGAAAAGCTCCTTTGGTTTTGGTAACTTTCCTTACTTGGCGGTGGAATCCTTCGACTGGATTGGTTGTGTAAATTAGTTTTCTAACATTCATGTCGTACTGAAAGTAGGTCGTCAATTCATCCCAGTTTTCATTCCATGAACGGATTACGATGGGATATTTCTTCCCCCATATTTCTTCAAGGTTCAGCAGTTCTGTTTCTGCCTGGCTTTTGGTTGGCGACTGATATACTTTCTTCAGGTCTTTCATAAAAGTTTTCTGGTCTTTTGAGGCCACGTACTTCAATGAGTTACGGATTTGGTGTATCACACATTTTTGTATTTCCGTTTCAGGAAAGATGCTCAAAATAGCTTCCGAGAAACCTTTGAGGTTATCGGTGCAAGCAATTAAAATATCGTTGACACCACGGTTGTTTAAATCGGTTAAAACCGACAACCAAAAATTGGCTCCTTCGCTTTCGGAGATGTACATCCCGATTAGCTCTTTTCTGCCTTCTTTATTAATAGCCAATATGTTATAAACTGCACGGGAAACTACTTTCCCTCCGTCCCTGACTTTGTAATGCATTGCATCAAGCCAAACAATCGGGTAAACTTCATCCAGTGGCCTGCTTTGCCATTCTTTAACTTGCGGAATAACTCGGTCTGTAATTTCACTCAAAGTCGTGGCTGAGATTTCAACATCATACATCTCTTTGATGTGCGAGGTGATGTCTCGCAAGCTCATCCCTTTGCCATATAATCCAATTATTTGTGGGGCAAGATTATCGGCAAGGATAGTCTCACGTTTTTTCACAATCTGTGGATTAAATGTACTGTGCCTGTCCTGCGGAGTGTCAATGGTAATCTCGCCAGAGGATGTTTTTAATGTCTTGGAACTCCTTCCGTTTCGCTTGTTGCCATAACCACGTTCTTCTTCATCCAGATGGCTTTCCATCTCTGCTGATAAAGAACTTTCTAAAAACTCTTTGATGATTGGGGCAAATACGCCGCCTTCTCCTGTTAACGATTTTCCACTGCGTAATTGCGTTAAGGCTAAATCACGCATTGCAATGTATTCAGGAGATTCTTTTTTTCTTGCTGCCATAAGTTTCAATATTATAAATTTTAAACTTACAGACAGAGTTTAATTTACATTCTC
>JBFHFE010000058.1:0-23247 GCA_041583785.1 Draconibacterium sp. | reverse complement strand
GCATGGTTCGTTCAACGCCTGCCATAGGACACGGATGATCGTGAAAATTTATAAGTAATTTGTTTTCTGCTGCTGCTTTGATTGCATTACGGGTAAAATCAGCATTGTTTTGCATAAATCCATACTTAATACCAGAAGCGCCCAGCTCTGCATAGTGTTTAAAAAGTTTGTCATCTTCTATAAAAACACTGTTCTTTCTGTCGTAATAAAGCATCAATTTAATACCTTTCTCTCTTGCCCGGACAAATACCTTTTCAAGGCTCTCTTGTCTTTTCGACCAGCCGGCATCAATATTTAACCATTCAAAGCCCTGTTCGGCAGCAAAATCAATCATACGCAATAGGCTCTTTTCATTAATGCCATACTCAAATTCCCCGGTATTGTAACCACGAAACCGATAATCCCAAATGCCGCGACCAGCATTGATCCAAGCTACATCATCCAATTGACAGGGAGCGGCTAAATTCAACACAACTGTATTCTCTAGAAAATCGCCCATATTTTCCCCCAAAAGAAATACCCGCCAAGGGGTTATATGCCCTTCTCCTTTTGAGACGGCTGTACTTGAACAATCAAGTTCATTCTTATCAAAGTTGTATTTGATCTTCAATGACTCAAACCCGGTTGCTGAATACAAATCAGACTCCATCAAGACGAGTGTACTTCCATTGGGTTGATTAATCATTAATGGGATTTGTATATTTTCAATCTCAGTGAGACTTACCGGGCCATTGACACCATTCTCTCCTTCAGGAGTATAGTACTTAGAATTGGCCGGTACATTACAGTTACTGGTAAAATTTAGTTTCTTACCCTTCGACTCCTCTGAGAGCACAAAACGAAAACCAAGACCTTCGTCAAATACACGGCAGAGCATTGTAAGCGGTATACCATCTGCAAGAAGCGAAAGGCTTAGCTCGTTATGGTGATCGCGAATAGTACTGAACTGCCCCCAAAGCGGCTCCCAACTTGTATCATTCTCTACAATGGAATGTTCTACAACCTTTATTTTGGCTCCTTCTATTATCTCCACTTTTGAGGAAGAGACAATTTGTGCTTCTCCTTCTGATACGGTATAAAATAAATCTCCGTTTTTTACTTCGAACGAGGCCGAAACCTCACCGTTTGGAGATTTAACAGTATAATCATTGGCGAAAACACCTGGCACAAAAGCGAGTAAAACTATGATTATCAGAACACATGTATTTAATTTCATTTGGTTGTTCATTCTGCTATATTCCAGTTAGTTGTTATTTATCTCAAAACTTATCTATTCTTATACTTCAAAGGTTTACCCATATAAGGATATTTATCAAACACATCCCCATTACCCAATGTGCGCGGATCTCCTTGTTCAATTAACTCTGCTTCCATTTGTTGGCGAAGTTTGGCTTTTATTTCGGCATACGCAGGTAAGCTGGCAAGATTATGTAGGCAATCGGGGTCAGTCTGAATATTGTACAATTCTTCTTCGTCGCGAAAACCAAAACTCATTTCGAAATAAGGATATTCTTTGTCCTCCGGTTTTAGACTGGTGAGATAGCTTTTTGTAGGAGAATTATCACAATTTCTGTAGTCATACTCTGGATTTCCAACCGGATATCGTTCTGGTTTAATGTTATGTGCATATAAGAATGTTTCATTCCTAATCGCACGAACCGGGTAAGCTAAATCGGTTCCATCTTCGTTCGCACGTCCCACATCATGACGTTCTTTTCCTAATAAAACATGGTCGCGTGTTTTATCAATTTGTCCCGATTTTTTTGATTTTAGAAGTTGAAGGAAACTTTTTCCTGTCATTTGTTCATGCGGTTTTAACCCCACAGCTTCCATAATGGTTGGAGCCACATCAGGAAAACTCACGAAATCCTCAATTACTCTTCCCGGCTGAATGACACCTTTCCAATAAGCCACCAACGGAACGTGAAATCCTTCTTCATAAATCTGTCCTTTTACTCGTGGAAATGGCATCCCATGGTCAGAAGTAATGAGAATTAAGGTATTTTCTAATAAGTCCCTTGCTTCCAGTGCTTTTATGGCTTTTCCAACCTGCGAATCGTACCACTCCACTTCAAGTGCGTAATCTTGTAAATCGCCACGGATGGTTTTATTGTCAGGATAAAATCCGGGCACTTCGGCTTCTGCTAAATTTCTACCAGCTTTTTTCCATGAGTCTAGTTCATAAAAACGATGCGGTTCTCTTGTTCCCAACCAAAAGCAAAAAGGTTTGTTTTCTTCATTTGCATCAAGAAAAGCTTCAAAATTGGAAGCATAATCAATCGGTGCAATTCCTTTATAAGGCGGAGTTAACTTAATGTCGTTGTACGACGGGCCGGCAGGATTGTGTTCCGAATCGTAGGTTCCAGGGCTCCACCCTTTTCCGGTATAGCCAACATGAAACCCTGCATCCATCAATAAATGTGGATAATACTTAAATTCGTTAGGAAAATGAGGAACATGATTACAAGCTTCTTTTAGTTGCCAACTGTACTTACCAGTTACCAAACAGGCCCGAGCCGGGGCACATTTTGGGTTGCAATTATAGGCATTAGAAAAAAGAGCACCTTCTTTTGCCAGGCGATCAACAGCTGGCGTTTTAATCCAATCGCAACCATAAGCCCCAAAGCTTTTCATCGAAGCATCATCGGCAATGCAAAACAGAATATTAGGTTGATTTTGTTCATCGTTCGTTTGGCACGAAATAAAAAAAGTCGTACAGATTAACAGAAGTAGTAGTTGGTTTAGTTTATTCATTTTTAAATTTTATTATAAAGCCTCCCCGCTATGCGATAGAATGAGTCCATTCCGGTCAGTTAGCAAAACTACTAAATTTCAAGGTTCAACATATAAGCAATTTATTGTCCCAGCAGTTTATTCCTGCTGAATATGAACAGCCTGTTTTTTTGTTTTTTAATGCCTAAGCTACCAAACTTATAGTTTCACCAATATCTTATTCTATAAAAAACAGATGCCTTTTAAAAGGCATCTATTTTTTATATTGTATTTTAATAACCCGGATTTTGAATATCATTCTCAAGTTCCAGTATGTTTATTTGGGTTTGAGGGATTGGCATAAGGTTAAAATGCGATTGAATGTTTTTTTCAATTACAAATGTTGAAGAGGTTGCAGGTTCAGGAAAATCCTGTAAAGTATTGCTAAAATCCTCCAGGGTTGAAACGTAGCGTCCTTGCCTTACCAGATCAAACCAACGGTGTCCTTCTCCGAAAAGTTCCAGCCGTCTTTCAAGATAAACCGCTTCTCTGAAACTTTCTTTATCCAGCCCCGATAAGTCTTCAAGACCAGCCCTGTTTCTTACTTCATTAATAGCATCATAAGCTTCCGATGGCGTTGAGCTTCCAACCTCATTTAAAGCTTCAGCATACATTAATAATACATCAGCAAATCTTAATACCTTCGTATTTCGTCCTCCGTCATTTAGCACTAATCCCTGCTCTAATAAATCAGTTTCGATGTATTTAAAAACATGAGGATCAAAAGTTGCAGTCCCGGATGCACTGGATAAACTTGAAAACATTCCGGTTTGATACCTGATATCTTCAGGGCCAAAAGCTTTCACCAAATCAGGAGTTGGTCTCCCTATTGCATTCCCTCGATAATTTGAGCCTAAGGTTCCTGCTAAATTTCTTGGCATGGTATTAATCCCAATTAAATTCCCCCCCTGGTTCACACCAATACCACTTAGCATTTGTGCTTCAAAAAGCGATTCTTGTCCAAGATCATTAATAAAGGCATCTAAATAATTTGGTTCCAAACCATATCCATATTTAGCCCTTTGATTAACGATCTCGCCTGCTTTATCAGCAGCCATTTGATATTTACTCTGATCGTTTATCGGGCTTCCAGCCCAGGTAAGATAAACTTTTGCAAGCAGTCCTTTTACCGTACCTGCTGTAACCCGGCCTAAATCACTTCCGTCCCAAACATCTGGCAATAACGATTCTGCATCTAACAAATCTTGCTCGATTAGTTCATAGACCTCTGTTGAAGCAGCCCTGTCTCCTGCAATCATAAATGCATCATCTAAGCTTGTAATAACACTTGTAGTAAGCGGCACATCTCCAAAATAACGTACCAGATCAAAGTAAGCCAGAGCTCTGAAGAATTTTGCCTGACCTACTGCAATATCTCTTATATCGAGATCGGTAGAGACATAGTCCAATACTGCATTGGCTCTGCCAATAGTAATATAATGCTGGTTCCAGATTTGAGCTACAATGCTACTTTCAGAATTGAGATTTAAACGACTCCATGCTTGTGCAACTGAACTCCCCACACCTGGGTCAGAAAACAGATCGTCTGTGTTATAATCGTTTTGTATATAACTCCCGTACCATCCCCCGTTTCCACTTTGTACAGAAGCGTACAATGCATCTACCGCAGAAGCAGCATCAGCCTCTGTATTATAAAAGTTAGCTTCTGTTAAAATTGAATTGGGTACTTCTTCCAAAAAATCCTCGCAGGAAGTAAATATTAAACTTATCAAGGCAATTAGCCCAAATATTTTTATTGCAAATATGTTAGTTGTATTTTTCATATTAATATGTACTAAAATTAAAAACCAATATTTATTCCAAACACATACGATTTTGAGTGAGGATAAATTCCTTCGTCGTAACCTTGACTTGTAACAGAACTAGAGCGGGTCACATCAGGGTCGTAACCACTATAATCGGTAAACGTAAGTAGGTTTGTTCCTGTAAAATAAAGTCTAAGTGAATTTATATTTAAGGAATTCAAGAATCCAGACTTAGAAAAACTATAACCTAATGTGACCGATTTTAAACGAAGGTATGAGCCATCTTCGAGCCACTGATCGGAAAATTTCATTGTTGGCCTTGTAGCAGTAGCTCTTGGGATAGCTGTATTTGTATTGTTGGGTGTCCATCTGTCAAGAGCAGAAATATCATTATTACTTTTTCCATCTAATGACAATAAATTAATATTCTTATTAAGATTTGCTATTTGATTTCCATGACTACCCTGTAAAAACAATTCCAATGATAAACCTTTATATTCAAATGAATTCTTCAATCCCCAAAAAAAATCGGGGATCGCATTTCCCAGTTCGACCCTGTCATCGTCGGTTATGTCGCCATCACCATCAATGTCTTGATACTTTATATCTCCAGGTTCGCGTGTTTGCCCATCAATTGTGAGACTTACATCATCGTCAAACAAACCATCAGTAAGCCAGCCCCTAAATACACCGATAGGACCACCAACAGTTAATATCTGACTCTCAGCAGATATACCATATTGACCACTATACCCAGTATAAATCACATCATTTTCAGCTAAAGCTATCACTTTATTCTGGGTATAAGTAAAGTTACCTGTCATGCTCCATTTAAAAGCGGAATTATTAATCAGGTTGGCTTCCAATTCCACTTCTATTCCCGAATTTCGAATACTTCCAATATTTGTAGTAGTTGTTAAGCTACTAGTGCCTACCACCGCTGGTAATTCCCGATCAAAAAATAAGCCTTCTGTTTTTCGATTAAAATAGTCGAAATCAATGGCTAATTTTCGTTCCAATAGACTTAGATTGAAGCCTGCATCAAATTGTTTTGAAATTTCCCAGGTAAGATCCTGATTTGGAAAATTTGCAGGAGCATATCCTGTATGAATAACTTCATCTTCCCCTATAATAGCCGTATCGTCTGTTAACTTATTTAACGTCGAATAAACCGAAACACTTTGGTTACCAGATTCTCCATAGCTTACCCTAATTTTTAGGTCGTCAACTTCACTTACATCATCCATAAACGACTCATCACTTACCCTCCACGACAAAGCTCCGGAAGGAAAAAGATTCCATTTATTTCCTACAGCCAGACGTGAAGCACCATCGTATCTTCCCGTTAAAGTAAGATAATATTTGTCTTTTAATGAGTAATTAACTCTACTAACAAAAGAAGCAAGCGACCATTTTGAGGAGCCGCTAGAGGGGGTCAATACAGTAGAGGCAGAACCTAAAGAATTATAAAGCAAATTATCAAGAACGTATCCTTCTGAACTCGCTGAAAAATTTTCACTTTCCACCTCTTGTGCTTCAAAAACAAGGGTACCTTTAATTTTATGAATCTCGTTGAAATCCTTATCGAAATTTAGCTGAGTTGTACTTACCCAATTACTACTTTGAGTTGTACTTCTACTCGCACGTCCATCGTTGCTTCCAACTAGAAAACTTTTGGTATATGTACCGTTAATTAAATTTCGTAATCCAAATCCAAAAGTTGACTTTGCACTTAACCAATCGGATAAAGCATATTGTAAATATATACTTCCTATAACTTCTGATGACTTTGTCTCGTTTGTAACACCATCAAGCAAAGCTACAGGATTTCCAATTATAGGATCAGGGGTATTCTCTATGTAATTTCCATCTTCATCTTTAATTTCAAGCGTTGGATTAGTAATAAGTGCAGCCCAAGCAACATTCGAAGTACCAGAATTGCTTCGGGTTCCTGAACTTGTAACAGCAGCATTAACCTGTCGGCTTACAGATAGGGTATTTCCAATAGAAATCTTATCCGAAATATTAGCATCCAGATTTACCCTTGTTGAATAGCGTTCGAACTCAGAAGTTTTTATTATTCCCTCCTGGTTTAAATAGTTTCCGGAGATATAAAATTTCATTTTATTGTTCCCGCCACTTGCTGACAATTGGTGTGTTTGCATTGGTGCTGTTTGATAAATCTCATCTTGCCAATCTGTTCCTTCACCCCCATTATGAAAAGATGCAATATCACTATCTGTATAGCGAATTGAATTACCTGCCGCAAGTTCGGCTTCATTGGCAAGTTCAGCATATTGAGTAGCATTCAGCAAGTCTAGCTTTTTCCTTAATTTTTGAATACCATAAGTTCCATTGTATTCCACAACCAGGCTTTTCTCGGAACCTTTCTTTGTAGAAATAAGAATAACACCATTTGCTCCTCTAGATCCATAAATCGCTGTAGATGAAGCATCCTTAAGAATTTCAATTGATTCAATATCATTTGGGTTAATCGAGTTCAACGCTCCACTATATGGTAACCCATCAATTACATAAAGAGGATTTACGCTACTGTTAATACTTCCTAATCCACGAATTCGAACCTGCACATCACTTCCGGGTGCACCGCTTGTAGAATTTATTGAAACACCTGAGGCATTCCCCTGCAGAACTTCTGCGAAATTTGAAACAGGTCTTTCTTTCATAGACTCTGCTTTAATAGAAACAACAGAGCCTGTTAACTCTCTTTTAGTAACCGTTGCATAGCCTACTGCAACCACTTCTTCAATCCCAATGGCATCAGCGAGCATGGTAATATTCACTTTTGATTGGTCACCAACAACAACTTCCTGAGTTGTCATTCCTACAAAAGAAAACTGCAAAGTGGCATTTGCAGGAACGTTGGTTATGGTATAAATACCATCCACATTTGTTATTGTTCCTGAGGTTGTCCCCTTAATAACAACAGTTACTCCCGGAAGCGGCAGTCCTGATTCGTCGGTTACTTTACCCGATATGGATTTTTGTTGTTGAAGACTTTCATCTTTGGGCGATATAATTATATGCCTGTCTTTAAACAAAAATTCAACTTCATTGGGGTCAAATAATTGGATTAAAACATCTTCAATCTTTTTATTTTTTATCGAAAGATCAACCTTCTTCTCCACGTTAACAAGTTCGCTGTTGTATAAAAAATAAAATTCACTCTCATCTTCTATTTTACTCAGAACTTCTTTAATGGTAGCTCCTTTCATTTCGAGGTTTAGTTTGGTTGTTTGCGAGTACGAACCGGTTGCAAAAACCTGAAACGTACTGATAAACAAAATAAACAATGCATTACGCATAATAATTAGTTTTTTTCTACAGCTATAGGATAGCCGTATCAGTTCATCATTTTTTTTCATAAATTTGAATGTTTTATTAATAATATTTATACCTGTAGGAAGGTATGAATGGAATAGAAGGAAGTGTTGGCGCACTTCCTTTTTTGTAGAAACCATCTAAATACATTCAATCAGTTAATAATGCATCTTTTTCATTTTTGCAGCGACAAAATCCTCTCAAATAGCTTAGGCTATTCGTGTCGATTTTAACGTGTCTTAATAAAAAAATCCATCATAATTATTCTAATGAATAAAATCCAGAATGTTTCTTTGAAAAGCTTTAGATCATAGGCATTTACGTTTTAGTTCTTTTTAGAGATTAGTATTTTTGATTTGACTATTTGTTTTGTGGTTTTATTTATTTTAGCAGGAATATATTCCATTTTAATGGGCGAACTTAGCTCAAGTAACTCAAGTACCTGTTCCAAAGTTTCGTTTTCGAATGTTGTTGTAAATTTATAGTTTTCAATACATTTATCTGCAATTTCAATTTCAACGCCATACCAACGTTCCAATATCTTTTTCATTTCCAGTATTGGTGTTTCGTCCAAAACAAGTTTGTTGTCTTTCCACCCCATAAATTTATCGATGTCCTGATTTTGTACAGAAGCCTTACGTGTAATTTTATCGAAAACAAAGTGGTCGCCCGGTATCATTTGGGCACCGCACCTTTCATCGTCCGCTGACACTATGTTCAAATTAATTTTGCCCTCTTTTAAGGTTACTTCAATCTTATTGTCATTCTTGTACGATTTAAAATTAAATTGAGTACCCACTACATTTACTTTTACATCTCCCGATTGAATGCAAAAAGGAGCATTTGCATTTTTAGCAACATCAAGAAAAGCCTCTCCTGATAATTCTACGTCCCTGTTCTCTCTTACAAAAGGAATAGAATATTTAATGGAACTCTCAGAATTTAACCAAACCTGGCTCCCATCGGGCAAAGTAACCTGCGAACGCATCCCAACGGGGCAGATTATTTCCTGCATTACACATTCATCGTTTTGTTTTTGTTGCTTATTATTTAAAAGTGCCCAAATTGAAACAAAGAGTAATGGTAGAACCAATATTGCGGCGTAACGACTAATAGTAGTATAGAGTCTTAAAATTTTGCCTTTTGCTGAAATTCGTTGTTGAACATTTATGAAAGCTTTGTCAACGTCTACTTCCTCAATTTCACGAATCAGTTTTCCTGCCCGATAAACCTGCTCTTCATTGCTCAGGTTCTTTCGCCCCTTAACAAAGTCATTAATTTGGTTTGATTTTGAAGTATTTTTTTTGGTCATTTATAGCATTTTAGACTGGATGCCCAAAGCCGGAAAACGGAAGATAGAATTCAGTTTCCGAATAAGAATCATCCAATTTTAGATTTTCATCTATTCTTTTATATTGCGTACTTTGATAAGAATACAATTCAGTGAGGAGGAACACGTATTAAAAAATGTTTTTTTTTAGAAATTAATTATCCCGAGCAAAAGAAGCATCCCAAGGTAATCTTTTAATTCCACCCGTAAAACCTTTAAAGCGTTAGAAATCTGTGTTTCAACAGTGCGTTTCGAAATATTTAATTTTGTGGCAATTTCATCGTTTGATAAGCCCTGAAACCGACTCAAAACAAATATTTCGCCACATCGGGCAGGTAATTTTCCGATAACTTCCTTAATTTTTTCTTGCAATTGTGATTCAATATAAATGTCCGGCTCATATAACGGATTGGTCTCTGCCAGATCTTTTAATTGCTCAATGCTATGAACATGAATTTTGGTTCTTTTGAGATAATTTAAAGAGCGATTTTTAATGGAAGTGAAAATATAAGATTTTAAAGTTGAAGTTTCTTTTATTGAAGTTCGTTTTTCCCATAGACGTACAAAAAAGTCCTGAGTAATCTCCGCAGCTTCATCTTTATCAAGAATAATTTGTGCAGCGAAAACAACAAGACCCGGATAATAGAAACGAAAGAGAATCTCAAAAGCAGTTTGGTCGCCTTCTTTTAACCTGTTTATTAGTTCATGTTCCTTAAATCCGTTTATTAGCCGCATATAACAAATATAAGTTTTTTGTTAACTTTAATATAATCATCATAATAAAACCGATGTCGAATTAAGGTGCACAATACAGACTTACCAAACCGAGTTCAACAAAATGTATAAATAAATTGAAATATTTTTAAATAAAGAAAAATAAGGGAGAACAAGTTTTTCCTTAAACTGTTTCGTCTCAATTGCTGTTGCAAGCCCGTATCGGAGATAACTTAGGGTAAGAAATAAAAAAGCAGAAGCGGGAAAATTTTGTAGCGACTGCAAGAAAACCTGCTTCCTTATAAAATATACTAGTTGCTGAAAGACTTGAATTCGATAGTAATGTGCTGAAAAAAAACAGTGAATCCTTTTTAAAGAATAAATTAGAACAGCAGGTAAACTTAAGGCCAGGCTCAAAGACTCCTCAAATTGTCAATGCATGCATTTTAAGTTTTATAGGAGAACATGAGCAAAACACTGTAAAAAATTGTTCTTTCATCTTATTAAAATTGTTTGTTTTCTATGGAATAAGATGGAACTCGCATGATTTTAATAAATCGCCAATGTGTGAATATTTCTCATGTTCGTTTCATTATATGCAGGGTGGTCATATTGTAACAAAATGTCATCGAATATTATTTTTTAACATCAAAATATTCTTTTTTGCAATTTATAAGCTAACATTTTATAATTCCAGAAAATTTTATGTAAAATTGTTTGCTAAAATTAGTTATATGTCGAAAGGCGAATTTGAAAACTATTTACATTTACGGGACCGCCATATAAAAGGCGACTCAAAAGCACTGGCGATACTTTATTTCGAGGCCTTCGACGCATTATATAATTACGGAATAAAATTTACCTCAAATAAGGAAATTGTAGAAGATAGCATTCAAAACCTGTTTGTTGATTTACTGAGTAATAAATACAAACTTGAAAATGTCATTAATGTAAAATTATACATCTTCAAATCCTTAAAATATATTATACTAAAAGAGCTAAGCCTAAACAATAAGCTACAGGACAATTTCGATTTATCGAATGCCTCATTTTTAATTTCGCCTCCGGTTGAAAAATCCATAATCAATAAGGAAGAACAAGAAACAAGAGCTCATCTTCTTTCGAAAGTCTACAACGGACTTGGTAAAAAAGAAAAAGAGGCTGTTTATTTGAAATACAATTGCGGATTTGACTACCCTGAACTATCTAGTATTCTTGAAATTAGTATTGAATCTGCACGCACTTTGGTTTACCGTGCCATAAAAAAAATCAGAAAATCGTTTGAGCCAACATCTCAAATGAACATAGTTTATCGACAAAAAATTTCGGGCTAACTTAACAGCCCCCAACCTCTCCTTCCTCTTATCCAAAAAATAACATAATTTTTTTAACAAAATATGTCTATGTGGTAACAATTATTAACACTTAGTTACATAAATTGGTTTAAAAATGGAAAAAAGCTTAAGGCATGCAAATTTAAAAAGTCTACTTACAAATAACGATTTTTGTGATTGGGTCTTAGGTAAAAAGCCTGAATTGGAAAAATTTTATCTCGAGCAGCTCAAACAATTTCCAGAAAAAACGGAAACCGTAAATACGGCTGTTTCCATATTAAAAACCTTAGAAGAAGACAAACAGAAAGTCCCTTTATCAAAAAAAATTGAGATATGGGAAGAAATAAATAATAAAGCCAAAGCAAGGAAAAGAAAACCTATCCTGCTTCAATCCTTGAGATACGCTGCGGTATTTCTTGTTTCAGCACTTATAACTACTATCACTTATTATCTGATAGATTACGACGACTACGAAAACTACATGGCGCATACCCCGGAAATTGCAGCGTCGAATGAAACAAAACTAATTTTGGGAACCGGCGAAGAAATTGAAATTTTAACCGAAGAATCGAATATTGTATATAAAGATAAAGGAGCAAAAGTAGAAGTAAACGGGAAACAAGAATACACCCTTGAGGCGCAAGAAAGTGAAAATCAGAAACCAACCTACAACCAGGTTGTAGTACCTTATGGCAGAAAAACTAAAATTATTTTACCCGACAGCACAGAAGTTTGGCTAAATGCCGGTTCAAGATTAGTGTATCCATCGCCTTTCGAAAAAAAACAGAGAACCTTATTTCTTGATGGAGAAGGTTATTTTAAGGTTGCCAAAGATAAAACCAGACCTTTTATAGTTAAAACAAACCAATTTCAGGTTGAAGCATTGGGAACCGCCTTTAATGTAAAAGCCTACCCCGATGAACTTACCGAAGAAACGGTTATGGTAGAAGGATTGATTTCGCTCGAGTTTCGGAACAAAATGTATAACAACAGTATAAACGTACTCCCCAACCAAAGGGTAGTTTTATCTAAAAAAGATAAAGAATACCTTATTCAGGAAGTAAATGTAAACGACTACATCTCGTGGACTGAAGGAATGTTCATTTTTAAAGATCAGAATCTGGAAATCGTATTAAAAAGAGTTTCGCGGTATTATAACATCAAAATCTTTTGCTCAAAAGAAATTGCAATAAAAAAAATATCAGGGAAACTCGACCTAAAAGACAACTACGAAGAAGTGTTAAAAAGCCTGGCTCTTATATCGAATGGAGCTTGTATTAAACAAGAAAATAAAATTTATTTCAAACAAAAAAATTAAAAACATAAAATCGAATATGCCAATGAGTTAAAAACATTAAAAAAGGCTGGTCAGAAGCGCCAACTTAATAACCAGCCCAAAGTCTTAAAAAGCCAATATGGCCATTTAAAAACATAAAAAAATAAATGTATGAAAAAATTTAACCAAAAGAGTACTTTTTGGACATCAAGAAGTACATTCAAATTCTTATTAATCATGAAACTGACATTTCTACTTACTCTATTCTTTACATTTGCAGTTTCGGCAAGCACGTATTCGCAGAATACCAGGCTTAGCATATCGAAGAACAATGTAACGTTTAAAGAAATACTTACAGAAATTGAAGAAAACAGCGAGTTCATTTTTCTTTACGAATCAGAAACAATTGAAAACAATGAAAAACGTTCTGTTGACGTTAAAAACGAAACTGTTGACCATATACTTGACATACTGTTTTCAGAAACCGATATCAAATATGAAATTAATGACAGACAGATAGCACTGTTTAAAGAAGAAGCTGAGATTTTGCAAGAAGCATCAGGCTCCGATGCGGAACAAAAAACGACAAAATTAATTACGGGAAAGGTTACCGACGAATCAAACTACTTGATACCCGGTGTATCGATAGTTGTAAAAGGGACTAAAATAGGTACTGTTACCAATATAGATGGGAATTACACACTTGAAGTACCAAGCGGTGCAACAACTTTAATATTTTCGTTTGTTGGTATGAAAACAATAGAAGTGCCTATTGATGGCGCAGTTGTGGACGTTGTGATGAAACCGGATATGATTGGGGTAGACGAGGTAATGGTTGTTGCTTATGGAACGGCAAAAAAAGAATCGGTAACCGGCGCTATTTCAGCTATTGATTCAAAATCGATTAAATCTCGACCTGTTTCAAGTGTTGCAGGAGTTATCGAAGGAATGGCATCTGGCGTACAAGTGAATAATACGTATGGAGAACCCGGTTCGAATCCAACCATTCGTATACGTGGTTTTAGTACTGTTAACGGAAGCAACGCTCCTCTTTACATTATTGATGGAGTAGTTTTTGGGGGAAGTATATCGGATTTGAACCCTAATGACATTGAAAGCATGTCGGTATTAAAAGATGCTGCTTCTGCTGCATTATACGGTAACAAAGCTTCAAATGGGGTTATCCTAATTACCACAAAAAAAGGGAAGAAAGGAAAAACAGAAGGAGTAAGTATTAGCGCCAGTATTAATCAAGGGTTATATACCAGAGGAATGAAGGAATACGAAAGAGTAGGTCCGGATGATTATATGGAGATTATGTGGAAAGGCTATCGCAACAGTCTAATGACTTCTCAACCCGGTGATTACGAAAATGAAACAGACGCAGGTGCAGAGGCTTCAAATACGCTAATCTCCACATATCTTTTATACAACATTTACAATAAAGACGACGATGCTTTATTCGATTCCGACGGAAAATTGGTTTCAGATGCAGCGGTTCGTAGCGGATACGACGATTTGGATTGGTTTAAATACATTGAACGCCTTGGTCACCGGCAAGATTATAATGTAAGTGGAGAAGGCTCTTCTGAAAAAAGTAATTATATGTTCTCTGCCGGATATACCGATGAAAAAGGATATCTTAAATCGAGTGATTTTAAACGCTTTACAGGACGCTCAAGCATAAACATTACCCCAAAAGAATGGATAAATGCCGGCTTAACCTTATCGGGGTCACATCAAATTTCAAACAACTCGACCGGAGGCTCGGGAAATTCAAGCTCTTATATCAATCCATTTAATTATGCCCGACATATGTCGCCTATTTATCCGGTTTATTTGCATGATATGAGTACCGGAGAATATTTACTCGACGACGAAGGAAACAAACAATACGATTCAGGAAGTGAATATTCACGTCCACAGAACCTCGATCGACATATTGTATGGGAAACAGAGCTCAATATGGACAGAACCTACAAAAATACATTACAAAGCCAGGCCTATACGCACATAAATTTCCTAAAAGATTTTACCATTAGTATAACAGGCGATATAAATGTTAGAAATACAGAAAGACAAACCTATAACAATGCGACTATAGGTGATGGAGCAGGTAATGGAGGACGTGCAAGCCGAAGAATGTACCGATACAAGAACTACACTTTCCAACAACAATTAACCTGGGACAAAAATTTGGAAGGTCATCATGTTGATGTATTGGCAGGTCACGAAAACTACAGCAACAGTTATAGTTACACCTACGGTTATAAAACAACCGAAACATTCGAAGGAGGTACTGAACTTATCAACTTTACCGATATCACCACCTTAACAGGCTATGAAAATAATTACCGCACTGAAAGTTATCTGTCGCGCTTACGCTATAACTACAACAACAAATACTATTTTGATGCATCGTTCCGAAGAGATGGCTCTTCTCGTTTTTACAAAGACAACCGTTGGGGTAATTTCTGGTCGGTTGGTTCCAGCTGGACTATTTCAAAAGAAAGCTTTATGAGCCCTTACCAAGACGTTGTAAACTTTTTGAAATTACGTGCATCTTATGGCGAAGTAGGAAACGACCAGAGTGTTGGTTATTATGCTTATATGGCACTTTATGATTTGGATCAAAACGCAAATGTTTCTGCTGTATATAAGAGTCAGAATGAAGCACTCGATATTCAATGGGAAACATCCAGTTCGTTTGGTATTGCCCTGGAAGGAACCTATTTTAACAGAGCCAAACTAACGCTCGAATATTTCGACAAACGCTCGAAAGACCTTTTATTCGATGTTAATCTACCACTGTCGGCCGGAGCAACTTCAACATCAAGCGCCGAAGCAACCATTACCCAAAACCTGGGGTCGGTTTCCAACCGCGGACTTGAAGTAGAATTTAACATTGACCTTATTCAAAATCGTGACCTGCGGTGGAACGTAGGCTTTAATGCAACAATCATTAAAAACAAAATTGTTACATTACCTGAAGAAAACCGGGAAAATGGTATTATCAGCGGAACTAAAAAGTACATGGAAGGTCATGGTATTTATGATTTCTGGATGTACCAGTATGCAGGTGTTGACCAAATGACAGGAAGAGCTCTTTACCTTCCTAACCTGGACGATTATTATGCCGGAGAATCCACTTCCGATGACAGAACTGAGATTCCCGATGAATATCTTGTTCAAGTTGGTGATGAATACTATACCACGTATACCACTTATGCAAAAAAAGACTGGAGTGGTAGTGCCATGCCAGATGTTTATGGAAGTTTCTCAAGTAAGGTAGACTACAAAAACTTTCAACTTTCAACATTATTTACCTATTCTTTAGGTGGAAAAACTTTGGATTATTCGTATCAGAATTTAATGGGCGTTACTGCCAATCCTAGTGCAATTCATGTTGATGTGCTTAAAGCCTGGGATGGAATTCCTGATGGAATGACAGAAGATTCTGAAAATCGTATAGACCCCGATGGCGTTCCTATTTCAGATTACACATTGAGTACCTACAGTAATGCCACTTCTACCCGATTCTTACTTGATGGCTCTTATTTAGTTATTAAAAACATTGCCTTAAGTTACAACTTCCCAAAAAGTATTACCGATAAATTAGACATTAGCAATTTATCCGTTAATGCATCAGTTGAGAACCTTGCAACTTTTACTAAACTTCAGGGGATGAATCCACAACAATCGTTTTCAGGAACTAACTACAATGCTTTTGTTACCGCCCGTGTTTTCTCTTTAGGCGTAAATATTAAGTTATAATAACCACAAAAATTACAGAGATGAAAAATTTAAAAATTTTCACATATATAGTGCTAATCCTAATGTTCTGGACTTCATGTTCCGAAGATTATCTCGATACAGTTCCAACTTCTGACACATCTCCTTCAACCATTTTTGAGACTACAGATAACGCAGCATTGGCCATTAATGGACTTTGCGTATTAATGACCCGACAATACCTTAGCTCTCAAGGATTTAACGGAGAAGGAACCATAAAAATGTATTACGGAAACTATACCGGAAATCATTTTTCGGTGAATCTTTCAGGATGGGCAAATATTATTAATAGTAACCGTCACTCCGATATTTCGAGTAAATATTTGTACTACCCATGGTACTATTATTACATGATTATCGGAAATGCAAACTCAGTAATTGCCTATATCGATGATGCAGAGGGGACTGATGCTGACAAACAATTTATTAAAGCGCAGGCCCTTACCTTCCGTGCCTATGCCTTTTTTATGCTTTCGCAACTTTATTGCGAACGCTGGATGGATTCCGAAGATGGAGCCAGCGATGGTTTGGTATTAAGAATAGACCTATCAACAGGCGACCAGGCTCTATCAACCTTAGCCGAAGCCTATGAACAGGTATATACCGATCTGGACGATGCAATTAGTTTGTACGAGGAATCAGGAAACACAAGATCTGGTAATTATGAACCTGACATTAATGTTGCCTATGCCATATACGCCAGAGCAGCAATTACCCGCCAGGATTATGCTACTGCAGCTACAATGGCAGAGAATGCCCGCGATGGATATGCTTTAATGGGCACAGCTTCGTACAAAGCCGGATTTTATACTCCAACAAGCGAATGGATTTGGAGTAGTTATGGTGCAGAGGACGAAACCTTATATTACTATTCCTATTTTGCATACATAGCCTATAACGGTAATGCAAGTGCAGTTCGCAATTATCCTAAATGTATTAGTAAAGAACTATACGAGCAAATTCCTGAAACAGATATCCGTCGCGACTTATTTCTCGACCCAACCGGATATTCGTACAGCTCTACAACAGGCAAAGGCGGAAGCGATTTGTTGGCTTATGCTAATGAATTATATCCCGATATGTATTCTACTTCGAAAGCTTACGCTTATATGCAATTTAAAATCAAAGCAGAAGCACTTCCGGGAGTAGGAAATCTAAACCATTTCCGCTCTTCAGAAATGTATTTAATTGAAGCCGAAGCCAAATATTTTTTAGACGCCGAAAGCGAAGCTCAACAACTACTGGAGCAACTCACCAAAGATAGTAACAGAGATCCTTCGTACACATGTACAAAAACAGGTTCTGAGTTGCTGGAGGAGATAAAAACCTACCGTGCCATTGAACTTTGGGGCGAAGGTTTCGACTGGTTCGACCTTAAACGCTGGGGCGATAGCATCGAACGTACAAGTTTTGCCGACGGTGGCAACTTTATTAGTACTCTTGCTGTTACCTACGGTCCCGAAGATAAAAACAACTGGACCTGGATGATACCTGAAAAAGAAACAGACTATAATTTTGGAATTTATTCAGATGAAAGTGAATAATCAGTATCATTCGTTCTGAAATTAAATAATTGAAAGGGGCTGGTTCAAAAGTGAATGACAGAATGGGACTAGCCCCTTACTTCGTATATTTAGATCTTAACTATTTTCGACCACTTCTTCTGTTTGTTCCTCTTAAGAAAGACTGGAATATTCTACAATCCCAATAGAAATCCATTTGCCAACAAGCCCGGAAAACACTGCCATTTTCAACATGAAAAGCATTACTACAGTATTTCGCACATCAGCCATCCTTCATCCTAAGACAGTATGAATAAAAAGACCATCCGAACGCTCCGTTAAGGGTATTTTGCAAGTATTAGCTATGTTAATCGCTGTTAGCACTTCTTTTCTCTTAAAATAAAACTTGTTGTTTGCTCCAATACTGTTAACGTTGTTATAGGAGACCTCGGATAAATATTGGGAAATAATTAGCAGCCTAAAATAAAAAGACTCTAAACTAAAAGTTGCTGCAATACAAATGCAGTACATTATTCATTTTACAAGATAAAAACGATGAAAAATAATAAAAAAAACCAGAGCTTCCGCCTATCAGGAAAGCTTTGTGGTATTAAAACCTTCCCGAGAAACATTTCCTCCAAAATACTTCTAATTGTCGGGATAACTTTTTCTACGACATCCATCCTATCGGCGCAAACTGCTGAAGACAGAGAATACATAATAAGCAAGACCAACGTTGAGAGATTAAAAGAAATAGCAAAAGAGTACAATGCCCTTCAGGCAAAGTTTAAAGATAGTACCTTAAAAAGTGCGGCTGTTCAATGCAAAGATAGCACCAAATATTTTGCTCAATTCGATAATAACGGAAATCCGGTTTATTACTCATTGGAAAACGAAAGTTCAGCAGCCAGTAGTAATATAGATCAAATTCGGACAGGTGGACAAACCGGGTTAGACTTAGATGGACAAAGTATTGTGTTTGGACTGTGGGATTCGGGAAACCCCAGGACAACACATCGGGAATATTCCGGTAAAATAAACGTAAACGATGCCGTAGATATTGGTTACCACGCAACACACATTGCTGGTATGTTAATCGCTTCAGGAGTTGAACCTTTAGCTAAAGGAATGGCTCCGGGTGCAAGCATTAGTTCTTTCAGTACAACCGACTGGAATTCGGAAGTTGCCGATTGGGCAGCAGAAGGAGGACTGATATCAACCCACTCTTACATAATTGCCAATCCAAAAACAGATTACGAAAAATTTGGGGTATATAATACCTACGCACAAGCCTGGGACGAACTTTCGTATAATGCACCATATTTAATAATGTGCACCGGCGCTTCAAACAATGGGAACAACGGTTATAATCCGGATGGCTCGCGTTACGATTTACTGGCCAGTAACAAACTCGGGAAAAACTCCATTGTAGTGGGTGCTTGCTACGATGTTGTTTCATATATTAATCCTTTTTCTGTTGAACAGGCTCCTTTTACAAGCTGGGGGCCAAGCGATGATTGGCGAATTAAACCCGATATTACAGCCGTTGGAACCGACTCGTATTCTACCCGCGAAGCATCAAATTTGAACTATGGCACGGGACAGGGTTGTTCTTATGCAGGCCCAGTAGTTGCGGGAGGTTTGGCTTTGCTACAGCAGCATTACCACGATAAAAATGGAGTTTATATGAAAGCAGCTACTGCAAAAGGATTAATTTTAAGCACCACTAATGAGGCGGGCAGCTACGATGGTCCGGATTTTTCAAATGGATGGGGACTTTTTAATGCGACAAAAGCAGCAGAAGTTATTACTAATAACGGCACAACATCACTCATTTCCGAACTAACACTGGAGCAATCGGGAACCTACTCGACAACCATTAATGTTGATGGAACCAATACTTTAACTGCCGCAATTTGTTGGAACGACCCTCCGGCAGAGCCACTGATTACAACTATTACAGATGATACGACTCCAATGTTAATAAACGATTTAGACCTGAGAGTTTCTAACGGTACGAATATATATATGCCCTGGAAACTGGAACCAAACAGCAGCTGCGACAATTTTACCGATGCAGCAGTAAAGGGCGACAACTACAGAGATAATATTGAAGTAATAGAAGTTAAAGATATTGAGGCCGGAGAATATACGGTTAGCGTTTCGCATAAAGGAACTTTACAAAACGGCTCACAGGATTTTTCACTTATAATAAATGGAATATTGCTGAATGCTACTTCTGCCAACATAATCGAAAATCCTGAAAACAGTATAATAGTATATCAGGATCCGGGGAATAGCACCTACTACAATATTGTTCTAAAAAATACTATCCAAAATGGTTTTGATGTTCAACTATTCGATATTCAAGGTCAGATAATTCTTTCGAAAGCATGCTCAGGGAATCAAACTAAATTAGATATGGCCGGGCTAAAGCCGGGTGTATTTATTATTTCAGTAACAACAGAAGATACCCGGTTAACTAAATCTATTGTTTATAAATAACGCTAAGGCTGTCTAATAAGCAAATTGGACAGCCTTTGTTTCTTTTTGGGTTATACAATTGGATTGCACATACTAAACCTTTTTGAGATCGACTATTTATTTCACCAATATCGATAATCGTTTTAGAACACTTCTCCAGGTTTTTAATGAATGCAAGCCAAAAACTATTTTATTGCCATACTTACATCCGAAATTAAATCTTCGGGTTTAGTATTTATTGGGCTGTTACGGTAAAATTCCATTGGAGGAATTTTTTTATTTTGCTTAAATTCTTTTGCTCTCTCCATTGACATAATAGCACTCCATGCATTACCCGACAACTCGTAAGGACCAATATGGCGCACTGTGTAAACCTTTGTAGCAGGAAGAGAACCATTGAATAAACCTCCGGAAAGATTCTTCGGCTCAGTCTTAACTCCAATACCACTTGTGTATACCACCTTATTTTTATTAATATCGAATTTGTGGTAAACTGAAAACCATTCTCCGGTAAGGTTGTCGTCATTTGCATGGGCGAATCCTGCTAGTTTTTCAAAATCGGCTGACATTTTTTCACCAATATTGTCAATGGTACATTCACTTTTTAGGCCAACAAATTTGCAGCCCGGATATTCTGTTTCACCCAAAAATTCCAGTTTTGCCTCAACGCGCCCTTTCTCAATATAATCTTTTAACATTAACAGGCCTCTGTCGTAATCCATACCAATCATACGTTCCATAAGATTTTTCATCCAAAACATAAAAAATGGCAAAGAACCATGCATGGTCCATGTCAGTTTGGTTTCATTTGCGTTTATCGCCTGAAAGATAAACTCAACTTTGGCTTCCGACTTCCATGGTTTTAAAAAGGTAAGATCGTAATGAATTACCGAATCTGTTTCGGAGGCAATGCTCATCCTACCCGAACCAATACGCTTTCCTTCCCATTCTTGCATTTTTTTGTTTTCAGAAACTACAACCTTTACTCCCGGCTCAAGAATTAGCCAGGGCGACCAGTATTCCCAATGATTAAAATCTCTAATAATATTTTTTACCTTTTCTGCTCCAGCAGCAATGGTAATCGATTTTTTAACGTGAGTCTTAGGCATAATTCTCTATTTTATGGTTAAAACTAATTTCATGGAAAAAAGTGTATTTTATAAAAAACTTGAAACGTTAAAATGTTCAATTCCTGATTAAAAAAGATATGTCTGCTATTCCTGCTTCTCGAACGCTCCCAAATCGGGGTTGCCAGCAACTGGGTTTCCAAAAAAATCTTGTCCCGGATAGCCTTCCATAACAATTCCTGAATTGATTGCCGGAGAGTTGGACTTTAAGCAATAACCAGACAAGCTTTCCGAATCGGTCATATCTATATTGGTTCCACCTGTTCCGGGATTTTCGAACAGCGGATCTTCTGTTAAAGCATTTTCGCCTTTCGAGCTAAGGTTGTAATAAAGATTGTTGCTGAATATGCAGCTTGAATCGGGTTCAAATCCCCATTCGGCTGGCTCTTCGAAATAAAAAATATTATTGTAAAAACTAGTTTCGATAGGAATACGGGTTTTTCCGGCCGACACAAAAACCTGGGTTCCTTTTCCCTCTCCAAAATAAATGGTGTTATTGTATATTTTTACGTCTTTTACACCTGTTTCTTTGGGAAATCCGTACAAAAATGCTCCTAAAAGTTCGTTTTGGCTAATATTGTAGCGAATGGTAATATCGGTGTTAACAGCCCGTTTCATAATGCCGCAAAACCAGTTATTGTCGTGGCTGTAGTTGTATTGTATAATAGTTCCCCGTGAATTGTAATCAGCATCAAATCCACCGTGGTCAATATCGTCAGGATTATCGCTCGTATTTCCGTATGCTTCGTTGTACTGCACAATGCAGCCAATGGTATTAAAATTAAACACGCTGTGCCCGGTATCGAAACGACTGTTGTAGGCCAGCACGTTGTATTCCACCATAGGGTCTATCGAGTTTCTGACAATAATGCCATTGCGCCCTGTATATTCTACTCTATTCTTGCGAATGGCAACATCTGTCCAGGGATAATAATCATCCGAATTTATGCTCTTCCATGTCGACTGGTTGGCAATCCCCACACCTCCCACATTGGCAACATGATTTCCTTCAATTAGCAGGCCATCGAATTTGGTTTTGGTTGTTCCTCCCAACACATAAACATGAATTCCGCCAGTTTCTTTTCCGCCTACTTCGCCGTTTACGTTGTGCACGTAGCAATTTTTTATGGTAACATTCTCAACTGTACCCACATCTTCGGCTATTACATTAATACCCAGCAAATCGCCCTGGTCGTCGGAGCTACCATCGGTATTGGTAACTTCCAGGTTGTTGATTTCCCAAAACGAACCGTTTTTTAAAAGCAAGGCGGCAGTCACCTCCCCTTCTCCATTTATTACGGGTTTGTTTTCCATCCAATCGGAATAAACCTCACCACTTTCCGGATTGTAAGCAAAAACCTGATTAGGAGCGTCGGCAGTTCCACTTCCCCGTAAAATAAACTGCCCCGAAAACGATTCTCCCGCTGCAAACAATATTGTACTTCCTGCCGGGAAAGAGGTGTTGCTCCACTTATCAAAATCATCTTGTGTAGTGATATAAATGGTGTTTTCAGTCTCTTCGTTGGTCTCAACTTCCTGTTTCTGACAAGCATATAACAGGCTAGGAATGAGCAGAAATAGTAGGCAGTAGAAATTTTTCATGGTGCGTTGTTTTTAAATTTATCTCACAAATTGAGTTCTAAATTAGTGGAATTACTATTTTAAAACATTAGTGTCCGGTAAAAAATTACCGGGCAGTAAATTTTAGTAAACCACCCGGTATCTCTATTTTTAGTTTACCACAACAAAAAGATAGACATGGGTAAAAATACAATTTTTAGCGGACAGCCTATATTTAATCAGCTGTT
>JBFHFE010000057.1:0-25192 GCA_041583785.1 Draconibacterium sp. | reverse complement strand
ACAGTTGATTGCATCCGAAATAATCCGCAATGATTTCTTAGACAGGGTTAAAATTGGACTCGACTTTTTCGATGCTTCAATAAACCGAATTGGCGCTTATGTTACCGGAACACGTGCTGCCATGAAAGCATTTTTAATTGCCGCTTTAGAGCCAACAAAAGATATGATTGCATTGGAAGAAGCCGGTAAAAACTTCGAACGCCTGGCGATGTTGGAAGAATTAAAAACAATGCCTTTTGCTGCAGTTTGGGACTACTATTGTTTGCAGGAAGGTGTTGCAACCGGAATGGATTACATTGCTGAAATTCAGCAATACGAAAAAGATGTTCTTTCAAAAAGAGGGTAATAGAATATTTATAGTTCGATAATGCCTCTCTTGCTCTTACGAGTAGAGCAGGGGAGGCTTTTTTTTTGACGTTTCTGAAAAATAAAAAATAAATGTCTTACAAGAATTGAAAAAAGTTGTTCTTGGCAAAATTCTCTCTTGTTTTAACATGGGTATGTACTAGTATTATGATACAAGATTATTAGTAAATAATGTTTTAATTATAATTGGTAATGGAACTTTGTTTTCTGTACATAGTTTCAATGAGGAATAGATTTTCTAATGCATATTTCAGGTTAAATCCAGGTATGAAGATTATTAGAATGAATAGATAATAAATTTATTAGCGTTTATTCCTAAATTCTCGAGGTGTCATTCCCATTTTTTGTTTAAACAAGCGGTTAAAGTAATAGTCCGATTCAAAGCCTAACGAGTAAGCAATTTCTTTTTGAGTTTTATTGGTCCGAAGGAGTAAATCTTTAGATTTTTCGATTTTTAAAAGTAGAAAGTATTGCAACGGGGAAGTGCCGGTTTGTTTTTTGAAATCAGCCCTGAATTTGGAATAACTTACACCAAACTCGCTTGCAATTTCTTCTGGGTTGATAGTTTTATCGATTTGTTTGTACATTATATGTTTAACACGCGAAATCATTGTGTTTAAGGAATCTTCGTTGTCACTAATTTGCTGAATATTATATAGCTCAGCCATTAGTTGTATGCAAATTCCCGATGCCAGGCGTTGGTAGCCAAAAGGTTCGTTGTTGAACAAACTAAACAAAGAATCGAAATAGCCCAGAATATTTGTTCGTTTAGATTTGGGTATTAGGGGTTGTGTGGGATTAAAAAAGCCATTGGAAAGAAATTCCTTGGCAAGCGTTCCTGAAAAACCAACCCAACGTTCTGTCCAGCCAGTATTTCTTTGGGGTTTGTACCGGTGCCAAACTCCGGGGAAAAGTAAAAATCCATTCCCGTCTGAAATTTTCTTTTTACCGGTTTCTTTTGTTTCAAAAACCCCCTCACCATCGGTTATAAGGACGAATTGAAATTCATTCAATACACGTCCTTTCTCCCACGAAAACATATAACTGCCCGGATGACCTTTTGATGGATATGTATCTCCTTTATCAATTTTTGCACTCCCCAAATTGTTCACATAAAAACCCCATTTCTCATCGTGTTCAAAGGTCATTAAGTATTTTCGGTAGCTGTTTTGCAAATACATGTCATTTTGTATTATAAAAATATCAGTTTGTCAATTTTAAATGTGGTGATTTTAATTGAATTTTGCTATGGTAAATTTAGAAATAAAAGCATAATGTCCTAATAAAAAATGGATTTGTGAGCTGTAATTTAATTGTTGTGTTAAAGAATAGAATGTTGTCTCTTCAATTTCAAAGTTTTTAAGTTGAAATCAAAATATGCTTTTATTGATATACTTAAAACCATGAACTTGTTAAAATTTTACTATAATTTATGAAGAAGATTAAAGAAGATAGCTGGAGAGCAATTCAATTTGTTTTTAGCTTTTGTTTGGCTGTTTTTCTTTTTACAGCATGCAGTCAAAATCAAATCGATGATGCCTTAAAACAAACTTTTCTTAATCCACCAGATTCGGCAAAACCAGGAGTATACTGGTATTTTATGGATGGAAACCTGGATCGTGAAGAGATGACAAAGGATTTGGAATCGATGAAAGAAGCAGGGATTAGTAACCTTATTTTTTTAGAAGTTGGGATTGGTGTACCACGCGGATCGGTAGATTTTATGAGCGAAGATTGGCAGGATTTGTATGTTCATGCGGTGCGCGAAGCTGAACGCCTTGGGATTAAAATAGTATTGGGAGCCGGTCCGGGTTGGTGTGGCAGTGGTGGTCCTTGGGTAAAACCAGAGGAGTCGATGAAACATTTGGTTTTTAGCGAAACGGAGGTTGTTGGTGGAAAAAAGATAAATATTGAACTTCCCATTCCTGAACAACGTAGTACACAATGGCATAAAATGAAAGATTCGTATTACGAGGATGTTGCCGTGTATGCTATCCCGAATTCAGTCAAACCCATAATTGAGAATATAAACGAGAAAGCACTTTTTGAAAGAGATCCATATTCTTCGAAACCAAATGTAAAACCATACTTGCCAGCGTTTGCCAAATACAACGAAGTAGAAGAAACCCGAATTCTTTCGCACGATGAAGTTATTGATGTAAGCGAATTCTTGCAAAAAAACGGACAGTTTGTTTGGGAGGCTCCAAAAGGAAAGTGGGCAATCATACGAATGGGGAAACGGGTAACCGGTGCCAGTTCTCGTCCAGCTCCCGAACCGGCAATTGGATTGGAAAGCAACAAAATGGATACACTGGCTTTCCGCAATCACCTGAAAAATTACACCGATATTTTGTTGGGAAAAACTGCTCCGCGAAAAGCAGGAGTTGGTTGGACAGGTTTTCATATTGACAGTTGGGAAAGTGGTGCACAAAACTGGACTGAAGGGATTGTTGAGGAATTTAAAAAACGACGAGGGTACGATCCAGAGCCTTATATTTTAGCTTACACAGGACGCGCTATAGAAAGCATAGAAATGACTGAACGTTTTCTTTGGGATTTGCGTCAGACCAGCAAAGAATTGGTGCTGGAAAACCATGTTGAATTTGCAAAAACCTATGCGCACCGAAACGACCTTGAATTAACCATTGAGCCTTACGATATGAACCCTGCAGGCGACCTTGATTTAGGTGCAATTGCCGATGTAATAATGGCTGAGTTTTGGAGCAGTGGTAATGGTTTTCATACCATTTATGCGGTATTGCAGGCAAGTTCTATCGCACACATAAAAGGTCATCCTGTTATTGGTGCCGAAGTGTTTACCTCGCAGCCTACCGAAGCATGGAGCCTTTTTCCCGGGAATATGAAAAACCAAAGCGACTGGGCCTTGGCACACGGAATTAACCGATTTGTTTACCATACTTTTGCCCACAAACCACTGGGTGAAGAATATCGCCCCGGAATGACTATGGGTCGATACGGCGTGCATTGGGACCGTGGGCAAACATGGTGGCCAATGGTGGCCGCATATCACGAATATATTAGCCGTTGTTCGCACATGATGCAACAAGGGCAGGCAGTGGCCGATATTCTTTATTTAACGCCTGAAGGTGCACCAATGATTTTTACTCCACCGGCCGATGCTTTGAAAGAAAACGAAATGATACCGGATAAAAAAGGCTACGGATTTGATGGCTGTTCACCTAAAATGTTGATGGATTGGGCTAGGGTTGAAAATGGAAAAATTGTATTTCCGGGAGCCACTTCATACGAGCTTATGGTTTTGCCAAACTTTGAAACCATGACTCCTGAGTTGCTAAAAAAAATTACTTCCTTGGTCGAAAAAGGGGCTAAAGTAATAGGTGTTCCGCCTCTTAAATCACCAAGTTTGGTAGATTATCCCAATTGCGATGAAGATGTGAAAAATCTGTCCGGAAAAGTTTGGGGCAGCCTTCAAACTCCCAACGAATTAAGCGAAATAACTTATGGTGAAGGGACAATTTATTGGGGAGGAAATCAGAAGTCAGAAGAACTTTACCCAAGCTATAAAAGTACGGTTGAGCTACTTTCAAAAATAAATATTGCAGAAGATTTTAAATCGGATAACAATTCCATTCGATTTGGACACCGAAAAATAGCCGACAAGGATATTTATTTCATAGCCAATAGAACCAGCGATTTTCAAAAAACTGTTTGTACTTTCCGGGCACTTGGTAAGCCTGAACTATGGATTGGAACAACAGGCGAAACCAGAGAATTGACTAACTATTCAGTTGAAAATGGATTGACAGTAATTCCGATGGAGTTTTTCCCATACGAAAGTTTCTTTGTTACTTTTTCAGGAAAGGAAACGAAGTCAGCAACAAAGGAAAAAGTTTCTAATTTCCCTGTCTTTACTGAAGTGAAAACTTTAAAAGGTGCCTGGGATGTTTCGTTTAATTCAAAATTTGGTGGTCCGGAACATATTGTGTTCGACGAACTTCAGGATTGGACAACACACGAACTGCGAGGCATAAAATATTATTCTGGCATTGCAACCTATAAAAAGACCATTGAGATTAATAAATTGAATTGCCAGGCGTATTATATCGATTTGGGAGTGGTAAACGACATGGCCCGCGTTAAGCTGAACGGGAAAGATGTTGGCGTAATTTGGTGTGCCCCATGGCGTATTGACATTTCGGATGCTTTAAAAGAGGGCATTAACGAATTGGAGATTGAGGTCGCCAATCGTTGGGTGAATCGTTTGTTGGGCGACCGACAAGAACCTGATGCCAATGTGAGAATCGTAAAATTTAAGGATGGATTAATGGGAGGACAAGAATATCGTACCGGCAGGTACACATTCACTACAAAATTATCGATGGAGGCGTTTAGGATTACAGAACCGCTTTCTTCCGGTTTATTAGGGCCGGTTCAAATAGTGGAATTCGTAAATCCTAAATAAATTGGATAAGCAAGTATTAATGCAGAAATGAATAGGATAGAGTAAAGGAGTCTTAGGTCTTCCTGAAAACAAATAACTAATAAATTTTCCATTTGTGAAACTAAATATAGCGATTGTAATTCTACTAATAATCAGTATCTCTTCTTGTAAAAAAGGGAGTGGGGACTCAATAAGCGATGAAGAATATGCCCGTTTAAAAGAGGGTTTTGTAGCTCCTCCGGATTCGACTAAGCCGGGTATTTACTGGTATTTCATAAGTGGCCACATTTCAAAAGAAGGCATAACTAAAGATTTGGAAGCTATGCATGATGTGGGGATAGGTGAGGTTTTTATTGGTGATATTTTTTATGCTCCTCCCATTAATGATAAGTTTGGTTTAAGTAATGATACGCCCATGGGAAATACCCCGTCCTTGAGTGAAAAGTGGTGGGATTGTATGCGCCATGCCATCAGTGAAGGCACAAGACTGGGAGTGAACATCAGCTTTTTTAATTCACCAGGTTGGAGTCAGTCCGGAGGTCCCTGGGTGAAGGAAGAAGAAGCCATGCGCTACTTGACTTACTCCGAGACTATCGTTTCTGGCGGAAAGGATTTGGAATTGGCATTGGCAAAACCAATGGCATTTTTTCAAGATGTTAGTGTTTTGGCCTATCCATACAAAGAAATGACGACTCCAAAAGTTAACATAAAGGCCATTAATTGTAAGACATCATCAACAGAGAAACTACTCGATCATAACAAACAAACGATATGCAACTTTGCTAATAAAGAGAACGAAGATGTAGTATTAGAAGTTACCTTCGATGCCCCTATAATAGCACGTAATTTGACTTTGAGCCCAACAAAAATGCCATTTATATCGACTGTTGAAGTGCAGGCCTTAGAAGAAGGAGAATTCAAATCCATAAGAAAAGTGTTTTTTGACCGTGCTTTAAGTCTGCCTGGACGAGGCCCAATCCCCGATGCTGATATGATTATGGCATTGAATAATGTTCAGTCTGAAAAATTCAGAATAGTGATGAATAAAGTGCCTGCTAATTTCGAATTAACAGGTATTGAGCTTTCTGAAGAGTACAAAATTGAACATGCCAACGAAAAATGGCTCAATAAAATGGAAAACAGAGGGATGCCGCCATGGGAAATATTTCAGTGGAAAACACCCGAATACAGTTCACAAAAAGGGATATTAAATACAGATGAAATTGTCAACCTAACAGCATCTCTTGATGGTGATGTGCTGAAATGGAAAGATGCTCCAGACGGAAAGTGGAAAATATTGCGAATCGGAATGACCCCCACCGGGCAAACCAACAGGCCGGCAACCCCATCGGCTAGAGGGCCCGAAGTGGATAAATTAAGTAAAAATGCCTTGCGCTCGCACTTTGATGCCTATATGGGGAAAATGATAAAATCCATGACACCGGAAGAACGAAAATCCTTGAAGCGTGTAATTGCTGATAGCTATGAAACTGGTCCTCAAAACTGGACCGATGACATGAAGGAGTCTTTTGAACAAGTATATGGCTACGACCCCACACCGTGGTTGGCAACACTAACCGGAAGCATTGTGAATTCTGCTGAAGAATCTGATCGTTTTTTGTGGGATATACGTCGCCTTGTGGCCGACCTTGTGGCCGATGAATATGTGGGCGGGCTAAGAGATATTTGCGAAGAATATGGTGTTTCCATGTGGCTTGAGAATTATGGTCACTTTGGTTTTCCATCGGAGTTTTTAAAATATGGGGGACGTGCCGATGAAATTGGTGGCGAATTTTGGGTACATCGCCAGGGCTCAGAATGTAAGCTTGCTGCATCTTCCAGTCATACCTATGGAAAAAATCGAGTGTATGCCGAATCCTATACTTCCCGCGAAGTTCCTTACACCGTGGATCCATCAAGGTTGAAGAAATCGGGAGACTGGAGTTATTCGCAAGGAGTGAATCAGGGAATACTGCATGTGTACATACACCAACCTTATGCTGATAAATTCCCTGGTGTAAATACATGGTTCGGAACTGAATTCAATCGTAACAATACATGGTTTGCACAAAGCAAAGAATGGATTACCTACCTGCGCCGAAACTATTTTCTGTTGCAACAGGGCAAGCCCATGGCCGATGTATGTTTTTATATTGGCGAAGAAAGCCCAAAAATGAACGGTTGGGTAGATCCCAATCTATCGGCAGCTTATCAATACGATTTTATCAATGCTGAAATTATCATGAAACAATGCGAAGTGCAAAACGGAAGGCTTGTTTTACAGAGTGGCGCAAGCTATGGGGCTTTGGTACTTCCTCCCTGGAATACTATGCGTCCTGAAGTATTGGCCAAACTAAAACAGTTGGTTGAGCAGGGAGCTACATTGGTAGGATTGCCACCCGAGAAATCGCCAAGTCTCCAAGGCTATCCAAACTGTAATATTGAAGTGCAGCAATTAGTTAAGGAATTATGGGGTGAAGTCTCGCCGAATTCGAAGGGCTTTTTGCATCATGAACTAGGCAAGGGCAATGTGTATTGCAATGGAAATATAAATGAAATTCTTGAAAATCATGGAGTACATAAAGACTTAATTTATCCTGAAAAAAATAACATTAAATGGGTACATCGTAAGTTAAAAGACGTTGATATTTATTACATCACCAATCAAGGGGATACAAAGGTATCTTTTGATGCATCGTTCAGAGTTGCTGGGAAAAGTCCCGAACTTTGGTCTGCTCTTGATGCCACATCTCGTCAATTGCCTATGTACAGTAATGAGGGAGAACGCACGATTGTCCCTTTGCACTTTAATGTGAACGAAAGCTACTTTATTGTTTTTAGAGGTGAAGGTCATAGTCAAAAGGATAAGCTACAGGTAGAATCCAACTTTGAGTCAAAAAAAACACTGAAGCCGCTGGATACTTTATGGGATATTTATTTTAAAAACCAATGGTTAGGAACTGATTTCTTAATTGAAAAACAAACCTTATTTGACTGGACGACTTCCTCAAACAACGATATCAAATATTTCTCAGGAACAGCAACGTATACCACGACCTTTGAATTAAGCGAAGAGGAGGCAAAACAATCTTTATCTATCGATTTTGAAAAAATTGGCACCATAGCTACCGTAAAATTAAATGGAATGGAACTAGGTACAATTTGGACGACTCCCTACCGTATTTCGATTTCGCAAGCTGTTAAGTCAGGCACGAATGTGCTGGAAGTAGATGTGACAAATAATTGGATGAATCAAATGTTGTGGCAGAATCAGAAACCGAAAGAAGAACGCGAAACATGGGAGCTGGTGCATGCTCTTGAAAAAATGCCAAATAATGGAATAATGCCTTCTGGAATTTTTGGGGAGGTGTGGCTATTGGTTGATAAGGTAATTAAATAGGAGTGTTGAAATCATGATTTTTGATTCAAAAATAAATTTAATAATATGACAAAAATAGGATTATTCGGAATTGGACTCGATACCTACTGGAACCAATTTGACGGACTATTAGATAGATTAAAAGGCTACCAAAAACACATAGCATACAAAATTGAAGAGCTTGAAGTCGAAGTAGTGGATGCTGGTTTGGTAGACTCACCGATGAAAGCACTCGAGGCTGGAGATTATTTAAAGAAAAAAGATGTTGATATTGTTTTCTTGTATATATCTACCTATGCTTTATCGTCTACCGTTTTACCGGTAGCTCAAAAGTTAAAATGTCCTATAATAATTTTAAATATTCAGCCAGTTGCAGCTATTGATTACGAAAAATTCAATAAGCTGGGTGACCGAGGGAAAATGACGGGAGAGTGGTTAGCACACTGCCAGGCTTGTTCGGCACCTGAAATCGCAAACGTATTTAACCGTGCAGGAATTGGTTATGAGCTTGTGACCGGATATTTGGGTGAGCAAGCGGTTTGGGACGATATACAGGGCTGGGTTGATGCTGCAAATGTCGCTTCAGCAATGCGAAACAATCGCTTGGGTGTTTTGGGAAATTATTACAATGGTATGCTAGATGTTTACACCGACCTTACCAAGCAGGCGGTAACTTTTGGAACGCACATCGAGGTGCTGGAAATGTGCGAACTGAAAAAATACCGTGATGAAGCCACAGATGGCGAGGTGGAAGAAAAAATAAAAGAGTTTCACAGTACTTTCGAGGTAGTTGATGCTTGCGAACTGGAAGAAATTGAACGTGCAGCTCGCACATCGGTTGCGCTCGACAAATTGGTTGAAGCGCATAATTTGGGTTCAATGGCCTACTACTATGAGGGAGAAAATGGCAACGATTACGAAAATATTGTAACCTCGGTTATTGCCGGGAATACCTTACTGACAGGGAGAAATATTCCGGTTGCCGGAGAGTGTGAAGTAAAAAATGCACAAGCCATGAAAATTTTGGACTCTTTCGAAGTAGGAGGTTCATTTTCGGAATTCTACGCCATGGATTTTAACGACGATATTGTAATGCTGGGGCACGATGGCCCGGCTCACTTTGCCATTGCCGAAGGAAAAGTGCAGCTTGTACCGCTTCCTATTTATCATGGCAAGCCTGGTAAAGGTCTGTCTATTCAAATGACAGTGCAACACGGACCTGTAACCATTCTTTCGGTAGTAGAAGGGAAAGATGAAGTCTTTTTACTGGTTGCTGAAGGTGAATCTGTGGAAGGACCAATCTTACACATCGGAAATACCAACAGTCGCTATCGTTTCCCAATCGGAGCAAAAGAATTTATGAATCAGTGGTCGAAACAAGGGCCTGCTCATCATTGCGCCATCGGTGTTGGACATATTGCAGACAAGATTGAGAAATTGGGGCATATACTGCAAATAAAAGTGGTTAAAATATGCTGAAATAGAAATTGTTGAAATTTGGCTCAGTCAAAGTGTTTAATTAATAGAAATAAACCAAGAATAATAAAAAGTAATATAAGGCCTATGGTATGAAATTATTAAAGAAAAAGAGGAAGTGTCCTACCACTTCCTCCAGAATCGAATCGTAACTAATACACTTAATTTTAATTCAATTTAAACTTATGGAACAAAAGAAAAACTTTTTTTCATGGATACAAAATGCTCCATGGAACAAAACAGTTAAGGTAACGAAAGTATTATTCATCCTGATAGCGATGAGCATGGTTTCCTTAGCTTCCGAAGGCTATTCTGGTAGCAACACAAACTCTGAATCTGTTTCCACTCAACAAAAGACTGTTACGGGAACAGTAAATGATGACACGGGGCAACCACTGCCCGGTGTAACAGTAATTATTAAAGGCACAACAAATGGTACTGTTACCAATGTGGATGGTAACTATTCTGTTTCCAACATTCCTGATGATGCAACCCTTGTGTTTTCATTTGTAGGTATGCAGTCGAAAGAAATTGTGGTTGGTTCACAAACTTCTATTAACGTATCCATGACTGTTGATGCTATTGGACTGGAAGAGGTTGTGGCTATTGGTTATGGCACAAAAAGAAAGAGCGACATTACCTCTGCTATCTCAGTGGTTGATGTTGAGAATTTGAAAGACCGACCATCATCCAATGCATCCAGAATGTTGCAAGGACAGGCAGCAGGTGTGATTGTTAAACAAACATCAGGAAGACCTGGAGAAGAGATGAATGTTGTTATTCGTGGAGTTGGGTCCTTAGGCGCAGGAAGTTCTCCGCTTTATGTAGTTGATGGTTTTGCTGTTGGTACATCAGTTGGTCAGGATCTTAATCCGAATGATATCGAGAGTATCTCTATATTAAAGGATGCCGCTTCAACAGCTATCTATGGAGCAAGAGGCTCAAACGGAGTTGTATTGATTAAAACAAAAAATGCCAAAAAGGGAGAAGTTTCTTTAACAGCAACGGCAAGCTATGGTGTTCAAAACTTACCTGATAGTAGACGGATTAAAATGATGAATGGAGTTGAGTTTGCGACATTCCTGAAAGAAAGTTTTATGGATAAAATACGCTACTTTGAAGGCAGGGAACCTTCATTGGAAGAAGTGCCTGAAAGTATCAGGTATCCAGAACAAACAGCATATTCAACAAACTGGTTAGACGCAACTTTAAATGATAATGCACCTGTTCAGAATTATAACCTTACATTATCATCAGGTGCCGGTAAAATACAATCCTTAGTTTCTGCCAGTTATTTAAATCAGGAGGGAGCTCTTAAGTATACCGGATTTGAGCGATTTAATGTGCGTGCAAATGTGTTGGGAGAGTTTAATGAACACATCACGATGGGCTTAAACGTGGTAGGCTCGCGTACAGAAGAAAGATATACAAATATTACAAATAGAAATGCTGTAGCAGGAAAAGCATTATGGGCTGACCCAAGGTTTCCGATATATAATGAGGATGGTACATTTAACCCGTATATTGGAAGGCAGGATGGATCTTTCGGAACGGCGAATCCTTTGATGGAACTAAAAGAACATAAGCAGGAAAATTTTATTAATACTCTTAAAACTAATGGTTTTGTTGAAATTTCTTTCTTAAAGGATTTTAAATTCAAGTCTTCATTTAATGCCTCATTAAGCAACGAGCGCATGAATGATTACCGACCTTCAACGCTTGCCGGTACTCCCTGGAATAAACCTCCACCGCAGGATGCAGTACTAAATGAAGGATATAATGAATTTATTAATGTTGCTGCCGATCAGCTTTTAAGTTATTCAAAAGCAATAGAAGATCACTCTTTTAATGCATTAATTGGTTACAGTGCTCAGGAGTTTACTGCCAGAGGAATTGCAGGTAATGGGGTGAAATTTCCTAATGATCAAATTCGGTTTTTGCAAGAAGGCGAAACAACCTCTGTGTCATCGAGTGAATCAAGCTGGAGTATGTTGGCTTATTTTGCCCGTTTGGATTATGATTATCAAAACAAATATTTGGTATCGGCATCTTATCGTAGAGAAGGAAGCTCACGTTTTGGGGAAAACAGTAAATGGGGTAATTTCCCTGCTGTATCTGTGGGTTGGAGAGTTTCGCAAGAATCATTTATGGAAGATGTATCGTGGATTAACGATCTTAAATTAAGGGGAAGTTATGGACTTACAGGAAATAATGCCATTGGCGAATATAAAAATTCTGCAAGTTTGGCTTCAGCAGGTTATATGCTGGGGAATCAATATGCTCCGGGAGTTGTCTTAAATTCATTTGCCAACAAAAATATTGGTTGGGAAGAATCAAACCAGTTGGATATTGGTTTGGATTTATCATTGCTCGATAACAAAATGATTTTTACAGCTGAGGTGTATAAAAAAATCACCAATAACATGCTGTTGCCGGTTAGTATTCCCGTGATAACTGGATTTACAAGTACTTTCACCAACGTTGGTAAAGTTCAGAATAAAGGTCTAGAATTAGCACTCGACTATAAAACAAAAGTGACAAATGATTTTAGCGTACACGGTAATTTCAATATTTCTTTCAATCGGAATAAAGTATTGGAAATTAACGAAGATGTGAATGAATTATGGTCAGGTGGTTTCTATGGCCAAAGGTATCGTTCTGTAATCGGAAGACCCATTTCTATGTTTACTGGTTTTAAAGTGCTGGGAATGTTCCAAACTGATGAAGAGATTGAAAACTCACCTGCACAAGACGGTGCTATACCTGGAGTTTACAAATATTTTGACGGGAATGGCAATGGAAAAATTGATTATTCAAATGACGATATGGTTGAAATTGGTAATCCTCATCCAGCTTTTGTATGGGCGTTAACCTTAGGAGCCGATTATAAGCGATTTGATTTGAATATATTGTTTAGCGGTATGCAAAACTATGATATGTCAAGGCAAATTGAAAAAACGACCTTAAACATGGATGGTGTGTTTAATCTTTTGCAAGCAGCATCTACCGATCGATTTCGTTCAGCAGAGCAGCCGGGTAACGGCATTATTCCAACATCAAACACTTGGAAATGGGAACGTGAGTCTAACTCACGTTACATTATGGATGCCAGTCATATGTGGGTAAAAACTGTAACTCTGGGTTATACACTTCCAAAAAACACCGGAATATTAAAAGAAACGCGGTTTTATATTAATGCAGATAATCTTTTCTTAGTTACAAAATATCCAGGAAGCAACCCGGAAACAAGTGATGCAGGAGACTTGCAGCCGAACCATGATGATGAAGCCTATCCTATGCCTAGGACAATTTCAATTGGTGCAAATATTAAATTTTAATAACCTTAATAGAACTAAAAATGAAAAATATATTAAAAGTACTAAGCATTGCATTAGGGTTAACATTTGTGTCTTGCGGAGAAGATTTTTTGGAGAAATATGATCCAACTCAACTCGCAGAGGGTACATTTTATCAAACCGAAAAACATTTTGAACAAGCCGTTAATGGCGCATATGATGGTCTGCAGGGCATTGTCGCTGAGCAATTCTACTTAACTGAGTATGTATCAGACAATACAACCCTACATTTTAATGTTAGTAATAGGGGAAATGGACCGGATAGAGAAGCCATGGAATACTGGCAGTATGTTTCTAATACAGGGAGAATTACAAATTGGTATAATCTATTATATCAAGGACTTAGTAATATTAATATCACCTTAGATAAACTTACGGATGCTGAAATTGATGAAACTGCAAAAGCAAATTTTGAGGGGCAGTTAAAGTTTATGCGCGCCTATTATTACTTCCAGTTGGTACAGGGTTTTGGCGAGGTTATAATTGTTACCGAACCAATTGCTACACCAACTGAAGCCTATACCTATTCACGGTCTCCGGTTTCTGAAGTTTACACTCTTATTCAAAGTGATTTAAGTTCAGCTGCTGCTGCTTTGCCATCAACACAAGCATTGGCGGGGCAGGTAACCAAGGGGGCAGCCTTGGCTTTATTGGGCAAAGTATACCTTACTCAGAAAAAATATGGCGAGGCAGTAACTACACTAAATCAGGTAAAATCTTTAGGTTACGACATTCTCGATAATTATGCCGATTTATGGGACGGTGCACACGAAAATAGTATTGAATCGATATTCGAAGTTCAGTTTCAGGCTGATACCGACGTGGGCGAATGGAGTGATTTTACCTACAGTTTTTATCCAAGAGATTCCTACGGAGCTGTCATTCCTTTTCCCAATACCAGTGGTGGAGGATGGAATGTTCCAACACTTGACATTATTGGAGCATATGAAGATGGCGATTTACGAAAAGACGCTTCTTTAAAAGAAGGTTATACCAGTAACGAAGGGGAATGGGTTGCTGTTCCATATATAATTAAATATTTACAGGAGCATACAATTTTAGGTCGTCCTGGTGCAAACTGGCCGGTAATACGTTATGCCGATGTGCTCTTAATGTTGGCAGAAGCAATAAATGAAGAATCAGGGCCTAATGCTGAAATTTATGGTTACGTAAATTTATTACGCAGCAGAGCAGGACTTGCCCCATTAAGTGGGCTTGATAAAGAATCTTTCCGCACAGCAGTTCTTAAGGAAAGAAGAGTTGAATTAGCGTTTGAAAACCATCGTTGGTATGATTTAAAACGAACCATGAGCCCAACGGAGTTGGCTGTATTTATGAATGCGCATGGCGAAGCCGAAAGGGCTAATCCGACTACCGACAGAGGTGGTGTGCCTTTTACCCCAGGTGATTACAAATTTGAAGCTTTTGAGGCCTTGTTCCCAATCCCAGAAGCCGAAAGGTTGATCAATAAAAATTTGACTCAAAATGATGGATATTAGGTTATTTAAATGTAAGATTAATTTGTGCACCAAACTGGTGCTTTAGTTTGGTTAGTTAGATTTTAAATGGGAGTTCGAATGTCAATTCTCGACTCCCATTTTTATTGGTGTAATTGGTGTTGATATTGGCTTTTTTTTCGATGTCATTTTATGTATCGAAAATATCAGTTTGTCAATTGATTCTTGCTTTGTAAAAGGTGACGTTTGACTAGTGAGAGGTATTATGTGGTAGACAAACAAAATATTGGTACAATATTGATAAGAATAGCACAATAATGAAAAAAATAAACCGGACTGAAATGTATTTTTGAAATGAACTAAAAGCAATTTCAAATTTGCAAAAAAGAGTAAAAGTATAATGACGAAATTATGAATATGCTAAACTATAAGAAATCAAATTTGACTGTTCTGATAATGGGAATTTTAATACTATTTTGTTCCTGTACATCAAAAGTTGAAATAAAAAAACAGGAACGTCCCAATATTATTTTCCTAATGGACGATCAGCACCGGTGGGATGCGCTTGGAGTTGAAAATAATATTGTTCATACGCCCAATTTAGACCAGTTGGCAAAAAATGGTGTACGTTTCACACAGGCAGTTTGCCAGGCGCCCATGTGTGTTCCTAGTCGAAACTCAATGATGTTTGGTTTGTATGCCAATCAAACTGGTGTGCTGCGAAATGGTCGAGGTATACCCGATGATAAACTACCGGCAAAACCACTTGCCCAATTATTTGCCGATGCAGGTTACGAGACCGCCGGATTTGGGAAAACGCATTGGGGGGTGATAAGTAATACCCGAGGATTTGAGACCCGATATATAGCCGAATGTTTTGAAGAGGGCGCAGTAATGATGAAAGACCTTGACCCCGATAAAAAACAACGCTACCTGGATGAAACCATTGGCTACGGGCCTGGAGAGGAAGACCCATCGGGTTACATTGGCGAAACCAGCAAACTTCCCGAAGGCGACCACCGCGATGGCTGGGTCACCGAAAAATGTTTGGATTATATTAAGGGCAGGGAAGACGAGCGACCATTGTTTATGTATTTGTCGTTTTTAAAACCACATGCCGGGCATAACGTTCCTAAAGGTTTTGAAGATAGTTACAAACTCGACGAAACAAAATATGCTGAGCAACCGCCCTGGGAGAAAGACAACTCAATACATGCCGAAGGAGTAAACCGCCGCGAACTATACGAAGGATTTTGGAAGGATGCAACAGAGCAACAATGGAAAGAAATGACCATGCGGTATTATGCCAATTGCACCTGGATTGATGATATGTTTGGAAGGGCACTAAGAGCTTTGGAGGAAAAAGGGTTGCTCGAAAATTCGATTATAATCTATGTTTCCGACCATGGCGAAATGCTGGGCGAACGTTATTATCGCTTTAACAAATACTGTTTGTACGATGCCAGTGTGCGCGTACCCATAATTATTTCTGGTTCTGCTTTGCCAAAAGAATGGAAAGGCAAAGAAGATGTACGCCCGGCTGAATTGGTGGATGTTTACCCAACCTTATTAAAAGCTGCCGGAATTGAAGTGCCAGAAAAGGCTGTCGGAATTAATTTGTTAGATAAAAAAGAAACCCGCGAAGCTTCTTTTTGTGCCTTGCACGAACGAAAAGACGAAGCATCGTTTATGGTACGTACTAAAAATCATAAACTGATTTTGTGTTTTGCCCGAAAGGAAGATGTTTCAACCTACACCAAAGCCGATATTGTGGGTGGTGAATTTTACGATTTACAAAAAGATCCCAAAGAGTGGGATAACCTTTATGAAGATAATGCCATCGAAAAGCTTAAAGTTGAAATGACTGAAATAATGATGGCCAAATTAGAAACAATGAGCTGCTTGGTTTCCAACATGAAACCGGAAAAACATTTCGAGTTAACACGTGATAAATAAGTAAGGCTTTTTCAGAAATCACTCGTGTCTGGTTAAGAGTACTTGGGTCGTAAATTTTTCAAGATTTACCTATAAGTTATAATGTTATGAGAGTTTTATCTTCAATTTCCTTTTTTTTAGGTATTTGCTTAGGGCTGATTATACTTCTTACTTCATGCCTGTCAACTTCAGGTTCTGGTGATTCCGAAAAACATTCCCTTCAACAAAACTTTAAAAATCCACCACATGAAGTTAGGCCACAGGCGTGGTGGTGGTGGCTGCAAACACCAACCACCAAGAAAGCCATTACCCTCGACCTGGAGGAGATGAAAGCCAAAGGCCTTTCGGGCTGTATGGTTTTAGATGGTGGAGTAGGCCCTTTCGGTTCGCATAAATGGACGAAGCTTACCATAATTGATACCACCGAAATTAGGTATGAGTTGACCAATGAATACAAAGGTGGAAGTCTGAGTCAACCAGAAGAGAAATTGGAAATGTGGTCCCAACCTTGGCGCGACATGGTGCGTTTTGCTTCAAAAGAGGCTGGCAGGCTGGGATTAGATTTTGGTGTATTTATAGGCCCAGCAGGCTGTGCTGCACCTTGGGTAACATCCGAATATGGTCAGCAAGAGTTAGTGTGGAGTGATATACAAGTAGAAGGCGGTCAGCGGATAGCCCAACAGCTTAAAAAGCCTAATATTCCCGTTCAAACAAAAAGGCAGCGCGAAGATAAGTTCGTAAAGGAGGCTCAAAACGCTAATTACAGTGATGTTGCTGTCTTGGCTGTTCCTGAAAAAGAATGGCTTTCGCTAATTGAAGTTTTTGATATTACGGATAAATTGGATGAAAAGGGGCATTTGAAATGGGATGCACCCATAGGTAAGTGGCGTATTATCCGCTTCGGCTATCGTCCAACGGGAAGAAACCTTAACGGGGTGTTTTATATCGACCACTTAAGCAAAGAAGTGTTTGACCTACATTGGGAAAACACAGCTGGCTTGTTACTTAGTGAAATGAGCGATGAGGAACGGGTGGCTTTTAAGTATGTAGAATGCGATAGTTGGGAAGCAGGTAATCCGAACTGGACGAAATATTTTCCTGAAGAGTTTAAAAACCGCCGTGGTTATGACATTGTGAAGCATCTGCCGGCATTAATCGGTGTAAACATTGATTCGGGGGAATCAACCCAGCATTTTCTTAACGATTTCCAGTTAACAATCAGCGATTTGATTTCTGAATATCATTACGGAAGACAGCAGGAAGTGGCGCATGAACATGGATTGCATTCCTACGCCGAGGCAGCAGGGCCTCACCAGTATCAGGCCGATTTAAAAAAGTGTGTAGGTCGTTGCGATGTGGCCATGGGCGAGTTTTGGATGCCTTCGCCTCACCGCGAAAAACCCAGTGGTCGTTTTCTGGTTCGCGAAGCGGCAACAGCGGCACATATTTATGGCATTAAACAGGTTTTTGCCGAATCGTTTACCTCGGTAGGTCCCAACTGGGAGGTTTCTCCATTTATGATGAAAGCTGCTGCCGATCAGGCTTTTTGCGATGGGCTCAATTGGATTTGCTTCCACACCTTTACCCACCGTCCGTCGGTAGGCGAGGTGCCAGGTTTAACCCACAGTGCCGGAACGCATTTCGACCGTACCAATACCTGGTGGAATCAATCAGCTCCTTTTGTCAACTATTTGGCGCGCTGTTCCTACATGCTTCAACAAGGTTTATTTGCAGCCGATGTGTTGTTTTATGCGGGGCATGGTTTGCGCTCCGATGCCGACGCTTTTGAATGGGAGGACGGTATGAAGAACCCACCCGCGAGTTTGGGGGCAGGCTACGATTACGACAAGTGCAATGAGGAAGTTTTACTAAGCAGACTTAGCGTGCAGAACGGGAAGTTGGTCTTACCCGACGGCATGAATTACAAGGTTTTGGCGATTGATGAAAAAACACCTGTGTCATTAAATGCGCTGAAAAAGATAGTCAGCCTGGTTGAACGGGGAGCAACAGTTGTAGGTAAAATAGAAACCCCAATGCTGAGCAAAGTCGATGATGCCCTTGAGTATCAAAAACTGATTAATCGCATTTGGGAAAACCCCGAAAAAGGAGAAAACAAAATAGGTAAAGGACTTTTTGTTTGGAATCTTACCATTCGCGAAGTTTTGCACAATAAAAATATATTTCCCGATTTTGAATGTACGGGTTTAAGTAATGCCGGAGTGGTGGATTTTATTCATCGTAAAACTGAAGATGTTGATATTTATTATGTCACAAGCCGATGGCAGCCGGTCGAGAAAGTGGAATGTACATTCAGAGTTGCTGATAAACAGCCCGAGTTATGGAATCCTGTGACTGGAGAAACACGCATTCTTACCAACTTTAAAGTTGAAAATGGCCGAACTATTATCCCAATGGAGTTTGGGCCGTGTGCTTCATATTTTGTTGTTTTCAAAGATGCGATATCAGTACAGAATACAACACCTAACTGGCCTACATATCAAGCAGAACAAGCAATAGCCGGCGCTTGGGAAGTGCGTTTTGATGAACAGTGGGGAGGCCCCGAAACGGTGATTTTCGATAAACTAAGCGATTGGTCGAAGCACGATGACAAGGGCATAAAATACTATTCGGGCACAGCTACATATATCAAAACTTTTGATTGTAATAATTTAAAGGAAGGTGAAGAACTTTACCTCGATTTAGGAAAAGTACACGAATTGGCACAGGTGAGATTGAATGGCGTTGATTTAGGGGTAGCATGGACCAAACCATATCGTGTCAACATCACATCGCATGTAAAACAAAAAGGTAACAAGCTGGAAATTGATGTTGTAAACCTTTGGCCTAACCGCCTTATAGGTGATGAGTTTTTACCCGAAAATGAGAGGTATACTCAAACCAATATTCGAAAATTCTCAAAAGCGACTCAGCTACTTCCTTCAGGATTATTGGGGCCTGTACAAATCTTAACGACTAAACGATAATTAATGAAATTGCTAAGCAAAACCATCTTTGTAGTCCTACTACTGAATTTGATTCTATCAGATATAGAAGCTCAAAATGCATCACTCGAACAGAATTTCCAGAATCCACCACCATCGGCAAAAGCGATTACATGGTGGCATTGGATAAATGGAAATGTGAGCAAAGAGGGCATTACCGCAGATTTGGAAGCCATGAAAAAGATTGGTATTCAAGGAGCTCAGCTTTTTGATGTTAGTTTAGGACAGCCAGAAGGTGCTATTTCTTATTTAAGCCCGGAATGGCTTGAGCTTTTTAATTTTGCAGCTTTGGAGGCTAAACGTTTGGGACTGGAACTTGCATTTCATAATTGCGCAGGCTGGTCATCCACGGGCGGTCCTGCTATTACGCCAGAATATGCCATGCAAAAACTGGTTTATACTGAAACAATACATAAAGGAACCCAAGTATTCAAAGGTCAATTACCACAACCGGAAACAAATTTAGATTATTACAAAGATATTGCTATACTCGCCTTCCCAAAACCCAAAAGCGAAGAGCGCATCAATGACCTGGATATTAAAAGCCTTTCCGGCAAAGTGCGTAATCATTTAGCCCCCGACAATAAGCCTGTTTCTGCTTTGGCAGTAGTGAAAAAATCAGATATCATTGATTTGACATCGAAAATGAGCGATGATGGATTTTTGGAATGGGATGCACCCGCCGGAGAATGGATTATATTACGTCTTGGACATACTCCATCGGGTGCGATGAATCGTTTTCCCAGTCATGGTGGTCATGGTTTGGAATGTGATAAAATGAATAGCCAGGCAGTTGATGTATTCTGGGAAGGCGGCATTCAACCCATAATTAACAGGTTGGACACGTTAATTGGCACGGTAGTCACAAAATGTCATATCGATAGTTATGAGGTGGGTACAGCTAATTGGACTTCGGATTTTGCCAATGAGTTCAAGAGGCTTCGTGTTTACGATTGTCAGTTATACTTGCCTGCTTTGGCAGGTTATTATGTGGAAAGTGGCGAAGAAACAGAACGTTTTCTTTGGGATTTTAGGCGCACCATTGGCGATTTAATGGCAAAGCATTATTACGGGCGTTTTAGTGAGCTCTGTCATCAGCATGGAATGATTTTTTCGACTGAACCTTATTGGGGACCATTCGATAATATGCAAGTTGGCGAAACGGCAGATATTGTAATGTCGGAGTTTTGGAGCGGAAGCCTGGCATTTTTCGACTCACCAAAATTTGTGGCTTCCATTGCCAAATTAAATGGCAGCCCCATTGCCGAAGCCGAAGCCTTTACTGCCATGGGAGGATGGAATGAATACCCTGCTTCGCTAAAGGCGATTGGAGATTTGGCTTGGGCACAAGGCATTAACCGCTTTGTTTTTCATAGCTATGTGCACCAACCATGGGAAGTAGAACCTGGCTTAACTTTAGGACCATTCGGGATTGATTTTAACCGTTTAAATACCTGGTGGGACCAAGGCAAATCTTTTATGGATTATATTGCCCGGGGGCAGTTTATGCTTCAACAAGGCACATCTGTAGCCGACGTACTTGTCTTTACAGGCGAAGCTTCACCCAACGATGGGTTACTGATACCTGAGCTTAAAGCAATGGGCTATGATTACGACCTGATTGGCAAAAATAAAATGGACGAATTAGGCGTGAAGGACGGACTGATTTGCACACCGCATGGAGTCAAATATCAGGCGCTCGTTCTGCCAGAAACCTCTTGGATGACTCCCGAATTAATAGAGATTTTAGAGAAACTGGCAAAGTCGGGAGCAACGATACTAGGAACTAAACCGCAAAAATCGCCAAGTCTTCAAAATTACCCGGAATGCGATAAGCAAGTGGCACAACTTGCAAAAGAATTATGGGAAAGTAACTTGATAAAAGAGGGCTCAGCCGTCGATTTCTTAAAAAATGGAACACTGCCACCTGATTTCTCAATAGAAAATGGAAGCAGGGAAAACATTGATTATGTGCACCGAAAGACAGAAGATGAAGATATTTATTTTGTAGCAAACTCTAAAAAAGAGAGCCGCAAGGAATCTTGTCGTTTTCGGGTAACCGGCAAGCAACCCGAACTTTGGAATGCCGAAACGGGTGAAATAACAAAGGCTGCAGTTTGGCAAGATAATGGAGACGGCACCACAACAGTTTCTATTCCGTTTGAAGCGGAAGGCTCAGTATTTGTAATTTTTCAAGAAACGGTTTCTTCAAATGAACACATTGAAAGTGTTGAAATGGAGCTTCAAATACCAACACTAGAGCCTCTACCAAACTTGAAAGTTATAAAGGCGGAATACGGAACGTTTTTACCCGATGGCTTGGTTGATGTTACAGAAGTGCTTGCAAACAGCATTCAAAATAATAGCTTAAATGTGATGGCAAATCGCGAACTCTGCGATGGCGACCCGGCACCGGGTTACCACAAAGAATTACGTGTAAAATACAAAATAGGAGCTGTTATTCTGGAGAAAAATGCAATGGAAAGAGAATTGCTACAAGTAGATGCTTCGGGGAAAGAGGACTTGAAAATTCTGAAAGCAGTATTTGGAAAATTTGAAGGTGGAGTCGATGGAATTCCTTCCAATAAACCTGTTTACGATGTTACCGAAAAAGTAAAATCGATGCTTGCAGATGGGGTTTTAGAAATTCTGGTAGACGACAGCTTTCTTGAAGGGAAAAATAATTTCAATACAAAAAAAGCTTTACGCCTGATATATTCTACAAATGGTGAGGAAAAAACGATGATGGTTTCTAATGGAGGTACAATAAAATTATCACAAGCTACATCAGAACCAAAATTGATTTATAAAGATGGTAAAGTAAATTGGATAACACCCTTTTCAGGAAATATGACTTACCGTTCTGCTACTGGTAAAACCAAAACCGTAAAGGTAAAATCAGTTCCCGAACCAATAGTTTTAACAGGGGCATGGAATGTTAATTTTCCTGTCAAAAACGGAGCGCCAGTAGATACAACTTTCGATAAATTAGCTTCGTGGACTACATCATCAAACAATGCCATTCGTTATTTTTCAGGTACTGCGACTTATAAAAAACAGTTCGATGTGCCGGCACAATTCCTTAAGGACAGTTATTCCTTATTGATAGATTTGGGTAGTGTAAAAGAAATTGCAGAGGTTTATTTGAACGGCAAAAACCTGGGCGTATTGTGGAAAGAACCTTTCAGAATAAATATTAATGACTTTGTGCAAGCTGGTACAAACACCCTCGAAGTAAAAATTACCAACCTGTGGCCAAACCGATTGATTGGTGATGAACAATTAACACTGGATTATGAACGGAAAGGTGCAAACGTGAAGCAGTGGCCCCAATGGCTTATAAATCAAACAGAGCGACCGACAGAGCGTGTTACTTTTGCCGCATTTAAACATTGGAATAAAGATTCAGAACTACTGCCATCGGGATTACTTGGTCCTGTGAAAATTGTGGTTTTCAAGGTGTTGGAAATTGAATAAATCAGATACGTAAATAGAAAAAATATGAGGGGTGGTAATTTATATTATTTATGAGACTGATAATCCGGAAAAGAAATTTTGTCGAGTACTCGCCCTATACACTGGCTGCAGACGCCAATAATTATGTAACAGAAAATGCGAACATTGAAAATCCATTTTTACTTTTTGTTTCCATGGCAATGTTACATTTCAGAGTTTAGTAAGCTTCAGCAGGATTTGGATGCAAAACTGAATGCCGAATTACAAAAAATTGGGGATGAGTTTTATGAGCGCGATTATTATCTGAAAAAATGGAATGTAGTTCTTGATGAAACAAAGAACTGTATAAATTATTGGAATTTTGCAAAGGGAGTAGGTATTGTACAATCTCCAATATTAAACAAATAATTTTATGAAGAAATTAATAAGCTTATTTTGCTTCTTGTGTGTGATGTTGGCATTGAATGGAGCCGCACAAAATAATGTAAATTCAAAAGTAGCTTATCGAGATTCGAGAGTACGCAATTACCTGGTTCCCAAAGCAATTGTTTGGAAATCGGATAAAACGGGAGAGTTTATTAAGAATGCCGAAAATCTATTAGTCCCGGGAAACGGGCAAGCTGATTTGTCGAGGAAAACGCTTTGCATACTTAAAAACTCGGAGGGAAAACAGGCTTCAATTATTTTCGATTTTGGAAAGGAAATTCATGGTGGCTTACAAGTAGTAACAAGTTTTTTACCCAATAAACTGGGCGAAAAAGTGCGTCTAAGGTTCGGCGAGTCTTTGTCCGAAACTATTTCTGATGTTATACCCGAAGAGGGTGCAGCAACAAACGAGCATGCCATGCGCGATTTTGAAATTACCCTGCCCTGGTTGGGCAAACTCGACATTGGTAACACGGGTTTTCGTTTTGTACGCCTTGACTTATTGGGCGATTCGGCTCAGCTAAATTTGAAAGAGCTTAATGCAATATCCATTTATCGCGACATTCCTTATCTTGGAAGTTTTTCCTGCAACGACAGCTTGCTAAACCAAATATGGCAAACTGGTGCTTATACTGTTCATTTAAATATGCAGGAATATTTGTGGGATGGAATTAAGCGTGATCGTCTGGTTTGGGTTGGCGACTTGCATCCCGAAATAAAAACAATTAATGCCGTTTTTGGAAATAATGAGGTGGTCCCCAAAAGCCTCGATTTAATTCGCGATATCACACCGGTTGACGAGTGGATGAATGGGATAACATCTTATTCCATGTGGTGGGTAATAATTCATAAAGACTGGTATTTGAATAATGGCGATTTTGAATACCTACAGCAGCAAAAAGACTATTTGCTTGCCTTGTTGCAAAAGTTTGTATCGATGGTGGACGACAATGGGCAGGAGAACCTGACTGGACGTCGTTTTCTGGATTGGCCCAGCAGTCCGTACCCTGAAGCTATTGATGCCGGATATCATGCAATGTTGAAAATGACCCTGGAAGCAGGAGATAAACTTTGTTCGGAACTGAATGAAGTGGAAACAGCCATGCTGTGCCGCTCAAAAGCCGCTTTAATGGGAAAAGTGTCCCCAGATCATGCCAATTCAAAACAAGCAGCTGCGTTACTTGCCTTGGCCAAATTAATCTCAGAAAATGAAGCTAACAGCATTATTGAGAAAGATGGAGCCCAGAAATTTTCCACCTTTTATGGATATTACATGTTACAGGCCATGGCAAAGGCAAAGAATTATTCGGGGGCGATGGAAATAATTCGCGAATACTGGGGAGGGATGTTAAAGCTGGGTGCTACAACGTTTTGGGAAGATTTTGATATTGAATGGATGAGAAACGCTGGAAGGATTGATGAATTGCCAAAAGATAATTTGGTTGATGTACATGCAGAATATGGCGATTATTGCTACAAAGGGTTACGCCATAGTTTATGCCACGGGTGGGCATCGGGGCCGACTGCATTTTTATCGGAGTATGCGCTGGGGATAAAAGTTCTCGAACCTGGCTGCAAAAAGATTGCGATAGAACCTCATCTGGGCGATTTAAATTGGGTAGAAGGCACATATCCAACACCATATGGTGTAATAAAGGTAAGGCACGAAAAACAAGCAAATGGCGAGATTAAATCGGAAATAACTGTGCCCGAAGGTGTTGAAGTGAGCAAATAGGAGGACAAATTAGGTTTCTTATAAACCCTAATTCAGTCTCTTCCGGAATTCGGAAGGACTCTTTCCTGTTTTCTTTTTAAAAAGTAAACTAAAATGATAAATATTTTGAAATCCCAACTGAAAGGCGATTTCGCCAATGGTTTTGTTGGTAGAAACCAGTAATTCTTTGGCTCTTATAATT
>JBFHFE010000056.1:0-26102 GCA_041583785.1 Draconibacterium sp. | reverse complement strand
GTAAAGACGAATACGTTGCATCAGTACTACGAAGTACAGAATAAGGTTTAGCATGAGCCGTGTACGAGGCCCGTACGCACGGTTCTGTGAGAGGGATAAATATAGAATATGGTTTTATTCTATATTTACCCTACTCGATTTCAACCTCAGTTCGACTATTAATTTCAACCTCAGTTGTACATAAGTGTGCAATAGTATGAATCAACCTCGGTTGATATCATTAACAAATCGTTTTGTATCAGATTGCAATCTGTACCTGGAGAATTATGGTTTTTCTATATTTCGTTACAGAATCAAGTTCGTCAGCCAAAATTGAGCGCAACGAATATTGGGCGCTAAGTTTGAGTTTTTGTCCTGCTATATAATAATTGGCACCAAAATCATGATTGTAGATGTTGGTTTCAAAAGCCTCAAAATCCTTTAGCGAAAAAGCATAAAACAGCTGAACTCTTCCCTGTAATTTCAGAAAATCTTTTGGGAAAAGATAACCTGCTGTGGAATACCAGATGTCTCCTGTTCCAATTTTGAATTCGTTATTTCCTGCACCTTCATAAGAAGTACCTCCGTCCCATTTGTTCATTACACCCGAAAGTCGAAGATAATTTTTGCCAAAATTGTAGTTGTAATACACCGAGTACACCGATATGGTTTGGTTATTACGCATGGGAAGCTCCAAGAAAATATCGGTTCCCCACAAATACCTGTCTTTTATTGTGTAATTTTCATCGGTGCCGAATTCTGCAACCGATTCCGGCGAAATATCAAACCCTGCACCTATATTAAATATTTTTTTCGTACCCATATAGGTCATGGCTATATAGGGTGTGCTAAAATATTCCTTATCTAGAAAGTGAAAAGCTGCATATCCTTTGTATTGAAGTTTTGTTGTAGGATATTCATAGGCCACATTAGTCCCCGGCTCGTCCGGAATTCCATTGTACTCGAAAGGTTTGGTTATGGCCATTCTATAGGAAAGGCGTGCGGCAGTACCTTTTATAAATAATCCGAGTTGTCGCGTTGAAAGATCTGAATGGTTGACATAGGGAGTATTTATTCCTGGATTGTCAAGTGTTAAGGTTCGTTGATAGCTGGTGTTCGATAAGCGTGAAATACCACTCCATCCGTTAAGTCCAAATCCCAGATACAAAGACTTGGGCAGAATACGGAACATTCCCCATACATCGTGAAAAAATAGCTGGGGTTTCGAACTGGAAGTATTTAGGTTGTTAAAGCCCAGTTGGGTGTATAAGATTAACCGATCGTTAAAATTGTTGAACATGCTAAAACGTGTGCGGCGCAATGCAAAGTCTGTTTCTGCTGATAAAGGTATGCCCTCCGAAGTTGTACTTCCTTCGTTTAGTTCGGCGTAACGGGTCCAGAATTGTGTGGCAAAGGTAATTTTTGAATACGAGTTTCCCTCCTTGTTTAGCGGGAACTTTAATTCGTTTTTTAAGAGTTCGTAAGCCTTGTCATTCTCTTGGGCAAACGCTCGTGTAATAAACACGAGCATCAGGACGCATATAATATATTTGAATTTCATTGATAATTACAAAAACATAAGTACCAGTACCTGGGCAAGTAGTACTCTTAAGAACATAACTAAAGGATATACAGTGGCATAAGCTGTTGATTGAGCCTGTACAGGCGACATTGAATTTGCAAACTCAAGCGCTGGAGGATCGGTCATAGAGCCGGCAAGTAGACCCGATATGGTGAGGTAGTTTAATTTTAGAATGCGCCCGATTATGCCGGTAATAAAAATTGGTATGAAGGTGATTGCGGCTCCGTAAAGCATCCACATATATCCTCCATTGACAATTGTGCTTACAAAATGCTGACCTGCAGATAAGCCTACGCAAGCCAGAAACAGGATAATCCCCAATTCGCGAATGTACAAATTGGCACCCGGAGTCATAAAGAAATTGAATTTGCCAATTCTTCCCTTATGCCCAAGAAAAATAGCTACCAATAGAGGCCCGCCGGCTAAACCAAGTTTCGCAGGAGCCGGAAGCCCCGGTATGGAAAAAGGAATTCCTCCAATAATAACTCCCATGAAGATACCTATTAAAATAGGTAGAATGTTGGGGTGAGAAAGTACCTTTTCTGAATCGCCCAGAAATTTGGCTACCTCGTCAAGCGTTTCCCTGTTTCCAACAATACGAAGTGTATCCCCAAACTCAACACTGTCGTTTTCTTTTGGCATAATTTCGCTTCCTGCCCTGAAAATGCGTGTGATATTTACAGGGAAACGACGCGACATACCGATTTGTTTAATCGATTTTCCTGCCATTTTTTTATTCGTGAATACTACGTGTCGTACAGCGAGTCGACCAGTAATGTTGATCTCTCCGGTAAGATTTAATTTTCCAACCTTTAGCTCCAGTACCGGGAATTTGTTTTCTGATGATACACCATAAATAACGTCGCCGCTTCGTATGTTGTCATTTTCTTCAGGAATGATAAACTCATTATTGCGAAGAACTCTTGATGTAACAAATTCACCTTCCAGGGTTTGTTTTAAAAAGGCAAAAGATTTTCCTATAAGAGCCTGGTTTTCTACTTTCAGGTTAATGGCAATCAGTTTACCAGAAACGCCAACAACTTTATTGGTGTATTCATCGGCTTCCTTTTGTATCGATACGCGAAAAATAACACGAACCAGAATCATCGATAGAATAATACCAATAATGCCAAAAGGATAGGCTACTGCATAACCCATTCCTGCAATTTGCGAAAGTTCGGGATTTGTCATTTGTTCGGCTATGGCCTGCTGTGCAGCTCCAAGCCCGGGGGTGTTAGTAACAGCTCCACACATAATTCCTGTTATTACCTCGGTCGGAATATGCAGTGTTATTTTTAGTATTACTGCAATCCCAAATCCCATAAAAACGATCAGAGAGGCTAAAAGATTTAGTTTAAGTCCGCTGCTTTTTAACGATGATAAAAACCGTGGTCCTACTTCCAGTCCAATGGAATAAACAAATAGTATGAGTCCAAACTCTTTCACGAAATGCAGAACCTGGGAGTCTGCTTTTGCTCCTAAGTGGCCAATAAAAAGTCCCATAAAGAGTACACCTGCAATTCCGAGTTTTATGTTGAAGCATTTTATTTTCCCAACCAGAACACCCGTTATACCAATAAGACTCAAATACAAAAGGGTCGAGGCTGTTCCCCCTTGTGTAAATAATTTCAGCAATTCCATTTTTTTTATTTTTTTGAATTACGAAGGAACAGTTATTGCTTACTGCTCATTCTGTTTTCGGTTTCTTATGTTTTTATATAGTCCGAATAACATAGATTCTCCAACCATCTGTTGACGGAGTTTTCCAAGAATTATTAAATAAGTTTTTATTGATTTAAAAGCGCGGCAAATATAGGGCATGGAATTCAGATGTGTTTTATTTATCTATTCTGTTTTGCTGAATAAAACGTTTGTTTAACATCGCAGATCGTATGTTCCGACTTCAATTTTTAGGCAGTTGCAGATATTGGGGTTTAGGTGTAGGAGTAGAGGAGAACGCTGTAGAAATTGTTGTATCTATCATATTGTAAGGCGATTACAGGCGTGGGGTGTTCTTGTTAAATTGAGGTGATTGTTCCGAAAACCATAAAGGTTTTCTAAATATTGGTGGGGCAACAAGGACATATGTTTAATAATTATTTTGTTACTGAGTTTTACAATTAATGAAATCCTGCCCGATATTGGTGTTGACAAAGTTGCTCCTTATAAAGTGGTTCACTGTTATATTCTGAGCTCAACAAAAAATGGTTGTTAAGTTCTACACAATTTTAATTGAACTCAGGCTACTTCATTTAATCTTTGGCTGGCACATATTAAAGACCAGAAATAAAAATAAATTTTATATAATGTAAAACCAACTGCTTCATTTTTCTTACTTTTATACACGAAAGCTCAAGCGTGGTATTTAATTTTGCTTATATATTATGGATGATATCCTGGTAATATTATTAACCTTAGTAGTTGCAATTGTTGGTGCACTTACTCAGCGGAAAAAGAAAAGGGAAGCACAACAGCCAGTGCCCGGAACGGAAAATGATCAGACAATGGATTTCTGGGATTTAATTACCGGAGAAGAAGGCCATCCGGACACGTTGCAGCCCCTGGCTCAGGAAGAGCAGGTGTCAGAAGAACCTGTTGTCGAGCATCGGTCAGAAACCCATGCCGAAACTGAATACAGTTTTTCTGCAGCCAGCGAAGGAGCTTCAGAGATAAAAGAAAAGATAAAATCAGTAAGACCGGGAATAACAAAGTCTCTAATCGACGGTGAAGAATTTTCGCTGCGTAAAGCTGTTATTTATAGCGAAATTTTAAACAGAAAGTATACGTAACACTATATAAATCACTCGACTTCGCTATTTTTTTTAGTCTTATTATTTTTAATTTCAATAAAATATATAATTTTGCAGGAGGAAGAGTTCCGGGCGATCTGGGATTCTTTCTATTTTTTTATAGAATAGCAAAGAACGATAACGGAAAAATTTGGAGGATAAAAAATGTCCGAAGTAACATATTTAACGAAAGCAGGATTAGCAAAGCTAAAGGCGGAACTTGAGCAATTGATGAACGTTGAACGACCGAAAATTTCGAAGCAAATTGGTGAAGCCATCGAAAAAGGGGATATCTCAGAGAACGCCGAGTACGACGCTGCGAAAGATGCCCAGGGTATGCTTGAGGCTAAAATTGCTCAATTGCAGTCGACAATGGCTACCGCAAGAATTTTAGATGAGTCGAAAATAGACACTTCTAAGGTTCAGATATTAAATAAAGTAACCATCAAGAATCAAAAGAATAATACAACCATGCAATATACTTTGGTTCCTGAAAGTGAAGCCAATGTAAAAGAAGGTAAAATTTCGATTCAAACACCAATTGCCAAAGGTCTTATGGGGAAAAAAGTTGGCAATGTTGTTGAGATTAAAGTCCCTTCAGGTATTATTCCATTTGAAATTGTAGAAATTTCAATCTAAAACGAATGTGATGGCAAGTATCTTTACAAAAATAGTAAATGGTGAAATTCCAGCCTATAAAGTTGCTGAAGATGAAAATTATTTTGCCTTTCTGGATATTTTCCCGGTAGCCAAAGGGCACACACTTGTTATTCCAAAAAAAGAAGTAGATTATCTTTTTGACTTGGATGATGAAATGTATGCAGGATTGCAATTATTTGCCAAAAAAGTGGCTAAGGGATTGAAAAAAGCAATTCCTTGTGAAAAAGTAGGGGTTCTGGTTTTAGGACTTGAAGTGCCACATGCACACATTCATCTGGTTCCTATGCAAACCGAAGGTGATATCCTTAATTTTTCCAAGAAAAAGAAATTCACACCCGAAGAGTTTCAGGAAATAACGAAACTAATCGCTGAAAATATTGATTGAGAGTCCGGTAGAAACCGGGCTTTTTTTTTGCTCCTTTTATTCTTTCAAATTTTATTAACATCCTAAATTTTGGCATCTGAAATAAGTATCTTTAAAGAACTTTTTTATCTGTTTTTTTATGGTTCCTTTTACACATTTACACGTACACTCTCAATATTCAATTCTCGACGGAGCAGCTAGTATTAGCAAGCTGGTAAGTAAAGCCAAAAGCGACGGAATGAGTGCATTGGCATTAACCGACCATGGAAGCATGTTTGGCGTTAAAGAATTCCACGTAGCTTGTTCCAAAGCCGAAATTAAACCTATTATAGGTTGCGAAACATATGTTGCAGCCCGCTCCATTCGTGAAAAAAAAGAAAAAATCGACCGTTCGGGGCATCACCTTATTCTACTGGCAAAAAATAAGGTCGGATATGTAAACCTTATAAAATTAATTTCAAAAGCTAGTACCGAGGGTTTTTACTACAGACCACGGGTAGACAAAGAGCTGCTCAAAAAATATAGCGAGGGCTTAATTGTTTCTTCTGCGTGTTTAGGGGGTGAAATTCCTCAACACATAATGAATAATAACATGAAGGCGGCAGAAGAAGCTGTTCTTTGGTACAAAAAAGTGTTTGGCGACGACTTTTATTTGGAATTAATGCGCCATCCTTCAGAGTTTCAGCAACAACGCGAAGACGTTTACGACTGGCAGGTGAAAGTGAACAAACAGGTAGTGACTCTGGCTAAAAAATTTGGCGTAAAGTTAATTGCCACCAACGACGTGCATTTTACCGACGCTACCGATGCCGATGCACACGATCTGTTGATCTGTATGAGTACCGGTAAAGATTTTGACGATCCGAAACGGATGCGATACACCAAACAAGAGTGGTTTAAAACGCAGGCCGAAATGAATGAGCTTTTTAGCGATATTCCGGAAGCTCTGGTCAATACAAAAGAAATTACCGAAAAGGTTGAACGCTTCGAACTAAATCATGCACCAATCATGCCGGTTTTTCCAATTCCGGAAGAGATTGGGACCGAACAAGATTTTCGCGAAAAATATTCAGAAGCCGACTTAAGGGAAGAATTTGGGGACAGTGCTTTTGAACGATTAGGAGGCTACGATAAAGTTTTACGGGTTAAACTTGAGTCTGCTTTTCTCGAGCATTTAACTTTTTCGGGCGCAAAAGAACGTTACGGCGATCCCTTGGAGCCATCGGTAAAAGAGCGTCTCGATTTCGAGTTGAAAACCATTAAGCTAATGGGGTATCCCGGATACTTTCTTATTACTCAGGATTTTATTAACTGGGCTAAAAGCAATGGAGTGGTGGTAGGACCGGGACGTGGCTCAGCAGCCGGAGCAGCTGTTTCGTATTGCTCGGGAATTACTAATATCGACCCTATCAAGTTCGACCTGCTTTTTGAGCGTTTTCTGAATCCCGATCGGATATCACTTCCCGATGTTGATATCGACTTTGATGATGATGGAAGACAGGCAGCTCTGGATTATGTAACCGATAAATATGGGCAGGACAAAGTGGCCCATATATGTACCTTTGGAACCATGGCCACAAAGTCATCGATAAAAGATGTGGCCCGGGTATTGAAGTTGCCATTGTCTGAAGCAGATCGTTTGGCTAAACTGGTTCCTGAGGCTCCAAAAATGAGTTTTGTTAAAGCTTATAAAGAGAGCCCTGAACTGGAAAATGAAAAAAAATCGTCGGTTGAATTGGTGCGGCAAACCTTAAAGTTTGCAGAACAGTTGGAAGGTACGGTGCGGCAAACAGGCGTTCATGCATGCGGAGTTCTTATATGCAGAGATACTCTTACCGATAATATTCCGATAATGCCAACCAAAGGGGAGCATCTTTATACCACTCAGTACGATGGCCGTTTTGTAGAAGACATTGGCCTGCTAAAGATGGACTTCCTGGGCTTAAAAACGCTTTCTATAATAAAGGAAGCGCTGGCAAATATAAAATTATCGAAAGGAATAGATGTCGATATTAATAGTATTCCTATGGACGATGACAAGACATTTCAGCTTTTTAGTCATGGTGAAACTACTGCTATTTTCCAGTTCGAATCCGACGGGATGAAAAAACACCTTCGCGACCTAAAACCCAACCGTTTTGAAGATTTGGTTGCGATGAATGCTCTTTATCGTCCGGGGCCAATGGAATACATTCCCGATTACATTGCCCGTAAACATGGTCGACAGAAGGTTGATTACGATGTTCCTATGATGGAAAAATACCTGAGCGATACGTATGGTATCACGGTTTTTCAGGAACAGGTGATGTTACTTTCGCGTTTGCTGGCTGGTTTTACCCGAGGAGACTCAGATACCCTGCGAAAAGCAATGGGTAAAAAGATTATGGCTGTTATGAACAAACTGAAAGTGAAGTTTGTGGATGGTTGTAAGGCCAACTTTCAGTTTGTTGACGAATGCAAGAACAAAGGTAAAAAGCCAGAAGAAGTTATTGAAAAAATTTGGAAAGACTGGGAAGCTTTTGCCTCGTATGCTTTTAACAAGTCGCACTCGGTTTGTTACGCCTACATTGCCTATCAAACTGGTTTTTTAAAAGCTCATTATCCGGCAGAATTTATGGCAGCCAACCTGAGCCGCAACCTGAGCAATATTACCGATATTACAAAGTTGATGACCGAGTGTCAGCGGATGAAACTCAATGTTCTGGGGCCGGATATCAATGAAAGTTTTATCAAATTTACCGCCAATAAAAATGGCGATATCCGCTTCGGAATGGGCGCAATTAAGGGAGTTGGCTCTGGTGCTGTTCAAAATATTATCGATGTTCGTCAGGATAAAGGTGAGTTTAAAACTATTTACGATTTGGTTGAAAATGTAAACCTGCAATCGGTAAATAAAAAGAACCTCGAGGCTCTGGCCATGGCCGGTGCTTTCGATGGCCTTGACGGGATTAAACGTAGTAGCTTTTTTGCCGGTGATGATGAAAACGATAGTGTTACATTTGTCGAAAAACTGATAAAATACGGTAACCGTATTCAGTATGAAGCTCAAAGTGCTCAGCAAAGTTTGTTCGGAGGAATGGGAATTTCGCAGGATGTTCAAAAACCTCCCATACCCAAGGTTGAAGAGTGGGCAAAACTTATTCTTCTTGAAAAAGAAAAGAATTTGATTGGAATTTATTTAACGGCACATCCTCTTGATGATTTTAAACTTGAAATTACAAATTTCTGTTCGCGTGATGTGACATTAACCGATTTGAACAACAACATTTCGTTATACAAAGACAGGGATTTTACATTTGGGGGAATGGTAACCAACGCCCGTGAAGGGCAATCAAAAAACGGTAACATGTATGCGGTAATGACTCTTTCTGATTATACCGATTCCAAGGAGCTGTTCTTTTTTGGTAAAGACTATATAAATTTTAGCAAATTCTGTAAAGTTGGCATCTTTATTATGGTACGAGGTTCGGTTAAATCGCGTTATAACAGCGATTTTTATGAATTTAAGGTGAATAGCATTGAGTTGCTCGAGGAGGTTCGACAGAATTACGTGAAGGATATTACGGTAAGTATTCCGCTAAGTTCGCTTACCGATGAGATGGTTAAAAAGATTGATGCTCTTACGAAAGAATACAAAGGTAAGGCCAATTTGAAATTTAAAATTTTTGATTTGGAGAACAATCTGTACCTTGAAATGTTTTCAAGAACAGCGCGGGTAAATCCATTGGATAGTTTTCTGAGATTTTTTGATAATCATCCCGAACTGAGTTACAAAATTAATTAGTTTTGTGAAAGCATATATTGAATAACAAATTTAAAATAATAAGTTATGGCTTTAGAAATTACAGATGCCAATTTTGAGGAATTGGTAATGAAATCCGATAAACCGGTAATGCTAGACTTTTGGGCTGTTTGGTGCGGCCCATGCCGTATGATTGCTCCTATTGTTGAAGAAATGACGGCCGAGTACGAAGGGAAAGCGGTAATTGGGAAAGTTGACGTTGATAATAATCAGGATGTGGCTGTGAAGTATGGAATTAGAAACATTCCTACCGTGTTGTTTATTAAAAACGGAGAAGTGGTGGACAAGCAAGTTGGAGCAGCTCCAAAACAAGCATTTGTAGATAAGTTAGACGCAATTCTGTAAGATAAATTAATTTATTAAGGCTGTCATTTCGGGTGAATTAGAGCTGGAGGATTTATAACGTTATTTGGCCTCCCAATTCCATTTTCGAAATGACAGTTTTATTTTCATTATTTTGAAGAATATTTTCGACATAGAGCACTTTCGTCAGTTCGATAACCTTGGCCTTATAGCACATGAGGTTGTCGAAGGTTTTATTACAGGTTTGCACCGAAGCCCGTTTCATGGTTTTTCGGTTGAATTTGCCGAGCATCGTTTGTACAATCAGGGCGAATCGACTAAACACATCGACTGGAAGCTGTTTGCACGCACCGACAAGCTTTTTGTAAAACAATACGAAGAAGAAACAAATTTACGTTGTCAGCTTGTAATCGATACTTCTTCATCCATGCTTTTCCCGTATTCACAAGGGAAAAAACATCTGCAAAACAAATTGTCATTTTCGGTATATACAGCGGCAGCATTAATTTATTTAATGCGTAAACAACGCGATGCGGTAGGATTAACACTTTTTTCCAATGAGATTGAATATCACTGCAGTCCCCGAATTTCTTCGGTCAATGCCGAAGTGATGTATGGAAAATTATCGGAACTGATTCAGCCGGAGAATGCAATTTTAAGGAAAACCACAAACACAACCCAGGTGCTGCATCAGATTGCAGAAAATATTCATAAACGTTCGTTGGTAATTATTTTTAGCGATATGTTGGATAGCTCGAAAACCGACGATCTTTTTTCTGCACTTCAGCATTTGCGGTACAACAAACACGAGGTTATTCTTTTTCATGTTACAGACCATCAGTTGGAGCGTGGATTCGATTTTAACAACCGTCCGCATAAATTTGTTGATTTGGAAAGTGGTCAGGTGGTGAAATTTAATCCATGGGAAGTAAAAAAGCATTATGTTTCAACTGTAGAGGAATATTTCGAAGAACTGAAAGTAAAATGTGGCCAATATCAAATCGATTTGGCGGAAGCCGATATCAACAAGGATTTTAAAGAGGTTTTGTTTTCCTATTTGGTGAAACGCAAGAAGTTATTTTAAACTCTATTGTCTCCTGTTTGATGTTATCTGGCTAAGGTAGATTCCGTACTCAAAATAATCGGCAAATTTAATTCTGCATTAATCCTTAATTTTTTTTATGGTTTCTTTTCTGGTAATGAGCATGGGCATTGAGACACCAATGGCAATAGAAACAAGAATAAATATCATCTTTGCTCCATTGTTCACTGTGCTGATAAGAGTTTGTATGTAGGTGTCCGAATTTTCCAGGTTAATTAAAGCAATCAATCCCAACATCATTCTATACGCAAATGCTCCCGGAACCATGGGGATAACACTTGGAATAGAAAAAACCAATGGGGGGCTTTTCTTCATATGAGCCATTTGAATGCTGATAATTCCAATGATCGTAGCTCCTATGAATGACGCAAACACAATTCCAATTCCAAAAAACATAGTCCCAAATTTTATGAATCCACCCAATGTGCCCAATGCTCCAATGGGAAATAATGTGCGCCTGGGAACATTAAAGAGAATTGCAAACCCAACGGCAGCAATGCCTGACCAAAAACCTTTTATAAGTATTTCAAGTAGCATCATATCAGCAATTTAGAATCATTTTTGAAGTGAAAAGTCCCAGTGCTATTGCAAGCGCAATGATTAATCCATTGGTGGCTCGTACAATGCCATTCTGAATGTTGCCATCAATCATATCAGTTACCGAATTAATTAGGGGTATTCCGGGTACAAGAAAAAGAACGGAGGTGGCAACTGCTTTATCGGGTTCGGAGCCAATACTATAATATTCTGCCAGTCCGGCAATTGACGATGCAATTAAAGCCGCAAAAAATACGCATAGGTAGGGATTGAATTTTATACGTGTGGTTTCTTGTCTTGTATAAAGTCCGGCAACAGTTGCTGTAAAAGCAACTAGCATATTAATCATGTCTCCTCCAAAAAGATTGCAAAAACCGGCACCAGCAGCACCAACCGCAGAAAGAAGCACCCATCGGGGATAGCGTGGAAGCGATTTTAATCGTTTTAATTCATTATTGATTTGTTCCAAAGACCAGTTTTGCTCCATTACATTCCAGCTCAAGTGGCTAATTCCGCTTACCACCTTAAAGTCGGGATGAAGCGGTAAAACTCTTTTCATACGACTAAAAAAATAGGGTTGGTTTTTGGCAATAATGGTGAGCATTAATGCTCTTTGAGTAATCAACAATTCAATTTCGTATCCCAAACCGTTCGCAATACGCTCCATGGTAACTCGGGTGCGATGAGTACTGGCTCCAGAACTCATTAATAATGCCCCTATCTCCAGAAGCGTATTGCCTGTTGATTGTGCATCATCAATAGATCTTGTCATATTTATAATCTAAATCTTTTATTCAATACAGGTGCAAAAGTAGCACATCCTTTTCTTTATTCGGGGATATAGAAGGATATAATAACACAAAAGCGATTAATAATTTAACCTCAGTTTTAACTAGTTTTTAGTTGAAATTATATTATTTACCTGGATTGGTTATTGATATAAGGGTGTGAATGTCAAGTTCTTTACTTAATTATGTTTTGAAAGTCCTCTAAATTCCTTAAATTTAATCAATATCACAAAATTCCCCGATTATGTTAGTTAAAACCTTCGGAAGTGCAGTTTTTGGAATTGATGCCACTACAATAACCATTGAAGTTGATGTTACTACAGGAATTAAATTTTTACTGGTTGGTTTGCCCGACAGTGCTGTTCGGGAAAGTCAGCAACGCATAGAATCGGCACTTCGGCTAAATGGTTACAAATGGCCACGACAGAAAATTATTATCAACATGGCTCCTGCCGATATTCGCAAAGAAGGATCGGCTTACGACCTGCCAATAGCTGCTGCAGTTCTGGCTGCTTCTAATCAAATTGATTCAGAAAAAGTATCGAAGTATGTGCTGATGGGAGAGCTCTCGCTGGACGGAACCTTACAGCCCATTAAAGGTATTTTGCCCATTGCGATTAATGCAAGAAAAGAAGAATTCGAAGGTTTTATTCTGCCTAAACAAAATGCTCGCGAAGCTGCTGTGGTCGATAAATTGAAAGTCTATGGTGCCGAAAATATAAAAGAAGTAATCGATTTCCTAAATGGGGAAGAGAATCTTGAACAAACCATAATCGATACCCGTGCCGAATTTTATGCGCAAGTAACTAACAATCCATTGGATTTTGCCGATGTAAAAGGACAAGAAAATGTAAAGCGGGCATTGGAGATTGCAGCAGCAGGCTCACACAATATAATTTTAATTGGCCCTCCAGGCTCGGGGAAAACAATGTTGGCAAAAAGGATTCCAACAATTCTTCCTCCTTTCACGTTAAAGGAAGCTCTGGAAACAACTAAAATTCATTCGGTTGTTGGCAAAATTGACAAGGAAACTTCTTTAATGACCAGTCGTCCTTTCCGCAGTCCGCACCATACCATTTCTGATGTGGCACTTGTTGGTGGCGGTAATTATCCTCAGCCCGGGGAAATTTCGCTTTCGCATAATGGCGTGCTTTTTCTCGACGAACTACCCGAATTCAAACGGCAAGTTTTGGAGGTTATGCGTCAGCCGCTTGAAGATAGATGTATCACTATTTCGAGGGCTAAATTTTCAGTTGAATATCCTGCAAGTTTTATGCTTGTTGCTTCTATGAATCCCTGTCCATGTGGTTATTACAATCATCCTACAAAAGAATGTGTTTGCGCTCCCGGGGTCGTTCAGAAATACCTGAATAAAATATCAGGGCCACTGCTCGATCGCATCGATATCCATTTAGAAGTGGTTCCGGTTCCGTTTAAGAAACTCTCAGAAATGGGGTCCTCCGAAACCAGCGAAGCCGTTAGGGCTCGGGTTTTAAAAGCCCGCAAAATTCAGGAAGAACGGTTTGCCGGGCACAAAGGCATCTATGCCAACGCTCAAATGACTTCGAAATTAATTCGTGAATTTGTTGTATTGAACGCGGAAAGTAATGAATTAATAAAAAATGCGATGGACAGGCTGGGGCTTTCGGCACGCGCTTACGATAGGGTTTTAAAAGTTTCGCGCACTATTGCTGACTTAGAAGGAGAAATGGAAGTTGCACCAGACCACATATCGGAAGCTATACATTACCGGAGTTTGGATCGGGAAAATTGGGGAGGCTAGTCGTTGGGGTACGAGCTTTATCGGTTTCTGATTAAAGGCCAAAATGTAGTATTGATATAATTAATTCTTTAATCCCAGCATTGCTGTAGTGAAGAATTCGATGTTTTTTTTGTTAAAGCAGATAAAACAGGATGCCAGTTTCCTGTAGTTTAATTAATTTTAGAACGAAACAGAAGGTAACTTAAGTTCGTTCAACAAAAAAATAGTGTGTTTATGCTTCAGCGAATGAACTTAATTCCTTACTATTGGTTCCAAAAAAATCTAAAGATTAACTAATATGGTAGACAGAATTTCAGATCCCATTGGCCGATTGATGGGACTTCGTTATAAATCGCATCCTTGGCACGGCGTTTTTATTGGAGAAGATGCTCCCGAAGAGCTAACGGCTTTTATAGAAGTGGTTTCAACCGATACTGTAAAATACGAGATTGATAAAGATAGTGGCTATTTACGTATCGACCGTCCGCAAAAATTTTCGAATGTGGTTCCGGCACTTTATGGTTTTATCCCGCAAACATTTTGCGGTACTAAAGTGGGGGCGCATTGTAGCGAAAAGACTGGGAAAGAGGGGATTATAGGCGATGGTGATCCTATTGATATTTGTGTGTTAACTGAAAAAGTTATTTCACATGGCGATTTACTGGTAAATGCAATACCAATTGGCGGATTCAGAATGATTGATGGAAAGGAAGCTGATGATAAAATTATTGCAGTTCTTCGTAACGATACCGTTTATGGTCATTTTAGGGATATTGCAGAAGTACCGCAAATCGTTATTCAGCGTTTGGAGCATTATTTTTTAACGTATAAAGATATGCCGGGAGAAGAAAAAGATACTGAAATTCCGGAGATTTACAACGCCAAAGAGGCGCATGAGGTTATTAGACACGCTGTAGAAGATTACAATAATAAGTTTGCAAATTTAGGCAAGTTGTTATCTTAACTTTGAATAAAACGTAGATAAAAAAAACGGGGCAAGTTTATAACTTGCCCCGTTTCTTTATCTTTAAATCTACTGTAAATTCAGTTGTCGAAATTATACCTTGTCGTAAAAGTCGTTGTAAGCGTCAATGTAGGTTTCTTTAGACTGGTAATCTAAAAATAATTTTCCCGATTCGTTAATGTAGTTCTTTACATCAGAATGAATAACCTCAGTTCCCTGAATAACTGCGTCAGAATAATCAATGGCTAGCTTGTTTATATTAACGTAGTTTGGTTCCTGAATTTGCTGAACATCTTCTTTGGTAATTCCTTCCAGCAAAAGTTTTTCGTTAAAATTACTATCTAATGAATTCTTAAACTCATCGTTGTAAGCTGAATAAACCAGTTTTGAGTTTTGGAATAAAGGATCATTATGATAATATTTTTTGATGTACAGTGGCACCAACGAAGTTAACCAGCCATGACAGTGTATTATGTCGGGAGCCCAACGTAATTTTATAACCGTTTCTAATACCCCACGGGCAAAAAAGACTGCCCTTTCATCGTTATCTTTAAATTCATTTCCTTTGGAATCGGTTAATACCGCTTTTCGCTGAAAGTAATCCTCGTTGTCGATAAAATACACCTGCATACGGGCAGCCTGAATTGAGGCCACTTTTATGATAAGCGGGTGATCGGTATCATTAATTACAAGGTTCATCCCCGACAGGCGAATTACTTCATGTAATTGGTTACGACGCTCATTTACACAGCCGTAGCGAGGCATAAATGTTCTAATCTCTCTACCTCTTTCCTGAACGCCCTGAGGTAAATAACGGGCAATTTCTGACATTTCACTTTCAGGCAAATAAGGGGTGATTTCTTGTGAAATATAAAGGATTCTTTTCTTTTCCATGAACCAAGTCGTGCAGTTTAAAACTGATTGCAAAAGTAATAAAAATAACCGAAAGCGCAAGTTAAGTTAGTTAGCTTCAGTTACTATAGTTCTTTTTTTCGATGTTTTAACAATTAAATTTATTTACTTTGCAGCCGCAAAATTTATGGTATGCAACTGGTAAAAACAGTAACAGATTTAAGAAGAGCTTTGGGCACTTTCGAAAAGAATCAATCGATTGGTTTTGTGCCAACTATGGGGGCTTTACACGAAGGTCATTTATCGCTTGTAAGGCAGGCGGTTGCTGAAAATCCTGTAGTGGTTGTAAGTATATTTGTTAACCCGACACAATTTAACGACCCTAAAGATTTGGAGAATTATCCCCGTACGTTGGAAGACGATTTAATGCTACTCGAACCAACCGGGTGTACTCTTGTATTTGCACCCAACGCAAAAGAGGTTTATCCGGAGCCGGATTTACGTAAATTTAACTTTGGAACTTTGGAACAGGTTATGGAAGGCGAGCATCGCCCGGGGCACTTTAATGGCGTAGCTCAGGTGGTTAGCAAATTGTTCGATATGGTTCGGCCAAACAATGCTTATTTCGGCCTAAAAGACTTTCAGCAGCTGGCAATCATTAAAAATATGGTAAAACAATTACGTCTTCCGATTGAAATTGTACCTTGCGATATTGTTCGTGAAACGAATGGCTTGGCCATGAGCTCACGAAATAAACTACTAACCAGTGAACAAAGGGAAAACGCAGCTCTGATTTCTGAGACTTTGTTTAAAACGAAAGAACTTAAGCGGTATAAATCCGTAGACGAATTGAAGGAATGGGTGGTTGAAAATATAAACAATAGCCCCTTTTTAGATGTTGAATATTTTGAAATTGTTGACGACGAGCAACTTCAACCCGTTCGGAATTGGAACGAAAAAAATACAAAAATAGGTTGTGTTGCCGCGTTTTGTGGTAAAATAAGATTAATCGATAATGTTGTTCTTAACGATTAAAAAGCAAAATCATGCAAATTGAAGTCTGTAAATCGAAAATACATAAGGTAACCGTTACCGAAGCGAACCTGCAATATGTGGGGAGCATAACCATTGATGAGGATTTGATGGATGCCGCGAACCTGATTGAGAACGAAAAAGTTCAGGTCGTAAATATTAACAACGGCGAACGCCTGGAAACCTATGTTATTCGTGGCGAACGTGGTACGGGGACCATTTGCCTTAATGGGCCGGCTGCCCGAAAGGTAGCTGTTGGCGACGTAGTTATTATTATTTCGTATGCTTTAATGGATTTCGAAGAGGCCAAATCTTTTAAGCCCTGGCTGATTTTTCCCGATATTGAAACCAATACAGTAGTTTAAAACAAAAAATTAATGCATATATTACCTCGATGTTTTTTTAGCCTCGGGGTTTTTTTATTTTTATATACATGAACTTGCTTAGCAAATCAAAAATCTTCAGCAACTTTGAATCCTTCAGACCTTTACTGGAAATTTGGAAGGGAAGCAATAATACCATTGTTTTTACCAATGGCTGTTTCGATATCATTCATAACGGTCATGTCGACTCATTGCAAAAGTCCGCGGCATTCGGAACAAAATTAATTGTAGGATTGAATTCAGATGAGTCGGTAAAGCTATTAAAAGGAGATAAGCGCCCGATTATCGGGGAGCAGGGCAGGGCCGAGGTTTTGGCCGCGTTTTACTGTGTCGACGCTGTGCTTATTTTTAACGAAGAAACCCCGGCTGATATAATTGCTAAAATAGTTCCCGATGTATTAGTGAAAGGAGCACAGTACGAAATTAACGAAATTGCCGGGCACGATACCGTTTTAGATAATGGAGGGAAAGTTGAAACCCTGGAGTTGGTAGAAGGAATTTCAACCAGCGAGCTAATTGAACGAATAAAAGCTCTTTGAGCCCACCGTCGATTTTAGATACAAAGAAATACGAAGGAAGAATGGCGAAAATAAAAACCATATATACCTGTCAGAAGTGCGGAGCACAATCGCCCAAATGGATGGGGAAATGTTCGGTTTGTGGCGAATGGAATACTTATGTAGAGGAGATTATAGAGAAAAAACAAAGTACCGGGAAATTGTCGGTACAAATCTCGGGTAACCAACCTTTAACACTCGAAAATATTGAAATGGTTAATACCCAGCGCATTTCTGTGGGTATTGAAGAATTTAACCGGGTATTGGGTGGCGGAATTGTTCCCGGCTCGCTTATTCTTTTGGGGGGCGATCCCGGCATTGGGAAATCGACACTGGCGCTTCAGCTGGCAATGGGACTAAAAGAGAAACAGATTTTATACATCTCGGGCGAAGAAAGCCTGCAACAAATAAAACTTCGAGCCGACCGCTTAAGTAAGGAAAAAAGCAACTGCTTGTTTTTAAGCGAAACGTCCCTCGAACATATTGTGGCGCATACCGATCAAATTAAGCCAGCGTTGCTTATTCTCGATTCTATTCAAACAATTTCTACTGAATTGCTTGAGTCATCACCGGGCTCCGTGGGGCAGGTGCGCGAATGTACGTCGGCCATTCTAAAGTTTGCAAAAAAGAACAATGTAGCGGTAATATTAATTGGCCATATTACCAAAGAAGGTAGCCTGGCCGGGCCAAAAGTGCTGGAACACATGGTCGATACGGTTTTGCAGTTCGAAGGCGATACCAATTACATGTATCGCATTTTACGGTCGAATAAAAACCGATTTGGTTCAACCAACGAACTCGGCATTTTCGAAATGCGTAGCAACGGGTTACGTGAAATCACGAATCCTTCGGAACAGTTAATTTCAAAGATTAACGAAGATGTAAGCGGAACTGCAATTGCTGCAACTGTTGAAGGAGTTCGTCCGTTTTTAATTGAAATTCAGGCCTTAGTAAGTTCAGCAGCGTACGGAACTCCGCAGCGTTCTTCTACTGGTTTCGATTTGCGGCGGTTAAACATGCTTTTGGCTGTTCTTGAGAAACGTGCCGGTTTTAAACTCATTGCAAAGGACGTTTTTCTGAATATTGCCGGCGGTTTAAAGATAAGCGATCCGGCAAGCGATTTAGCGGTAATTTGCTCCATACTTTCGTCGAACATCGATATTGCCATTAACCACAAAATTTGTTTCGCTGGCGAGGTTGGTCTTACTGGCGAAATTCGTGCTGTTGGACGCATCGAGCAGCGTATTGCCGAAGCTGCAAAACTTGGCTTTAACCGAATTTATGTGCCTTCGCTTAACAAAGGGTTCGACGCTAAAAAGTTTAAAATTGATATCGTTAAGGTGAGCAGGGTAGAAGAGGTGTTTAAAACCATTTTTGCATAGATATCTTTTAATAAACTGTTGTAGTCATTCTCAGGATATTAAGTTTATTGGAGAATAGTTTCAAAAGCTGGTTTTAATAACGGGAGTGTTTTGCTTCTTTATTTTTTCGTATTGTTTATGGGAGGAATTATATAAATGTATTTTTTAACGCTCATTATTTGAAATCTGCACTAACTATTTATAATTTGGCACCCTTAAAGTATGAAGAAGATTTATATAATAGTATTGTTTCTGGTTTTAACAATCGTCTCGTGCGAGGAGCCTATTGTCCCAAAACCCAAGGATCTGATAAAAGAAGAGCAGATGATTGAGATGTTGGTGGATATTCATCTGGCCGAAGCAACCTACAATAAGTTCAGACGCGATTCCATTATGGAAAACAATTCCTCGGCAAATTTTTATTATTCTGTACTTGAAAAATATCAGGTTCCTGACTCCGTTTTCGAGCAGTCGTTAATATTTTATGCCAGCGTACCCAAGAATTTTGAGAATATGTACCGTAAGGTGATGACCAGTCTAAGCGAGACGGAACAGGAGTATTCGGGTAGAAAAGAAGAGCTGTTGGAGAAGGACGACTTGCCTACCAAAAAGTGATTGTGAGAAAGATTGCAGCCACATATATTTTTCCAGGGAATAAACCTCCCATTAAAAATGGTATTTTACATTGCAAAAACGATGGTACTATTCTTGAAATTATTGAAAAAGGAGATGATTTCAGGGAAGAGGCAGGTGTTGAATTTTACAGCGGAATTCTCACACCGGGTTTTATAAATACGCATTGTCATCTCGAGCTTTCGCACTTAAAAGGTAAAATCCAGGAAAAAACCGGAATTGGTAGTTTTATTGGCAAAATTAACGAGCTTCGGACTGCTGATGAAAGCGAACAAGAAAAAGCCCTTCAACATGCCGATCGCAAGATGTGGGCGGCTGGTACAGCTGCGGTGGGAGATGTATCCAATTCGCTCCTTTCAGTTCGTACGAAATTAAAAAGTAAAATTTATTACCATACTTTTGTCGAAGCCTTTGGGTTTCATCCTTTACGTGCCGAAAAATCGTTTAATTATGCGGAGTCTGTTTTAGCTGAATTTCTGGAAAATAAACTAGCTGCCTCTATTGCACCTCATTCTCCCTATTCTGTTTCTGAAGAGCTTTTTAATAAAATAAAGTTTAGGGCAGAAAAAGAGAATAGTATATTATCAATTCATAATCAGGAAAGTAAAGGAGAAACCGAGTTTTATACAAAAGGAACGGGGCCAATAGCGAGTCATTTAAAAAATAACCTGGGTATTGATATCTCGCATTGGAAACCAACCGGGCTAAGCTCTTTGCAATCGGTTTTGAGCTATTTGCCAAAACCAAACGGTTTGCTGCTGGTTCACAATACTTTTACAGAAAAAGAAGATATTGATATTTTGAGAAACAGACGCTCGTTGCAGAATACTTTTTTTGTTTTGTGTCCGAATTCAAACTTGTACATCGAAAATTGTTTGCCGCCAGTTTCCCTTTTTCAGAAAGAAAAATTGAAAATTTGCCTCGGAACTGATAGTTTGGCTTCCAATCTTCAACTTTCGGTGCTGGAAGAAATGATTACTCTTCAGCAAAATTTTTCCGGACTTACATTGGAGGAGCTACTTTGTTGGGCAACCATTAATGGAGCTGAGGCATTGCAGGTACAGAACGTCTTTGGTAGTTTTGAATCCGGAAAGAAACCCGGCGTAAATTTAATTTCAGGAGTTGACTTTAAAAACATGAAATTAACCAAAAATGCCAAAGTAAAGCGTCTGGTTTAAGGCTAAAGTTGGGTGTAAAAATGGCACCAAAAATTTTTGCTTAAATTTGCAGCGTTTTACAGCAAAGCATATGAAAATTGGTAACATCGAATTAGAAGGAATACCCCTGTTTTTGGCTCCTATGGAGGACGTAACGTATAAATCGTTTAGGTGGATGTGTAAAAAATTTGGGGCAGATGTTATGTATACCGAGTTTGTTTCGTCGGAGGCCTTGGTTCGTGATGTTGAAAAGACGAAACAAAAAATGCATTTGTTTGAGTTCGACAGGCCGGTAGCAATTCAAATTTACGGGCATAATACCGAATCGATGGTGAGAGCAGCTCAGGTCGCCGAAGAATTTAACCCCGATTTTATCGATATCAATTATGGCTGTCCGATGAAAAAGATAGTGCGGCATGGAGCCGGTTCGGCGATGTTAAAAGATTTGCCTAAAATGCAGCAAATGACCGCCGAAATTGTTAAGGCGGTAAAGGTTCCGGTAACGGCAAAAACACGTTTGGGTTGGACAGCCGACAATCTACCGATAGTTGAGGCTGCCGAACGTTTGCAGGATGCCGGCATTCAGGCGCTGGCTATTCATGGACGAACACGCGAGCAACTTTATACCGGCGAGGCTGACTGGACCTTGATTGGAGAAGTGAAAAATAATCAAAGAATAAAAATTCCGATAATTGGAAATGGCGATATAAATAGTGGTGAAAAAGCTAAACAATTTCTTGAGCAAACCGGAGTTGATGCTTTAATGATTGGTCGCGGAGCCATTGGCCGACCTTGGTTATTTCGTGAAGTAAAACATTATTTAAAAACCGGAGAGTGTATGCCACAACCAATCGTTTCGGAGGTGGTGGAAACCTTAAAAGAGCAACTTCGGTTAAATCTTGAATGGCGCGATAACGAACGGTCGGGGATTTTAATGATGCGTCGTCATTTTGCTAAGTATTTTCCGGGGCTTCCTAATTTTCGCGATTTAAAAGTGCAGTTGCTTCGTGCCGAAACAAACGAAGAGGTGCACTCGATTCTCGAAAAAATTGTAGAACAGTTTGGTAGTTTTCAACTCGACTTTTCAAATGCGAGCTTAAAATGAGCCTTATTTATAGATTGTATCATCTAATTTAAAACAATTCAGTTTTTAATGTCAATTCGATGGAATACCTTTGAAAACAAGCAATTTTAAAGAGTGTAAGTAATGAATGGACAATACTCAAAATATTTTTCGGAAGAGTCGCTGTGGGAAAAAATAAAAAAATATTCGAAAGACGCCGGAGCAAAAGTAATTTATGCAGTCTTGCTTTTATTTTATACCATGAAGGACAAACGTGTTGGTATAAAAGCAAAACTTAGTATTGCTGCAGCTCTTGGCTATTTTATTGTGCCAACCGATGCGATTTTCGATCTTACCCCACTGATTGGATATTCTGATGATTTGGGAGTTTTATTGTTTGCGCTTTCTCAAATATCAAAAAATATAACTCCAGAAGCGAAACAAAAGGCTCAGGCCAAACTAAAGGACTGGTTTGGCGAAATAGAGCCTGAAGAATTGGAAGATATCGAGAATAAAATACTTTAAAAATTTTTACGCATTAAATTGTGTCTGTAATTAAGGCGACTCCTTGGTGTCTTCGGGATGGAGAAATTGCTGTAGCCTGGTTTACCGGGATTGCATTTTCAAGATTTATCCCGAATGCCAATGTTAAGCAATCAATAGATAAATAGTAAACTCAAGCAAACATTAGTGCTATAAGTCATGGGTTCTATGATTTTTCAATATTTTAGTAGGCATTCAATCTTGACTTATGCTCGAACTCGATTTTTCAATTTTACAGTGGATTTTATTTGTCGTGTGTGCCATGTTTGTAGGGATGTCGAAAGTTGGGGTGCCTGGCGTTTCGATGTTAGTTGTGCCAGCGCTGGCTATCATTTTTGGCGGCAAAGCTTCCACAGGTGTATTGCTGCCCATGTTACTGATGGCCGATATTTTTGGTGTTAGCTATTATCATCGACATGCCGAATGGAAATATTTATGGAAACTGCTGCCCTGGGCTTTTATAGGCATTGGTATTGCCTTATGGGTAGGCGAAGTTGTTAACGATAGCTGGTTTAAGAATATTATAGCCATATTGGTTTTTCTCTGCATTGGTTTAATGCTCTGGAAAGACCGTAGGAAAGGGAATAATTTATTTCCTGACACCTGGTGGTTTGCTGCATTGATGGGAGTGTTAGGTGGTTTCGCAACTATGATAGGAAATGTTGCAGGCCCAATTTTCGCTATCTATCTTCTGGCCATGCGCTTGCCTAAAAATGGTTTTATCGGAACGGGTGCCTGGTTTTTTCTTATTGTCAATTTTTCAAAATTTCCACTTCATATTTTCGTGTGGAAAACCATAAGTCGAAGCACTCTTACACTTGACATTCTTATGCTTCCGGCGATAGCACTTGGTGCGTTTCTGGGAATAACTCTTGTTAAAAGGATTTCTGATAAAGTTTATCGAACAGCAGTAATTGTAGTAACTGCACTTTCTGCATTTTTACTTTTAATATAATGAAACGAGCATTAGAAATATTCACACATAGGCGATTTATTAAAATCATGCGAGTTCCATCTTATTCCTTAGAAAACAAACAATTTTAATAAGATGAAACAGTTAAAAGATTTCTTCTCGAATACTCAGATTAAATCTGTTTTGGATGTTGGAACCGGAACCGGCGATTTTATTGCCGTCCTAAAGGATGTTTTTTGGGATGCAAAAATTACAGGGGTCGATCCTGACATAAAGTCGATACATAAAGCAGCTAAAATTTATTCAAATGTTGTTTTTACTGAAATGATAGGAGAAGAGCTTGATTTTGAAGCGAATTGTTTCGATGTTGCTGCTATCTCGATGAGCCTGCATCATTTGCCCGATATTCAGAAAGCTTTAAGCGAGATGCAACGGGTGGTTAAACCCGGGGGCTGGATTATTGTTAACGAATTATTTCGTGATAATTTAGCTCCAGCACAGGAGGTGCACAAGAAGATACATCATTTTAAAAGTAAGATTGACCGTATAAATGGTATTTGCCACAATGAAACTTTTACCAGACACGAAATTATTGAAATCGTTAGAAATTCTGGTTTGGAAATAGTTGCGTATTTTAATCAGGAGAAGGTTGATAAGCAGCCCGGCAAGAATGAAATAGCAGGGCTTAATGCCAAAATGAAAAGCCTACAGGAAACCATAAAATTTATGCCTGAATATCCTGAATTAGCAGAAGAAATGGTCGAAATTGAACACGCATTAGCAAAAAATGGTTTTCAGTTGGCGACTTGTGTTGTGGTTGTAGCACGCGTAAACTAATATCGGAATCAAATCTCAAAGTCAATATTAACCCGGGCCCGACGTGAAATTTCGAAGAAGGAAATTTTGAGTCGGAAACAGGCTACAACCACTATTCTATAAGCGGTTATTTACAATGTTGTTGTATATGGAGCCAAACTGAACGCGAATGCCAAAATCTGCACCCACTTCAAACGATGATGGAAGTTGAACTTTATTTAACAAAATGTCTTCAAGCGATACTTCTCCCTGGGGAAGGTAAATTTGGTCGTGAACATTTTCAACCCGAAAGCCCAGTTTAACCGAGAGACCACGAACAATACGTACAGAGAGATCGGTGTCGAAAGTAATGCGGTTTTTGCTCCAGTCGTGCATGTAGTTGGTTGCATCTAAACCTGCTTCAATTTCTCCCCAGGTTTGTATAATCTGGAGGTCGAGGCGCAGTGTTTGCTCCCACAAACTTTCCTGCATTTTATTGTAAATGGTTTCCTCGTAGTATTTCTGCCATTCGGGGCCAATGTAGTAGGCAATGGTAAATACTTTTCGGTCGGAAATGTCCCACGGGAAGATATTGTATTCAATGGCAGGTTTAAACGAAATGGAATATTTGGTATTGCGGTAGTTGCTGTTATAATAGCTGGCAAATGCGCCGGTCGACCAACGGGGCGATAGACTTCTTACCACACTCGAAGTAATATAATTGGTTGTGTTGTCCGAGCTGTATTCTTCTCCGTCGCTGGTATATTTTCGGGTGCGTACCGATCTACGGGCATTGGTCCTTAATTTCCATTCTTCGGTAACTTTATCGGCTCTAAAGTTATAAGTGTAGTTAAATATCTTCTTGCTTTCTTCCAGATCCATGCTTCCATATACGTCACCGCGAAAAGTCCAGCTGTTCCAGGGATCTTCAAGGGTCGTCATGTCTGCACTTTCGTCCTTGGCACGATAGCGTATAACCAGATGATTAGAGGCTTGAGTTTGGTTTACAAACGGCATTAATCCCAGCGTAAGGGCATCGTTCAATTTTTTGCGTTGTTCTTCAAAAGTGTCACTCATAAGTGTGGTGCAGGTTAGGGTAAAATTACCAAAGTTCTCGAAAGTGAGGTTATTGTACATTAATGAGTAAACTAAACCTCCGGAGCCACTAACACTGCTTGTAATAACAATATGGGCGTCGGCAGCAGCAGGGTCGTTCACAAAATCAACAAATCGCATGTTACGGCGCATATAGTCCATGTCGAGTTTTACTCCTTCGACGAACACTTTGGGTTTTCCTTCCCGTTTACCGTACGATAGCGTTCCCTTTGTTTTAATTTTTGCATCGGTTTTTGGGTTGGCAGCAATGCTAATGGTACTTACAAATAGCAAGAGGCTAATTAGTTTGAATAGGCGTAAAATCATGGTAGTTCCTTCGTTTATTAGGTTGTATTATAGTTGGTTGCTTTAAAAAACAAATAAATATATGCTTTCAGTATCAATAAATAAAACAGATTGTCTGTTTTTCTGAAAATGGTTTACTTTGCCGTCTGAATTTAGAACAATTATACCCTATGGCAAAGCGTGAAAAGAAAGTACGAAGCAAAGGTTCGGCAGGGAACAATCGTAAAACAGGTGAAGATTTTCTGCGACAAAATTTGCAAAAGCAAGGAGTTATTGAAACCGATTCTGGATTGCAATATTTAATAATAGATGAAAACACAGGTTCCTGTCCTGGCCTTTTCGATACGATAAAAATACACCAACGTGCTTTGTTACTCGACGGCAAAATTTTAGAAGATACTTACCGCCAGAATCGCCCCGACGAAGTAAAAATGGAAGAGTTGATTGAAGGCCTGCAGGAAGGTTTGCAAATGATGAGCGTGGGGAGTCGGTATAAATTTTGGGTGCCTTCGGACTTAGCTTGGGGACGAAAAGGAACTGGTAATAAAATCCCTCCTAACGCGGTTTTAAGTTTCGATATTCGGTTGGTGGAGATTTGCTAAAAGGCTGGGCAGGAACTGTGCCGTTATAAAACCTCTGTTTGGATATGTAAATGTAACTCTGTCTGATTGATTTCTATTTTTCAAATTAAATTAATTTTTTACTCCCATCCAATTCGTAAAAGCTTTTTGAGGTAGATTTCAGGTTTGGTCAAGGGCGGCGAGGCACGAAGCCGTTTAT
>JBFHFE010000055.1:0-27189 GCA_041583785.1 Draconibacterium sp. | reverse complement strand
TCCGCTAACTTACTAAGCCTTCCTTCACACCCTGCCGTTGCCAACAACGCACTTGGCTTCGTATTGTCTTCCCCCCGATTAGGCGACTCAGTTTTCTTTCAAACTGACGGATTAGTTTGCATGCGAGGCAAACAAAAAGCCTTCATCGTTTGATAAAGGCTCGTAATTAAGTCAATCGTAAACCCTATTCTAATTTTCGTTTAATGCTACATCCTACAGGTTTAGTCTCTGTGAGTGTAACCGCTTCACCATTTCCCAAACTTGTAATGGCATCTTTCAAATAGGCTTGTGTTACCTCGTCGGCACTTTTAAAGTTATCGTCGATTGCTCCTTTGTAAGCCAGATTAAATTTGCCATCGAAAAGAAAAGCATGTGGAGTAGTTTGTCCACCAAAAGCATTGGCAATCCGACTGTCCTCATCCACAACGTAATAAAAATTATAGCCCTCATCCCTGGCCTTCTTTTTCATCGCCTCTAACGAATCATCACCCGTTCGTTTTTGGTGATTTGAGTTTACTACGATCATGCCAACTTTGTTTTTATCGGCCCATTTCTTAATGCCGTTATAACGATCTTCCCACTTTAAAACAAAGGGACAGGTGTTACACGAAAACAGAACTAAAAGTCCGTTTTCCATTTTCGCATCGACAAGCGATACATTTTCGCCCGACACGTCTTTCATTTTAACATCGGTTAACACGGCTTTGTCGCCAATAACGAGTTTACCATTCTTTTGCTCGCCATAAAGGCTTACTGAAAGAAAAATTAGAGAAAGAAACAATAATTTTTTCATGATGTAATTTTTAAATAAAGACTAAAAGGTATTATTAAGAAAACATATTTCCTATCAAATGGTTCATCATATAGTACAGATAAAGCCTCTGCTTAACCAAGTCCACCCTATTTCTGTAAATATTTAGCTGAGAATGCAAATAATTTTCGAAGGTCAATTACACTGATTCCCAAAAATGGGAAGGTATTTACGTGAGTAATAAAATGAAATTCTTCGTAACCGTAACAGCATAAATAATAAAATAAAATAACTAACAAGCCTGGACACTCGTTATTCCGGAATACTTATTCTACTAAAAATTTGATACATTCAACGCAATCCGCTATTTATATTTAAAATCGAACTCATTGTGAATAAACAAAAGGAGCTAATTAAAGGTTACTTCAGTAAAAATGCAAAGGGGCATGGATCTGAAAAATATAAGACAAAACTACAATCTCGCCGAATTAAATGAGGCTACCATTAACAACAATCCTTTTGAGCTGTTCAGTCAGTGGCTTAAAGAGGCGATAAAAGCAAACCTGAGTGAACCAACGGCCATGTCGGTAATTACAATGGGAAGCGATGGCTTTCCTCAATCGAGAATTGTGTTGTTAAAAGAATTCAATAGCGAAGGATTTACTTTTTTCACCAACTATACCAGCGATAAAGGTCGCGCTATAGAATACAATTCGAAGGTAGGCTTACACTTTTTTTGGCCTGATGCCGAACGGCAGATCCGTATATCGGGGAAGGCAGAGAAAACCAACAGAACCTTCTCTAAAACGTACTTTAATACACGACCACAACAAAGTCAAATTGCAGCCGTCATTTCTGAGCAAAGTTCGGAAATCGCATCACGAAAATACCTCGAAGACAAATTTTCCAGTCTGCAAAGTCAACTTAAAGGGGCAAATCCCCACTGTCCTCCAAACTGGGGAGGCTACCTGGTGCGTCCGGTTAAGTTTGAATTTTGGCAAGGACGCGCAAACCGTTTGCACGACCGGATAGTTTTTACTTTAGACAATGAGGAGTGGGCGTTAAAAAGATTAGCTCCCTGAGTACTGTAACGTTCTGGCTTATAAATGCCAGACAACTGATGCTGAATATCGCCGGAAAGAACAACCTCGACCGATTATCAGGGTAGTTGCAAAAACCAGCAATTCTGTTTTTCAGTCTCAAAAGTTTTGCATATAACTAGAAATCGAGATTTAAAGTGCGCTTAAGCAAAGCAAGGTTTGGATTTTTCTGTGCCATTTCCTGGTACTTCTCAATATCGGTATAGATTATCTTTTCACGTACCACTTCAGTAATAACCGTTTTCAGATTAATTTTAGAATTGCGTAATTCTTTTCGGAGCCAGGAAACCAATTCAGGTTTTATACTCGCCAACATTTCATCCTGAATACGATTATCAATTTCTAAAAGAAGGGTAAAATCTTGCTGTATTTGGGGCAAACATGAAAGCGTAGCTTTAATACTTGGCCGATCATCAAGGCGTGGTAAAAATTCGTTCCATTTTTCCTTTAACTGCTCCGGAGTAAACAGTTCCGTTTCATCAGCTTTAGAATACATTTGAAACTGTTCTTTCGCCGATATTTGATTCTTCTTATCTTCAAAATCGCCTTTTAAAGCTCTTTTAATCGATGGAGTGCTTCTTCTGCCTGCAGCCCGTTTTACAATACGTTTTGGCCTATCTGCAGTTGAAACCGATGTTGCTGCCCCTACTGATGTTGTTGTTTGAGGTTGCTGGTTTGCTTGAGGTTTAACTGTAACCGACTCTTGTGAAATTTCTATCCCCGTAAATATAGGTTCGAGAATATCGTCGTCCGTTTCAGCTATTTTTTTTTTAAGGTTAGCTGTGCTATCCGAATCAATGCCAACTCAATAAGCAAGCGTTTATTTTGACTTGTTTTATATTTTATGTCGCAGTCGTTGCTAATTTGAAGCGCATTAAGCAAGAACGAACTTTCGCAGGCAGCCGCCTGTGTTTTATAGCGTTCTTTAATATCGCCACCTACTTCTAAAAGCTGAACGGTTACCGGATCTTTACAAACCAAAATATCGCGCAGGTGGCTGCTTAAGCCGGTAATAAAATGATGTCCGTCGAAACCATTATTCAGAATCTCGTTAAAAATTAACAACACCTCTGGAACATTATTTTTCAGGAACTCATCGACCAAACGAAAATAGTAATCGTAGTCAAGAACATTCAGGTTGGTAATTACATCTTGGTAAGTAATCTTCTTTCCCGTAAAACTTACAATCTGGTCGAAGATAGAAAGTGCGTCGCGCATGGCACCGTCGGCTTTTTGAGCAATAACGTTTAAACCTTCACTTTCAACTTCAACTGTTTCGCTTTTTGCCACGAATTCTAAATGCTCCGAAATATCGGAAACACCAATCCGATTAAAATCGAAAATCTGGCAACGCGATAAAATCGTTGGAATAATTTTATGTTTTTCGGTGGTTGCCAGAATAAAAATGGCATGTTTTGGAGGTTCTTCCAAGGTTTTCAGAAAGGCATTAAAAGCCGCAGATGAAAGCATGTGTACCTCATCAATAATATACACACTGTATTTTCCCATTTGAGGGGGAACACGAACCTGGTCAGTCAGATTACGAATATCATCAACCGAGTTATTCGATGCCGCATCCAATTCATGAATATTAAAAGAGCGATTGGTGTTAAATGAAGTACATGATTCGCATTTGTTGCAAGCCTCTGTATCTTCGGTAAGATTGGTACAGTTTATTGTTTTTGCAAAAATACGGGCGCAGGTTGTTTTCCCTACTCCACGCGGCCCACAAAATAAATAAGCATGAGCCAACTGGTTGCTTTTAATGGCATTCTTTAAAGTTCCTGTAATTGATGCCTGCGCAACCACGGTTTCAAACGAATCGGGTCTGTATTTTCGTGCTGATACAATAAAATTTTCCATAATCTATAACACCTTGCGGTCGTTCAAAGATAATTAAATATACTTTGGCTACTGCGTTTTTTTATTAACAACAAATGTGCTAATTTTAAAACATTCTGACAACTAAACGATTAGTAGACATGAGATTTTTAATACTTGTTTCGGCACTTATATTTTCTACCCAATTATGGGCTCAGCGCAAAAGCCTATACGATTTTTCGGCACTAACAATTGAAGGTGAAACCTATAATTTTTCGAAGCTGAAAGGCAAAAAGGTCTTGATAGTAAACACTGCCTCAAATTGTGCCTTAACGGGACAATACAAAAAACTGCAGGCTTTGTATGACCAATTTGGGGGTAACGATTTTGAGATTATTGGATTCCCGGCCAACAATTTTAAAAACCAGGAACCGGGAAGTAATAAGGAAATAAGTGAATTTTGCGAAACACATTATGGCGTAACATTTCAAATGATGCAGAAAATCTCGGTAAAAGGCGAAGATATTCATCCCATTTATAAATGGCTTACTTCGAAAAAAGAAAATGGGGTTTTAAACACTTCCGTTAAATGGAACTTTCAAAAGTTTATGATTGATGAGAATGGAAATGTGTTAGATTATGCCAGTCCAATCACCAGTCCTACAAGCAATAAAATAGTGAAGTGGTTGAAGGAATAAATAAATTAAAATTTGGATGAAATTTCCGCAGCAGTAATTGCCACCAAAGCTATAACTTCCTGAGCAGGAGAAAAGGCATCGACAACAGCTACCGACACAAATTTCAACCAGAAGTTATTTAATTCTCGCTTTCGCTTCCTTTCTTTCCGACCACCTGGGGCAAGGCCGGTAATAAAGTTCTCCTGGTTATTTTATCAAAAAAAATAATTAAATTTCTGTATCAGGTATATTTTTAAAAGCGATGCAAATTGGTGTTGGCCTTTATACTTCTAACAACAATCCTTTTCTCTAAAAACCTAATTTTCTTAAATATAGGAAGCTTCATAAATAAACTCCCGGCAAAACAGAATAAAAATCCAGAGAAAAGCCACAAATTATTCTTCCATTTTCCGAATGAATACTATATAAGTATAGCATTTCTGGCACAGGAGCCGATTATTCTATTTTTTATTGACCTTGATTTTTTCTTTCTTTATACATACCAAAAACAAACAAAAGTTACTTTATCAAGAGATAAAATCCAGAAAAATATTCTTATGAAAAAAGGTTTTGCAAGCGACAATAATTCAGGAGTCCACCCGTCTATTTTTAAAGCCATGGAAGCAGCCAACGCGGGTCATGTGGTTGGCTATGGTGACGATTTCTATACCCAAAAAGCAATTCAGCTATTTAAAGAGAAATTCGGAACGCAAACCGAAGTGTTTTTTGTTTTTAACGGAACCGGGGCCAATGTTCTGGGGCTAACTACAGTAACACAAAGTTTCAATTCTATTATTTGTGCAAAAACCGCTCATATTCAGGAAGACGAATGTGGCGCCCCCGAAAAATTTACAGGTTGCAAATTAATTCCGGTTGAACCGGTTAACGGTAAAGTTACCCCCGAAGCCGTTCTCCCCCATTTAAAAGGATTTGATTTTGAACACCACGCACAACCAAAAGTAATTTCTATTTCTCAGGTAACCGAAATGGGAACCATATATCAACCCGAAGAGATTAAAACGTTAGCGGATTTGGCACATAAAAACAATATGTTTTTACATATGGACGGTGCACGTATTGCCAATGCAGCTGCCGCACTCGTCATGGATTTTCGTGAATTTACAGTGGATTGCGGAGTAGATATTCTTTCTTTTGGAGGTACAAAAAATGGAATGATGATGGGAGAAGCGGTTCTGTTTTTTAATCCGAAATTATCTGAATTAACCAAATACATCCGGAAACAAAGCATGCAGCTGTATTCTAAGATGCGCTTTGTTGGGGCCCAGTTTTTAGCCTATTTCGAAAACGATTTGTGGAAGGAAACTGCCAGCCATGCCAATAAAATGGCAAAACTGCTGGAAGCAGAAGTGGCCAAAATTCCAGAGATTAAAATTACACAACCAGTTACAGCCAACGGAGTTTTTGCCATTGTGCCAAAACATATTATAGAGCCCTTACAAAAGCGTTTCTTCTTTTACATTTGGGATGAAATAAATTCAGAAGTACGATGGATGACTTCATTTGACACTACTGAAAATGAAATTTATGAATTTACTGAATTAATAAAAACTCTGGTAAAGAGCTAACTTCGAGCATACGCTTTTCTTATTAAGAGGGTTTGTTTTAAGAGGAAAAAGAAGAAACTTCTCCTGGCTATCAGGCCTCATCTCTTTTTTCAACAAGAAATTAAGCATATTGCCTCAATAATAGAATCTTATTGTTTGGTTATAGTTTCTTCTTTGTAAATTGATTTCGAAATTAGAAGGTAAAAAATAATGAGCTTGTTTCGTTACTATCCGAGTAATCCGCAAAATCTTGATCCAGAAGTGGAAAAACGAATTTTTATCCACAGCCTGCTTTTCCCTGCAGCCTGGGTTCTCGCATTTTGGATAGTCGAGATTATTGAGCAAAGCTCGGGATTTAGTTTTGTTCGTTTTGGCATTTTTCCCCTTCATTTTAATGGATTACAGGGCATTCTGTTTTCTCCTTTTATCCATTCCGACTTTAACCACCTAATTTCGAACTCACTTCCCTTTTTTATTTTACTCTTTATGCTCATTTATTTCTACCGCCGTATTTCGTATCGGATATTCTTTCAAATGTATTTTTTGGCCGGCCTGTTTGTATGGCTCACCGGACGAGAGGCATGGCATATTGGTGCAAGTGGTGTGGTTTATGCCATGGCTGCTTTTCATTTTGTAAGTGGAATTATTCGCAACGATGTGCGTCTGCTCACACTCTCGGTAGTTGTAGTTTTTCTTTATGGCGGAATGGTTTGGGGAATTTTACCTATTAATCCCGACGTTTCGTGGGAAGGGCATTTATGGGGATCGGTGTCAGGAGTGGTTCTGGCTGTGTATTACAGAAAATACATAATCCGACGCGAAAAATTCGATTGGGAATATGAGGAGGAAGACGAAAGTGACACTGAGCAGTCGTTGTTGGCAGCAGAAAAAGAAGAGGAAAATAACAGCGAGCAGTCACAATTAACAAAAGAAGAGGAAGAGAGTCGCAGGAAACAGTCGCATTCTCCATTGAACGACCTTTGATACTTCTCCATTTATCCCATAAATCTTTAAAATCGGAGTCGCATTTCTTCACAAATATTTAACTTCTGGCAAATGCTCCTTTTTCTGCTTACACATCCAAAAAAAGGTTTAATTTTGCACTCAAATTATTACACGAAGTTCATTAAAAATGATTAGCAGAAGGATTATCCGTACCAAGGTGTTGCAAGTATTGTACGCCTATTACTCTTCAGAAGAGAAGTCGATTAATAACACCGAAAAAGAACTCTTTTTCTGCATCCAAAAAGCCTACGACCTTTACCACTATCTGTTTGAGTTGGTTATAGAAGTTGCCGATTATGCCGAAAACAGGATTGAAATAAAACGTAACAAGCACCAGCCTACGTACGAAGAGTTAAATCCGAACACCAAGTTCATTTCCAATCAGGTCATTAAACAGTTTAGAATCAACAGGCAGCTTACTGCTTATCTCGAAGCAAAAAAACTCAATTGGAAAGATCATCCGGAGCTCATTAAAGAGTTGTATCTGTTAATGATTGAAACAGACGACTACAAAAATTACATGGCCAGTAGCGCGCGCTCGTATCTGGATGACCGTAAATTTATAGAAAAGCTATTCACTAAAACAATATTGGTTTCGGAAGATCTATACAATGTTTTGGAAGAAAAGAGCATTTACTGGAACGATGATGTTGAATTTGTAATTTCGATGATTGTTAAAACCCTGAAGCGTTTTAACGAACTTACCGACGCAGAGCAAAGGCTTATGCCGATGTTTAAAGACCAGGAAGACAAAGATTTTACAAAAGATCTTATTCGCAAAAGCATTCTTAATCACAACGAACTGCGCGAACTAATTAAAGAACACTCACGCAATTGGGATGTGGAGCGTATTGCGTTTATGGATATTCTGATTATGCAGCTGGCAATTACCGAATTCCTGTATTTTCCAACTATTCCAACCAAAGTTACGCTTAACGAATACATCGAGCTATCGAAATTCTACAGCACCGAAAAAAGCCGGAATTTTATCAACGGAATTTTGGATAAAACACTGAAAGATTTAAAACGTACAGAAAAAGTTAGTAAAGAAGGGCGTGGCTTAATTGGGGAATAATGCAAAAACTAGCTTTTTTAATTCTGACGATTGCCTTGTTTTCGTGTGGTGTAAAAACCCAAAAACAAGAGGAATTCCCCCAGTCTTCGCCAGAGCCAATGCTTACCGAAATTTCGTTTACCGAATTGGCGCATAATTTCGGAGAGCTGCAAGCGGGCGAAATTGTACTTTATACCTTTATATTCACCAATACGGGCTCGAACGATTTTGTTATTGAAAGTTTATATTCCGACTGCGGATGTGTAAAAACAAATTTTAACAAACAAGCCGTAAAACCAGGAAAAACAGGCATTATCGAGGTTGAATTTGATACTTCGGGGCTAGTTGGTAACGAATACAAAACAATTGAAGTAAATGGAAATAGCAAAGAATTAAAACATTTAGCTATTTTTGCCCAAGTTAAAAACGAATTATTAGATATTAAATATTAAAATTTATAATCATGTTGAACAATATTTTATTAATGATGCAACCCCAGGGAGAAGAAGCAGCAAATCCTTTAATGAGCTTTTTACCTTTGTTGCTAATCGTTGTAGTTTTTTACTTTTTTATGATTCGCCCACAAATGAAACGTCAAAAAGAAACGCGCAAATTTCGTGAAGCACTGAAAAAAGGCGATAAAGTGGTAACTACCGGTGGTATTTATGGTAAAATTTCTGAAATTAAAGAAACTGTAGTTCTTTTAGAAATAGCAAAAGAAGTAGTAATTAAAGTTGACAAAAACGGTATTATTAAAGATATGAGCGACGCTCCACAACCAAAATAATACATTTCACACCATAAAAAAAGGGTTGCCAATATTAATTAGCAACCCTTTTTTTATATCCTTTTCGGTCTTCCACCCCTCTCTTACACATTAAATCTAAAGTGCATAATATCTCCATCCTGAACCAGATACTCTTTTCCTTCAACAGCCATTTTTCCGGCTTCTTTACAAGCTTGTTCCGAACCTAAGGTTACAAAATCGGTGTATTTAATTACTTCGGCACGAATAAAACCTTTTTCGAAATCGGAATGAATTACTCCTGCTGCCTGTGGTGCTTTAAACCCTTTTGGGTAAGTCCATGCTCGCACTTCTTTTACTCCCGCAGTAAAATAAGTTTCTAATTGAAGTAATTTGTAAGCCGACTTAATTAATTTACTCACACCCGATTCTTTCAAACCAAGGTCTTCCAAAAACATCTGGCGTTCCTCGTATTCTTCCAACTCTGCAATATCGGCTTCGGTAGCAGCGGCAATCATCAGCATTTCAGCATTCTCATCCTTAATGGCTTCTTTTACGGCATCAACATGCTTATTTCCATTTACCACAGCTGCCTCATCAACATTACAAACATAAAGAATCGGTTTATTGGTTAACAACTGCAGACCTGCAACAAGTTTCTCATCGCTAGAATCAATTTCTACCGTACGTGCTGATTTCCCTTCCATTAACACTGATTTATAGGTAGAAAGAATTCGGAACATACGTTTCGCTTCCGGATCGTTTCCGGTACGGGCTTGTTTTTCAACTTTTGCTATACGGGTTTCAATAGTCTCCAGGTCTTTCAACTGAAGTTCTATATCAATGGTTTCCTTATCGCGCACAGGGTTGATAGTTTCATCAACATGGGTAATATTTTCGTTTTCGAAACAACGGAGCACATGAATAATTGCATCGGTTTCACGAATATTTCCAAGAAATTTATTTCCCAATCCTTCACCTTTGCTCGCTCCCTTCACTAAGCCGGCAATATCAACAATCTCCACCGTTGTTGGCTGCACCCTTTGGGGGTTTACCAACTCCTCCAATTTGTTTAAACGTTCATCGGGTACTGTAATTACACCCACATTAGGTTCTATTGTACAAAAAGGAAAATTTGCCGATTGTGCCTTTGCACTCGACAAACAATTAAAAAGTGTTGATTTTCCAACATTAGGCAAACCAACAATACCACATTTCAAAGCCATTCTACTTTTTTAAAAAATTGCGCTGCAAAGGTAATTTTTTTTTGTATTTTATTGCAATTCAAATCTTCTGGCTCCGCGCGCACTTATTGTACTTTTTACAACATAAAGTAAAAGCCCTCTTGTTTTCCGGCTTACATTCATTACTTTTGTTGAAAGAACATACTAATGATACTTAAGAACTTCTCAATTGATTGTGTAATTTTTGGTTTTAAAGATAATAAGCTAAATGTTTTACTTTGGCAGGTAGATCCGGAGGTAACCAAACAATTTTTTGCAACGCAAGACCTATATGATAATGTAAAAATACTTTTCGAAGAAAATCCGATTCACAAAGAAGAAGACTACTGGGGATTAATTGGAACCCACCTGCCTGCCGATAAAGATTTAGATGAGTATGCCAAATTTATTTTATCGAAAACCACTGGCCTTAAAAATGTTTACCTAAAACAGGTAAAAACCTTTGGAAAAACAGAACGTGTACCCTTTATTAGAGTGTTAACAACTGCTTATTACGCCATAATCAACCCGGCTTACCATGATTTACAACAATCAGAAATGGCGAGGATTCTAAAATGGTTCGAGATAGACAAACTGCCAAAGATGCTTTTCGATCACGAAGAAATAATTCGGGAAGCGCTGCAAAAACTAAGAAATGAAGTTAAATACCACCCGGTAGGATTCCATATGCTTCCTCAAAAATTTACCTTAACAGAATTACAAACACTTTACGAAGTTATTCTCGACAAACAACTCGATACCCGAAACTTCAGAAAAAAAATACAAAATATGGGACTGCTAATCGACACCAACGAAAAGCAGATTAACGTGGCACATCGCGCAGCAAAACTTTATTCGTTCGATGTAAAAATCTACAATCAGTTAAAAGAAGATGGATTAAATTTCAGAATCTGATATTAAAATTAAACCTTTGGCCCCAAACCGTGTCATACCATAAATTTTATGCCGGATAGCGAAAAAAATATTGTTGCCAACTTAAAAGATGAAAGCAAGAGAGACCTTGCTTTTGGAACACTGGTAAACCTTTACAAAGAGCGATTGTATTGGCATATCCGAAAAATTGTACTAAACCACGACGACACGGACGACGTACTTCAGAACACTTTTCTGAAAGTGTGGCGGAGTATCGATAATTTTCGTGAAGAATCGAGTTTGTACACCTGGCTGTATCGAATAGCCACCAACGAATCGATAACTTTCCTAAACTCGAAGAAGAAAAAAAGCATGGTTCCATTGAATGATGTTAACGACTATTTACTGGAAAATCTAATGTCGGATCCATATTTCGATGGCGACGAAATTCAGCTAAAACTTCAAAAGGCAATTATACGTTTACCCGAAAAACAGCGTATTGTTTTTAACATGAAGTATTTTGATGAAATGAAGTACGACGACATGGCTCAAGTGCTTGACACATCGGTAGGAGCACTAAAAGCCTCCTATCATCATGCAATGAAAAAAGTTGAAGAATATTTAAAGAGTACAGATTAACGGATAGAAATTAAACCTTTTTAGTTTTTAAGAGTCAATATTAAAAATGGCGAAAATGGATGAATTAAAAAATACAACACCTGAGTTATCGAAAATAAGAAAGGAAAATCCTTTTGGAACTCCACAAAATTACTTCGATGATTTTTCGGCCCGTATGCAAAGCAAACTGGAAGAGGAAAAACACCCCACTCTGGTAGAAAAGCCACGAATTATTCAATTATTAAAACCCGTACTTGGTTTAGCGGCCAGTTTTGCATTGATTTTTATGCTGGTTTATGTTCCGCTTAAGACATTTATTAACCCATCGCAAATAACTGAGGTGGCACAAGCCTCCGAATACAGTGATACTGATTTTTTAAATGTGTTGGAACAAATAGATGAAAGCTCATTTTTTGCAATGCTTAATAACGAAACAGAAACCACCGAGGACTTTACCGATGAAGAATTGGAGATGTATGTAAGTGCCAATTTTACAGATTACGAAATTTTTGAATACACCGAAAATTAAAATTATCATGAAACAAATACTATTTCTTTTAACAATGAGCCTTTTGGTGCTTACACAAGCAACTGCATATGCACAAAAAGGAGAAGGGCACAAAGAACGCTGGGAAAAATACAGGGCGGAAAAAGTAGCCTTTTTAACAACTAACCTGGATTTAAGTCCTGAGGAAGCACAAAGATTTTGGCCAGTTTACAACCAAATGGAAAAAGAAAAGTCGGAAATGCAAATGACTCGTCGCGCTTTGGAACAAAAGGTTAGAAACGCCACAGAAACCCTCTCTGATGAAGAAATTATAAGCCTTACACGTGAATTTACCAGCAATGAGGAAAAAGAAGGGGCTTTAAATACAAAATACAACGAAAAGTTTTTAAAAATACTTCCTCCTCAAAAGGTTCTGCAGTTATACAAAGCCGAAGGAGAATTCAGAATGCACATGATTAATAAGTATCGCAATAAAAATAAAGACGAAGAAAAAAAGTGTCCGTAGACATTTTTGGCAAGTCCTAAATAAACCTTACAAATTTATTTGACATAAATATAAAGAATATAAAACCGATTGAAGGCTAGCCTTCAATCGGTTTTGTTTTTTAAACGTTTACTTTTAATGCTGTTCTGCTTATACATTTGTTCTGGTGTTTTCATTTGGCAACATAAAAAATATCTTTTCCCATAATAAACTTTTATAGAATCTTTAACCGGTGCCCGCATAATGGGCAGCTTAACATCATATTCTTCCAAATTAAATTCTTGTTTTAGAATACCATTAATACGTTCTGCAACTGCGGCCATTAGACTCTGTCATGCTACATTTAACTAATCTTGCAATAAATAATAAAGCTTACCTGTTCAATTCGCGGCTATTGCTGGCGAACCGACGATACTAACTCCACGACCTTCACTGCTATTGATTGACGCCGGAACAAAGACTGTTTGCTTCGATAATAAACCTGTCGGCTTACCCCAAACAATTCACAAGAGGAAACTATTGTTTCTTCTTTTTCTTCTCTTTAATAATCGATTGTTCGGGTGAGCATTTTTTTCGGATTGGAATGTTAAACTCTTTTTCGGCAAGGTCAATCATCATATCAAAAATGATTGCTTTCTTATCGGCAGTTTTAACTTGTTTCTCTAAAGATGCTTTTTGCTTCTCCAGCTACTTAACTTTTTGCTCAAGTTCCAGGAGTTTTTGTTCCTGGGTTTTTGGCATATTTAATAGCGTTTGGTTCTCCCAATCAAAGGTGCCATTTTATAAGCCGGTTTAATACCGTTCCATGAGATAGGATACCATATTTACGAACTGAAACCGATAAGCTTAACTCTTCTCGTTCAACCTCTTGTATAACTCCAGGTTTAAAGGATAAAGAGTAATCCTTCTGTGTACGCCTAGGTACTACTTTTCAATTCTTTCATTCATAACATTACTTTTTGAGTAACGCTATTTCAGGACCAGGCAATTTATACACAAAGAAAAGACAGGCTGAAACCTGTCTTTTCTTTGTGTATAAAATGAATTATAATCCTTTAAACCAATCCTGGAATAATTTCCCCACCCAGGGAACTTCTTTCTGTTCTCCGTTAATGGCTCCAATTAAACTAATTATCCAAAACACCAGTGTTAAAATCCATCCAAAAATATTCACGACCGGGATAAAAGAAATTACGATAGAGAATAGATAAAGACCGAGAAGTTGACGAATATAAAAACTTGCTAATTCATCCTTTTCATTTGAGTTAATCACCAAGGCAATGATCCACCCAATCCAGGTAATATGCGCCACTATTGCTTTTGTTTTTCCATCCATTTGTATTAAGATTTAAAGTTTCCTCAATTTCGGAAAAAAGCATTATTAAACAAAGCTTAAACGACGAATAATTAACAAGCAGACTATTTAATTTAAAAACTCATCTATTCTATCTCAAAAACTTCTCGAAATCGGCTAATGATCCTGATTCGACGTATTAAGATATCGGTCTAAATTTTCCTTATCCAATTCATCGCTATCACCGTATTTCTTTCTAATTTCAATCAGCTTTTTATGCATTTCTTTTTGAACATCGGCATATTCCGGGTCGTTGTAAACATTGTGCATTTCTGATGGATCTTTTTCCATATCATACAATTCCCAGGTATCCGAGTCGTAATAAAAATGAATTAATTTATAACGGTCGGTTCGTATTCCATGGTGGCGTTCAACATTGTGTTCGCCGGGATATTCATAATATGTATAATAAATTGCATCGCGCCAGTCATCGCTTTGGCCACTTACAATTTTGCGGAACGATTCACCCTGTATATCTTCGGGAATTGGGGTGTTGGCATAATCTAAAAATGTGGCAGCAAAATCAAGGTTTTGAATTAAATTATCCACAACCGTTCCTGCTTTTATTTCTTTAGGATAACGCATCAATATTGGTGTGCGAAACGACTCTTCGTACATAAAACGTTTATCGAACCAACCGTGCTCGCCTAAATAAAATCCCTGGTCGGAGGTATAAACCACAATTGTATTTTCAGCCAATCCGGCCTCATCGAGGTAATCAAGCATCTCTCCAACACCATCATCAACCGACTGAACTGTAGCTAAATAATCTTTCATATACCGGTTGAATTTCCATAAAGCCAGGTCTTTCCCTTCTAAATTCTTCGATTTAAATTCTTCGATAATGGGTTTGTAATGGGCATCCCAGGCAGCACGCTGCTCATCATCCATTCTGTCGTATAAATTTTGGCCATACTTCCTGTAATAGGTTTTTATATCTCCTTCCTCGTCAAGCATCTTCAAGTCGTACACTAAATCCATGTGCTCGAAAACCCCCATTTCGTTTGCAGCTGCCACGGGCCTGCCCTCGTAATTATCGAAGAAATTGGCCGGCGGTGTAAATGTTTTATCGTCGAAAAGATCGAGGTATTTTTTTTCGGGCATCCAGGTACGATGTGGAGCTTTCTGGTGATAAAGTAAAAGAAAGGGTTTATCCTGATCGCGCTTGTTTTTCAACCAATCTAAAGCAATGTCAGTAGTAATTTTCGTACAATATCCATGATATTGTTTTTTCTCTCCATTTTCAAGAAAATCGGGATTATAATACTGCCCCTGCCCAACTACGACATTCGAATAATCGAAGCCAAGAGGTAAACCATTGAGGTGAATTTTACCAATCATTGCGGTTTGATACCCTGCTTTTTGCAACTGCTTGGCAAAGTTATCCTGTTCCCAGTTAAATGGTAATACATTATCTACTTTCCCATTTACAAAACTATGCTTACCGGTAAGCATAACTGCACGACTCGGAGCGCATATCGAATTCGTAACATAACCATGAGTAAAAAGTGCACCTTCTTCGGCAATCCTGTCGATATTAGGGGTTTTGTTTAAGCCATACCCATAAGCGCTAATAGCCTGATACCCATGATCGTCACTCATAATAAAAACGATATTAGGCTGTTTTACCGGCTCTTCTTTCACAGCACATCCCACTGCAAATACCGATATAAAAAAAAGTAAAAACAAATAATTCAAAGTCTTCATATTATTATTTAAAAATTTACAAAACTATAATCTCATCCACCATTAAATACGATTTTCCCCCGGCTAAATGATGACCTTCGGGAATTGGATTTAACATTTCGGCTTTAACCCGTATACGGGAGACTGCCTCGCATTTGCAATTAATTTTGGTTACAATTTTATTACGCCCCTGCACCAATGATGTTTCCAAAAACCCTGAATCGCCAATTTTTTCGAATTTCCCGTTTTCGCCGGCACCAAAAACTTCAACCCTTTTTACCGGATAAATTCCGCCTATGGTCTTTTTTAACGAAGTTAGCTGTATTTGGTTAATATCAGTTGCATTCTCCAACTCAATTATTACATCAAAATTATCGCGAAATCCCTGCCAGTTTTTATCCCCTTTTTCAAGAAGTCGTCCATAATTGAGATCGGTAAGCGACAGTTCTTTGGCCGCAACATCTTGCTCCGAATAAGGAGAATTGTAAACCACTTTTGCCCCGGCAGCCTTGTGAACACTGAAAGTATCTTCTATTATATCTCCCATACGCTCACCGCCCTTAAAGATGGCAGCTTTAAGGGTCTTGGTTTCGTTTAAAGTAAAAGGTTCGCTATAAAGCGTACTACCAGCATTGGGTTCTGAACCATCCAAAGTATACCTGATTTCGTGAGAAGTTAATTCTGAAGTAAAACTAATTTCAATATTCTTCCCATTTCCTTTGTGATGAACCCAGGGATTAAAAACACTTTTTGCATAACGTACACCTCTTGCATCGAATCTTTTTAAGCGAACTTGTAAACGCTTTATAAAATCGTCAAAATTCTGTTGACTCTCTACAGTCCACCCATTTTCGGCAACGGCAAACAAACGTGGAAAAGTCATATAAGTTAATTTGCCCCAATCGGAAATAGATTCGGTCCAGAGATTTCCCTGCAGGCCCAAAATTCTGGAGGCCTCCTCTTTGGTAAAACCATCTGGAACTACAGAATAGTTATATGTTGTTGAAAGTAGCGTTTCTGCATATCCCAGATTGGGCTCATAATCGGGTTGCCCTTGTTTCAAATCCAGATAATTGGCATAAGCAGGCGTCATAATTACATCGTGTCCAGCTTTAGCAGCAGCAATTCCACCTTTTTCGCCCTGCCACGACATAACCGTTGCATTGGGCGCCAGTCCTCCTTGTAAGATCTCGTTCCAACCAATTAGTTTTTTACCTTTGGCATTTACTATTTTCTCCGCCTCTTTTATGAAATAACTTTGAAGTTCGTGCTCGTCTTTTAGTCCTTTTCTTTTCATAAAATCCTGGCATTGCTTATGGTTTTGCCATCCCAACTTGTTGCATTCGTCGCCACCAATATGGATGTATTCTAGCGGAAATAAATCCATAACTTCACCTAAAACATCCTCTAAAAACTGATAGGTAAAAGCTGTTGACGGGCAGAGCGTATTATTTTTGTTAACTCCACCAGTTCCCACATAATATTTATGTTTAGGATAGCACGAAAGTTCGGGGTAAGAAGCCAGTAGTTCCAACGAATGCCCGGGAACATCAATTTCTGGCAGAATCTCTATATGCCGCTCCTTTGCATATGCAATAATTTCTTTAATATCTTCCTTTGTGTAAAACCCTCCGTAGGTTGCTTTATCACCAGCTTTCTGCACCGGGCGTCCCCACCAGTTACTAATTGTTTCGTCGGTAATATTATAATCCACACGCCAGGCTCCAATTTCGGTAAGTTTTGGATATTTTTCTATTTCAATCCGCCAGCCCTGATCGTCGCACAAATGCCAATGAAAACGATTAAGTTTAAGTTCGGCCATAAAATCGAGCACTTCTTTTATTTTCTTCTTTTCGAAAAAATGACGCGAAACATCGAGCATATACCCACGCCAGGCAAAGGCTGGTTTATCCTTAATCTCAACGGAAGGAATCGGGCATTTTTTATTTTCTTTTGAATCGACAGGAATAAGCTGTTTTACAGTTTGAAGCGCATAATAAACACCGGCAGTTGTACTCGCTTTTATCATTATCCCTGTTTTTGAAACCGACAACTGATATTCTTCTGCTGTCAGATTTTCAAGATATTCTACTTTTATAAAATTTGACTTCGCTTCGCTTGCCACTTTCAATGCAACTCCACTTTCTTCTAGAATTTCTTCCAAAAAACGGTTTTGAAGAGAAGCTTCAGCATTTAATGGTTCCTTAATTATTAGGCTAGTGCCTTCATTTAAATAAAAAAAACCATTACCAATTGTTAATTCAAGCGGTTGGGGGATAATACTAATATCATTTAGTTCTACTGTTTTTTCATTTTGACAGGCAGATAACAAAAAGTAAAAGACGAAAAGGAAAGGAATAACTGGCTTATTCATTTAGAAATTTTTAGTGATTTATTTTTCAAACAGCCATGAGGCAAAGAATAAAAGACTCCCTTCCGTGAGGTAGGGAATCTTTTCAATTAACTTACTTTACCTTACACTATTGATTGCAAGGCCAAATTTAAAAATTATTCGTTTAAAACAATAGCCTTTTGTATTTTTTTAAGAAGTGATTTTTGTTTTTTCCTACCCTTTACCAAACTAACTCATAACCTCATTTCAAAACGATTGAAATAAAATTTAGAACTTTTTTTGATTATCGAAGCGAAAAATATTTTAATAACCTGCCCTCTTTTCAAGAGCAATAACAACAACAATATTTTTAGTAAGGAAAGGAAAAAGGATCAATTTTTATCTGACATCTCGATCTTTTATCGCAACAAAGCCAGTCTTACACAAAAATGAGCCTTTAAATATTTTAAGTTTCTACGAGGAGAAGAATTAAAGCATAGCCTTTGCGATAATACTATTTCTCTGAATACAAGACTCATAATGCACATTAATTTCTGCTAAAAAAATGATGTAATAAAGTATGTATATTTTGTTGAATAGGGTAACTACAAAATAACTTTTTTTTATACTTTTGTGCCCAACATTATTTCGAAATACATGCGGGAGTAGCTCAGTGGTAGAGCATCAGCTTCCCAAGCTGAGGGTCGCGGGTTCGATCCCCGTTTCCCGCTCGCCTACAAAAAAAAGAGTTAGATGAAAGTTTAACTCTTTTTGCATTTTTGGGGAGCTTCATTGAAGCAATCATTTATCATTAAATACTGTTTCATATTTAAACAATTGTTCTTTTATTAGCGAATAAAGAACCGATACCCATCCTATAAACCAGTCTTTGTGCTTTTGGCAAAACTTAATCTTTTAGGTTTACTTAGCATCTTTTCGATCATTTTTCAGAATATTGCCAAAACAAATATCTCAAAATTGAATAATATCTAATAAGCCCTTACCTGTAAAACAGATAATTGAATTTTTCTCCCCAGCTTAATTTCGAATACAATCTGTTTTTACAATCCCGAAAAGCTCCTTGAACCTGTGTATTTCTATTCCCTTTTTCATCTGTCCGGAAGTTCAACGCATGTTCACGGTTTTGGAATGTTATTTTAAAAATAATAGACTTTATATGAATATTTGCTATTCAGAAAAGAATGCCTTACATCATCATCTTTATTCTCGGGCAACTTTGCATATGGCATTGTGTAATAAAAAACAACGGTGGCACAAAATTGTACCACCGCTGTTTTTTTTAAAAGTTAACCGGGGTGTCAACCCAACTAATTCCCAACCTTATCCAACATTAAAAGCGAATTCACAACAATCTCAGTCATATATTGTTTTTCACCATTTTTATCGTCCCACGAGCGGTTGGTTAATTTTCCTTCGATGGCAATTTCCGAGCCTTTTTTCAAATATTTCTCTGCAACTTCTGCTTGTTTTCCCCAAGCTACCAGACGGTGCCAGGTGGTTTCGCTTTGTTTCTCGCCATGGCTGTCGCGGTAAATTTCGTTGGTTGCTATACTAAAATTAGCAACTGTTTTTCCACTTTCTAACTTAATTACTTTTGGATTGTCTCCCAGGTGGCCAAGTAATCTTACGCTGTTTCTTAAAGTACTCATGATAATTATTTTTTAAGTTAATACTTAGGGCTGTGTCTTGTATCGAGCCCCTTACGAAATTTGTTAACTCAAAGGTAGAGCGACCACCAAAACGTAGTCGGTTTTTAAACGTTTGTAATCGAAAATAAACGTTTTTAAACGGTTACAAACGGATATATTTTTGTATATTAGGTAATTACAAAATATTCAATCTACTAAAAAAAATGAAACCAAGAACCTGCCTCGAATGCGGAGAACCCTTAAAAGGCCGTGCCGACCAAAAATTTTGCAATGACCTTTGCCGCAATGCCTACAACAATAAAAAGTTAAGTGGTTCAACCAATTTTATGCGGAAAATAAACCGTATCCTCAAAAAAAACCACATGATTCTGGAAGAACTCAATCCGGAAGAAAAAACTACAACGTTCAAAGGCACACTCGAAAAAAGGGGTTTTAACTTCAATTACTACACCAGTATTTACACCACCAAAACCGGACGCGATTATTACTTTGTTTACGATCAGGGCTATTCCGAACTGGAAAACAACAAATTTCTGCTTGTGAAAAAGGAAGAGAATTAGAAAATTGTTATTTGATTTTTATTTGTCATTTGTTTATGGATATTTGAAAATTTTATCCCTATATCAACCGCCCTAATTTAACCATTCTACAAATAACGATGAACACCTATTATTTCGAAAAAATAAAACGCCTGCACGCATTAGCCGAAATTGGCCTTGAGTATTCCAGCATTGCATACGACATTGAACGCTACATGGAAATCCGCAACATTGCTTTGGAAATGTTAGAAAAAATGACCGAAATACCCATTGAAAAAATAGTTCCGGTAATTGAAGAAAAAAATGGCTACCGTACACCTAAAGTTGATGTCAGGTCAGTGGTTTTTAATGAACATGATCAAATTCTTCTTATTCAGGAAAAAATAGATGGATGCTGGGCGATGCCTGGCGGCTGGAGCGACATCTCCTACAGTCCGGGAGAGGTGGCCGAAAAAGAATGTCTGGAAGAAGCTGGGTTAAATGTAAAAGCTACCCGCTTGCTGGCTGTTATGGACAAACAAAAACAAGGTATGCCTCCGGCATTCGAGTACATCTATAAAATTTTTATCCTCTGCATAAAACTGAACAATAACATTTCAACCGGCCCGGAAACCAGTGATGTGGGATGGTTCGACGTTAATGAACTTCCTCCTCTTTCGCTTCCACGAAATACTGAAAAGCAAATAAATATGATGCTTGAATATCATCTTGGGAAAAAGACTGAACCTTATTTCGATTAGACATAGAAGTACCCAATATTTTCAGGATACTGATAATTAAAATACTGGTAACTTTTAAGGCTGAAAACCTCTCTCCTCTCACAGTGCTAAAACCGCAACCCTAAACTCTTCTACTTCAGCTTGCACCTCATAATAACCGGATTTTCGGTTGCTGCAATATGCAATTGAAAATGCTTAAATTCTTTATACTTCTTATTCGAAATTTTATGCCCGCCAATTTTGTAGGCATTTATCGGAATATACAATTCATCATTCTCGGAAAGAAAGAAGGCTTTATCCCAAACTCCACCATCGACATCATTCACCGCACGTGAATAATACAAAGTTTCCCAGGTACTTTTGTTTATAATGGCAGTTGTAGCGTTCGAGCCAAGCCAATAAGTAACAAATATGAAATTTTTATTTTCGAGGTACTCTTTTATTTTGGCATGCTGAGTGTTATAAATATATTTTAAAGTTTCCTTTTCGTCGCGGTCACCTACACTTTTCCATAGCTCTGCAAAAGTCGGAAAATCTCCACCATCAATCTTATAAGCAGGTTCAGGTTGTTTTCCTTTAAACGAAAAAACAGTGTCGGAATACGACGAAAAAAGCTGAAGATTTCCTTGCCAAGTCACTACATTCGAATATCCAAGTTGTCGTATCCGCGGCTCTGGAAGCACAATCTTTTTAGGTTTCTCTTTTGGTGAATAAACACGATAAGCATCATTACCTCCAATTTCGCTAACAACAAAAAACTGATTTTTCGATTCAAAAAACTTACTTCCGGTCATCGGTGCACTTATCAGTTTCGTTTTATATTTTCCATCTTTCGAAACGATATGAATGCCGTTCTCTCCTAAAACAGCGAAATCTTTTTTGTACAAAATAATATCCAAAGGTTTCGAAATGGGGCCATTACCCAGAATATTATTTACAATCTCGTTTAAAAATTTCCCATCCTTCGAAAACCTCAAAAAACTTATTTCGTTTGCACGCCGTTGGTGAACAATTAAATCGCCCTCCAATTCTTTTACATTTAAAACTTCACCTATTTCAACTTTTACTTCCGAAGCTTTTAACTCTACATAAGTCAGCTCACCAATAAAACTAGAGATCGGTAAAATATCTTTCGATTCTACCAACAGAATAGTTTTAATGCCTTCGTCTGAAACCTTATTTTCGACACAGGAAATATTCAGAATGAACAGGAGAAAAAAGAAATAATTGAAGTACTTCATTGCTTACTTTTAAAGGATATATTTAGTAGGTCTACAGTTTAGACAAAAACCATGCCTGCCAGCTTGCAAAGCAAAGAATAAAAACCGATTCCCGATCGTTAACACAAAATTCTTAACATTTTTTTGAAATATTTACCTAAACATCTAATATTGACAAATAAACAACCAACAATTGAATCATAAATTTTTAGATATCGACTTTAATCTGCTGGATGATAGAAAGGACAAATTGTTGATCATTTTAACTATCTTTATTTTAGTGTGTTTTTTATCAATCTATTCAAGTCATGGAATGTTGGACGCTGGTACTCCGATTCGGGTTTTGTTCAGTTCTATCGACTTTCGGCTTACCGCATTACAGTAGCCCTTGTGCTTTTATTTACATAGTTTTTGCTGCTCCGTATTTTTAGGCTGAAAAAATTTAGGATAAAAAAAACAAACTGAAGAGATGGCTACTTGAATCACATCAAAGCTATCTGAATAAAAATACATTTTGAACGAACGATAGTGTTCAGGTTTTAAACGTAGTACTTATTTAAATGAACGGTATCGGATAATTTATTCAAAATTATCACTAAGGGAAATTACCTATCTAGTATACTGCTATACAATTGATTATGTGAGACAAAAGTCTTAACTTGCGTGTTTCATTACATCCAAGTGGCATGTTTAGAAACAAAGATCCATCTTCGCTTTGTAATCAGAGTTAAAATTAAGTTATCAAGTCAAACCAATTAAGAGTTTTCCTTTTTTTATTAAACTCTGTGCTTACCTCTTCGTTCGTAAAGAATTTCAATGTAACACCACCAGTTTTCTCTGGTTTACTCTTTACTGTTCATAAAATTCTAAGAATAATAAAAATGAAAACCTTAAATGTATTTTCTTTACTTTGTTTTTTTTTATATTACATAGTTAGTAACCTGAGTGCACAGAATCCTTGTCAGGATTTTAATGATGGCTCTATCGCCAATTGGCGAATGTATAGTGATGATGGTAATGGGAATATTAATATCACTAACAGTATTCAGAATATTGATGCAAATACTCAATTAGGTCCTACCGGCATTTCTTCGGATAAGGCATTGCATATCTTGGATTATAATGGTTCTACTTTTGTTTACAATAGTGTTGATTTTGAACTTGATTTGACGGTTCATGCAGGAAAATGTTTGTGTTTTGACATGCGGCTCCTTAAAAATGAACCAGGAGTAGCATACAACCCAGCCATAATTATATATCAGAATGTTGATTTTAATTCTGTATTAGATTTCTCTTCTGGTAACCCCACAAAAGGGGCTCGCTTTACTTCAAATATAGTGATTACACCAGATTCTGGATGGGTTCATGTATGTGCTCCAATAAATTTTAGTTCAGGAGGGCTTCTACCTTCCAACACTAACGGTACCTGGGCTATGATGGATGGTGCGCCTAATTCAGAATGGAATAGTCTTTTGCAAAACGTATCTGCATTAGTTTTTCGGGTTGACCTAACAAACTGGGGAGATTCGGAAGAATTTTTATTAGATAATATTTGTATTGTCGATGATTGCGGTATCGGCTCATGTTGTGACAGTATAAACATTAAAGAATATCAAGATGGTGATTTGGGGAATTGTTGCTTACAAATGACATCAGAATGCAATGTTGATTCGGTAAACATAAGCTCCTCTGGTGGAACACTTGTAAATGCTTATTGGCAGGATATTAGCTCTGCACCAGCTGCAAGTTATGCAGGTTTAAACAATTATACATTTATTGCCGATGGAGGTAAAGTTTTGCAAAACTGTTTTGAGGCAGACATGGGGAACAATAATGGCATTATGGTATATTATACTATATATATGTCTAATGGCGAAATCTGTCAGGACTCAGCGATGTTGGATGATTGCCCCCCTCCGTCTAGCTGTTGTGACAGCATAAACATTAAAGATTATAAAGATGGTGATTTGGGGAATTGTTGCTTACAAATGACATCAGAATGCGATGTTGATTCGGTAAACATAAGCTCCTCTGGAGGAACACTTGCAAATGCTTATTGGCAGGATATTAGCTCTGCGCCAGCTGCAGGTTATGCTGGTTTAAACAATTATACATTTATTGCCGATGGAGGTAAAGTTTTGCAAAACTGTTTTGAGGCAGACTTAGGGAACAATAATGGCATTATGGTATATTATACTATATATATGTCTAATGGCGAAATCTGTCAGGACTCAGCGATGTTGGATGATTGCACGCCTCCGTCTAGCTGTTGTGACAGCGTAAATATTAAAGATTATAAAGATGGTGATTTGGGGAATTGTTGCTTACAAATGACATCAGAATGCGATATTGATTCGGTAAACATAAGCTCCTCTGGTGGAACACTTGCAAATGCTTATTGGCAGGATATTAGCTCTGCGCCAGCTGTAGGTTATGCAGGTTTAAACAATTATACATTTGTTGCCAATGGAGGTAAAGTTTTGCAAAACTGTTTTGAGGCAGACCTGGGGAACAATAGCGGAATTACGGTTTATTATACCACTTATATGTCAAATGGAGAAATCTGCAAGGACTCAGTATTCTTAAGCGATTGTCCCTCAATCCAGTGCTGCGAAATATTGGAAGTTTACGCAGATACTACTAAAAAATGCTGTATCAAAATAGATACAAAATGTGATGTTGATTCCATAAAAGTTCATGTTACCAATGGTACTATTTCTTCGGGAAATTCACAATGTGCTTTATTGGTAGGTGGTTTTATAGGATTAACTGATTTTACTTTTAAATATAACCCTTGCACTGTAGCCGGTGATATTTGTTTCGATCCAACAGATAATTCTTCCGTTCAGGTTGCGTTTGATTTTTATTATTCGAATGGAGACGAGTGTTCAAGGAAAATTGTGCTGGATTCATGTATTACAGTTTGTTGCGATACATGTTGTGTAGATTCTTTGATAACTATTGAACAAACTGTAAACGAAGACGGAAATTGCTGTACTCACCTAACAACAGCATGTGAAGTTGAAAAAGTAGTGATTGATGTTACTGACGGATTTCTTGATATGGTTAGATGCGATGGTTGTGGAGGGATGCAGCCAGCTGTAGGACAAACAAACTACGCTTTTGGGACCACTAGCCAACCTCTTGACTTAAGAGTTAGAGTAAATCCATTATTGGCGGGTAATCCAACAATTAATTTTACCATATATTTTATTAATGGAGAAATTTGTCAAAGAAGTATCAATCTAGATTGTTCTTATATGCCTGATTGTTGTCCATCTGTAGATGTTAGGCCAAAGTATTATAATATTGTTCAAAAAAATGCAAACATTGAATTTGATGTTACGAACTGCAATACTGCATATCCAAATCCTATCAGCTACATAAATGTTTCTGCCAGCCCGTCAACTAATTTTATATATGAAAGTTTGATGGTCGATGGTAGTCCATATCCTGGTATTATGTCGAATTACATTACAAGAATTCCATCAATCAATACAATAGATGCAATGCATTCCATGAACTTTGTTCTTAGTACTGTAAATCATCAGGGAACAGTTAATTTGGAAATTGTTCGTGCCGATAGTAGCCGTTGTTATTATGAATTTGACTGGGATGCAGATCCTGAAATAAATCCAGATCCTGTTGATATAATAACAGTTGCACAGAATTCTAGCATTTATGCTGTTAGCATCAAGCCAGAGTTGGATTTTGAGCTAGAATCTTCGGTAAAATATATTCTATTTGGCTTAGCTGATATTAATGAAATAGAAGAGGATTCAATTGATATTTTTGCCGTTTCTCCACAAAATCCTGAAAAATTTAAAGAATTTGGATTAATCAAACAAGATAGTGCAGGTTGGATTGGAATAGGGCTGGAACTCAATGTAGCTTTAAAGAATGATTTGGGAGTCATCAACTTTGCTTTTACCAATAAGTTACCAAATATGTATTGTGTTTTGTTAGATGAAGAACGAAATATAGTTGGCGTAAATGAAAATTTTGCAATTGAAGGAACTATAGTGAAAGTGGTTCAACCGGAGAGCCTGAAAAGATCAAGCCAAATCCTTAATCTCTATCCGAACCCTACTGACAGCCAATTCACAATAGAATATGCCACTGGAAAACAAACTGATGTTGAAGTTAGTATTGTAAATTCGTTGGGACAGATTTTACGAAGCATTAACAGAAATAAAGTTGCGCCAGGGGTTTACAGCCTTCATTTAAATGTTGATGAACTTCCGGCAGGAATTTATCATGCTGTATTAAAAACTGAAGATGGAATTCAGAGTAAGTCGGTAGTTGTGAAATAGAAAAGAATGTGATAATAATTAGCAAAGAATGAAGCTGATTTTGTGAAGGTTCGGCTTCATTCTTTTGCTAACCCGTCATTAAAAAAATGTAATATCTAACGTTATTTTGGGATTTCAGCCTCCCAAAACAATAAATTGGTATATAACCTTGATGAATATGTATTCAGGTATTATAGAAGAACCTCAAAAAGCAGGGGACTTTTATTTACGAAATTACTTGAACAGGCTGTTATTACAGAACCTGTTACATACAATGAAATTATAAAAGAAAATCACAAGTATTGACTGGATAACCATTATTTATTATAAAAATCAGCGGGATGAAATAAAAGATTTGAAGAGTAAAATATCGGAGCCTGACGCAAAAAAACTTATGGCATTTAAAGACGAATGAATACAAAATCAGATTCTCTGCTTTAAGCAACGATTTGTTATTTTTAGAATCGACTGATAACTATGTCTCAGTCTTTTATTTTTGGGCAAGGGAATGTCGGCGCGAGCTGCTTCGGAATACAATGAAGAAGCTTGAAATATTAATTCAGGACAGTTCTGTTATTCGCCACCATCGATCTTTTATGGTAAATACCTGAAATATTATATTTGTGAAAAAGAAAGAGTAGCAACTCTAACAAAAATTCTTGCCATTGATAAAACCATTCCGATTTCTGAAAAATATTCGGCTCTGTTTTTAGCATTTTTATCCTGAGCTTGAGAAATTTTCACACATAAGCGAATTATAAAAATCATGTGAGTTCAATTTTGTACCTTAGAAAACAAACAATTTAAATTATCATTAGTGTCCGGTAAAAAATTACCGGGCAGTAAATTTTAGTAAACCACCCGGTATCTCTATTTTTAGTTTACCACAACAAAAAGATAGACATGGGTAAAAATACAATTTTTAGCGGACAGCCTATATTTAATCAGCTGTT
>JBFHFE010000054.1:0-29164 GCA_041583785.1 Draconibacterium sp. | reverse complement strand
TCTCGGGGTCCCCAGTTCGAATCTGGGATTCGGCTCATAGAAAAATATTTTGGGAAGATACCGAAGCGGTCAAACGGGGCAGACTGTAAATCTGTTGGCTCAGCCTTCGTAGGTTCGAATCCTGCTCTTCCCACAAAAAGCCTGCTGTTTTCAGCAGGCTTTTTTTATTTATCACCGAAAAAATTTCAGCCGTTCCTCCCTAAGTTCAGTTCAACATAACTTAATTAATTCAAAAAGCCCCATTTCGAAAACCTTAAGATAATTCCTTCGTAAACATCTGTTACTAATAATGATATTTCTATTGGTACAAAGATGTCCAAAAACTTAGAGGATAAAATTATTCTAATAGTATGAGGTTCATATTTCATTCATTCCGCCGCTTTGTAAAAATTAAATCGTTAAGCAGTATTTTTATGTTTTTTACATCAATGGTGGCTCTTTTTATGGTTAACTCAGGTTTTGCTCCCTTCTACCAACATTTGCTGGAGCTGGAGTTAACAATCGGATTTCCCGGGTTTAATCTTTCGAAGACAATTTTGCATTGGATTAACGATGGGCTAATGGCGATTTTCTTCTTTCTTATTGGGCTTGAGATTAAAGGAGAGTTTGTTGCCGGTGCTTTAAATTCAATGAAAAAAGCAATATTACCGATATTTGCTGCCTTTGGAGGAATGGTGGTTCCAATAACAATTTTTGTTGTTCTGAATTATAATATGGAAGGGATTGAAGGCTGGGGTATTCCTATGGCAACAGATATTGCATTTTCGCTTGGCGTGTTAGGAATACTTGGCAACAAAGTGCCTTTAGGATTAAAAATATTTTTAACCACATACGCTATTATCGACGATTTGGGAGCTGTTTTAGTTATTGCCGTTTTTTATGGGTCTGCAATCGAATGGCAATTTGTTCTTTTAGCCATGGCATTATTGGCGATATTATTTGTGTTAACCTGGTTAAATATTTACAGAAAATTTATTTTTTTAAGTATCGGTATAGTAATATGGATCTTGTTTCTAAAATCAGGAATTCACCCCACTATTGCCGGAGTTCTTATTGCTTTTACAATTCCTTTACACCGAAAAAAGAAATTTCGTGATGTAATTAAAAGGGGAGAAAGGGCTATTAAAGAGTTGTCGTTACTTACTGGTAAAAAAGAAAACATAATAAATGAACATAAGCGAGCAATAAATGTACTCGATAATTTTACTTCCGAAATTCAATCACCATTGCATCATCTTCAGTTTAGGCTGCATGGCATTGTTTCTTTATTTATAATTCCTTTATTCGGTTTTGCAAATTCAGGAATTATCTTTATCGGAGATGGAGGTTCTGTTACGCATTTATCATTAAACATTGCGCTGAGTCTGTTAGTGGGGAAAGTGGTTGGGATTAGTTTATTTACTTATTTGCCCATAAAACTTAAAATTGCAGTTCTTCCTATACATGTTAAGTTCAAACAGATTATTGGTCTGGGATTTCTTGGAGGTTTGGGCTTTACAATGTCCATCTTTATTTCGAACCTTGCATACCAGTCTCCCGATATGATAAACTCTGCAAAAATTGGAATTTTGCTTGGCTCTGTTGTTGCAACAATATTCGGATTTTTAATAATTAGAAACAGTCTTCAAATTAAATCAAAAGAAATCAGTTAACTTTAATCCCCAAAACAATAACCCATGCCAACTTTATTAACCCGTTTTAGCAATGGTGGTAAAATTGAATTCGATTCAGGTTGTTTCGACAATTGGTGTGTTTTTGTCACTAAAACCAATGGCGAGCGTTTTGCCCCCACCGATAATAAATATTTTTCGCGTTTACAATTGTTAGGTGAAAGATATGGTCCTCGGAAAATTTATGATGATTTTGTGGTGATTTATAACCGTACCACAAAGGTTGTTGAATCTCATGTTTTTGAATTGATTTCAGTATTAAGTAAAAGTTATTCTGACGATGCGCTGGAAATTGAAATCTGGTTTTCGGTATTGTACGCTGGTATGATTGCTGAAGAGAATAAAGAACATGCCATATTAAAAAAACGTATTAAACGCCTGGGAATGCACCAGGTTTTAATTCAGGGGGATAGCCCAGAAACTGCTGCCACTTTTAGCAAAGGCAAAAAGTGGCGCGAACTTGATAAAATTATGCAAGTTTTGGGTTTCTGATTTTATAAACTCATACTTATTAAGAAGGTAGCAGCAAAGGCAATAATGGCATAGAGTTCGGGAAAAACGGCCAGTACCATAGTTTTACCAAATATATCGTGACCCGAGCCAATTCCGGCAATACCATTGGATGTAACGCCTCCCTGGTTTAATGCCGAGAAAAATCCGACAAAACCAAGAGTCAGGCCTGCCGCCATAATAGCAACACCTTGCAGCATGGTCATTTCGGTATTTATAATACCTTGGCTGTTAATGATAAAAAATCCGGCAAAGCCATAAAGTCCCTGTGTTCCCGGGAGGGCACTTAAAAGCAGGTAACTACCAAATTTGTCGGGTTTCTTTTTTAATGCCCCAACTGTTGCATTACCACCCTTCGAAACACCAATGGCACTACCAACTCCCGAAAAAATAAGCATAATTGCCAATCCGATGTAAGCTAAAATTATTGCTGTTGTCATAGTATTATAAATTTAAATTTATTAATAATTATCATCCTTTATCATTCATCTTTTTTAAACGGTTTATATTCAGCACCTCCTCCGGTAAACCCTGCGCTTTTATAAAATTCAACAAAGGTTAAACGCATGGGATGCACAAAAGATCCAAGCGACGAAATAAGTATATTTAGCGTGTGTCCCAAGAGTAGGAATATGACAAAAAACACTGGTCCTAATATTTTTGAAGAATCCAGTATTTGCAATCCAATATCATTGATTACGAAACCCAGAATAGCACTTGAAAGCCCAAGTGCAAATAGTCTTATGTATGACAATAAGTCTCCGAAAATGCCTGTAACAGTGGAGTATATGTCCCAAATTCCTTTTCCAAGGCGTGCAAAGACATTAATTTTTGGGTCGCTAAAAAATAAAATAAAAAATCCTCCAACGCTTAGTATTACATATAAAATGGTTTTGTTTTTCGGAATTATCCCGGCATTTGTTAGCACAGTGTACGAAATGCTGCCAAGCAAAATTATTAGCCAACCGCATGTTGCCAGCGCATAGCTGAACCCGTATTGTTTGGTTTGGTTGGCTGCGCGCACAAACAACCCGAAAATAATTTGAATACCGCCCAAAAGCAGCGAAAGGTTAAACATCTTATCAGGATTAAGGAACAGTTGGCGGATGTTATCATTAATGTTTAACTTGGTTTCTATCAGGTTTATTCCAAAAAAAGTTCCTGAAATCGTACCAAAAATAATGGTTGCAAGTCCTAAAAGCTGGATGAGGCTGAGATAGGGTTTTAAATCTTTTTTTGCTTTAAGTTTATAAATACCTGCACCAACTAAAAATAAAAGTCCGTATCCGGCATCGCCGAGGCAAAAGCCAAAGAACAGCATAAAAAATGGGGCAAAGTACAGGGTTAAATCCAGTTCGGCATAATCGGGTAGCGAAAACATAGCTCCGATAGGTTCGAATAAGCGGCTAAAACGATTATTCTTTAAAAGTACAGGAATTCTATCGGCGGGTGTTGGCCTGTTTTGTACAAAAAGAATTTCGTGTTTTTCGAGGTACTCGTTTAACGATAGGTTTTTCGTTTTGGGCACCCAACCTTCCAGAACCATTAATTTGTTTTCTGCTTTTTTAGAAGTGTTATGTATTACCTGGTCGAAGTTAAGTGAATGAACCAGCTGTTTTTTGTATTCTTCCAGTTTGCTTATCGAATTTTTGGCATACTCGTCGAAGCAAATATTAATTTCTTCAATATTAATTTTTAGCTTAGCTTCCTTATTTTCAAGTACAGAGTAGGCAACAGGAGGTAGTTGCATTTCTTCAGCATCTATTTCATCAGTCGTATTACCGTATTGAATTAGAACAATGAGTACCTGGTTTCCTTGTTCTGAAATAAGTTCAACGGGCAACTTTTGTTGCAGTTCGGTGAATTTCTTTTTGCTGACAGAATAAAAATGAAGGTGAATTCCCTCTTCTTTAAGCCGGGTTATAAGCTCTGTTGAAAACTGTCCCCAAGGTTTTGTCTTCAGTGCTGCCTTTTCTACATCTTCAAGCTTACTTTGCAGTAATTCCAGTTCTTTTTGTTTTTCGAGAATGTCTTCTATAAGCTCTGGCGCATCTAAAGCGGTGTCTGATTTCGTTTCAGTTTGCTCTCTTTTTTTTAGAAATTGAATAAGCTTTTCGCATTCATTTATTTGGCTATATTTTAACTTTATATCATCAGAAACCTCTACATTTTTTTCGGCAATATGAACCACACCAAGGTCCTGAAGATCTTCCAGAAAATCGTGGTATTCTTTATGAAATACCAAAAACGTGTATTTTAGCATTGGAACAATCATTCTGCTGTCTCCTTTTGTCTTTGCTGACGTTTTTTTACTATTTTTTGTGCTGATTTTGAGAGATTTTCTTCATCTTCCAAAAAACGTTTAATTTTCCTGATCGCATCTTTATATCCCGGAATCTGCACCTTTTCGTATAAATTTACTTTCTGAGTCGTTTTCCTCCTGGCATGGTCGAGCAATTCCATTTTTCGATTAAAAATTTCCTTTTCAACTGCAATTTGTGCCAGTTCTTTTAAAAAGGCCATGCCCTCCGGAAACCATTTCGGCTTGTCGAAAAGGCTGAATTCTTTTTCTTTGAAGATTATTTCATTCATTACCGGAACAGCTACCCCTGCAATTTTTTTTGAAGTGGTTAAAACCTTGCTAATAGCTACCAGCTCAGGAATATATTCATTCCAAAGGCCAAGAGATTCGGAGTTGGAGTCGATTTTGTTTTTTAATCTCCGTTCCAAATCAGAAGTGGCATTTTTTGCCTTCTTTACCTCTAAACGTAAGGCTGCTTCTTTATTTTTTAATGTAGGAAGAGCCTTGAGCCTTACATTCAGTTGCTTGTTCAGGCTTTGAAGGGCCGTTTTGTTATATTGAAATTTTATTGCCAACTAAGTTTAATTTTAAGTTATACAGGAAAAATAAGAATAGGAACCGTTTCAACAGTTAGTAATTTCTCCACCAAATCAGTATGAAACATTCGGTAAAATGCCGAACGTTTGACTTTTGATAAAGAAATAATATCGATATCGTTTTTTATAACAAAGTCATTTATTCCTTTTGTTATACTTTTACTTTCAAAAAGTTCGCATCTAATGTTGTGCTGGCTGTATTCTTTTTGCAGCATCGTATTTAGTTCATTTATTTTTTCCTTCCTTTTTGCATCATCATTCAGGTCGATATGAACACAGTAAATGTTTTTGTTAAACGATTTTAGCAGTCCGAGTAAGGTGTTAAGCGATTTATTATCAGAGTTGTAAAAATCGGTAGCGTACATTACATTTATCACATCTTTTCCTTTAAAAACCGCTGAATGGGGAACGGCCAGAACAGGATAATGAGTTTCTTCGATAACTTTAAGCATTGTTTTGCCCAGGAACTCACCTTCCTTTTTATTTGATTTCTTGGTAGCCATAAGAATTACATCCGGGTTGTACCTTTTGCAGGCCGAAGTAATAACATTAACAGGCGTACCTTTTAGCATACGATAATGCACTTTTACAGAATCGAATATTTCTGCCGGAATTTGTTTTTTTAGTTCTTTGCTAAAGTTCACCAGTTTTAGTTGTGCGTTTTGGAAAGCTTCCTTTAACTCCATTTTTACATATTTTTCCCATGAAGCCGAATGGCGCTCAGGTACGTCAATGGAGGGATCGGGATATACGTACAAAATTTTAATTTCTGCATGCTGTTTTTTTGCTAAGCCAATGGCATATTTGCAAACTTCATTGCAATCTTCACTCAACTTTACCGGAACCAGTATTTTTTTGAATTTGGCAAACGACACATCGTCTTTTACTTTATCCAGATCGTAGTCTTTCTGAAGCTGTATAAGTCGGGCAACTGCTTTTTCCGATTGGTAGGCTTTTACTTTTAGCAGTACTTCATCAGGATTGTATGTGTCGCCTAAAGTCATGCCTTCGTTGGTAAAAAAGACTTCAATTCCGTGTTCTTCAAGCTTATCTTTTACAAAACTTCCGAGCTGGGGTGTTGTAATTCTCAGAAGCGTAATTAATTGATTATCCATGCCTAGTTTATATTATCGATTGCTAACTTTTATTGCCATATTTTTCAACCAGTTGCGCTTTAATTCCGGTTTCAGCATGCGAGAAATATTTGTTAAAAAGATTCCATGTGGTGTCAATCATTTCGTCAATTCCAATGTTGATATCGATGGCAAGTAATTTATCGGCATATTCTTTGGCGAAACTCATGGTTCTTTTATCGTATTCGGTAAGGTCGAATCCATTTTCAATTTTCGTTTTGGCATTGGCAGCATCGGCATACAGCCTAATGGCTGTGTTCATAACCTGTGGATGGTCTTCCCGTGTTTTTTTGCCGATAACCAGTTGTTTTAGGCGCGACAGGCTTCGGAACGGATCGATGATTACTTTGCCAATGTCGGTATCTTTTCTGAGGAAGAGCTGGCCTTCGGTAATGTAGCCTGTGTTGTCGGGGATGGCATGTGTAATATCGCCGCCCGATAATGTGGTTACCGCAATTATGGTAATTGAACCACCATCGGGAAACTGAACGGCTTTTTCGTAAAGTTTGGCCAAATCGCTGTACAGCGAACCCGGCATACTGTCTTTTGAAGGAATTTGATCCATGCGGTTAGAAACAATGCTGAGCGCATCGGCATAAAGTGTCATGTCGGTTAACAGCACCAGCACACTTTGGTTTTTTTCAGCAGCAAAATATTCGGCGGCAGTTAAGGCCATGTCGGGAACCAGAAGGCGTTCCACGGGTGGGTTTTCGGTGGTATTTACAAAGCTGATTATTCGGTCGATGGCACCCGCATTTTCAAAAACATTTTTAAAAAATAGGTAGTCGTCGTTGGTAATTCCCATTCCTCCCAATATAATTTTATCGGCTTTGGCACGTAGCGCTACCATTGCCATTACCTGGTTGTAGGGCTGGTCTGGATCTGCAAAAAATGGTATTTTCTGCCCGGTTACCAGTGTGTTGTTTAAATCGATGCCGGCAATACCGGTTGCAATCAGCTCTGAAGGTTGTTTACGTCGAACAGGATTCACCGAAGGACCGCCAATTTCAACTAACTTACCGTCAACTTCGGGACCTCCGTCAATGGGTTGTCCGTAGGCGTTAAAAAATCTTCCGCTTAGTTCGTCGCTAACAGCAAGTTGTGGGGCATGTCCCAAAAAAACAACCTCGGCATTGGTTGGAATACCCTCTGTGCCCGAAAAAATCTGAAGTGTTATTAAGTCGCCTTCAATTTTAACAACCTGAGCCAGCCGGTCGTTTACCATAGCCATTTCTTCGTTGCCAACTCCTGTTGCCCGAAGCGAGCAGGTTGCCTTCGTTATCTGTTCTATTTGTGTATGTATTTTCTGAAAAGCTGTGGTTTCCATTCGTTTTTACTTTTTAAATTTGTTCTATTTCAACAACTGCTTTTTCTTCGATAGTCGATTTAAGTTGAGCTTCAAATTTTTTAAATTGTTCAGATTGAAATTCTGAGTAATTCATTTGTTTGAAGACATTAATTATCTTTTTGAAATAAGGATTTACCTCTTCAAAACTTTCAAATTGAAATGTGGTATCGTAAACTTTTAATACCTCGCCCATCATATATTTCTGGCGTTCGATTGGGGAAGAGGCATCTACTTTATCGAATGCATCTTGTTGCAGAATTACAAAGTCGATAACTTCCGATTTCCAGAATATTTCGTGATAGTGGATGGGTACTCCATCGTCACCCAAAATATTGATTTGTTCGTAAGCCTCGCGTCCACGGATGAGGATATTTTTGGCTTTTATAATATTATCTACCCAATCTGGCGAAACTGTTTTAGAAACATATTCGATAAATTCAGGGTATTCCAAATATTTGGAGTAGCTGTCTACTGCATCGATTGCGGGATAACGTTTGCTGTCGGCGCGGTTTTGTGAGAGTGAATAGAAACAGCGGGCAGCTTTTTTTGTGGCTTCTGTAACTGGTTCTTTCAGGTTACCTCCTGCCGGAGAAACAGTTCCTATAAAAGTTACCGAACCTGTTTTTCCATTATTTAGTAGAACAAAACCGGCACGTGCATAAAAATTGGAAATTATCGCAGGCAAATCCATGGGGAAAGCATCGGGCCCCGGAAGTTCTTCCATGCGGTTCGACATTTCGCGTAAAGCTTGTGCCCAGCGTGATGTTGAATCGGCCAGCAACAAAATTTTCAGCCCCATTGAACGATAATATTCAGCAATGGTCATTGCAGTGTATACCGAAGCTTCGCGGGCAGCCACGGGCATATTCGAAGTATTGGCAATAATTGTTGTCCGTTCCATTAGTTTTCGTCCGGTGCGGGGGTCGTCCAGTTCGGGGAACTCTGCAAAAATTTCGACCACCTCATTGGCTCGTTCGCCACAAGCTGCTACAATTATCATATCAGCATTGGCTTGTTTCGAAAGCGCATGTTGAAGTACTGTTTTTCCCGTTCCAAACGGACCCGGAATAAAACCTGTACCTCCTTCAACAATTGGATTTAAACTGTCGATAACCCGAATTCCTGTTTCGAGGAAATCGAATGGGCGCGGTTTTTCGCGGTAGGTTTTTATTGGAATTTTTACCGGCCATTTTTGTACCATATTAACCTCAAGCTTTTTTCCCTCTTCATCGGTTAGCACAGCTATGGTGTCGTATATTTTATATTCGCCAGCAGGTTTTATTTCCATTACTTTAAAACTGCCTGTAAAGGTGAAGGGAACCATAATTTTATGAGGAATCCAATTCTCAGTAACTTCGCCAAGCCATGAGCCAGCTTCCACTTCATCGTCAACTTTTGCTAACGGTTTGAACGACCAAAGTTTTTCGGTTTCAAGAGGATGGGTGTAATCCCCTTTTTTGAGGAAAACTCCTTCCATTTTGTCAAGGTCGTGTTGCAGTCCGTCGAAATTCTTCGACAGGATTCCAGGACCAAGAGTTGCCTCCAGCATGTGTCCTGTAAATTCTACTTCGGTTCCGGGTTTAAGCCCACGGGTGCTTTCAAAAACCTGGATATATACTTTTTTCGCACCAATGCGTATTATCTCGGCCATTAACTTCACACCTGCATGATTTATGTAACAGATTTCGTTTTGCGAAACCGGTCCGTCAACTTCAACCATTACAAGGTTGGCAACAATTCCTGCAACTTTTCCTGTCGTACTCATCGTGTTTTTATTTCAATAAGCTGAATTCCTCAGAGAATTCGTAGCTGGTTTTTAAATCATCCATTAAACGGGTTAAAAGGGCTCTGCCTGTTTCTATATCCAGTTTCATCCATCGTTCGGTAATCAGCAGTTTAAAAATGTAGCTCAGAACTTTTTCAATGGTGAAATAGTGGAAGAATGTATATTCATCGAGGTAGTCCCACTTTATTTTATCGAGTGCTTTTTCCTTGTCTATCAGTTTTGCGTCCGATTCTGCAATTCTGAATATCTGATCAGAAAAGGGAAGTTCGTCTTCAAAAAGTTCGTGTTTTAGTCGTTTGTGAATAAGAAGCGAATAACATAATGTTTCGGGATGTACCCTTATAAGTTGTTTCTGCAACTCATAACCGAAACGAACGCAGTTGAAAGCAGTGATAATATTTTTAATATTCAGATCGAACATGAACCAATTCCGGAGGAACTCATTTTTCGTTTTTAAAACATATTCATAAAAAAGGGTATGCAGAATATTTTCGGCTTCGGTATTTAATTCTTTAGCTTCCCTGTTTTTCATCCAACTGATAAATTGAAGCATATATTCCGGAAGTTCGGGGAATTCATTTGCTGGCGAGAGTTGAAGTTCAAGGGTGTTTTTACTGATGTTACCCAAATTAAGGAAGGGCTGTTGGCGGTTGAAATAAAGGGTAAGCAGGTTTTCGTTATCAAAGCTAAGGAAGAGCAGTTTTATGAGTTCATAATCGCGGGTCGATAGCTGATATTTGAGTTCTTTTTTAAAGGCATAACTGTCCTGTACCAGTTTGCTTTCGTTAAAGAACAAATCTGGAAGACCTGCAATTAAACAATAATATTCTCTTTTTATTAGCATGTCCGAATTTTAAATGGTTACTAAACATTTAAAGCCCGGTGTAACTATTGCTTCATTTACGGTTTTATCACAACATTTACAAGGAGCCTCATTTTTATTTATTCGATATCGACGGTGCCAAAAAGTAGTTTTTTAGTCCTGTCTTTGAAGTATGTTTTAAAATAATTTTCAAAATCTTCATCGGTGAAACTGATAATATAGCTACCATCCTTAGGTCCAATTTTAAATCCCGCTTTTAGTTTCGAGTCGAAATTTAATTCCACTCCCTTGTTCATTGTTTTGTTTGCTTTCTCATCCATGAGGCTGGCCATTTCTTTTTTTGTTTTTTCGGGAAGGATTACGCTCAAATCCGGAACATTGGCCTGATCGGGTCTCCAGTTTTCGAGGATGGTCAGAATCATTTTTTGTATAAATTTCACCTCGCTGAAAGCCTCTTTAATTGGGCCGTCAACCTGTGACTTTGATATTAGGTTTGTAATTTTTTGTTTGAGCGTACTTGTAAATTGTCGGGCGGCAAGCTGTATTTCTGCTTCGGTTTTTTTCTTCATCTCTGCCGCTTTTCTTTGTGCTTCCTGAATAAGCTGTTCATGCTCTTTCTTAGCAGACTTAATTATTTCTTCGGCTTTTGCTTTTGCTTCGGCAATAATCTGATTCGATTCGTCTTTTGCTTTTATAACTCCTTCGTTATAAATTTTTTGCGTTATTTTTTCAATTCGGTCAGTCATGGTATTGCTGATTTGCGTTATTTAATGGAATCTATATCGTAGTTTTGTGTGGCTCCTCCAACCGAGAATACTGGCATTTTGCATCCGTGAATAATTTTTGAAACAAACTTTCCTATTTTTCTTCCCGAAAATCGAATTTCCTGGTGTGTTCTAATAATAACCAAATCAGGATTTTCTTTTTCAATATATTCGAGAACTGCAACATGAAGCTCTTGTTGCTGAAGTTTTAGTATTTTTACTTCGCATTCGATTCCGCGATGCTGTAACATTTTTTTTAGGTTTTCTGCATTTTTAAACGCGAGACTTTTTGTGGTTTCAATGTTGATGTTGAGAGCAGATACAATTATTACTTTGGCTTTAAATTTTTTTGCAAAGAAAGTGGCCCAGTATAAGCGTTTTTTTGTTCGCTGAGAAATATCAATGGGAACAATAATTTTATTTACGTCTTTTACAAGATAACTTTTATCTATGGTAAGTATAGGGCAGTGCGATTTACTAACAAAACGATCGACATCTGCTTTAGAGAGCGATTCGGCATTATTTTCAATGCTTTTGTCCAATATTACAAACTCGTGTCCCCCGTGTTCCGATTCGCTTATTAAAGTACGCACAATATTTCCCCAACCAATACGTAAAATTATGTTATCCGGAATTTCCTTTTCAAGTGTTCTTTTTACAAATTCGATAAATTTGTTTAATTCGCCCTGGTGTCGAATTTGATTTCTCTTTGATTTAGGATTGGGCGTAAACAAAGATTTTGATTTTATAATGTCCATCAAAAAAACACGCATCCCAAGGGCATTCTGAAAAACAATAATTTGTTTCAAAATGCGCTCTCCGGCTTTGTTTTGAGGGATGTGTGCCAAGATACTATTCGATCTGTATTTCATGATAGCCCAGTTCTAAATGGTGTATGTTCAATAAACAGCTAGTGGTAATTTGAGTTTCTTTTTCTTAGTTAATATACGAAAACTGGGAAATTTATTTCATTAATACGTTGAAGAACATATAAAATATGCGTGTAAAATGGAGATACTATTCACACTCTAAATTGGCACGATAATACACATTATATAAACGTTAGGCTTAAATAATTTTAGGACATTTGTGTTTAGGTTAGGCCGTAAATTGTGTCATTGTTTAATTCCTTTTGAAATATTCCAACACCACATAATTGCATAAAAATTATACCAATCTGAAAATAAAATGTTGTATTGGATATACCGTTTGCACTTCGGAAATAGGTATTAAATACTGCTAAAAAAGGGTTGAAATTGAGTGTGCCTTTCGCAGAACTGGGGTCAAAAGCAATGGTGATTTGGTTTTTTTATAGTGTCGTTTAATGTTGTAATCAGGCCAAAAAAAGTTTTATCTTGTTTTTTTCGACACGAGCATAGCTCCTGCGAAAACCAGTGAAGCTCCAATTATTGTTATCTCAGAAAAGCGTTCGTGCGAAACCCACGATACATCGAGTTCGGTTAAAATTCCCATAGTGATAAAGGTAATCATGGGATTGAGGATAAGGATAATGCTTACTTTGTTGGCCTCGGTATATTTTAACGCGTTTGCAATACAGGTGTAGGCAATAAAGGTGTTTGCTCCAAGAAAAAAGAGGAGAAGCCACCACGTCCAGTGGAGTTGAAAAAGTGGGGCGATGTTAATAAAAGGAAGATAAAGTATTGACGGCAACCCAAACAGGAAAAGGTTCAAACTGTCGACCGAATATTTTGCCACCAGCTTTTTTTGCAGGATAGCATAAACCGACCAGGCAATTGCGCCGGATAAGGTGAACATGATTCCTAAATTGTAGCTGCCTTTAACATCGAAAAAAGCAGTAAGCTGGTCGCTGTAAAAAAATGAAAAACCTACAAGTGCAATGGCAAAACCGATGATTTGATTGCGCCTGACTTTTTCTTTGAATAGAACAAATCCTGCCGTTGCCAATAGCATTGGTCCTGTTTGTATAAATAGTTGAGCATTGCTGGGTGTTGTGTGTTGTATGCCAAGCATATATCCCATGTAGTTCCACGAAAGAGCCAGTGCGGCAAAAATTAAAAGCCATGGAGGTTTCACGAGAATTTTAAACGACGATGGATTTTTAAAAGCCTGCCACGCTGCCAGAGTACAGAAGGCTACTACAAATCGGAACCAAACAATAGTTGTGGGATCGACTTCGCGAACGGCAACTTTTAATGCAATGGCTAGAAAGCCCCAAAAGAATGTGGTAACTGCAGCGTAAATAATTCCTTTGGTGTGGTCTTGCATTTTGTTGTTGAATTAAAACATATATCCCGGGAAAATTCCGGGATGTATGTTATAATATTTGAATTAAAAATTATCGCAATTCGGCATCAAACTCGCGACCAAATGCAGCAATTAATTTCTTCATGGTTTTGTCGATTTGTTTGTCTTGCAGCGTTTTATTATCGTCGCGGAGGATGAAGGAAACAGCATACGATTTTTTACCGGCAGCAACGCCTTTGCCTTCGTAAACATCGAACAATCCGACTTCGCGAAGCAGCTGACGTTCCATTTTAAAGGCGATTTCCTTAATTTGGCTGAACTTAACCGATTTGTCGATAAGCAGGGCCAAATCGCGTCGTACTGCAGGGAATTTGGGTAATTCTTCGAACAATACTTTGTGTTTTTTATGTGCGTCGAAAACATTATCCCAGTTGAAATCGGCGAAATAAACCGGGTTTTCAATTTCGAATTTTTTTAGCCATTGTCCGGCTACAATTCCCAGTTCCAATACTACTTTATTATTGAAAACATAAGATAATCCTTCGGCATACAATTCATTTTCAGTTTCGTTTACCTGCATATTTTGTGTGGATAATCCCAAACGTTTCAGAATATTCTCGGCGTAGGTTTTCAATCCGTAAAACGAAGCGCTCTCTTCTTTAGCAGTCCAGCTTTCAGCTTCTTTATTTCCGGTAATAAAAAGTCCGAGGTGGCTTTCTTCCCAGTAATTATTGGCAGGCTTGTCTTTTTGCTGTGTACCTTTGTAAAAATAGGTATTTCCGAATTCGTAAAATTTCAGATTTTTATTCTGGCGGTTAGTATTGTGAGCAATACTTTCCAAGGCACCAAACAACAGTGTTTGTCGCATTCCGTTAAGGTCGGCACTCAGCGGGTTTAACATCTTTACGGTCAGCTCTTCTTTGTAATTTTTCAAGCCTTCGTAATAAGCTGCTTTTGTTAACGAGTTCGACCAAATTTCGTTAAAACCTTGTGAAGTCAGCATTTCAGCAACCAAATTTTTCACCTGGTCGGGATTTGGTTTGTCGGCTGTTTGTAACGACGATTTTACCTGTGTTGGTATTTCTATGTTGTTGTAGCCGTATATTCTCAGGATTTCTTCAATTACATCGGCTTCCCGTTTCACATCAACACGGTAAGGTGGAACTAAAAGTGCCAGACCGGTTTCTGTTTCGCTTTCTATTTTAATTTCAAGCGAGGTAAGAATATTCTTAATTGCTTCTTTGCCCAGATCTTTACCGATTAGTCGGGTAACATTTGCGTAAGTAATGTCAACGTTAAAATCTTTAATTGGCTCGGGATATATATCAATAATTTCTGAAGAAATTGTTCCTCCTGCAATTTCCTTTATTAGCAATGCAGCACGTTTTAATGCATAAATTGTTCCGTTCGGATCCACGCCACGTTCGAAACGGAACGAAGCATCGGTGTTTAAGCCATGGCGACGTGCAGTTTTACGAATATAAACAGGATCGAAACAAGCACTTTCCAGAAAAATATTGGTAGTTGAGTCTTTTACTCCGGATTTTACTCCACCAAAAACACCAGCAATACACATGGCTTCTTCGGTGTTGCAAATCATTAGATCTTTTTCATCTAACTCGCGCTCTATTTCATCTAAAGTTGTGAATTTAGTTAAGGCAGGCATGGTTTTTACCACCACTTTATTGCCTGTAATTTCATCGGCATCGAAAGCATGTAAAGGCTGGGCTGTTTCGAATAAAACGTAGTTGGTAATATCCACCACATTGTTTATTGGCGACAGACCAATCATTTTCAAACGGTTTTGCAGCCATTCAGGCGATTCTTTTATTTCAACGCCCGAAATCGTTACGCCGCTATATCGGGGACATGCTTCGGGTGTTGCTACTTCAACCGGAATTTCCAAATCATGGTTGTCAACTTTAAAAGCTTCAACCGATGGTTTGGTATATGCAATATCCTGTGTTTTTTTCAGAAAAGCAGCCAGGTCGCGAGCTGCGCCAATATGCGATGCTCCGTCGATGCGGTTTGGAGTGAGGTCGATTTCAATTACCCAATCCGATTCGACGTTAAAAAAAGCTTTGGCAGGAGTTCCTACTATAGCGGTTTCATCTAAAACCATGATGCCATTGTGGTCTGTTCCCAAACCAATTTCGTCTTCGGCACAAATCATGCCCATCGAAACTTCGCCCCTGATTTTTGATTTTTTAATCTGAAACTGGTTGTCGCCATCGTATAAAGTTGTTCCAACAGTTGCCACCACTACTTTCTGCCCGGCAGCAACATTAGGTGCGCCACAAACTATGGGAAGTAACTCATTGCCTCCTACATTTACGGTTGTTTTGCTAAGATGATCCGAATTTGGGTGTGGTTCGCAGGTAACAACTTCACCAATTACCAACCCTTGTAATCCTCCTTTTATGGTTTCTACTTCTTCCAACCCGCCAACTTCTAGACCGGTTTGTGTTAATATGTCGCAAATTTCTTCGGGCGACTGTTCCAGTTTAATGTAATCTTTTAACCAGGAATATGATATCTTCATATTAAAACGATTTTTCTGTCAGTTTTTTTGAATCGGACAAAAGTAAGGATTTTTACGATAAAATATAAGTAAAGCTGTAAGTTCGGCTGCAGACTTTTTGAAGTGTTAAGATGTTAAATTATTTGGCTGAATTATTTGAAGCGAAATTGGTGGTTTATTTTAAATTTATTGGTAAAAAACTCCTGGGCTTATCGGTTTGAATGAGTGGTTAAGGCCAACCGGATTTATGTGTACCGCGTTTATTGTATCATAAACCACAACCAGGTTTTAATTCCTGAATCGTATGAATATACTATTCCTCTTTTTTGCCTGGCAAGTTCCAGAAAACTGTAACGAACGGCAGTAATTATGTTTGGTGCAAAGGTTAAAACTTTGTATAACATCGCCTTATTTTTAGAAACAAAATATAAAAATAGGATTGCCGCAATTAGAAGCAGCAGCAACAAGTTAAAAAGATTAGCGTTAAATTTACTTCCCCTCAAAAATTGAGGCAAATTGTCGTGTCAGCTCCTGAAAAGTATCTTTTATTCTTTGCGACTCCATTCAAATGTTATTTATTGTCTTAGTTTCTTGGACTTCAGGAAAGACGAATGGTTGAGAGATTATGTGGTTTCAATTATAAATGTTTTTTTTGTTTAAACTTTTAAACGAGCAAGCGATTTCATGAATTTTAAAATTATACTCCTGCTAATCTGCGGATTATTATTCCTTTTTATTAATAGTGAAAGCCAGATTTTATATACTTCTGCAGCTCCCTATTCTGTTAAAGTAAAACAGCCCGATGGTTCTGAAATTGAAATTTTTGCTAAGGGTGATGAGTTTAGGCATTATGCAGTTACCGAAGATGGTTACACTGTTTTAAAAAGTGATGATGGATATTTTCAGTATGCGATTAAAAATAAGCTGGGCGAACTGTCTCCTTCAGGGTTTCGGGTTAAAAAGAAAGAGAAGCGTACAAGTGATGAAATTAAATTCCTGGCAGGAACATCAAAATATTTAAAAAGCTCAGCAACAAATACTGCAATGTATGCGGGGGCGAGCGAATCGGCAATCGAAAACCTGGCATCGTTCCCAAGTACAGGTACTAAAAAAGTATTAATGTTGCTCATTAGATATCCCGATTTAGATACAACTTATAGCTCGGGCACATTTGATAATATGATGAATCAGGATGATTTTAATGGGACAGGTTCATTTTCTCAATATTATTACGAAGTTTCCGATGGTGACTTGTCGTTGTCGGTTGATGTTTTTGGTTGGTATAAAGCTAAAAATAGCTATGAATATTATGGGGAAGATAATGGAAGCACAAGAGCCCGTGTATTGGTTCAGGAAGCTGTGGATGCAGCAGAATTGGCAGGTGTCGATTTCTCGGAGTACGACAACGACAATGATGGTAACCTGGATGATTTAATGGTGGTTCATTCGGGGCCAGGAGCGGAAGAAGGATCGCAAACCGAATATATTTGGTCGCATAGCTGGACTTTGGGAAGCTCTTATTACAGGGTATACGATGGGGTAACCATTAATTCGTATGTTATAAATCCTGAAACGCGAGAATATGGGATGGTGGGTATTGGCGTTTTTTGCCACGAATTTGGACATGCTCTGGGATTGCCTGATTTGTACGATACCGATTCATACGATGGCGACTCAGAAGGTTTGGGAGAGTGGTGTTTAATGGGCAGTGGAAACTGGTTGAATAATGAGTGTACTCCTGCTTTAATGTCAGCATGGGCTCGTTACGATTTGGGATGGATAAACCCAACAGTGATTAGTGCCGATGGCGATTATTCATTATCGCCTGCAAGTTCGGGAACCAGTTGTTATAAAATTAAAACGCAAAATTCGAATGAATTTTTTTTATTGGAGAACCGTTACCAATCTGGATTTGATGAATATATTCCTGGCTCAGGATTGGCAATTTACCATATCGATTCTGATCAATCGGATAACGATGATGAAGACAATAAACTTTCCGATCTGGAAGAAGCAGATGGTTTGGAAGAGCTTGACGATGAAATAAACAGGGGCGATGAAGGAGATGTATTCCCGGGTTCTGCCAACAATACAACGTTTACCGACGCAAGTGATCCGAATGCAAAAACTTATGATAATGAAGCTACCGGAGTTTATATTCGCGATATCGAACTAAGTGGTTCTACCGTGTATTTTTCGTTGGGAGAAGAAGTTATTCCTGGCATCGATTTAACGTATAATTCAGGATCAAATTCTCTTGCTATAAATTCTACCGAGATTGATGTAGATATTCAGGTGAAAAACGAAGGAACACTTGATGCAGATGCTTTCACGGTAGCATTTTATCTTTCTGAGGATGCCACCATTACAAGTTCCGATTCGCTGATTGGAACACAAAGCATTACAGCGTTAAGCGCTGGAGGTTCAACCGATATCAACCTGGTTCAGGATCTCATCGATATTAATCCAGACATTCCGAACGGCAACTATTATGTGGGTTACATTATCGACTATAAAGGAAGTGTAGATGAATTGGATGAAACCAATAATAGCTTTGTTTTTACTTCGCAATTTGAGTTTTATGTGCTCCCTAATCTAACTTTTAGTTCAGCTCAGAATAGTTTCGATATTGACGGATATGATGTTTCGATTGATTTGCAAGTTGAAAATGATGGAAACATGGCTGCCAATTCTGGTAAAATTGGTTTCTATCTCTCTCAAGATAATCCGGTGACTTCAACCGATTATTTTTTGGGTGAAGTTCAGTTTGGGAATATCGATGAAGGAGGTTCTGTGGCCAAATCTTTTTCGGTGAATGTTATTGATGAAATTCTAACTTTGCCGGCTGGCAATTATTACGTAGGATACGTTATCGACTACGAAAATTCAATTGACGAGCTTGACGAAACCGACAATACCTATACATACAGTGCAGAGGTGGTCGACAATTATTTTATTCCAAACCTTACATATACTGCCAGTCAGTGCAGCCTTGAAACCGATGGTACAGATGTTACAGTAAGTCTGCAGGTGAAAAATACAGGCGATTTAGATGCCAGTGCAGCCAGTGTTGGGGTTTTTATTTCAGAAAATAACCCGGTTACTTCGTCAGATTATTTCCTTGGCGAAGTTTCTATTAACGCTTTAGGAGTTGGCGAATCGGAAGATAAATCATTTTCGGCGAATGTGAACGATGAATTGCCGTCGTTGTCGGCTGGTGAATATTACGTCGGATTTATTGTAGATTACGAAGACGAAATTAGCGAAGATTTGGAAAACGATAACACCTTTACTTTTGGTTCTCCAACATTAGAGTTAAAATCGAATTTAACGTACGATGCCGATTATAACGAATTGGAAATTACAGCAACAAAAATCAATATTTCATTGCGTATAGAAAATAATGGAGATGTTAAGTCTGGTTCGAGCCAGGTGGCCTATTATCTGTCAAGCGATTTGTCCATTACAAGTAGCGACTTTTTACTCGATTATGCTGATGTTGGGGATTTAAATATCGGAGAAATAAGCGACGAAAGCCTTTCGTTCGATTTAACCGCGCTGGAAAACGAAATTGAGCTGGGTGATTATTATATTGGCTATTTAATCGATAATGAAAATGATCTTGACGAGGTTGACGAGGGAGATAACGAATTTGTATTTGCCGATTCTCCTTTTTTATATTGTCCGCCCATTGTAACTTCTTATTACGAAGTTATTTGTGAAGGTGATAGTGTGGTTTTTATGGATTCGGTATACAAAACCGATGGTGTTTCTGAATTTGTTTTTCAAGGGCAACGAAGTTGCGATTCGTTGGTTATTTTCGATTTAACGGTTAACCCGGTTAACAACATCGTATTAAACGAATTCATTTGCGAGGGTGACAGTGTTGTTATTAATAGTATAGCGTACAAGAAATCGGGCGTTTATATCGAGAATCTGACCAATGTATGGGGTTGCGATTCAACTATTACGCTACACCTCGAAGTGGGGGAACCGTCGGAAGTCGTGCTAAACGAGTCGATTTGTCAAGGCGATTCTTTCGAAATAGCAGGCGAATTTTTCTACGAAGAAGGGAGTTACTCAAGATTATTTACAAATAAATTTGGCTGCGACTCAACGGTATATTTAAACCTGATGGTAAACTTACCGTCAGATACTTTATTAAAGTACACAATTTGCGAAGGCGACGGGGTTACAGTAGGAAATTCAGTATATAAGGAAACAGGGATTTACAACGAAGTTCTGAAAAATAAATTTGGTTGCGATTCTTTGGTAACTCTCGATTTAACAGTTAATCCGGTTCAGACAGTTGAAATTGATGAGGTTATCTGTTGGGGCGATTCCGTTAAAATTGGTCCGTTTACTTATTCCGAATCGGGTACGTATCTAAATAACTTTACAAATCTGTTTGCTTGCGATTCGATAGTGGTTTTAAACCTAACAGTGAATCCAGTTAACGATACTTTACTTGAGGTAGCGATTTGCGAAGGAGAATCCATTCAGTTTGGCGATTCGCTTTATTCCGAAACCGGAGTTTATGTAGATTATTTATTTAATAAATACAATTGCGATTCCATCGTAACCCTCGATCTAACTGTAAATCCGGTTTCTGAAACCGTATTAGAGGAAACTATTTGCGACGGTGACAGTGTTGTTGTTGGCACATCGATATACAAAGAAACCGGAAGTTATACCGATATGTTAACGAATAAATTTGGCTGCGACTCTACCGTGCATCTTCAGTTAATGGTAAACCCTACCCAGGAAATCAATCTTATTAAAAATATTTGTGAAGGTACTGCTTACAATCTTGCAGGAACAGCGTATTCAAACAGTGGTATTTACGAGCATCATTTTTCAAACCAATTTGGATGCGATTCCATGGTATTGTTAACCTTAAATGTTATGCCTCTCCCGGTAATAAGTTTGGGCAACGATTTTGAAATGTTTGCCTCCGAAACCACAGTACTGGATGCCGGTGACGGATACAAGGACTATTTTTGGAGTACAGGCGATAATACTCAAACTATTTCAATTAGCGCAGCCAATGGATTAGGAGCAAACCTTTATTCTGTTGTTGTAAGCGACGAATACTCCTGTTCCAGTTCCGACGAAATTGAAATAACTATTTACGATGACTCATCGGCAGAGGGAGATACAGAGCCTTTGTTAAAGGTCTTTCCAAATCCCAGCTCCGGAAATATACAGTTAATAATAGAAGAAATATCAGGCAGTTATATGCTTTATGTGGTTGGGGCAAATGGCAATGTTGTATTTGTAAATGAGTATTCTTCTTTGGGAGATAAGTTTTTGCAGCAGTTGGATTTAAGTTATTTGCAGCCAGGAGCTTATTCTGTTCACGTAGTGTCGTCGAATAAATCGTTGGTCGAGCGTTTAATAATAATCAACTAATACTGGTTGTATTTTAAATGATAGAAATAAAAGAGATTAGTCAGCTGACGGATTCTTTTTTTAGCGATAAATTCTTTCATCTGCCAATATTTATCAAAAGAAAAGGGACAAAAAACCATTTTATCTGTCATTTTGATGTGCTATTGCTGTTATTTATACCAATGGATTATTATGTTTTGCAGATTGTTGTCAAAATGTTGAATTCTATCATTATTGGCAATCATATAATTCCTTATCTTTCGCAGCAAATTATAAATCACAAATAGAGATGAAAAAACTGCTATTTTTTGTTTTTGTAGCTGGATTGGCGTTTACTTCGTGCCAAAACCAGAAAAAAGAAAGTACATCTGATATGGAAAATCCGTTTTTTAAGGAATGGAATACACCTTTTGGTGTTCCTCCTTTTGATGAAATTAAAGTTGAGCATTATGCACCTGCAGTAAAAGAGGGAATAAAACAACAGGAGGCTGAAATTGAGGCAATTGTTGCTAATCCTGATGAGCCAACATTTGAGAATACAATTGTTGCTTTTGATAAATCAGGAGCTTTGTTGAAAAAGGTGAATGGTGTTTTCGGTCCTCTAAGTAGTGCTGTAACCAACGACGAAATGCAGGCTGTTGCCCGCGAATTGTCGCCACTTAGCACAGGACACAGAAACAATATTGCCATGAATGCCGGTTTATTTAAACGAATAAAAGCGGTTTACGATAAAAGAAATGAACTTGGTTTCGACCAGGAGCAAATGCGTGTAGTTGAGAAATATTATTCGGATTTCGAACGTGGTGGGGCAAATCTTAATGCTGAGGACCAGGCAAAATTAAAAGATATTAATATTCAACTGTCAGATTTGTATCTTCAGTTTGGGGAGAATCTTTTAGCTGAAACCAATAAGAATTTTAAACTGGTAATTGACAACGAAGAAGACTTGGCTGGGTTGCCCGAAGATGTGATTGCAGGAGCTTCGGTTGCAGCTGAAAAAGCTGGCGAAAACGGAAAATGGGTTTTTACAATGGCAAAACCGAGTTGGATTCCATTTCTTACTTTCTCTGAAAAAAGAGATTTACGCGAGAAATTATACAAAGGGTATTTTATGCGTGGCGATAACGACAACGACAACGATAACAAAGAAATTATCAAAAAGATTGTTCCGCTTCGCGACCAGAAAGCTAAGCTGCTGGGTTTTGAAAATTTTGCTGCTTATAAAGCCGATGTAAACATGGCAAAAACTCCTGAGGCGATTACCGATTTTTTAATGGAACTTTGGAAACCTTCGCTGGAAATGGCTAAGCAGGATGTGAAAGATATGCAGAAAATTATTGACCGCGAAGGTGGCAATTTCAAATTAGCATCATGGGACTGGTGGTATTATTCAGAAAAATTGCGTAAAGAAAAATTCGATTTAGATGAGGCAGAGGTTAAACCCTACTTTAGTCTGGAAGCTGCTAAGAATGGAATTTTCTACGTAGCTGAAAATCTTTACGGATTAAAATTCGTTAAGCGTGATGATATTCCTACCTACCACGAAGAAGCTCAGGCCTATGAAGTTCAAGAGGCTGATGGATCGCATCTTGGGGTTTTATTTATGGATTTCCACCCACGCGATGGCAAAAGAGTAGGAGCTTGGTCAACACAATTCCGCAGTGCTAGCTATAAAGATGGCAAACGTATTCCTACAGTTGGTTCTATTGTAATGAACTTTACTCGTCCAACCGGCGATTCTCCGGCTTTGTTAAGTTTCGACGAGGTTTCAACATTTTTTCATGAATTTGGTCACGCACTTCACGGATTGTTTGCCGATGGGCCATATGATAGAACATCGGGTAGCGTACCGCGCGATTTTGTTGAACTTCCATCGCAATTTATGGAAAACTTTGCTGCCGATCCTGAAGTAATTAAAGTTTATGCAAAACACTACGAAACAGGCGAAACAATTCCCGATGAGTTGTTGAATAAACTTATTAAAGCAGGAACATTCAATCAGGGATTTATTACCGGCGAATACGTGGCAGCTTCGTTGCTGGATATGGATTACCATACCACAAAGAATGTAAACATTGATGACGTTAATAAATTCGAAAAAGAACAAATGGATGCTATTGGTTTAATTCCTGAGTTTCTTCCGCGTTACCGTAGTACATATTTTTCGCATATTTTTTCGGGCGATGGATATTCTGCCGGTTACTATGTATACATTTGGGCAGCCGTTTTAGATAGCGACGCTTTTGATGCATTTAAGCAAACAGGAGATGTATTCAACAAAGAATATTCAGCTAAATTCCGTACTTTATTAGAAAAATGTGGTTCGGACGACGGAATGGTTATCTATGAAAATTTCCGTGGACAAGCACCATCGAAAGAGCCATTATTGCGTAAACGTGGTTTGTTGTAAAACGATTTATGTTATTAATAATAAATAGAAAAGGCCGCATTGCGGCCTTTTCTATTTGGACTATATGTGGTTGATATTTTTATGCTTACACAAAAGTAATTCCATGGCTACTGCATATTTCAGCTACTTTGTCGAAATCGGGCGGGCCAGGTGGAAGTTGAGCTAACTGATTAAACATGTGCTCTATTCCTGCAGGGAAGGCAGTGGTAACCATTTTTGCTTTTTCAGTACCCACTACTCTCCACGAATGAACAATGTATTTAGGCGCAAAGGCAATATCTCCTTCATTAAGTATAACGGTGTCATTATTGACCATTATTTCAATTTGCCCTTTTATAACCCTGAAAATTTCATCTTCCTTGGTATGTATATGAGGAGGAATTCCAACTCCGGGCTCCACATTATCAACCCATTCTACTAGTTGGTTGCCAGTTTCGCTTCCAACAAGTTTATGGGTTTGAATATCCCCAATTACATTTAAAATTTCTCCCTCATTATTTCGAATGAGTTTTGGTGCTAATTTTGAACTGTTCTGATTTTTTCCTTTCCCTTTTAATATGCTGGGTATAAAAGCCAAAGCCAAGCCAATCCCAGACGCCTGAATAAATTTCTTTCTTTCCATGTGAATAATATTTAATTGTTAATGATGCACATTGCAAAGTATTTTCTCTTTTCATCAAGATAGCTCATCGTATTAAGGAAGGCAATGTGAAATTCACGGTAAAAGCTTTGAAATTAGATGTCAAATACTCTTTCGAAGCGAAGTAGGAGAGTAGCCGGTATGCTTTTTTAAAAAGTAGCTGAAATAATCTGGAGAAGTAAAACCCAACTCAAAACCGATTTCTTTTATGGTTTTGTCGGTAAATTTTAAGGCATGTCTCGATTTCATTAACCTTATTTCGGTAATAAAACTGCTGGCACTGGCACCGAGCACTTCTTTAACACACTGGTTCAAATATTTATCCGAAACATTTAATAAGCGTGCATAGTCACTTACCCGATGATAGGTTGATACGTATTTGGGGAGTAATTTTTTGAATTTGAAAACCAGGTTTTTTTTAGCATTTTTTTCTGTCGGAACAGACGTAATATTACACTGCCCATCGCAGTAAATAAAAAATGTATTTAATAAGAATAAAATCGCATCATCTTTGTGGTTTAAGTTAGAGCCGATTAATTCGTCAATCATTTCCAGAATATCCTGTGTTCTTTTCTCTATGCCAGGAACGAGCTTGATTTTAGGAATTTCAGTAGAACCCAATAGCCGAACATCATTAATATGAAGGTTATTTAGAATAGGATCACCAAGAATTTTTTCATCCAGATAAAGTATATAGCCGCTTGATGAACGTGCATTCGCTTTTACTATTTTCCACTGCATTTCAGGTTTTAGAAAAATAATAGAATGGCTTAAATCTTCGTATTTATGGCCGTTTACTTCTATGTATTTAACCTCATTTTTTATCCAGCATACAGAATTGCGTTTGGGATATAGTTTCGTAGTAACTTTATTTACTATTGGAAGAATTATGATGGAATCGTTTTTCATTACACAGCTATTGATTGCTTTATTTCTGTAACAAAAAAACGGTGTATTTCGTTCGCTTAACCGTTAAAATAAGATTATCAGTTAGGTATGATATTTTGTATTTGCGGGGATATTAACTTCTGCAATCGGTATGTCGAGAGCAGTCTCTTGTCGCACGAGTCCGGCGAATTTAGCGAATCTCGATATTCAGCATGTTTATTTCAATTATTTTGAAATTCAATTGGAATTTATTTATAAATTTTCCTGTCGTTTAAAGCCTTCCTGTATTGGTTAGCATATCGGTTATGTTGGCTTAATGTTTTTGCAAAGTTGTGGTAGCCCGAAAAATCTTCTTTGGCACACATGTACAAAAATTTGTGGTTTTCGTAATTCAACACAGCATCTATTGAAGCAATATCAGGGAAACAGATAGGCCCCGGAGGTAAGCCAACATATTTGTATGTATTGTAAGGCGATTCAATTTCCAAATGTTTGTTTAGTACACGTTTAATTGAAAAGTCGCCAACGGCATATTTTACTGTTGGGTCGGCTTGTAATAAAATTCCTCGTTTCAGCCGGTTTACATACAAGCCGGCAACGCGCGATAGTTCATCTTTTTTTATGGTTTCCGATTGTACAATAGAGGCCAGAATCGATACCTCAGCAGGGGAGAGGTTAATGGCTTCGGCTTTAGTCATCCGTTCTTCGTTCCAGAATTTACCATATTCTTTGTGCATCCGTTCAGCAAATTCCTGTGCTGAGGTCGTCCAGTACAATTCGTATGTATTCGGAATAAACATGGTTCGGAAGGTTTCTGCGGTAAAACCCCATTTTTTTATTTGCTCTTCATCCGAAAATAAATTTAGAATAGAAAGCGAATCGGCTTTTATGTATTTGCTTATTTTTCCGGCTAAATCTTCTTTAAAACGGAGGTTGTTAAAAGTAATGTTAACAGGTTGTTGCAACCCACTGCGAAGCATGTTTACCAGCTCGTTGGTAGTCATGTCTTTCTTTAGCTCATAACGGCCGGGTTTTATATTGTCTCTAAATTTTTTCTTTTTCGAAACCCATTTAAAGGCTTTGTAATTTATTAAAACCTGGTCTTCTTCAAGTTTATTATAAAGCGACTCAAAATCGGTTTTTTCAGGAATCAATAATACATAATCTAATTTTACGTTTGTATCGAAAATGTAGTGGTATAGCTGGTAAGCTCGTGCCCCAATTACTATAAACGCTATGGCAAAAAATATAATTATAATCCTTCCCAATTTTGGGAAAGTCATGGCTTTGCTTTTCGGTTCTATCGACATATATAATCTTTCTTGTTACGCATCAAAGATAAAAAGATTGATTTAGTCTTAGACAATATCCTTTGTTTCAAAATATTATTTTTCTTCGGATTTTGCCAGTTTTTGCATAAATCATTCCATAATTTTTTGTGTTATCCAGATTTTTCTTGCACAGGCAAAAAGTAGCACTTCAAAATTTTGTGTCAATTTGTGTTAATAATGGGCTGAATCAGAATACGGCCTTTAAGTTGGACTATGGCTTATAATTTCGAATAACCAATTTATAGGAATCAATAATGTTATCTTCCAGAAAAAGGGGAATAATTGGGCCTGCGTCGTTTTCTGTGTTTGGTATTTCCTTTAAAGTGGTACAAAAAGCCAATTTTAAACTCCGAATAAATCCCCCTTGTATCTGTCCTGGACCCATAAGAATTGTAATTATGTACCACATCCAAAAAATCGTGTGTAGCATAGACCAAAGCAAATGACGCAGTCATTATAAAATTCTCGGAAAGATGGGTTTTTACGCCTGAGGAAAGACGAAAGTTCCAAACATATAGCGTTGGATATATATCAATATTCTTTCCAAAAATTAGCCCTCCATCATCAGAATTGACATAACTAAATTTAGAGTTGTAGCTTTGGCAGCCTACCCCTGCACGAATAAACGGTTCCAGATAGCCCGATTCCCTGTACCGCGAAAACGAACGAAAATAGTATCCAAGAAAAAAATATCCTCCAATTAACTCATTCTTGTATTCTACTGGTTCAGTTATAGAATAATTCATTTTATAATGAATGCCTTCGGCAGAAAACTGTGGATCGTCGGTATCTCCTTTTAAATAGGTTAAGCCAAAACCTGTTCCAACTTCCCAATGTTTCAAAAACAGTTTTGATATTTCTATATCGAAGGCCGGAGCCACTTTATGGTCAAATTCATTTGTCAATAAGGAAAATGATGGACTAACCTCTGTAAGCACTTTTGCAGCTCCTACTCTCGCGCCAATTAGAATTCCCGTGTTGCTCGATTGTCCTTGTGCCGTGCCAATAATCATTAGAAATAAAACAAAAAACAATTTTTCTAACTCCCCCTCTCATCAATGAATAAATTACAAAAAATAACTACTTATCAGAAAACATTACTTTTTTCACACTTAAAAAAAACTCTACGCATATTGGCAAACGAGACTTTTCTTTTAAAAGTATTGTTTAATCAAATTTTTTCTTCACACACTAATTTGTGTTCCGAACTCCCAAGTCTTAATCAAATGTAAACTTAGTGTTAAGTCCGTTAATATTTGCTTAAACCACTATGAAAATAGACCCTCCAGAGAATATTTTATCAGGCCTTAAACGTAAAATCACTAGTTTTGTTTGCATTTAGGATTTCGAATTAAAAATTGAGAATTATGCTACAAGTTAATCTTGCTGAAGATATTTACTATTTGGGTTTTAACGATCGTCGTACACATCTGTTCGAGAATATCTGGCCAATCCCGTCGGGGATTTCGTATAACAGTTATTTAATTGTTGACGAAAAAATTGCACTTGTCGACACCGTAGAGCGTGCTTTTATTGATGATTATTTAGATAGTATTGAAGAAATTATTGGTGAACGCGAAGTAGAATATCTTATTATTAACCACATGGAGCCCGACCACTCGGGGGCATTGAAAGCTATTGTACATCGTTACCCGAATATTACACTTGTAGGAAACAAAAAGACTTTCGGTTTTGTGGAGAATTTCTACATGAAGCCAGAAAAAACATTAATGGTTCAAGACGACTATGTGCTCGACCTGGGAAAACATAAACTGCAATTTCAGATGGTGCCTATGGTTCACTGGCCTGAAACAATGGTAACCTTCGAAGAAAACACTAAAATTCTTTTTACTGGCGATGCTTTTGGTAGCTACGGAACCTTGGACGGAGGTATTTTCGATGACGAAATCAACCTCGATTTTTATGAGGTAGAAGTAATGCGTTACTTTACCAATATTGTTGGGAAATACTGCCCTCATACTCAGCGTGCCATTAAAAAGCTGGCAGGCCTTGACATTAAAATGATTGCGGCAACGCATGGCCCTATTTGGCGCAGTAACCTCGATTGGATTTTGAATCGCTATAATAAATGGAGCTCGTACGACCTCGATCGTGGTGTTGTAATTGTGTACGGCTCGATGTATGGAAATACTAAAAAAATGGCCGAAACCATTGCCCGACAAATTGCGGTGCGTGGCATTAAAAATATCCGTGTTTACGATGCGTCAAAAACCCACTCGTCATACATTATCAACGATATTTTTAAATACAAAGGTTTTATTGTGGGAAGCGCGGCATACAACAACGCCATGTTCCCAAATGTGGAAACGCTGCTTACCACAGTTGAGCACATGATGCCCAAAAACCATTTGCTGGGTATTTTTGGTAACTACTCGTGGAATGGAGGCGGTGTGAAAAACCTGAAAACCTTCGCCGAAAAAATTAAATGGGAAATGGTTTACGAACCCATTGAGGAAAAAGGTAATATGAAAGTTGCTACTCAGGAAGAGCTTATTAAATTGGCGGATGCTATGGCCGATAGGCTGTTGGAAATGCCTGTGGCTGAGAAAATGTAAAAAATAGAACATCTGCTGACGATAAATAAAATGCTTACAGTCGGCAGGAGCTTAAAAGGTAAGACAACATTATAACTATATTTTAAAGCTACTCATTGAGTAGCTTTTTTTTTTGTTTGCCTCGCATGCAAACTAATCCGTCAGTTTGAAAGAAAACTGAGTCGCCTAATCGGGGGGAAGACAATACGAAGCCAAGTGCGTTGTTGGCAACGGCAGGGTGTGAAGGAAGGCTTAGTAAGTTAGCGGAAC
>JBFHFE010000053.1:0-31011 GCA_041583785.1 Draconibacterium sp. | reverse complement strand
CTTCTGCCGAATCTTTCAATGCCAAACTAAAAGCTTTTAGGGCTGCATTAAGAGGCGTTAGTGATATAAAATTTTTCTTGTTTAGAGTGGCTAAAATATTTGCCTGAAAATGTAAATCCACCGGATTTTACGGGTGAGCCCATTTATTCAGGACGAGACAATAGACAGAAATAAAAAAAGCTTCGAAAAAATTCGAAGCTTTTTTTTGAAAAGTGTGACTCAGCTGGGTCTCGAACCCAGGACCCCATCCTTAAAAGGGATGTGCTCTACCAACTGAGCTACTGAGTCATCCTTAATCGCCTTTGTTTCTCAAATGCGGGTTGCAAAAGTATAAAATAATTTTTACCACACAAACCATTTTTAAAATTTGTGTTGATTTTTTTCAGTTTCTTTCAAATAAAAAAGCTTCTGCATTTTGCAGAAGCTTTTCGAGTGACTCAGCTGGGTCTCGAACCCAGGACCCCATCCTTAAAAGGGATGTGCTCTACCAACTGAGCTACTGAGTCATCCTTGAGTGCCCTTGTTTTTCAAAGGCGATGCAAAAGTAGTATTTATTTATTTCCATACAAACCCAATGGGCACTTTTTTCAAAAAAAATGCATCTTATTTATTCCGGCAACATAAAATCCTTTCTCCGATGTTCTTTTTTCAAAACACAGCTTACGCACCTCAACTTTCTATTTTTCAATACATTTGCGAGGATTCGAAACAATTGTAAATTCAAATTCATTGAATTTATTTGAAGGAAATAAATTTTAGTAGTAGTTTTGATTCATTCAAAAAAAAAGCCGGACTTTCGGAAAAGAAATACTAAAATACCACACAAACTTTGATTAATACGGAAGGATACATTGTACTAGCAATAGTTTTGGTTACCATTATTGCTTTAGCAAAAGAAGTGATGCGCCCCGGGCTTATCTTCTTCTCGGCTGCAACGCTCTTAATGGCAACCGGAATCATCACCGATAAAGAAATGCTGGCAGGGTTTTCTAACAAAGGGATGATTACCATTGGAATTCTTTTCCTTGTGAGCGAAGGAGTGCGCCAGTCGGGCATACTTAACCGCGTGGCACAAACTTACCTCCCCCGCAAACGCCGGAAGATGATTTCGCTCATCCCACAAATTATGTTGCCGGTATCTGTTCTTTCGGCTTTTCTGAATAACACTCCTGTGGTAATAATTTTTGCCCCAATTATAAAAAAGTGGTCAGAAAACCTCAACCTCTCATCCAAGAAATTTTTAATCCCACTCTCGTATGCTACTATTTTTGGAGGCATGTGTACACTCATCGGCACTTCTACAAATCTTGTTGTTCATGGATTAATTATTGAAAACGGATACGAAGGGTTCAGCATGTTCGAACTAGGGAAAGTAGGTGGCGTTATTGCCGTTTTGGGCACCATTTACATGATGGTATTTGGCAATAGGTTTCTGCCTGGCGATAAAATATTTTTTAATGCCAAAAGCTCCACTGAATACAAAGACTATCATTACGACATTATTATTACAAAAACCAGTAATCTGGTTGGGCTTGAAATAAAAAACGGACGCTCGAAAGAACTTAAAGGGCTAATAATACGTTGCATTAACCGCGAAGGAAATGTTATTGAAACGCAAAAAGGGACATTTAAATTAATGCCTCACGATAAATTACTTGTCGCCGGAAAGTCGGATCGTTTAAATTACATCCTAGCCAATTCGAATCTAAAATTAAGTGGCATCAATTTGGTAAAGAGTGTTCCGAAAGATAAATTAAAACAATACGAAGCAGTTTTGGCGCCCCGTTTCCCTGCCATTGGAAAGACAATCCACGAGTTTAACTTTTACGACCACTACCAGGCCGTTGTTTTAGCCATTCATAGAAATGGGGAGCGCATTACCAGCAATATGGATAAATTAAAACTAAAAGCCGGCGACAATCTGGTACTGCTAACAACCGAAAAATTTATTGAAAACTGGGGCGACTCAAAAATATTTTACCTCACCTCATACATTCGCGATTACCGCACTACCGGGACATTCTGGAAAAAATGGCTGGCCTTTATTATCCTGCTAACCATGATTGTGGGTTCTACCTTTGGAAAATTCCTGACATCTCCGGACGGAATAAATTTCGACATGTTTTACTTTGCTTCTATTGCAGCAATCTTGTTGGTTTGGATGAAAATTATGCCCCACCAAAAATACACCAAAGCCATTAGCTGGGATGTACTGATCACCATTGCTTGTGCCTTTGCCATTAGCAAGGCCATGCAAAGTTCAGGAGCTGCCGAAGCCATTGCACGCACTACAATAAATTTTTCGAAGGCCTTTGGCCCCCTTGGCGTTTTGGCCGCCCTCTTCTTAATAACAACTATTTTTACCGAAATAATAACCAACAATGCTGCTGCTGCTCTGGTTTTTCCAATTGCCCTTGCTGCATCGAACCAACTCGGAGTTGACCCGAAACCTTTTTTTGTAACCATTGCCATTGCCGCCTCGGCAAGTTTCTCAACTCCTGTAGGTTACCAAACCAACCTTATTGTGCAAGCCATTGGTAATTACAAATTCAGCGACTATGTAAAAATAGGTCTTCCTCTTAATATTCTTGCTTTTATAATATCCATGTTGCTAATTCCTTACTTTTGGAGTTTTTAAAAAAAAACTATATCATTTTTATTAGAACGACATGAACTCTTTGCTTTTTGAATAAAATTTTATCTTTGCCAGTCCAAAAAAAGTATTAATCAATTTTTAATACCATTCTGCTTAATAAAGCAAACAAAAGAATTAATACTAAAGGGGATAAAAACAAAATACGTATCCTACCAAAGATGGGCAGGCTTTATCGTTAATGCATAAAAAACAGACAATTAATAAATATGAATGAATATTCTCTCACAAATCTTCGTGAACTGGAGGCCGAGGCTATCCACATCATCCGCGAAGTTGCAGCAGAATTCGAAAATCCTGTAATGCTGTATTCCATTGGGAAAGATTCATCGGTTATGGTGCGCCTAGCCGAAAAAGCATTCTACCCGGGGAAAGTTCCTTTTCCGTTAATGCACATCGACTCTAAGTGGAAATTTAAGGAAATGATTGAGTTCCGCGATAACTATGCAAAAGAAAAAGGCTGGGATTTAATCGTTCATTACAACAAAGAAGGCTTCGAAAGTGGTGTTGGCCCGTTTTCTCACGGAAGTAAGGTACACACCGATATTATGAAGACACAGGCATTGCTTGGCGGGCTCGACAAATATAAGTTCGATGCAGCGTTTGGTGGTGCACGTCGCGACGAGGAGAAATCGCGTGCAAAAGAACGTATCTTTTCGTTCCGCGATAAATTTCACCAATGGGATCCCAAAAACCAGCGTCCTGAATTATGGAATATTTACAATTCCCGCGTTCAAAAGGGCGAATCCATCCGGGTATTCCCTATTTCAAACTGGACCGAATTGGACATCTGGCAGTACATCCGTTTGGAAAACATTCCGATTGTTCCCCTGTATTATGCGAAAAAACGTCCGGTGGTTGACATGGACGGCAGCCTGATTATGGTTGACGACGAGCGTATGCCCAAAGAACTGCGCGATAAGGCTGAAATGCGTATGGTACGTTTCCGTACACTGGGTTGTTACCCGTTAACCGGAGCTATTGAATCGGAAGCGGATACCATCGAAAAAATTGTGGAAGAAATGATGACTGTTACCGTTTCGGAGCGTACAACTCGCGTTATCGATTTCGACCAGGAAGCAAGTATGGAACAAAAAAAACGCGAAGGATACTTTTAGGAAGGATCAACATTCATTGTTATTTCGGCTTAGGAACAAACAAGAAATCGCTTACTACGAAACAGATTTCGTATCCTGCGTTGTTGAAATAACAGCTTAATTAATGCAGAAAAATGACAACAAATAAATTAGACATACAAAAATTTCTAGATCAGGATCAAAGCAAAGACCTCCTGCGTCTTTTAACTGCTGGTTCGGTCGACGATGGCAAATCGACCCTTATCGGGCGTTTGATGTTCGACAGTAAAATGTTGTACGAAGACCAGTTGGCAACACTCGAGCGCGACAGCAAACGTGTGGGGCACGCAGGCGAAGACATTGATTATGCTCTTCTGTTGGACGGACTAAAAGCCGAACGTGAACAGGGAATTACCATCGATGTGGCCTACCGCTACTTCTCAACAGCAAAACGTAAATTTATTATTGCCGATACTCCCGGGCACGAGCAATATACCCGTAACATGATTACCGGTGGTTCAACTGCCAACCTGGCTATTATTCTTATTGATGCGCGCTATGGCGTAATTACCCAGACCAAACGCCACACTTATCTGGCCAGTCTGTTGGGAATTAAACACGTTGTTGTAGCCATCAACAAAATGGATTTGGCCGATTACAAACAGGAACGTTTCGAAGAAATTCGTGCCGATTACGAATCGTTTGTTACACAGCTCGATATTCCGGATGTGAATTTCATTCCCCTTTCGGCTTTGAAAGGAGACAACGTGGTAGAAGCCGGCGACAATATGCCCTGGTATCATGGCCCATGTCTACTCGAGTTTCTGGAAAACGTACATGTAAGCTCCGACCGTAATTTCGATGACCTTCGTTACCCCGTACAGTATGTTTTACGCCCCGACATTAAATTCCGTGGATTTTCTACTTCGGTAGCTTCAGGAATCATTAAAAAAGGCGACGAAGTAATGGTGTTGCCTTCGATGAAAAAATCGAAAGTAGAAAAGATTGTAACCTACGACAAAGAACTGGACTACGCTTTCCCGCCTCAGTCGGTTACAGTTACGCTGGAAGATGAGATTGACATTTCGCGTGGTGACATGTTGGTTCACCCCGACAATTTACCTCGTATAGAGCGCCAATTTGAAGCAATGCTGGTTTGGATGGAAGAAACCGACATGAAACTCTCCACCCAATTCTACATTAAGCAGGCCAACAATACCACAAAAGCCCGTATTGACGATATTAAATACAAGGTAGATGTTAATACGCTTAAAAAAACAAACAAAGAAAATTTCAAGCTGAATGAAATTGGGCGCGTGGTAGTAACCACCAACAAACCAATCTATTTCGACCCTTATAAAAAAAACAAACAAACGGGTTCGTTTATCCTTATCGACCCGGTAACCCACAATACCGTTGCTGTGGGTATGATTATCGATCGCCTGAGTAGCAAAAACCTGCCCTCGCGAATTACCGATGTCGACAAGGCCAAAATTGCCAAAGGCGAGCCGCTGATTAAAACCGAAGAATACCAGGGTAGATACAACCAAAAAGGTGAAACCATTTGGATAACAGGCTTACATGGTTCGGGCAAAAACGAACTGGCATTCAGTCTCGAAAAGAAATTATTCGAAAATGGTGCAACTGCTGTGCTTATTGATGGAAGCTCGGTACGTTCGGGCCTAAGTCGCGAGTTAGACTTCTCCCCTGCCGACAGGGCAGAAAACCTGCGTCGCGTGGCACATATTTGTAAACTATTGAACGACCAGGGAATTATTGCCATTGCCTCGTTCATTTCACGCAACGAATCGATGAGAGACCAGGTTGCTGAAATTATTGGCAATGAACGTTTCCACTTATTTTACATGGATGCTCCGCTGGAATTTTGCAAAAACAATAAACCAAAGCTATACGAATTGGTTGAGCAAGGAAAAACCAACGGGTTACCTGGCATTGATTTGGAATACGAAGCACCTACCAATGCAAAACTGGTGTTCCATCCACAAAATAACGAACAAAACCTGGATACTATTTTGGATTATTTGGCGAAAGAAAAAATATATCCGATTCATTAGAGCCGGATTAAGAGACAGTTTTACACAAAACTGTCTCTTGTTTTTTTATTAAATTTGTTTCATGAAGATATTGGTTACAGGTACAGCAGGCTTTATTGGTTTTCATTTGTCCAATAAATTAGTAGCTCAGGGAGCTGAAGTAGTAGGTATCGATAACATTAACGATTACTATCCCGCAGACTTAAAATATGCCCGGCTGGCCGAAGCTGGCATTTCGAAAGAAGCAGGAAACTGGCATAAAAAAGTCACCAGCTCGAAAAATGCCAACTATTCATTCATCAGAATGAACCTGGAAGACAGAGAGCAAATCAACCAACTTTTCGAAACGGAGAAGTTCGACAGGGTTTGCAACCTGGCAGCTCAGGCAGGTGTTCGCTACAGCATCGAAAATCCGCACGCTTACGTCGAAAGCAACATTGTTGGGTTTCTGAATATTTTGGAAGCTTGTCGCTACAATAACATTCAACATTTGGTTTACGCCAGTTCGTCGAGTGTGTATGGCAACAGCAGCAAAATGCCCCTTTCGGTTACCGATTCGGTGGACAACCCGATAAGTTTATATGCTGCCACAAAAAAGAGCAACGAACTCATGGCGCATACTTACAGTCATTTATTTGGTATCCCAACAACCGGACTGCGTTTCTTTACCGTTTATGGTCCATGGGGACGCCCCGACATGGCGTATTTTTCATTCACAAAGAATATTCTTGCCGGAAATCCAATTAAGGTTTTCAACCACGGCGATTTATACCGCGATTTCACCTACATCGACGATATTGTTGAAGGAATCATTAAGATTTTAAATGGCGCGCCAACTGCAACGCCTCCCTACAAAGTCCACAATATCGGCAACTCATCTCCGATAAAACTCATGGATTTTATAAAAACCATAGAAAAAGCTCTGGGGCAGGAAGCTAAAAAAGAATTCTACCCGATGCAAGCCGGCGATGTATATAAAACCTTTGCCGATGTAAGCGAATTGCAAAAAGACTTTGGCTACTCGCCCGATACTTCGCTTGAAAAAGGAATTGGGGAATTTGTTAAGTGGTATAATGCGTTTTACAAATAAGCTTCTGTTGAAATATTTCGCATTTCTCAAAGGCAATGTTGTAAAATTTCTCATGCAAACTAATCGGATGACACTCCCAACACCAAACAATTTAGTCATCCGATAAGTTGATTCTACAACCCCACAGAAACAGTTACCAAGAACTGTCGCGGACGGATGTAATAACGACTTTCGGTTAACGAAATTTCGCTATTGTAATAATTTACAATTTCCGAACGGTCGAATAAATTTTTCACTTCAAGCTTATATTTCAGTTTTCCCCGCGAAGGTTTCAGGTGGTACGACAAATCGGCAAACATGGCATTCGAATTATCCTTCCCGCTTTGTTTGGTGGTGTAATGTTCGAAACTGAAGACAAATAAATGACCTTTTATAGGAGTGTAAAACAAGCTACCTTTGTGTTTTTGCTCGATAACTGTAACTTCAGCTTGTTCTGTATTTTGCTCAAACCACTGCAATTTATAACTATACTCAACATCGAATTTCCGCCAGCGATTAATGCTAATTCCCGGGTTAACGGCCCAAATATTGTATCGTTGCCAGCCCAACTCATCGTTCAGTAAATATTCTTTTTTAGTTCGTGAATAAAAGATTTTGCAATCTACAGTAGCCTGTATATTAGCCAGGTACAGATTTACATTCAACGTTGTATTATCGAGACACGAGCGGTTCTCTTTTTCAATCACATTGTAATACAGCAAGCCGTTACTGTCAACCTCCTGATCGAGCAGCAAGTTGCTGGTGCTCCGGGTACTTATCCACGAAAAATTAGAAAAGAAACCCGAAAAAGGATTCTTATACTCAATGCCCAGATTATAGCGCCAGCGATCTTTTTCCGACAACTGATTTATACCCCGCTTCAGGTGCCGATAGCCGGAAAAAACATAGCCCTGTGTTAACGAACTTACCTCGCCCAGCTGTTTATTATATTTTACACCTGCACGCCAAATCCAAAAGCCATTCATTTCGTAACGAAAACTGGCAGCGGGATTAAAAAACCATTTCCTGATTTGTTCCGGACTTTCGTGAAATCTATCATCTATGGAATAATTCTGGAAGTAAACCGGCAATGCAAACGAACACCTAAACTTGTTTTTATCGTACTTCAGTGTTTCTTTCAGGTAAAGCCCGGTGTAGTCCCACTCCAAATTATTTCTCAGGCTGTCGGCTTCAATAAGCGTTCCGTCTTTCTCTATATCGGTTTGCAACTGCTGATGTTCGTACATCACACCCGGTTCAGTTTCAAAAGTCCATGGTTTTTTCCCCATAGAAAACTGCAGAAAATGGTGGCTTAGTAAGTTTTTCTCCATTATATTTTGAGTGGTTAGCAAATAATCCTCGCCCTCATTCAAAATATCTTCGAATACACCCGGCGAAAACGACAATTTCTGGGGCGAATTATTATAATCGATGTAAGAATAAAAGCGAATAAAATTTTGCTTCAGTGGTAGGAGAATATCCAAATCGTTTGTTAACGAAAAATGCGGGGTTTCGGCTTTTTGTGTAAGCTCGGTATCATCCGAAATAATTCCCTGCTCGCTGTCCCAGTATTTATTAATTGAAAACTTGTTGGTAAGGTATTTACTTTTTTCGTTTTTAGTAAGCACCAGATCCGTACTCAGGCTTTTATTCAGAAAAGTATTCCGGGTAATTTCGGTGAAAGCAACATCTCCATCATCCAAAAAATATTGGGTATAAACATCTCCATCTTGTTTAAGCCTGTCGGTATAAAAACTACTGTTTATTTTCAGTTCTGTTCCCTTGTTCAGTTTTCGCAGGTGATTGTACGATAGCAGGTTGGCATCATTATCCAGATAGCGTTGTTTTTCAACTTCCGGTTCCATAACCTGAGAAACTCCTAAGACATCAGGTTTCCGGTTTTTATAGCCGGTAAGCTTGCCACCCTCGAACTGCAAGGGCTGGTGCTGAGCATTTAAATCGTCGCCGATGTTGTTGCTTTGTGCCGAAGCAATAATTTGCTGTCTTTTATGAAACAGCATGGGCGTAAAATTAATTTCGCGCAGTACAGGCGACAAACCGGCTGCCGCATACATACTACCGGTAATGGCCACGTCGTTTTTCAGCTTAATATTTAGCGACGTTCCATCCGAGGCCACCTTGTCTTCCAGCATTTTTATGGGCTGATGTTTTTGCAACACCTCAACCGATGCTACCGATTTATGTGGCAGATTTCGGTTAGCGAGGGGATAGCGTTTTTCCAGCAAATCTAATCCTTCAATGTAATATTTCTGAATGGGTTGCCCCTGGTACGAAATTACGCCCAACTCATTCACCTCAAACCCAGGCATCCGACTTATTACATCGCCAATGGAACGGTCGCTGGCTTTGGCAAACGAGTTTACAATGTAATTCAGCGTATCGCCTTTTACCGAAATGGGATAACCTTTCACATTCACCTCTTTAATAATAAACACATCGGGGGGCAGCACAACATTACAATGCCGGTTTTTGTTGCTAAAACCGATAATGCTATCTTTAAAATTTAAGGACTTAAACAACAGAAAAACAGAATCGGAAGTAGTCGTAAATTCAAGGCTAAATTTTCCATCCTTATCGCTAATAGAGTAGGATAAAATACCCGAAGAGTACTTCTCCTTCTGTGCCAAAACACTTATGCCCGACAAGCGTTCGCCATCGGTAGAGCTAAGCTCGCCCGTAATAAGGGTTTGCCCCCAAACCAATCCGTTAACTCCGACAAAAAGAAAACAAAACAATAAGCCAAAAAATTTCCCAACACTAAACATAATCTCATGCAACTTTAATCCAACGTTTATTTACCCTTCAGTAAACCTTGTAAAACCATTATTCGGTAAATTTTTACAGCTATAAATGCAACGTATAATTCTATAAATTTCACTCATGCATTTAGATCTACTTTGACAGATTCATTAAATTGAGACAAAATCAATCTGTTTTACCCCAATCCATAAAGAAAACCAGATTGATAAGTCAATCCGTCAAAGTAGTAATAGAATGCTCTAATATCTTTCAATATTATTATTCTTCGATTTTATCCCGTTAAGTATTCTTGCCTTACGGCCATCATCTTCAATCGTTATTACTCCACCTCCTGATAATCTATTGAACAAGTCTGCATAATAGTATTCAAGACCCTTAACATAATCTCGAGCCGTTATATCAACATATTGTTCATTTAAATAATATATAACTTGCTGACTTGCTTTGATTTCTTTTATATTGAAACAATGTTGTTTTTTTGTATCCGAAATACTAATTATTAATCCGGGTAACCCACAAAATTTATACGGGCCACAACTTATGGGAATATCTATTGTAAACCAGGCAATATATTTACGCCCCCACAATTCGGCTGAAGCTTTTAAGCAATTATATCCCAATATAACGGTATCCCGACTTGCCTCTATCTCCCAATTAATTTTATTGCTTTCTTTAACTTTTAAATTTTTTTTATTCAAATAGCATGTAAACACCACACTATCAGCAAGATAACCATTGCGTATTTGATACCTGCAAAAACGATTTGTTGTTGTTCCTTGTATCAATGGAGTAATTGTTTGCAAATAGGTTTGATCAAATGGTTCGTTTGAATGCGCCTTAAGAACAGAATCTCGGTATAACTCATTTGTTCCCGCGAATAGAGAGCAATGGCTACCTATTAATAATGTCATCTCTTCACTCTTTATAGATGCCCGACTTAACGAATCTTCTTGGAAATCATAAAAATATGAGCAAGAAAGGATAGCAGTATCAATAGGTACGTAGTCTTGTGCAAAAATTATTACTGAAGAGAAAATAAACAATATAACATATATGTATCTCATAATTGACATAAATTAAAACCCAACTAACAAAGAATAAAACAGTATCTGTCAGTTGGGTTACAAATTACCTTAATCTTCACATTCGGAGTCGTCCACTTCGATATCACATACGACACTATGCAATCCATCTATAGCGTCAAGGTATTCTTGATAAGTTTCACCACATGCTAAGCCGAAATTCGTTGAACCATTACCGCAAAAAACATGTACAGTGTGACATTGCTCTTCTGCATTTGCATTATTTAAATGAGTTAATTCGAAAGTGAACACTCCCAATATTAAACACACCTTAATTAAATTTCTTTTCATATTATAATTTTATACGATTATAGCAGATGCCCCACTTTTTCAGCTGCCAACTTGCAAAAGTGCGTCCCGGACAGTAGTTGAGTATGGGTGGTTTATCAAAACTGCCTGCCTCCCCGGGCCGGGAACAAAGTATGACGTGAGCCAGCTCATGGGGAGGCTTACCCAATGAATTTATTTTTTCCTATAATTCGGAATTGTTGCATAATACAATGTGTTTTTACGTTCTAAATTTGGGGCGCGAATTACTTTCTGAAACACGTTTTAGGTTGCATCAAATGTATCTTATTATTAACCAAATCGCAAAAAACAAAGAAAAAAAATCAAGTTTTTTTTTACAACAAGCTATTTTACAACAACATACACACTCCTGCTTTAAACAAGAACTAATATACTATCATAAAATTATATTAAACACAAAATAAATATTGAGAACAAAGAAAGTTAAATACAAATCACGGGGTGACTGATTGAAAATTCAACTAGTCACCCCGTGATTATTTTCCCAACAAACTGAGTTGTTGGAATTACTTCAACTAAAAAATTCAATGCTCCGTCTGATGACAGATCCTGAATTTTGAGTTTCAAAAAAAATTGGCAAGCCTGTAAGCCGGGTCCTGTTCTTCGATTACTCGAAGCCTTTATCATTTATCTGGTTCCGACATCGCTATCGGAATCTGTGCAGCCTACCCCTCCTGACTCCCTTGTGCGTTGAGAACGAAACGGGCCGTTTCGCTGTACCGCAACAGCGGCAAACAATCAGAATATACATGGCCTTGCAACCCGTGAGACGTACGGCTGACGATGTTGCCATAATCACCGGTGCGCTTTTACCGCACCTTTTCACCCGTTCCTTAAAATTGACTCGCAAAATTAAGGTGGTTATTTTCTGCTACGTTGCTGTCCCCTTTCAAAGACCTTCCCGTTAGGAAACACGGCGCCCTGCGTTGCCCGGACTTTCCTAATTCCGAATACACGGAACTCGATAAAGCGGCTTGCCGCTGCAAAAGTATAAAAAAGGATGAATTAAAAGAATAAAGGAAAAAAGATAAAGGCTCAATTGAACTTGCGATTTTGTAATTTCTTTCTCGAAGAAACAAAGATTACAACCAACTCTGATGCCTCTTTTTCTAATTTATTTCTTTTCCCACGATTGAAAATTTAAGGCTCATTGAAAACAAGTTAAGGATTTCATCCCCATTAATCCTTCATCCTAAATCACTAATCCTTTACCCTTTCCTCAAAATAACCATTGTAGCTCCATAGCCATATTCTTTAAACGAGGCATCCTGGAAATAGTATTTCTTAAATTTACGCTTCAACAGGTTGGCCACTTCCTGTTTTAAAACGCCCTGCCCCACACCATGAATAAACACAATACGCTTTGCATGGCTTTTAATGGCAGCATTCATTTCCAGCTCAACCTTTTCCATTTGTATTTCCAGCATTTCGCGATTGCTCAATCCCTCGGTGTTATCCAGCAGCTCGGTAATATGCAAATCAATTACAATCTCCTCTGCCGTTTTCTTTCGAGGCTGAATTTTTGGAATATCAGCAGTTTCTTTTGCTTTTACTACCTTTTTAAAATCGTCATGGGTAAGTTTATCCAACTCAGTTTGCAACGGATTTGCAGAAATCTGTAAAACCAATCCGTCTTTTTTAAAAAATGCATTGGCCCGAAAAGTAGATTCTTTGTAGAATTTAACCGGATTTACCTTAAACTTCTTTACCATCGGCTGATTCCAGTTACTTTCTTCGTCTCTGAAATATATGATTTGAAATCCAAAATCAGGCAATTCACTCAAATCTTCCTGAAGCAATGCATCGAGTTTCGCACGTGAATTTGGCTGCAAGCTTCCACTTTTTACAGCTTCCACCTTTTCAGTTTTTATGGTTGAATAAGAGTACAACAGCGTAAAATTACTGTCGTTCACTAAAAAAAGTTCAATTTCACCGGCGAGAGGATTTCTCGAATCTTTGGGTACAATACAAAAATAAAAATCGGGCGCATTCTTTCCGTTTATAATTTCACCCACCGGCTCCAGATATTCAGTTTCAGTATTTGGCTCCACTTGCGAAGGAGTTGACTCAGGTATTGTGTCACCAGCATTCATGCCAGGTGCACTGGTATTTACCAATTCGTGAATCGGATATGGCACCTCAAATCCATCATCGCCTTCCACGTTAACCGTGTTTCTGTTAATAAACCCGGTTACCACTCCTCCTCCAACATCATTTAAAAACTTTACCTTATCGCCTACTTTAATCATGACTTCTAAATTTTGTGCAAAAATAGTATTAAAATTCGTTATTCCGGTTTAAAGCCCCTCGTGGGTGTTTGGCGGTTAAAATCTCATAGCTTAAACCAGAAACCCCATTATTTATGATATTGTATTTTAATCCTTAACTTATTTTTTATTCCTAAGTCCAAAAAGAAAATATTACTTTTGCGACCACTAAAAATGATTATTTTGAGTTCACACAAAGACATAAAAATAAGTGATTTCACGTACGATTTACCAGACGATCGAATCGCAAAATATCCGCTTGAAAAAAGAGATACCTCTAAATTATTAACATGGAAAAATGGACAAATTGGAGAGGATATTTTTAGCCATTGTGCCACTTATCTTCCCGAAAACTCCCAATTGGTTTTCAACAACACGCGCGTAATTCACGCCCGTTTGTTTTTCAGAAAAGATACCGGTGCAAAAATCGAGATATTCTGTCTGGAGCCCGTCGAACCTGCTGATTACCAAATTTCTTTTCAGGAAACAGAAAATGTTACCTGGAAATGTATGGTGGGCAACTCAAAAAAATGGAAAGAAGGCATTTTAAAAACGGCGCTCATAATAAACGGGAAAGAGGTTGCACTGAGTGCCGAAAAAAAAGGACAGGAAGGCAACTCCTTTAAAATTGAATTCAGGTGGGATGGAGGCTTTCATTTTTCTGAAATTATTGAACATGCCGGCCAATTGCCAATACCTCCGTATTTAAACCGCGACACAGAAGACTCGGACGAAGAAACCTACCAAACGGTTTATGCCAAAATCGACGGCTCGGTAGCAGCTCCAACAGCGGGCCTGCATTTTACCGACGAGGTTTTAAGCCAGCTTTCAGCAAAAAATATTACCACAAAGGAAATTACCCTGCACGTTGGTGCCGGTACTTTTCAGCCTGTAAAATCGGAAACTATCGAAGGGCATACCATGCATCACGAAACGGTAATTATTCCGAAAACAATTATCCAATCGTTCATCGAAAATCCTGAAAACATTATTACGGTTGGGACGACTTCGGTGCGCTCTACCGAGAGCCTGTACTGGCTCGGCCTTCAGCTTGAAAACGATACTTTCAATGCCCTCAATCCTGAAGTAACGCAGTGGGAACCCTATGAAACCAAAGCCCAAATAAGTACAAAAAAGGCACTTCAGAATATTGTTACTTTCCTGAGCAATTCAAAACTTGATGCCATTCAATTTTCAACCCAAATAATTATTCTGCCGGGATATGACTTTAAAATAATCAGTGGAATGTTTACCAATTTTCACCAGCCGCAAAGTACGCTTCTTTTACTAATTAGCGCATTTCTTGGCAAAAACTGGAGAAAGGTTTACGATTATGCTTTGGCAAACGATTTCCGTTTTTTAAGCTATGGCGACAGTAATTTGTATTTAAAACAATTATAAAACAGAAATTTCATGAGCTAAGATTTCACAAAACCTGAATTATCGTTACTTTTAATGGTGCGATAATTAAATAACAAAAACCACTACCATTATAACCTATGAAATATTTAAGACTAACGGCTTTGCTTGTGGTATTTCTTGCTGCGTGCCAGTTTAATCCCGACGACACTTATTTTGCAGATTTGGAAGAACCCACCGAACCTGAACTCGAAATTGTAGAATTAAGCCTCTACAGCGACACCATTTTTCTGACCTACTACAAAGACATTCAATTTAATTTTAGCGCCGGACAACACAATGTGATGCAGGTTGACATTTTAGTTGACGATGAACAAAAGTATTCGAGTTCGAACTACAATGGAACCTTTACCATTTTGGCAAACGACATTTCGGAGGGCATCCACAAACTCTCTTTTTCAGTCATAACCAACTCTAACTCGGGAAGTATTGCCGATCAGCTTGGCTACGAAGGATTTCAATTCCTCTCGAACGAATGGACATTGGTGTGTGTAAAAAACGACCGGATGGCAAATTATGCCGAAAAAGAAATAGAAAACGGAAAATTAAAATTGAGTTGGGAAGCACACAACAAACCCAATTTCAAGGGGTATCGTGTATTAAAAAAACACAACGATTACAGTGCCGCATATAAAGAATATTTTGTTACCGAGCCCTATTTTATCGACGAAGCTTATGTTGGCGAAACGGCCCATTACGATATTTACACCGAATACTATTCGTCTGACAGTTATTTGTTTCAATGGGCATCATTTGATGTTGAAAACACACTACCTCAGCTAAAAATAAGAAACACAAACGATGGAGCATTTGAAATGTATTGGGAGAACAACGAATTTTCAGCAGCCATAAAAAATTACAGGCTCATTAATCTTGTTACTCCTGCCGATACGGTTACACTGCAGGAAAGTACCCCCTCGGAAGAAAATTCTTACGCGATGCCGGACGCTGTTTTTGGCGATGAGATTGAATACTGGCTTGTTGTTGTTCCAAATAATCCGGAAAACTCGTTTAACAACGAAGCCGTTTATTACCATGCAACACGATTCGACGGAAAAATTGGTACAAGTTCGTTTAATTACAGTCAGATTTCAGCAATTAAAAACGAAGAGTTACTGGTACTGAAGGATGGTTATATTTACAGGTACGATGCCGGCACAAAAACAGTGGTCGACTCGCTTTCTTACAACTGGGACAATTGCCATGTAGGATACAGCGGATTTTCGGTGTCGCCCCAAGGGCAATATTTTACCTCCAAAGAATCGTGCAACAACAACCTGGTGCTTATGGAGCCAAACAAGTTGCAAAACTATCAGTCGTATGCTATAGACCACATCCTGACGGAAGGGATGAGCTTCTCCAGCATGCCTGTTTCCGACAATGGTATTGTAGTAATGAAAGACTATGGCCAGATATCGGTGTACGATGTGCTAAATAATAAATTGATAGACTCTTACGAGTCCAGTTCAGCGACTTACAGCACAGGAATTTCGTCGAATGGCGATTATTTCTTCGTTAAAACCCATCAACTTTGCTTCTATAAAATTGAGGCCGATACAATTACTACGGTTTGGGAATCGGAGCCAAATTACAACTATCAATTCAATGCTTTCGCTTACGACTCAGAAAATACTGAAAACATTATTGTTTACGATGGCGAAAAACTATATCATAAAAGAGCTTCTGATTTTTCAACCCAAAAGTCTTTCTCATTAAACGAAGAACAAATCATCAACTTCGATATTCTTAACCGGCAGGTTCTTGCATATACCAATGGATATTTATCGGTGTATTCCATCGACACCGGCACGCAAATTTACAAGGTCGCAATCAATCCCGATATTTTATACGCAAACTACCACTGTAAATTGGCCTATAACACAATATATGTGGGCGATGGAATTTGCATCAATATCCCAACCAATTAAAACGAATAAAAATGACCAAAATAATATTAGGTATAACACTGCTTTTTATAATTCCGTTAAGCAGCTATTCAAAAGGAATAAAAATTCAATTACAAGGGGGCTTGGGCTCCTACTCAATGTCGGATATGAAAACACTCGACAAGATGATTGCCGGCCAGCTTCCTTTATCGCTTCATCAAACCGATAACTTCCCCGCCTATTGGTTTTACCAGGGAGCCGTTTTATTCAATTTAAGCGAAAACCTCAGTATGGGGCCAATGTATGCTTTTCATTCAACAGGTTCGCGCTATTCGCTGGCCGATTATTCAGGAGAATACTTTTACGACAATTTGCTTCGTGCCCATTCGCCTGGATTAACCATTAACTACACCAAAGCAGTTGGTTCTAATTTTAAATGTGGTGCGTATATTGATGGAGGCATCAGTTTTACAAAAGCCGAATTTAAAGAACATCTGCAACTGAGTAATTTGGAGGAAGAATACAACGAAAGTTCTTCGGCCAAAGAAACAAGCTATTTTATAGAACCTGGATTTCTTATATCTTACCCCTTAAAAAAAATTGAGCCTGGCTTGCATATTGGATATTACATTCCCGTGGCAGCCGGAGGTTTTAAAGAAAACGAGAGTGGCCAGTTATTATATCTTTCCAGCGAGAACAAGGCAAAAAGCGGTTGGGGCGGGTTAAGAGTCGGCATATCGCTAAGCTTTTGAAAACCCCAAAATACTAAACAAAAAACAGGCTTAAAGGAAACCATACGTCTATAAACCAATTAATTGCAACAGTAACGAATCCAAATGAGCGATATGAATTATTATTGAATTATTGCTACGTTCGTCATAGCTCAAACAAGATTGTCTCTGTACTCTCTAATCCCAATAATTGTTCCTTTATCCTTCTTTTTCATCTTATTAAAATTGTTTGTTTTCTAAGGAATAAGATGGAACTCGCATGATTTTAATAACTCGCCAATGTGTGAATATTTCTCATGCTCGTTTCATTAAAAGAATTTTGTAGCTATGGTCAGAAAAAAATAATTTACTGCAACCCGGTTTGGGCATTCGATCTTCGTGATGAGCATTGAAAATACAATAAAACAAGTCTCTTGATATCGTATTTTCTAAGAAAAAAGCATTCGCTTCTCAAAGGATATGATAAATTTGCCGCAAATAAAATTCAATCAAAAAGAAAAACGTTTTATGAACTTGTTAAATAAATTATTTTCCCCACTATTATTAACTTTCCTATTGGTAAACACTGCATTTAGCCAAGGAGTAAATCACCCCAATATAATCTTAATTATTACCGACGACCAGGGATATGGAGACCTGGGATGCACCGGCAATCCACATGTAAAGACACCGGTAATCGATAAATTTGCCGAAGAAAACACCTGCTTCGAAAACTTTTATGTTTCACCGGTATGTGCCCCAACCCGTTCAAGCTTAATGACCGGGCGCTATTCGCTTCGCACCGGAATGAGAGACACCTATAATGGCGGCTCAACCATGGCAGCAAACGAGCTTACTATTGCAGAAATGCTAAAACAGGCAAATTACAAAACCGGAGCATTTGGGAAATGGCATTTAGGCGATAATTATCCATCGAGACCCAATGACCAGGGGTTTGATGAGTCGGTAACTCACCTCTCGGGCGGAATGGGGCAAGTTGGTGATTATACTACCTATTTTAAATTCGACAGAAGCTACTTCGACCCGGTGTTATGGCACAACGGACAAAAAGAAGCCTACCAGGGATATTGCTCTGACATTTTTACAAATGAGGCAATTAATTTTATTGAAAAAAACAGCAATCAACCATTTTTCTGCTACCTCGCATTTAATGCACCTCACGCTCCGCTGCAAGTTCCCGAAGAATATTACGAGATGTACAAAGACATTGATCCTTCAAGCGGGTTCGAAAACGACGACCGCCCATTCCCGAATATGAGCGAGAAGGACAAAGAAAATGCCCGAAAAGTATATGCCATGGTTTCAAATATCGATGACAACCTGGGCAATCTGTTTACAAAACTCGACCAGCTTAAAATTGCCGACAACACAGTAATTATATTCATGACAGATAACGGGCCACAACACCCTCGTTATGTTGCAGGAATGCGCGGAAGAAAAGGAAGTGTTTTCCGTGGTGGTGTTCGGGTTCCGTTTTTTATAAAAATGCAAAAAGGATTTAAAGCTGAAAAAAGCATAGAAACAACTGCTGCGCATATTGATATTTTACCAACGCTTGCCGAAATATGCAACGCTCCTCTTCCAGCAGACCGTAAAATAGATGGAAAAAGCCTGGTGCCATTGCTAAACAAAACAGAAGTAAACTGGGCCGATCGCTCTTTGTTTTTCAATTGGTCGCGCCGTGCGCCTGAGTTGTACAATAACATGGCATTACAAAAAGGGAAATACAAACTTGTTGGACAAACCGATTATAATGCTCCCATCGAAAATTTCGAATTATTCGATATTGATACCGATCCTTACGAACAGAATAATCTTGTAAATGAACAAAAAGATCTTGCCCAGCAATTAAAAACTGAGCTCGATAAAATTTATAAGGAGCTTATTAGTTCTGACAATATTACACATCCTCAACCAATCTTTGTTGGAAATAGCAACGAAAACCCGGTTGTACTAAACAGAAACGATGCAGGTGGCCAGCGAGGCATTTGGGATCAGGAGGAAATTTACGGCAAATGGCATGTAAAAATTGAAGAAGGAACCTACAACGTACGCTTCAAATTTATTCATCCACTGGAAACCATTGGAAAAATGTATCTTGAAACAGGTGCTGTAATAAATCAGATGAAAAACGACAATACAAACACCGATATTATTGAAATGAAAAATGTGTCGTTGCCTGCAATGGAAGGTGACCTCGTTCCATTCTACGCAACCAATGGGAAGAATATATTTCCATTTTGGGTAGAGCTTGAAAAGTTAAAATAATTACAATTTCTGAAAAATATTGTAACAAAAAACTATATTTAACGCAGAAGAAGACAGTGTATGAAGACAAATATTTCTTTGAATTTCACCTCCATTATAGCTAACTCCGTAAAAAAGTTTGCAAACAATAAAGCATTAGGGTTTGTCGATGAAGAATATATGACCTATGCAGAAATGGGTAGAAACATTTCGGCAATGCAGGCTTTTCTAACAAGCCTTGGGATTACCCATGGCGATAAAGTAATTATTTACAGTCAAAACTCTCCCAATTGGGGTGTTGTTTATTTCGCGCTGCAATGCTCTGGAATTATAGCGGTTCCGGTGCTTCCCGACTTTAGTCCAACTGAACTTGAGAATGTTATCAAGCACTCCGAATCGAAAGCCATGTTTGTTTCTGAAAGTCTTCGTTACAAACTGAACGATATCGATACCACAACGCTTCAATCTATCATAAAAATTGAGAACTACGAAGTGTTATCGACTGAGAAGCCGGAGGTACTTTTTAATCCCAATGCAACCAGTACAATTGCTTATATTCCCGAAGAAAATGAAATGGCTGTTTTGCTTTATACTTCAGGAACAACGGGAAATTCTAAAGGAGTGATGCTTTCGCAAAAAAACATCATCTCGAATGTTATACAATCGGGTGCTGTTCAGGAAATAACAGAAGATTTCAAATTTTTATCAGTGCTGCCACTATCGCACACTTACGAAAACACCATTGGCTTTTTGCTGGCCATGTACCACGGAGCCAGTGTAACTTATTTGCGAAAACCGCCAACAGCAAGCGTTTTGTTACCTGCCTTAAAAAAAGTCCGCCCCGACATTATGCTCTCTGTGCCTTTAATTATTGAGAAGGTATACAAAAACAGCATTCTGCCCGGTATTAAGAAAAAAGCCGTCACACGCATGCTGTATAATTTTAAACCTACCCGTAAACTGGTTCACCGTTTGGCAGGGAAAAAATTGTACGAAACCTTTGGGGGCAATCTTAAGTTTTTCGGAATTGGTGGAGCCAAACTAGATGCTACTGTTGAGCGTTTCTTGCGCGATGCCAAATTCCCCTACGCAATTGGTTACGGCTTAACAGAAACCGCTCCTTTGCTTGCAGGTTCAAATCCTTCGCAAACAAAATACCAGGCAATTGGTCCAAAAGTTATCAATTGCGAAGTAATTATTAACGAACCGAATCCGGTAACCGGCGAGGGCGAAATTTGGGCGAAAGGCCCCAATGTTATGTTGGGCTACTACAAAAACCAGGAAGAAACCGACAAAGCACTTACAAAAGACGGATGGTTTAAAACCGGCGACCTGGGTGTTTTCGATAAAAATGGATGGTTAAGCCACAAAGGACGTCTAAAAAACATGATTATAGGAGCCAGTGGTGAAAATATTTATCCTGAAGAAATAGAATCAATCATCAATAATTTTAAATACGTAGTTGAATCGTTGGTAGTTGAGAAGAAAGGAAAGCTGGTGGCAATGGTGCATTTTAACCGCGAAGAACTAGAGCAGAAAGTTAAAGAAATGCGAAGTGAATTAGGCGGCAAAATGGACGAGATATCAGAAATGGTTGACGAAAAGATAGAAGAACTTACCGTAGAGCTTCGGAAGCAATTAAATGCGCAGGTAAACAAGTTTTCTAAGATTCAAAAATTCATTTCACATCCCACTCCATTTATTAAAACAGCCACGCAAAAAATTAAACGTTACCTGTATTATTAATTTCTGAACAATGGCTTTAAAATCCGCTTGAAAAGAGCTGTCTTTCCGAATAAAAATTTATTTTAGGAATCTTGAATCCTAAAAATTAAATCATGACAGACTACTTTAAGCAGTATCCCGACAGTAAGGGATTTTACAAAGAATATGGAGGCTCATTTATTCCCCCCGAACTTCAGGTTGAAATGAATAAAATTACTGATGCTTATCATTCCATCAGTAAATCGCATAACTTTATTTCCGAACTCAGAAGCATCCGCAAACATTTTCAGGGCCGTCCTACTCCGGTTTATTTCTGCCAGAATTTATCGGCAAAATATGGTGGCCGCATCTACATGAAACGCGAAGATTTGAACCACTCCGGAGCACACAAGCTTAACCACTGCATGGGCGAAGCCTTGCTTGCAAAACATTTAGGCAAAAAACGCCTGATTGCCGAAACCGGTGCCGGTCAACATGGAGTAGCGCTGGCAACTGCAGCCGCTTATTTTGGCTTGGAATGCGAGATTCACATGGGCGAAGTGGACATTGCCAAAGAACACCCAAATGTGGTGCGCATGAAAATTCTGGGTGCCGAAGTTGTACCGGTAAGCCATGGATTAAAAACATTAAAAGAAGCTGTCGACTCAGCTTTTCAGGCCTACCTGAAAGACCCGGTAAATACCATTTACTGCATTGGCTCGGTAGTTGGTCCTCACCCATTTCCTATGATGGTTCGCGATTTCCAGCGTGTTGTTGGAATTGAAGCCCAAGAACAGTTTCATGAAATGACCGGTGAAAACCCCGACCACGTAGTTGCTTGTGTTGGCGGCGGTAGTAATGCTATGGGAATGTTCTCGGGTTTTCTTGATATTGAAGAAACTCAACTGCATGGTGTTGAGCCAGGAGGAACAGGAACGAAACTCGGCGAACACGCCAGTACCATTACCTATGGGAAACCCGGACTTATTCATGGTTTTAAATGCTACCTTTTACAAGACGAAAAAGGAGAACCTGCACCGGTTTATTCGGTGGCCAGTGGTTTGGATTACCCGGGAGTAGGGCCAGAACACAGCATGCTAAAGGATCTTCAAAAAGTAACTTATGGAGTTGCCAACGACAAAGAAACCATTGATTCATTTTACGAATTAAGCCGTTTGGAAGGAATTATTCCGGCGCTGGAAAGTGCACACGCTGTTGCTTATGCAACAAAACTGGCCCAGGAAAATCCTCAAAAATCAATCCTGGTAAACCTGAGTGGCCGCGGCGATAAAGACATCGACTTTGTGGTTGACAAATACGGTTTGCCCGAAGACAATTAGGAAAAAATACAACAAAGTATATTGAAAGGTCTGATTCGCTTGAATCGGGCCTTTTTTCTTACTCGCCCAATTTCAATATAAAATATCAACCCGATTCCGATAAATATTCCAGCCTCTGCTTCAACTAACTTTCAGTAGAAATCGATACATTTTCTTCTTAAAAACGACTGAAACCGAACAAAGATTTTATGTGGGAAACGGAAGTTTCCAATGGTATTCCCAAATGATTGAAATAAAATTTATTAATCATTTTGATGTACGAGTGGTATTATAGAGGATTTATCCCTGTCCAATTAATTTCGCATTAAAATACTGCAGAACTAAAAGTCCGGCTCATAACAGCGTATCAACAGAGGCTATATTCCAATACCACCTCGCTTGTATTAAGTTTTATATAAGTAGGCCAAGGTTTGTTATATACTTAACACTCAAAACCAAATAATTAACTACGTTTGCAGCCCGTAAAAAATTAAGGTAGAAAAAAAAGTAGAGTATGATTACAGTCTCAAATTTAAGAATACAGTTCGGAAAACGCATTTTATTTCAGGATGTTAACATGAAGTTTACAGCCGGAAACTGCTATGGTGTAATTGGCGCAAATGGTGCCGGAAAATCAACATTTTTAAAAGCAATTTCAGGAGAAATTAATGCCACTTCCGGAAATATTATATTGGAACCGGGCGAGCGTCTTTCGGTGTTAAGCCAGGATCACTTCGCCTTCGACGAAGATACTGTATTGAATGCTGTAATGAAAGGTCACCAGGAACTCTGGGACTTAATGCAAGAAAAAGAAGCGCTGTACATGAAACCTGATTTTTCGGAGGAAGATGGTATTAAAGCCGGCGAACTGGAAGAGAAATTTGGCGATATGGGCGGTTGGAATGCAGAAAACGATGCTGCCACCTTGTTAAGCAACCTGGGTGTAAAAGAAGAATTTCATTACACTTTAATGAAGGACATGAGTGGAAACCAAAAGGTTAGGGTATTACTAGCGCAGGCACTTTTTGGCAACCCCGACAACCTTTTGCTTGATGAGCCCACCAACGACCTCGACCTTGAAACAGTGGTTTGGCTGGAAAACTACCTGGCCAATTACGAAAACACTGTTTTGGTGGTTTCGCACGACAGGCACTTTTTAGATGCGATTAGTACCCACACAATTGATATTGATTATGGCGATATAAAAATGTTTGCCGGAAACTACAGCTTCTGGTACCAGAGTAGCCAGTTGGCATTACGCCAGCAACAGGCACAAAACAAAAAAGCGGAAGAGAAAAAGAAAGAATTGCAGGAATTTATTCAACGTTTTAGCGCCAACGTAGCAAAATCGAAACAAACTACCAGCCGTAAAAAAATGATTGAGAAACTGAATATTGAAGACATTCAGCCATCAACCAGAAAATACCCGGGTATTATTTTTACTCCTGAGCGCGAAGCCGGCGACCGTATTCTTGACGTGGAAAATTTAAGTGCCAGTATTGACGGGACTATTCTTTTTAAAGATGTTGAATTTTCAGCTCAAAAAGGTGAAAAAATTGTTTTCCTTTCGCGAGATTATCGCGCCATGACTGCTTTTTTTGAGATTATTAACGGACTCCGCGAAGCTGACACGGGAACCTACCAGTGGGGACAGACCATAACATCGGCCTACCTGCCAATAGACAACTCCGAGTTCTTCGAAAGCGACATGACATTGTTTGATTGGCTGTGCCAGTTTACAAAAGATACAACCGAAATGTACATCCGAACTTATCTGGGAAGAATGCTTTTTGCCGGAGAAGAAATTTACAAAAAAGTAAATGTGCTTTCAGGAGGTGAGAAAATGCGTTGTATGATTGCTAAAATGATGCTGACCGATCCGAATGCGCTAATATTAGATACCCCTACCAACCACCTCGATCTGGAATCGATTCAGGCATTTAACAACAACCTGATAAAATATCCGGGAAATGTGTTTATGTCGTCGCACGACCACGAATTTATTTCATCGGTTTGCGACCGTATTATCGAATTAACTCCAAATGGAATTATCGATAAGCTAATGCCTTACGACGAGTATATTACAAATGAAAAAATTCATGCTCAAAAGGAGAAAATGTACAGCAAATAAACTACTTCTACATCTTCTCTTCATTGGATTTATCCAGTGATTATTCTCCCCCTACTTAAATTTGATTTTCTTAAAAAAATTTCGATAGAAAAGCACTTAATGTAATTATTATGGACGGACAACAAAGGAAAAATGTAAGAATTGGTGCTGAAGTTGAGATTGTTCAAAAACATCATCAACGCACCGGAGAACTAACCGATGGTTTTGTAAAACGTATTCTTACCAACTCACCTATTCACCCGCATGGTATTAAAGTCATGCTCGAAACAGGCGAAGTGGGAAGGGTAAAAAGAGTTGTCGACTAACAACAATTCTGTTTTATCTAAATCGTTTTCGAAAACACTTTTTCAAACCTATGGACATGCTAACTTTTCCTTTATCTTAGGAGGAAGAAAAGCGTAAACAATGTCCTTTCAAAACTTACTGCTACAAGAACTCAAAATCCGGGGAGCGAAAATCATCCATTTTGTGGATATTTCGCAAATACCCCGGAATCAGAATAAAAATTTTCCAAGTGCCGTTTTATTTGGCATTCCTCTGTCGCAGCCTTATTTAAAAGAGATAAGAAATACTCCGCTTTACGTTGAAAAAATGAAACAAAATGGGGAAATTAGTACCGACGAGTTTCATCTGACAGAGTTAAAAACCGACCAGATTGCTGACGACATAGAATACTTCCTTCGGCTAAAAGGATTTGAAGCTTATTCGCAATCGGAAAAGAATATTGTACGAAGCGGATTCTACAACAAACAGCTACAAACCACCCCCTTACCACATAAAACCATAGCCTCTTTGGCCGGATTAGGGTGGATTGGCAAACACAACTTACTGGTTACACCAAAATATGGAAGTGCCATTAGCATGTGTTCGGTACTAACCAATGCGCCACTCGAAACCGTTCTGCACCAACCTCAACAATCGCTGTGCGGAAGCTGTACTATTTGTAAAAATATTTGTGTGGCAAACGCAATAAAAGGAACAAACTGGTCGAGCCAGCTTTCAAGAAACGAGCTTATTGATGTAACAAAATGCCTTACTTGCCTCGAGTGTATGGTTCATTGCCCTTTTACCCAAAAATATATCGACAGTTACTATTCGCGGTTGCCATAAAAACGGTCGAGAATAGAGCCGTCGTTTGCCTCTTTCGAAAGCGATTCGATGGTACTTTTAGGCACATCGTAAACATCCAGAACAATCAATCCGTCGAGGCAGTTATTAAATTTCGGGTCGACGTTAAAGCCAATAATCTTGGCATTCAGCTTAATGTATTTTTTCAGCAAAACGGGCAACCCCGGGTTCTGTTCATCTAAATCGCCAATGGTTTTATCGAGGCGATTAATGTCGTGATCCATATTTTCCATCAGTACATTTAAGTCGGCATTATCGCTTTTAAATTTATAGCTGTTCCGTGGTTTTATATGTTGTGCCATTTTCCAGTTCAGGTGGTTGCGCATAATAAACCGGATAATTAAATCTTTCGATATTTTCGAGTAATTGTTGCTTATACTCACCGGTCCAATCAGGTAGCGGTATTCCGGGTTTTTCAGCAAAAAGTACAGAATCCCTTTCCACAACAAAAACAAGGGCATAGGTTTGCGCTGGTATTCTTTAATTACAAACGAGCGTCCGAGCTCCATGCTTTCTTTCAAAAACGGCTTCAGCTTTTCATCGATACGAAACAGCGAGTGCAGGTAAAAACCGCGCCGGCCATATTGTTCCATAATATCTTTTCCTTTTCCCAGGCGGTAAGCCCCAACAATACGCTGCACCTCTTCGTCCCAAATAAACATCTGATGATAGTAAAGATCGTATTCATCAATATCAATACTTTGGTTCGTTCCCTCTCCCACTTCGCGAAAAGTAATCTCTCGCAAACGTCCAATCTCATTTAGAATATTGGGCATCAACCGCGAAGGAGCGCAGAAAGCCGTATAATTTTTCAGCTGGAACAAGGTATAATCCGCTTTTATAGACTGAATCTCATTAAGAATTTTCTGCTTATCAATCGGCTCTATTATCGGCTCGGGTTTAACCTGAGGTATCAGGTTGTAATTAAAAAAACCTTTTACCTCAATGTCCGATTCCATACTGTAGGTTTTTGCCCGCAGGAAACGCCCAAACTGGTATACATCGCAGAATTTTTCCTGATCCACTACCTTTATGGGGCTACCAAAACGCAGCTTAATATTCTTGTTCCGTTTACTAAGAATTTCGGAGGGCAGGCGGGCGTGTTTCAGCGAAGGATGAATTTTAGCGGCCAAATGCAGCAAACGGCTGTTGGTCCCCTGAAATAAAACAGGCAGTACAGGCACCTTGGCGTCTTTAATAAATTTCACTACCGGAAATTGCCAAACCCTGTCGGGAACCGCGTCGAACGAATCTTTTGTACTTACATCGATTGCCGGAAACAAGCATAAAACGCCATTGTTTTTCAGGTGCGCAACAGCTTCCTTGTACCCGGCAAAGTTCCCTTTTTCGGCATCACTCCCATCAAATGGATTTTCGGCTAAAAAATAATCGGAAACCGGTTCAATTCTTTTCAAAAGGAAATTGGCAAGCACTTTTACATCGGTTCTTACCCGCGACAAATATTTAATAAGCAACAAACCATCGAAGCCGCCAAGCGGATGATTGGCCACTATAATAAGCGGCCCTTCTTTGGGTATTCTATTTAATTCGTTTTCATCCAAATCAACATCAAATTCAAGGGTTTTTATCAACTCCTCAATAAAATCAATCCCCTGTTTTTGTGCAATCTGACTGTAAACTTTATTTAACTTATTGAAACGCAAGATGTACATCAGAAATTTGGCGAAATAATCACCATTGGCAAGTAAGGCGGGCCAATTTCTGAAAATATCATTAGGATTTAATAATTCCATTTAATTAGGTTGTAGTATGCTCCTTGTAAATTGTTAAACACAAAAATAAAAGGATTTTTGTATTCTTATTTTTTTTCTGATATTTTAAAAATACAAAGAAAAACACAAACAAAACCATGCGAAAGGACTATTCTTTCAGTGCACACAAACTTGTTTCAATGTTTTTTAATCATATTTGAATTTTAATTGTTATATAGGCTTAAATGAAACAGATGCCGGAAAATAAATACAACATTACAGATTGGTTACCTACTTCGAAAAAAGAGGTTGAACAGCAAGGATGGGATGAAATAGATGTAATTCTTTTTACAGGAGATGCTTATATCGATCATCCTTCGTTTGGCGCGGCGGTTATTGGCCGGGTGCTGGAAAACGAGGGGCTGCGGATTGCCCTTGTCCCTCAACCCAACTGGAAAGACGACCTGAGAGATTTTAAGAAGCTGGGCAAACCCAACTTGTTTTTTGCCGTTACTGCCGGAAATATGGATTCGATGGTAAACCACTATACCGCCGGTAAACGAAAACGTACCAACGACGCCTATACTCCAGGCGGACGATTTGGTTACCGCCCCGATTATGCCACCATTACCTATTCGAAAATATTAAAAGAATTGTACCCAGATGTGCCGCTGGTGATTGGAGGAATTGAAGCTTCGCTGCGCCGATTAACCCATTACGACTATTGGTCGGATAAACTGATGCCCTCGATTTTGGAGGATTCGGGTGCCGACATTCTTTTTTATGGCATGGGCGAAAAATCGATTGTTGAATTTACCCGTCTGGTAAAACGTGGTATTCCGGTTGAAAGCCTGACAACCATTCCGCAAACCGCTTTTATGATTGACGCCAACGAAGGCTATGCCACCAAAAAAAATTGGGACGAGTTAGAGCTGGCCTCACACGACACCTGCCTGAACGACAAAAAAGAATTTGCCCGTAACTTTATGCACATCGAAGAGGAGTCGAATAAAATGGAAGCCAAAAAGCTGGTGCAGCGCATTGGCGATAAAAAAGTGGTGGTAAATCCTCCGCACCCAACGTTTAAAGAAAAGGAAATCGACAAAGTGTACGATTTGCCCTACACCCGGCTTCCTCATCCGCGCTACACCAGCAAAGACACCATTCCTGCCTACGAAATGATACGCCATTCCATTAACATGCACCGCGGATGTTTTGGGGGCTGTACTTTCTGCACCATTTCGGCGCACCAGGGAAAATTTATTGCCAGCCGCTCGGAGAAATCGATTTTAAAAGAAGTGGAACAGATAATAGAAATGCCCGATTTTAAAGGATACATTTCCGATTTGGGAGGGCCTTCGGCAAACATGTACAAGATGAAGGGCATTCACGAAGAGATTTGCAAAAAGTGCAAACGCCCATCCTGCATTTTCCCATCGGTTTGTAAAAACCTGAATATCGACCACAAGCCTATGCTCGAGCTGTACCAAAAGGTGCGCAACAACCCAAATGTTAAAAAGGCATTTATTGGAAGTGGTATTCGTTACGATATGATTCTGGAGAAAACCAATAACGAAGAAATAAACAAAACCAACCGCGAATACTTACGCGAGGTTATAAAGCATCACGTGTCGGGACGTTTAAAAGTAGCACCGGAGCATTCGTCGGACGATGTGCTGAAAATAATGCGCAAACCGTCATTTAGCCTGTTCAAGGTACTGAATGCCGAGTTCAACAAAATAAACGAGGAAGAAAAGCTGAACCAGCAACTGATTCCGTATTTTATTTCGAGCCACCCCGGAAGCAAAGAGGAAGATATGGCCAATCTGGCCATAGAAACAAAAAACATGAATTTTAAACTCGAGCAGGTGCAGGATTTTACGCCAACGCCCATGACACTGGCTACTGTGGTATATTACTCGGGCTACCACCCTTATACCATGGAAGAAATTTATACCGCACGAAATAAAAATGCCAAAGAAAACCAGCGTCAGTTTTTCTTCTGGTACAAAAAAGAAAATCGGAATAAAATAATTCAAACCCTTAAGGCAAAAGGGCGCCAGGATTTAGTAACCAAATTATTTAAATAAGCTTTACCCAATAAAGGCAACATCATTAAACAAAATAATTATGAAAACAACACGATTCCTTCCAATCCTTTTGGCAATTCTTTTAACAGGCTGTGCTGAAATGATGCAGCTATCGCAACAATATTTAGACGCGAATGCGCCGCTTACCCAAAACGAGATTATTGCCGGACTGAAAGAAGCGCTGGTAACAGGCACAAACAATTCGTCGAGTATTTTAGGGGCTACCGATGGCTACTACAAAGACGAGCTGGTAAAAATCCTTCTGCCACCCGAGGCCGACATTATTGTTGACAATATTGGTAAAATACCCGGCGGAGAAGATCTCCTTAACGATGTATTGCTGCACATTAACCGCGCTGCCGAAGATGCCGCCAAAGAAGCCTCTCCAATTTTTATAAACAGCATTACCAGCATGACCATTACCGATGCTGTTGACATATTAAAAGGCGACAACAATGCTGCCACACAATATCTGCACAATACTACCTACAGCGAATTAACAGAGCTATACCGCCCAAAAATAAAATCGTCGGTTGAAAAAGAACTGGCAGGAGGTATCTCTACCAAAGAAAGCTGGGATACACTTATTGGCAAGTGGAACAAAGTGGCGGGTTCGTTTATTGGACAAACAGCAGGACTTAAAACAGTCGACACAGAGCTGGAAGATTACCTGACACAAAAAGCCCTGGATGGCCTCTTTCTAAAAATTGCCGATGAAGAAAAAGCCATTCGCGAAAATCCGGCAGCACGCGTTACCAGTCTGCTTAAGAAAGTTTTTGGCTCGGTAGACTAAATAAAAAAACGGGAAAAGAAGAAAGGTACATAGCCGCCTCTCAACACCTTTTTCTGATTGAAAATAATTTTGCAAAAAAAACGAAATAGCATCAGCATAAATGATACAATTTCGTTTTTTTATGAGATACAAGCACCTCTTTTACAGCAACAAAAGCCTCGCAAGCATGTATTTGCAATTTTGATTTTTTAAGCAAATTGTTGAAAATAAATTGGTAGTGTTGCAACAACCAATTGCAGTTAAATTACCCGCTGAAACCCGTATTACATTTTATTAGGCATAGGCACATTGTAGCAATTTACTTTCATATTAATAAAGTCTATGTTAGTTGTTAAGTGTTCGCTCCACTCTTTTGTGGTTTTTTGCTCGAATAATTTTTTAAGTTCTTCAAAACTGTTTTCAATGTTAAGATTTTCTAGTTTTTGAATATCCGTATTTAGTCATAATCCTGTAATTCCAGCAATAACAAGCCTATCAAAGAGTTTTTCGCCAAAATACCTTCTGTTTAGCTTGTAGACGAACTCATTCAAATACATTTGAAGGTATTTCCCCTTGATCTT
>JBFHFE010000052.1:0-31229 GCA_041583785.1 Draconibacterium sp. | reverse complement strand
GACAAATACAAATATCAACATTCGCTATTTCCTGAAATACAGGGGGCTTACTTTTGAAAATGAAAAATACCTGATTTGAATATCAGGATGTTATAGATAAAAAATTAAACAAAATCCGGTTTACCGGACAACAATGATTTCGTTTATTAATTTAAGTGTTTATAATTGACTCTGAAGTCTTCATCAGTTTAGTTATGTTGAAAAAACAAATACTTCTCTGAACTTTTTTCAGAGAACTCACGAAATATACTCCCGTGAGTTCTTCTGAAGTTTTTATTTCCGATTGTTAAAACGGAAGTCGGTATGTTACTGCTAGTTGGTTGTAATCGAATGTATTGCGCATGGTGTAGTCAACAGATAGATTTTCGTTAATAAATGGAAGTTTTGTACCAAGTATTACATTGTAATTTCCTCGAAGATTCCGGTCAATTCTTGCTAATCCCAATCCTACACCAACATAGGGGGCAACTTTATCATTCTGAATTGAAATTGGATAAATTAAGTTACCCGATAATCCAAACGAGGTTTTGTCGCCTAATCCTATATATATTTCGGGCATAAACTCTAAATCAGTATTGTTTATATCGTAATGCAGCCGAACTCCAAAGTTAACTGTAGTAGCCCCGCCAACGTTTAAGCCTAACATTGCTGACGAATAGTTATACCATAGGGTTGGGTCGACATTCATTGCTTTTTGGGTGCTTAATACTTTGCCGGTTTCATCTATCGTTGTGATATACGCATCGGGAGTCGTATTCCTTTCGTTAGCTCCGGGAGCTACAACTATGGTTTGACCTTTATCGTTCTGGTTATCAACTCTGTCAGAAATTCTCTCCATCCTTCTGTTTAAATCATCGAGTTGGAGCTGAATTTGGGTTGATAATTCCGAAATCATTTTATCGTCTTCTTCGGTTGCAGGAGCTGGAGCAATACTTTCGGTCTTACTATCCATTTTTGTATTTATCTCTTTCAGTAGTTTTTCCAATACATCGATGCGCTTATTTACCGAGTCGTTTGGCTGCATTTTAATTTGCTGAATTTTTGTTGTATCCCGATACACTACAGGTGTTTCAACTGGTTTGTCTTTATGTGTTATACTTAAAATACTTACAATTAGCGACTCAAACTCTGCAGGCGACATCTTAATAATGCTTTGTACTGTATAGGGTTCTGGAATTGCTGGTGCCGAAATCGGAGTTATTGGGCTTTCCTGTTTTTCTTCTACCACTATTTCCAGTTCTTTTACCGCTTTTATAGTGTCTTCAATTTCTTTTTTCTCTTCAATTATTTCCACCACTTTATCGATATCTTTTTCCTTATAGGCAAGTTCCAGCTCGTTTTCCAGTGCGTTTACTTTCTCCTGGTACTCATCTGTCATTTGCTGAACTTTTAGTTCGTTTTCGGCAAGGCGTTTTTCCACTTCCATGTCGAATTTTTCTTTGTACACTTCATTGGGTGATTTCGATTTTTTACCGATGGAGAATTTTATACCTGCATTGTATAAAATATGTGTTTGTATATCATTGGGTTCGGAAATATCTAATGCACTTTCTCCTGAGGTAAGCATTGCACGCGCTCCTCCGGTAATAAGTATGCGATTGCTCAATGGGATATTCAAGCCTAAGCCTCCGGTAGCGAACTCACTTCCTTTTACCGTTGCGCCACCTTCTCCCAAATAATCATCTTTCGGATTAAGGTAACCTCCACCTAGCGATAAATAAGGAGTTACGCCATTTCCGTCATTCAGGTTTGCTCTTAATTCCATACCGAACATCGATAAATTATCAAAATCAGTATCGAAATCCATACTTTCTACAGCCTCGAAATAGAAAGCCCGCACCGCAAAGTATTGGCTAATGTCTATGCCGGCGTAGCCTCCAACAAACCAGGTGTCTCTAAACAAAGAATTATCCTTAAAATCGATATAACTAGTACTGGGTTCTATTACAAGTTGTAGTTTGCTTAAGCCTCCTCTGAATTGCTCTAAATAAGCTATGTCGAGGTCGGTCATTGTGCCGGGTTCTCTTCCTCCAAGGTAAAATTGCAATGCCCCTTGTACTGCCAGGTTGCTCAATCTTTCGCGTGAAAAATCTGCATCGCTTACCCCAAAATCAGATTTGTTGGTACTGGAGAGCAAATCGGCACCAGCATTAAAGTTATAGGTGGTATTTTTTACTTCAGCCAAAAACACAGCCCGCGGAAATAGATTTAGTTTAAGGCCGAGTCCGAGGCTTGTATAAATCTGTTCCAACTTATCGTTCCCGTTCACTTCAATACTCTGAACTCCTGTTCCAAGAGCGATGTAGGGTTTTAGTTTCTTTGTCCCAATATTTGCTTTAAATTCTCCACCCCAGCGGGTAAGGGTAACATCTTGTTTGTTAAACAAATTGTCATTGTAGTTTGCCAGACCAAAGTTTTCAAAGTTTGTTGTTAAATCAACCGATTGAAAGTATATCCCACGAAGTTCAAGGTACTCTCCAAAGCCAAAACCAAGTTTTCCACCAATAAGTACACCATCACTAAGTCCTGCATGATTGTCCCACCAGGTATATTCAGCCGCTGGCGATAAGGTAATACTTATATCTTTCACCTGCGCATTTCCTAAAAAATACGCAAGAGTAAATAGTATTGTCAAATTTAATGTTGTCTTCATTTTTAGATTTTTTTATGTTAATACTTAAAACGAATTAATACACCTTATATAAATACTATGGGCTCTTATTGGAATTTTTAAACGAAATCGGGTAGACTGGGATCTTCTGTTACAACTGATTTAGTAGGTTTTTTTGCAGTTTCTGCTTTTTTAAGGATAGCTATTTCGGCATCTTTTTTCAAGGTTATAATTGTTTTCTCCATTTCACTTATTTTTACTTCCCGCTTTAAATCTTTAAAGCCGTCAACAACCACAAAAACACCTAAAACAACTCCTCCAAATATTTGTAAAATTAAAAATGGGAGTGCATCAAACTGCCCGAATCCTAAATCAACCAAAACCATGGTTGTAAATAAATCCCAGTTTAATACCAACAGTAAAATACTTATTGATACATAAATAAAAATTAGAATGTATTTCATATCGTTGTAATTTAATTTGTTTAATGGTAGTGGTTAGTAGTAAATATTCAATCGCTTTGGTCCACATTTTAGAATTCCAGTGTGCAAAAAGAATTAAATCATGCAGGTGGCGATTGGTTTATTTATCAAATCGTTTAATCTCTTTGGCAATTTCAATTAATTGTTTTTCATTTTTCTTAAATTCATCAACAACATCTTTTACCGCTTTGGTTGTAAGAAATGTTTTATGTAGAGAGTCGTTTGCTAAGTAATGTGCCAGTGTAAGTTCACCAAAAATGAATTTTAGTTCTTCCTGACGATCACGCACTTTTTTCTCCGTTTTCTGAAACGCTTGTTTTTCTGTAAACTCATGAATTTTTTCTGAAGTTTCAGCAACTAAATCACTGCTGGCTACAAATGCTTTTGCCGAGGTTTCAGCTACTTTTTTTCCAACAAATGTTGCCCCTTCTTTTACATTCTCGGTTACATCATCAACTAGCCTTTTAATGAAGCCTTTTTCTTTATCTGTTGTATTCATTTTGTAGATTTTTTATTTTTTGCTGATTTTCTTTTTTTACCCATATAATAAAGGAAGAACAGAACCAATGCTACAATGCCGATTGCAAAAAAAGCATTTGTTATTCTTTGAGCTCGTTTGTTTTTAAGCGTTTCCAGCTCTTGTTGTGCCATCATTTCGCGCTCTACTCTGTCTTTTTCGGCTAACTCTTGTTCCTTTTTTGCACTTTGTTTTATTTGCAAATAGGTTTCTTCGCCTTTATACCTGGCTATTTTTGAATGTATATCTTCTTGTTCTTCAAATAACAAATCAAGCTCTTCTTCTATGCTCATCAATTTATCTTCGAGTCTTTCTTTTTCTTCTAATGAATACTCTTCAAAAATCTCCTGCGCGTTATAATTATTCCTTATTTTAATTCCTAACGAGGTTCTTTGCTTGTCGATAGTTTTAACCTGTTCCTCAATATCAGCAACTTTTCTATTTAGAATTTTTAGCCGGTTTTCTTGTTTGTTTATTTGCAGGTTAATGTTGGCAAGTAACGAATCCACAAGTTCAAAATCGGATGGAGGAGCTCCTTTTTCCCATAACGACTGATGCTGAGCTGCATAAACTTGTTTTTCTTCTTCAAAGATTTGCTTTTTTTTGTCGGCCAGCAGGATTTCCTTTTTTTGAAGATCCTGTTGTTCTAAAAGATTTTCTTTTACGCTTTTTAGTTCATTCAGTTTTGCGTTCACATCTTTAATTTCAGGGGCTATTTTTTTCGATTCCACCTGGTCGATTGAAGCTTCAATTTGTATTAATGCGTTCTCAATAGAATCTTTTTGAATGTTTAAATAATTAATTTGTTCATCTAATGATTCCTGAGAAGCAAGCAATATTCCAATTTCCGAACCTACTTTTTCAATAGATTCCTGATATTCATTGGAAGAACCTACAACCTGTAAATCCTTCTTTTCATTGCCCTTTTGGAACTTTTCTATTTCCGAAGGACTGTCGCTATTGGTGCATCCTAAGACTATTACCAATGCCAAACAGAGTGTTACAAATTTTATTGGTTTCATAGTTTACAAATAAGAATATTAAATTATACTAGTAAGACACAAATATTTCATATTGGTCACTTTAGAAAATGAAATAGTTTTAAAAAGGCATTTAACAGGTGTTCATTTTTTTATTTCTAAAACGCTTTGTACATATCATTTCGATGCTGCTTAACATTCTATTTCAATTTGGTTTTCAACCACCTCTTTAATGGGCAATACAATTTTCCCTTTTTCAGTTTTTAAGGTTATTGTAATATTATCGATCGATTCTATGGTTCCCGAAATGTTTTTAAATTTTATTTTCTGTCCTAATTCGAAATTTTTACGGGTATAGAATGATTTCAGCAGATCCGCAATTATTTCTTTTGAACCAAAGCCAAATGCGATGGCCATTGAAGCCAAAAACGCGCCAAGAATTATGGTGAGATTTTGGGTTATAAGGTCGGTATTGATGCCGGCCTGGTTTAATGCTGTAACGGTAATTATAAGTACGATGATGTAAAAAACAAGACTGCTAATTAGTCGTGCACCATTTAAGTCAAACGATTCAAACAAGCCGGCGATTGCTTTTTTTATAAAATTTGCAATGTATAATCCAATCATAAACAAGGCAATGGCGCTAAACAAAGTAGGCAGGTAGAGAAGTAAATCGCTAATTCCTTCTGTAACAACTTCCCAATTCATTATATCAGCTGCCACTATCAGAAATATGAGGTACATACTCCATTTTACAAAAGCAACAATAACCTTTATGACATTGAAGCGGATATCTGTTTTCCCAAAAAGTTTTTTTTCGTTAATAACATCTGTAAGTCGGTCTGCTTTTGCCAGTTTTAGTACTTTTTTAAGTATGTAGATTACTATTTTTGTAATAATCCAGCCTATTAAAAGTATCAGTATTGCTCCCAATAAATTAGGTATAGCCGCCATAATATTTCGCATTATTTCGGCTAGCGAAGCAAAAGTCAGATCTTTCCAGTTTGTTATCGTTTCCATACTATTGTATTTATGTTTTATTAGTTCTTCCTTTCTTCTTTCTTTCTTTAAAGAAACTTTTTATTGCCTCGGTATAATTTGCCGAAAACAATGTTGCTATATCCATAAAAAGAAGGAAGGCCGATACATCATCCATTATTTTTTCCTTTAACTCTGGAGGCACCTTTTCTGGAGGGTGTCCAATTTCTTTAAATGGATTATGGTTATTCATTGTTCATGTTGTTATAAATTACAACAATTTTGGCTCGAGCCCTTTGAAGCCTCATTTTAACTGCACTTTCTCCAATCCGTAATACCTCCGAAAGTTCTTTTATCGAGAAACCGTCCTGATATTTTAAAAGTAAAATCATCTTATCTTCAGGACAAATATACTCTAGTGCCTTTTGTAGTTTTTCCACTTTCATGGTAAACAAACTACTGTCATCAACATCGGTGAAACTCTGTTTGCATTTATCAATAGATATTGTTTTCCTTTTTATTTTTTTAGAAATATCTCTTTTAATATAATTTACACAATGATTGTAGGTAAAAGCGTACAACCATGTCGAAAATTTTGAATGTCCTTTGAAGCAGCCAAGCTTTATAAAGAGATTTAAAAAGATATCCTGTGCCAGGTCTTTTGCTTCCTCCCGTGCTTTTACAAAGCCATAACACTTATTATAAACCATCCCTCCATACCTGTCGAACAGTATTCCAAAAAGCACTGCATTTTTGGTTTTTACAATTTGTTTAACCAAGTCTTCGTCGGTACAATTTTCAAAGGAAACGCTAATTTTCAACGTATCTCCTGTCGATTTTATGACACATTTTTTATTCACAAGTCACATAAATTAGTAACTAATATTTACTATAAGTTAGGAATTTAATGGCACATATAAGATGTTATTTATAATAAAAATCGTTTCAACTGTATGATTTTGTAGGCATTAGAGGAACACTGCTGGTGGAATTTGGTTTTGCCGCTTACTGTGATGCCGCAGAATAATGAAAAAAGTTCTTTAACCGGGGGTATGCATTAGAACTTTATGAGTATTGAAAATACATAAATTGTGCGATGAAAGCGTTAAATAAATTTAGAGGATTTTGCGTTCAGGTAAGTTCGGAAACCAAGCGATTGCCTGTCTCTGTTTTGGGAGCTAAAGCTATGTGTTTTTAGTGGAGAAGAATAAGGTTTATATTGCTGTAATATTTTTATAAAACGCTAAAATTACAAATAAAAATATCGTTACTGGCCGGTGAAAATTAGCCATTTAAAAATATTTTTTCGCAACAATAAATTAGCTCATCATCTGTAGATTGTTTACCGGACAGCAGTGCTAAAAAATATTTCTTTTCTCATCTTTTTCAGTGAAAAATATTCCAAATTTCGTGTCAATTATTTGGAAATACAATTGGTGTAACTTTATGAATGCAAATGAAGTACGAAAAATTTATGCACTTTTGCCTATTCCTTCATTACATAAACCTAAAATTTACTTTGCCGAAAAAAATGGGAAAAAATTGTATCTAAGGAAATCATTTATTTATCGGCATTTTACAAAGTGCTAATTCAAAAATAAATTGTTTTACAGCTTATGAAACGGAGAATTGAAAACTAATGGGTAGTTTAAATTCAACAAAAGCACCTTTCCCCTCGTTGTTCCCATTCCATATTTTTCCACCATGTGCTTCAATTATTTGTTTGCATAAAAATAAGCTTAATCCGGGATTCTGATCAACATGATTATTGGATGAAAAAGGCAGAATATTAGTAATAGAAATATGGGGGTCGAAACCTTTTCCTTTATCCGATATTTTTGCATGAATTGATGCTTCGTTTTTCCAAATGTCAATATTTATCTCCTCATTTTCGGGAGAAAATTCAATCGCATTTTCAAGAATATATTTAAATACTTTAGTGATATTCATGGTGTCGGCTTCAACCATTTCGCTCGAAGTGCAAGTAAGTTCTACCTTTAAATTTTTACTTTTTAGTGGATGACCGAGCTTTTCTATCATTAATTCGGCAAACATTTCCAGGAAACAAGGTTCTTTCCGCAAAGCTTTTTCTCCTTTACTGTTAAATAATGAAATGTCTAATGCTTTCAGCGAAAATTGTTCCAAACGGTTGGCAGAAGTGTTTAAAAGATCCAGAAATTCGGTTGCTTCTTCCGATAATTCGATTTCGTTCATTAAATCTATTCCTCCCATTATTCCATTAAGAGGAGTCCGTATTTCATGACTGATTATATTTAGAAAGGAGGATTTTGCTTCATCGAGTTTTAGTAGTTGTTCGTTGGCAACTTTTAATTCATGTGTGCGTTGTTTAACTTTTTCATCAAGAATGGTATTCATACTTTTGAGTTTATCTCGCGAATCTTTGAGTTCGAGATGAGTGTTTACCCGGGCTAATAATTCTCTGCTGTCGAAAGGTTTGGTAACATAGTCCTGTGCACCCAGCTCAAATCCTTTTAAAACCGATTCTGAATCTGTTTTTGCCGTTAAAAAGATGATGGGGATGTCGTCAAATTTTTTATCTTTTCGAATGTGTTCACATACTTGAAATCCAGATATTTCAGGCATCATAATGTCAAGAAGAATTAAGTCGAACTTGCTTTTGTTTACCCATTCGATTGCCGCCTGACCATTTAGTGCAAATTCAATTTTTATTTCTTCTTGTTTTAAAATATTTCCCAGTAGCTGAAGGTTTTTTGCAATATCGTCTACAATTAATATTCTTTTTTCTTTTAAGTTCATAACAACTTTATTCCTAATTTTTGGCAATGGTTTCAAACTGATTAATAAATAGTACTATTTTTTCGATATCGAACTCGTCAATGGCCGAGCGAAAATTCCGTGCAAAACCAGAAAGAGTATCGATGTTGTGTTTCGTCCCAAGTTGTAAAATTAAATCAGCAAATTTATTTAAATCGTCGAAGGCTTGTTGTTTTTTTAACTCTTTCCAAAGTGGAATAATCTTCTTGGGGAGTTCATCCTTCACTTTATTGAATTCTTCTTTGCTTAATTCAAATCTTGCAGCTGTTTGCGTTTCTTTGTGTGTTGTGTTGATCTCAAAAGGAATGTGTTTTTTCAATTCATGTGATAATTCTTCTATTTGAATCGGCTTTAATAATATTTGGTCAAAATCGTAATTATTGAGTTGTTCAATTTCCTTATTAAGCGCTGATGCAGTGGTGGCGATACAAGGTATATTTTTAAAAGTACTGTTTCTTAATCTTTCAATAAAGCCATATCCGTCGAGATTAGGCATTTTAATATCGCAAAGGATAAGGTCTATTTTTTCTTCCTCAACTATTTTCAAGCCTTGTAGTCCATCGTTGGCGGTTGAAATTTTAAGACCCAGCTCGTTAAGTGCAATTTTAAGGTAATCTCTGTTTGTTTTTATGTCATCAATTACGAGTACGCGATTGGGTTTGAATACAATTGTTTGGGTAATTAAACTCTGGCTTTGGTTTTTTATTTGTTCGCCCGAACATTTCACATTATATAAGGAAAAGATAAATGTGCTACCTTTTTTATATTCCGATGTAAGGCTTATATCGCCACCTAATAACTGGGCTAGTTTTCTGCTTATGGGTAATCCAAGTCCTGTGCCTCCATATTTTTTAGAATCCTGCCCATCTTGTTGCACAAACGATTCAAAAATCTTTTCCTGCATATCTTTTTTTACACCAATGCCGCTGTCCTGAATAATAAATTGAATAGTTGTATTCTTTTCTTCTGAGTTCTTTTGATCCGAATTTTTCACCGCTTGAAGTGTTACATTTACCTCTCCTTGTTCGGTAAATTTAATGGCATTCGAAATTAGGTTGAAAAGTATTTGTCTTACCCGAACTTCATCCGAGATAATTGAATTACATGAAGTTTTACCTATAGTAACTGTGAAGCTTATTCCCTTATTTTCAGCTTGTGTTTCAAAAATTGTTTTTAATTCATTCACCAATTCCTTTAATCCTATTTTCCCATAATCCAAAGTAATTTTCCCTGATTCTATTTTCGATAAATCGAGAATATCGTTAATAATAGATAGAAGATTTTTCCCGCTTACTTTAATCGAATTTAGGTATTGCAGCTGGGTTTCATCCTTTATTTGTCGCGATAATATATCAGTAAAGCCAATTACAGCATTCATTGGAGTTCTGATTTCGTGGCTCATATTTGCCAGAAATTCACTCTTCGCTTTATTGGCAGCTTCTGCATCTTGCTTTGCTAATTTTAATTGTTCAACAAACTTTCTTCGTTCTGTTATATCTTCTTTTACGGCAATGAAATTAATTATTTTCCCCTCTTCGTTTATTACGGGTGTAATTGTTGTGTTCTCCCAGAATATTTTCCCGTTTTTTGTTCTGTTGCAAAGTTCGCCTTCCCAGGCTTCGCCTCCAAGTATCGTTTTCCATAAATCCTTATAAACCGAAGAAGGGAGAACACCTGCATTTAATATTTTTGGGTTCTTTCTTAATACCTCTTCTTTTTTGTACCCGGTAAGTTTTTCAAACGCACGGTTTACATATTCTATTCGTGCGTTGGTATCAGTAATAACAACAGCCCCCGGGCTTTGCTTTACCGCCATCGATAATTTCAGTAAATTGAGTTCATTTATTTTGCGTTGATTTATGTTTTGTGTTGTTCCGATAATACGTTTTGGCCTGCCTTGTTCGTCTTTCTCAATTACAGTGCCTCTGTCGTAAATCCAGATATAGTTACCTTCTTTATTTCGTATCCTAATTTCATGATTAAACGATGTTATTTTACCTGATTTTAGTTTTTCATTGAGTAAATCAATATTTTTCTGGTCATCAGGATGAGCTAAATTATACCACCAATGAATCGACTTTTTGGTTTCTGATTTTTCGTAACCAAGCATTTCGTGTTTTGATTTGTGGACAAGTAAGACGCCTTCTTTTGTTTTATAATCCCACCAGCCATATTCTGTACCTTGAAATGCAGCGTTAAGTCTGTATTCGTTATCCTTTATAAGTTGGTACGATTTCTTTAACTCCGCAGTTCTAAGTTCTACACGCTCTTCTAATTCGTTGTTTATTTGACGTATTTTTTGTTCGTTTTCTTTTTGCAGCGTAATATCTGTGATCGAATAAATACGGCCGATGTTATTTCCCGAACTGTTGTAGCGATGAGATAAGGATAACTGTGCGTGAAACCTAGAACCATCTTTCTTTTGCAAAAGCAGCTCAGTAAGCAATTTTCTTTTTTCGGAGAGATTGGTATGAATTTGCTTCATAGTTTGGCAATTGTCTTCTTGGCCGCAAAGAATACCAATATCTCTTCCAATTATTTCGTAAGGCTCATAGCCCAGTAGTTCAACAGCTCCTGTGTTACAGTAGGTTAATATGTCGTTTTTATCAGTTGAAATTACGGCTTCATAAACCTGGTTTAATAATTGAGCGTTGTCGAACAATTGTTCTTCGTATTTTTTTCTTTCGCTTATTTCGCTAACTGTAGCTATAACGTTAACAATTTCGTTGTTTTTATCCAGTAATAACGAAACATTAAGGTCGCCCCAAATAGTTGTTCCGTCACTTTTTAGGTATTTCTTTTCTATGTTGTACGAACCAATTTCACGGTTAATGAGTTGATTAAAAAGTTTTGTGTCTTTGGTAATGTAGTCGGGGTGAGTAAATTCCTGAAAAGTCATCTTTGACAGTTCTTCAGCGCTGTATCCCAGCATTTTTTCCAGTGTTTTGTTCGAAAATACAGGTCGGCCCGATAGATCAACTAAGGTTACGCCAATGCCTGCGTTGTTAAACAACGAGAAAAACTTTCTTTCGGTAAGGCTTAGTTCTTCAAGTTTTAATTGGAGGGTTCGTTCTAATTTGTTTTTCAAAAACGATAACTCCTCTTCCGAATTGGTTAAAATTTTATTTTTTTGTTCCAGTCGATATCTGGAATATTGTACGCCTATTATTATTGCAGCAAACAGGAGGGCTAAAAATAAAAAAGACAACCATTTTGCCGTTTTGTAAAATTGATAATTTTGGCTTAAATCTTGATTCTTAAGTTCGCTAACAAGCGTGTATTCTTCATCCGATTCAATACCGTATTTGTCGTTAAACTCTGTTTGAATTCTTGGAGAAAATTTTAGGAAGACATACGTGTTTTGCTTCGATTTGCAAAAGCCTTCGTCTTGGGTTTCGATCTTGCTCCAGAGATTTTTATGAGAATATTTAATGTTTATGCTGTCGCATCCTGGTTTGATGTGTCCAAAGGTTTTGTCGGGATTACCGGCGATTAGCCAGTACCCATTTTTATTGATAAGTTGAAAAGAAGAATTAATGTTCTCGTCGTATAAAAGTAGCTTGTTAGCAAGTTTATTGATAAAATAATTTGTAATGATTATTCCATTGAAATCTCCTTTATGATCATATATTTTTCGGGCTGCTCTAATTACTGGATTGTAGGGGATTTCAATTTTGCCATGCTCTATGTTCAGGTCAATGTTCGAAAAATAAATTTCGTTAGCCTTCAGTTTTTTGGCCCGTTTAAAATAATATCTATCGCTTTTTTGCTGCAGATTTTGTGGTTTTACTAATTGGGCTTGATTAGATTCTTCGTAATCTATACGCAACATCTCATTGCCCAGCGTATCCAAAATTCTTACTTGATCATAGTTTCTTTGAATGGAAGCAAAGCGCATAAAAAAGTCATTCGCATTTTCGCCAGAGCCATCGGTTTGCTTAATAGCAGAGTGCTCGTATTCCCAGGTTAATAAATCGATGTCTTCTGCCAGCGACGAAAAAAAATCTGTGAGAATGATTTTCTTTATTTTTAATTCATCTAATTCAGAATTAATTACAATTTCTGATTCATTTTTTAGAATACTGTTATAGTAATAAGTTACTCCCCAATAGCTTAAGATTAATAGTGGTATGTATATTATTAAAAAGCGAAAAAGATTGAATGGTCTTAGCTTGCTCATCTTCAATTTTTGATTTCAACAAATGGCTGCTCTCCTCTATTTACGAATAAATATAGGAGTAAGGAAGCCAAATATATGAGGTTTTTAAACAGTTAAAAATATAAACTTTTTCGTTAAAATTATGTTGATTGCAGGCGATAAGGGGATTTCAGTTAGAGCCGCATTGAAACTACTATTTTTCTGATTGAAATTCAGGCATCTTCTTAGAGACTATAAAGATATTCTTATACGATTTTTGTAGTAAATTAGGTAGTGTCCGAATAAACTTATTTTTGAAAAGAATCTTTGCATGTATAGAATTGCGCCTGGTAGATGTAGCAGATAGCAGGTAAGTCGATGACGGAGGAAGGGGGTATATTTGTACTATTATATTGTTAAATTAGCAGTGTGCGGCTGATTTAATTTTCTGTTATATTTCATCTTATTAAAATTGATTGTTTTCTAAGGAATAAGATGGAACTCGCATGATTTTAATTAATCGCCTATGTGTGAATATTTCTCATGCTCGTTTCATTTTAGCTCTTAAAATTTTTGGGGCAGTTTTCCAAAGCCTGGTTCCATTTAAATTCTCATCCTATTAACTCAGGTTTGACTTAAAATCACGCCTCTGTTTCTACTAACTTTTATCAGAAATTAATGCAGATTTTAAAGTACTATTTGGATAATACAAGAAAATATGCGATGATTTAAGCAATAATTAGTGAAACACGGAGGACATAGCAGAAATGCACAATTTTTGAATAATAAATTATTTAACGCAGTGCATTGCAGCGAAAGAGTATCTCTTTTTACTTTGCTTTTTTCTCTTTGCTGAGTTGTTTAAAACGAGATACCGACGGATAATGGAACGAGTTATTTGCCCTTTCTCCAGCGGCGGTTTGTCACCGTTGATGGGAACACGCCTTGATTTACCGACTTTACATCTTCGAGCGAATAAAACGCTTTGGGGTTGGTCGATTTCACCAGATCCTCTACTTTTTTTAGTTCCGAACGTTTTATTATACTATGAATAATACTCACATTTTCGGTTCTTCCTTTTGCCTCGTGGTGGGTTATTCCATAGCCGGCATTAATCATATTCTCAATTAGCTTTTGTGCGCTTTTTCGGGTTATAATTTGTATTTTCACTATCCCCACAGCAAGTCTTTCTTCAAGGGCTAATCCAATGTAATTACCCGTGGCAAAGCCAGCTGCATATGAAATATAACAAACCCAGTTATCCAGGTTCTGAAATATTCTTGAAATGGCTAATAACCAAATTAGAATTTCGAAGAATCCCAGAAAAGGAGCCCAGAATTTATGCCCTTTCGAAACCATTACAATGCGGATAGTGCCAATTGTAACATCCATCACCCTCGAAAGAAAAATAAGTGCCGGCAATACTCCGTATGTAAATAAATTGCTATCGTAAAAGCTGTTTTCCATGACTTAAAATTAATGTTTTTACCTTAAAATTGTTTTGTTTATAAAGAATTAGCTGAAAACGGTTTTATTCAATAGTGCTTTATTGGTATAGGAAATAACAAGAAAATGAGTCTAAAATTCTGATGTAAAATGGAATTTAATATCCTTAAATTCGTCCTGTGCCATTTGCAGGATAAACGACGAGTCGGCCATAAACACATCGCGGCCAAGTTTGTCTTTGGCCATTTTCTGGTATTTGCGTTTTTTAAATTCGGTTAGTACTTTATTGTCATCACATTCAATCCAGCAGGCCTTGTGCATCGATAGAGGTTGAAATCTACATTTGGCACCGTATTCGTGTTCGAGACGGTACTGAATAACTTCGAACTGAAGCTGGCCAACTGTTCCGATAATTCTTCGTCCGTTAAATGTGCTTGTAAACAGCTGAGCTACACCCTCGTCCATTAACTGGTCGATACCCTTTTCTAATTGTTTCGATTTCATAGGGTCGGCATTCTCAACAAAGCGGAACATCTCGGGCGAGAAGCTAGGCAAGCCTTTAAAGTGAATTTCCTCTCCATCGGTTAAGGTATCGCCAATAATAAAGTTTCCGGTGTCGGGGACTCCAATAATATCGCCCGGATAAGCAAATTCCACAATTTCTTTTTGCGATGCCATAAAAGCAGTTGGGCTCGAAATCCGGAACGATTTACCCAAACGTATGTTTTTATACATTTTGTTTCGTTCGAACACGCCCGAACATATTTTTACGAAAGCGATGCGGCTGCGGTGGTTCGGATCGATGTTGGCGTGAATTTTAAATACAAAACCGGTTAATCCTTTTTCTTCGGGTTTAATTTCGCGCTCTTCGGTTATGCTTGGCTGAGGGCTAGGTGCAATTTTAACAAAAGAATCGAGCAGTTCCTGCACTCCAAAGTTGTACAGGGCACTTCCAAAAAATACAGGAGCTAATTCACCGGCAAGATATTCTGCGTTGTTAAATTCAGGATAAATTCCATCAACCAGTTCCAACTCTTCCCGTAATACATCAGCATCACTCCCGATGTAGTCCTCAAGGTGCGGATCCGACAAATCTTCAAATTTGATTCGTTCTTCAATTTCCTGAATATCGGGAGTAAATAGTTTAAGACTGCGGTTAAAAATATTGTAAACGCCTTTAAAATCGGGGCCGTTGTTTATGGGCCAGCTCAGTGGGCGCACTTTAATTTTTAGCTGATCTTCTACCTCGTCCATTAATGAGAACGGATCCTGCGACGGGCGATCCATTTTATTCACAAAAACAATAACCGGTGTTTTGCGCATCCGGCAAACGTTCATCAGTTTCTCGGTTTGTGGCTCAACACCTTTGGCAGCATCAATTACAATAATTACACTGTCAACAGCCGTTAAGGTTCTGAAAGTATCTTCCTGAAAATCCTGGTGACCCGGAGTATCGAGAATGTTTATTTTGTAACCGTTATACTCGAATCCCATAACTGAGGTCGCCACCGAAATACCACGCTGACGTTCAATCTCCATAAAGTCGGAAGTAGCACCTTTTTTTATTTTGTTGCTTTTTACAGCACCTGCCACACGAATGGCGCCTCCAAACAATAGTAATTTTTCTGTTAACGTGGTTTTTCCCGCATCCGGGTGGCTCACAATTCCAAATGTGCGGCGTCGTTGTAATTCTTCCAGAAAGCTCATTTTGTCGTTTCTTTTAATTGCGGCGCAAAAATAGAAAAGAACTTTAAATTAAAACCGGAATTCTTTGATTTTTAAATGATTTAAACCGATATGGTTGATAAATGTTTCATTCGTTGAGTGTTGTTGATTACCGCTGCTGGTTTTAAAGGAAAAATACAAAACGTATTTAATACAAAAATGGAATAGAAATTTAGTTTCGAAAAAACATTAAATGTGATTGTTGTGTTCTACTCTTTTAATAAAACAAGATATTTAGTTGAAAAGCAAAACAAGGGCATATTATGAAACGAGCATGAGAAATAGTTATACACAGGTGATTTATTAAAAACATGCGAGTTCCATCTTATCCTGTAGAAAACAAGCAACTTTAGTAAGATGAAATTTATAACTGCCGGCGAACATGATTTTAAAAAATATAAAGATTCCCTGCTTGCTTTGTATGTGAATGCATTTACTTCGGGGAAAAGTTTTCAGTATAACAATGCAGAAGAAACTTTGGCTTATCTTAAATCGATATTTCAGGTGGGATACGGAGTATTTGCCTTGAAGAATAAAGACCTTGCCGGAGCTATTTTGGTAACTCCTTTGAGCTTCGATAAATTGGTTCCAAGTGAAATTACATCGCATTTTGATGTAAAGCGTTCGGTTTATATTGCTGAAATGATGGTAGAAAAATCGCAACAGGGGCAGGGCATTGGCAAAGAGCTTTTAAATTACTTTTGGAAAACGGTAGATAGCAAGCAATACTACAACGCTTTTATTCGGGTTTGGATAGAAAATGAAGCGGCCATGGCACTGTATAAAAAGTTTGGATTTGAGGTATTTGCATCCGTTGTTCAAGCAAAATTGCTTGCCGATAAAAGCGCGATGTTTGATTTTAAGAAAGTGTATATGCATAAAAAGTTACGATAGTACATTGTAATTTTTTATCGATTAGTTTTGCTATTCGTTTTATTTTTTAATGTGTCTAAGTAGCTTAATTTTAGAATAAAAACTTGAATTTAGTGTATTTATGAAAGATTTAATGGCCCATACAACCGACCTGATAAACGGAGACAGTCAATCAAAAAAAACAGAAATCCGTGATTATTTTTTAAAAACTTATACTCTGGATGAGAAACTATACGAGCATTTACAAAACGACGAAGCTTTTTATCGTAGAGCCGACCCTTTGCGGCATCCCTTAATTTTTTATTATGGTCATACCGCTGTTTTTTATATCAATAAACTGGTGCTGGCTAAAATAATCGAAACACGAATTAACCCACGTTTCGAGTCGATATTTGCCATTGGTGTAGACGAAATGAGTTGGGACGATTTGAACGAAGAGCATTATCAATGGCCTAAGGTTAGCGAGGTTTGGGAATACCGGCAAAAGGTAAAGCAGCTGGTTTTAGATGTAATAGATAAAACGCCGCTTCACTTACCGGTTACCGGTGAGAATCCGTTTTGGATGCTTATGATGGGCATTGAGCACGAACGTATTCACATTGAAACGTCTTCGGTATTGATACGGCAGTTGCCTTTAACCGATGTAAAAGCCAATGTTTTTGGTGTTCCCTGTAGTGAAGAGGCCCGGGTTTCAATGAATAGGATGTTGCCTGTTAATGCCCAGGACGTGGTATTGGGGAAACCTCAATATCACCCTTTTTATGGATGGGATTTGGAATATGGGGCGCAAACTGTTGAGGTAGCTTCGTTTAAAGCTTCCGAATTTTTAATTTCAAACGCAGAGTTTTTTGACTTTGTTAAAGATAAGGGATACCAAACAGCAGCGTACTGGACAGAAGAAGGATGGCAATGGAAACAATACCGAAAGGCTGAATTCCCGCTTTTCTGGAGGAAAAAGGAGGGGAGGTATTATTTGCGCCTTTTCGATCAGGAAATAAACATGCCCTGGAGCTGGCCAGTGGAGTTAAATTACCTGGAAGCAAAAGCTTTTGCCAATTGGAAAACAACAAAAACAGGCCGAAATTTTCGATTGCCTACCGAGGCCGAATGGTACGCCCTGGCCAGCGAAAACGGACTAAACGATGAAAACTTCAATAGTATTCGTGCAAATATTGGCCTGGAGGCCTTTGTGTCGCCGTGTCCGGTTAATACCTTTAAGCAAGGTAATTTTTACGACATAATGGGGAATGTATGGCAATGGACCGAAACTCCGGTCACGGGTTATCCCGGTTTTAAAGTGCACCCCATGTACGACGATTTCTCAACACCTACTTTCGATGGTAAGCACAACCTTATAAAAGGAGGATCGTGGATATCAACGGGAAATGAGGCTACCTGGCACGCACGCTACGCCTTTCGGAGGCATTTTTACCAGCATGCCGGATTTCGTTTGGTAGAATCGAACAATCCTTTAATTATTCGAAACGATTCGTATGAAAAGGATATAGAGGTTGCCCGGTCATGTCATTTTAATTATGGTGAACCTGTTCTCGATTTTGGAAATTTCCCACAAAAAATGGCTGAAATCTGTAAAAAATATGCCGGCGACCAGAGATCTTTGAAACTTCTTGATTTAAATTGCGATACGGGGAGAACGGTGTTCGAATTGGCCGGTTCTTTCAAGCAGGTAACCGGTATCGACTTCTCGGCACGTTATATTCGCATTGCCCTACAGTTGCAAGAACAGGGTTTTATGCGCTACATTCTTCCCGATGAAGATGAGTTGGTTTATTACCACGATATTCAATTGAGCGATTTTGGACTAACAAAAATGGATAATCTGCAATTTATGCAAGCCGACGCCAATAACCTGAAAGCAATTTATTCCGGATTCGATGTGATTTTAGCCATTAATCTTCTTGAGGAGTTATATGCCCCCGACAGATTTTTGGAAAATATTAACGAACGCTTGAACGCTGATGGGATTTTAATTTTAGGCTCTACTTACGATTGGGAAAAGAACAATATAAAACGTAAACATTGGCCCGGAGGATATAAAAAGGATGCAGAACCGCTTTCTTCGTTCGAAGGGATTAAAAATATTCTACAGGATAAATTTAAGCTTATTGCTGAGCCTGTTAATGTGCCAGCGGCCAAACGAATTTCGTCGCGCAACATCGAGCTTACAGTGTCTGAAATATCGGTATGGAGGAAATTATAGCTGACCGGGACTAAGTTTATATTTTTTTTAAAATTGTGGTGCGATGGATAAATTTTGAGATAAATTAAAGAAGAGCAGTAGTTGGAAAAATGCTGCGTGCCATTTTTTGAGCGTACCAGTTTGCAGGGTAGTGAGCAAACGTATGAATCAAATCATCTTGCTTCTGTAGGTTTATCTCAGTATGTTTGTATTCTATGCATACATCTAAATCAGCACAAAAAATAATGAAAGCACTTAGTCTACTCCTGCTTACTCTGTTTGGGGGATCGGTATTCTCCCTGGCCCAAAATCCAATAATCAAAGACCAGGGAGTGTCCGACCCGCATGTCAGGGTTTTTAACGATACTGTTTATCTGTTTTCCGGACACGATAGTAACCCCGACGATAAAACCTGGGTAATGCCCAATTGGCAAGTGTTTTCAACAACCGATTTGGTGAACTGGAAAAGGGAAGCAATTATTTCGCCAACAGATAATTACATGGAAAATAATAGCACCGATTGCTGGGCTTCGGATGCCGCAACTCGTAATGGAAAATACTATTTTTATTTTTCCGACAGAAAACGGGGAATTGGTGTAATGCAGGCCGAACATCCAGCAGGTCCCTACATCGATGCATTGGGTAAGCCACTGGTAGCACCCATGCACGACCCTACCATTTTTGCCGATAACGATAGAAATAATACATCGTTCCTGATTTATGGCGACAAAGAAGGAGGCGGATATCGTATTGCCAAACTTAACGAGAATATGATTGAGCTTGCCGAAGAGCCTAAAACGATAGAAATTATTGGAAAAGAATGGGACGAAGCACCAGAGTGGATGGATAAAAACTACTTGTTTAAACACCAGGGAATTTATTACCTGAGCTGGGGAAGAGACTACGCCATTTCTGAGAATATTTATGGTCCTTATCGGTGTGAAGGAGCTGTAGGAGAGGGGCATAACCTGAGCGAATTTGCACATGGAAGTTTCTTTTGGTGGAAAGGCCAGTTTTATCATATTTGGTGCTATTACATCAGGCCAGGATTTAAGTACCGCGAAACGATAATTAGCTATTGTCATTTCAATACTGAAGGAAAAGTAATTACCGATACCCGGTTCTTGGATAAACATAAGGAATACGGAGTAGGTCGATACAATGCGTCGTGGCAAAAAATTGAAGCCGAATGGTTTTACGAGAAGGCATCAGAAATGAAAAAACAAGAAAGTGACGAGGAAGGATTTGAAATGCTTACTACCACAAGCAATGGTTGGTTGCTTTTTGCAAATGTCGATTTTTCGGAACGGGTAAATACCTTCAAAGCCCGTGTTTCAGGCAATGTTGCGAAGGGAGAAATAGAAGTGAGGTTAAATAGTCTATCTGGCCCTCTTCTGGGTAAAATTACGATTTCTGATAAAAATACATATGAAACCGTTTCGTGTAGTATACCAGAGGTTTCCGGAAAACAGAATGTCTATTTAAAATTTGTAGGGCAACCAAATTCTCAGGTGAAATTAGATTGGTTTAGTTTTTCGGAGTAAAATTAAAATGACTAAAAAATGCCGCGGATAAATTGATTATTTTTCGCCACGAATAAACGAAAAATAATCAGCATATCTAATGCGGCATTTTGTAATCGATGGGTATAATTAATTTTACTGTAGATGGTAATTTTACTTTAGATAGCAGCTTTATCCTATGTTAATTACCCGAGACTTATCCAAAAATAAACCCAACTAATTTATTTTACTTTTTTTAATACATGTGAAATGTGCGCCCAGTATTTTTCGTGGAAGCGAACACTCGATTGGCCAATAATATTGTGGTAAGTTTTTGGTTCGTCCTCCGGCTGAAATTTCCGCACATACATATCTTCGTATAAAGCACTTACTTCGGGGTGAAACTGAACGGCAAAAACATTGTGATATTTACTATGCACCAAGCCTTCTGCAATTTTTCCATCGGGCGACAAACAGGTTGCTTCCAAACCTTTTCCTAGCTTGTCGGCTGCCTGATGGTGGCTACTGTAAATAAGAGGAGTACTCTGTTTCTGAACATCAACCACTTCTCCAAAAAACGGGTTCTCGGTAAACTTTATGCTGTGCAGGTTGCAGCCCATAAATAAACTGTCTCGTGCTATTTCCTGCCAGTAATTCCTATGCAGGTTTAAGCGACCAATTTTCACGGTAGCTTCGGGAGTTGTGGCTCCGAACAATTCTGCTGGCATATCCTGTATTAATGTTCCGCCGGTAGCTACATTCATTGTTTGCATGCCCAGGCAAAAACCTGTTACCATATAGTCGGGGCGTTGGGCTAAAAATGGCACAAAATTTTCGTCCTGATAACCTCCCAAAAGATGATACATAAAAGTGTTTTCGAAATAGTGCCGTTCAGGATCGGTAACTACCGAATGTGTATTCTCTTCGCCATAAATACCTGGTGGAATATCAGGACCACCAAAAAAGAAAATACCAATGGAATTATTGAAAACCTTTTTTAGTTGATCGGAAACGTTATTGGCTTCAAAAAGATTGTCTTCGTTGAGCTCTCCCGATATTTCTTGCAAAAAGAAATTGTTAAGGTGGTTTTCTTCAATGTATTTCTTTGTTTTGCCAAAGTCGTAGTTTTGGTCGTCGAAGTATACTCCCACAAATTTCACCTTGTTCTTTTTTATTTTAAGAAGTTTGGCGTTTGTAAGGTACTCAATGGTTTTAATTCGCGATACGGTTGGGTCGCAAAGAATAATGTATTTTTTTTTCTGGTTAAAATCGGTATCGAAAAAATTTTGCGAGAATGAACTCTGAACAATCAATATCGATACAACTAAAAATAGTAGCCTTTTCATAATTGCGATTTTTTGCATTCAAAAATAACATAATGATACAGATTTGAAAAGTTCAATGGATGAAATTAAATAAAACATAATTTTGATGTATAATCGCCATTAAACTTTGTACATTTGCTAAAACAATAAAATTTTTTTAAAGATGAAGTTTAATTTAAAATCGACTTACATTGTTGTTGCCGTTGTTGTACTTTTAGTACTGGTTTTATTTGGTGGCCGCATGTTTTTAATTCTTGATGCCGGAGAGAGAGGAGTTATCTTTAAACCTTACAGCTCAGGACTTGACAAAGAAAATGTTTATGGGGAAGGGTTTCACGTCATTGCTCCCTGGAATAAAATGTATGTTTACGGGGTTCGCGAACAACAGCGCGACGAACCAATGGATGTGCTCGATAAAAGTGGTCTTTCGATAAGTGTAGATATAACCGTTCGTTTTAATCCTATATTTAATGAGATAGGTTATTTATACGAACAGTTTGGTGTAAATTATATCAATGTACTGGTTATTCCTGAAGTACGCTCAACTGTGCGGCAAGTTGCAGGACGATACACTGCTGAGGAAATTTATTCAACCAAACGAGCTGAAGTAGAGCAGTCAATCATTGACGAAACGCGCGATGTGTTGGGTAAAAATTATATTCAAATGAAAGCTTTGCTAATTCGTTCAATTAATTTACCCGATCAGATTAAAAACGCCATCGAAAATAAACTAAAACAGGAACAAGAATCGTTGGCCTACGAATACAGACTAACCAAAGAAACTTCAGAGGCAGAACGTCGCAGAATTGAAGCGGAAGGTATTGCTGCTTATAACCGGATTATTGATGCCAGTTTAACGGATAAAATTTTAAAGCAACGCGGAATAGAAGCCACAACTTCGCTGGCCGAATCGCCAAACTCTAAAGTGGTGGTTATAGGTAGTGGAAAAGATGGATTACCATTAATTTTAGGTGGAAACTAAAAGATTATTCATTTTTATTAAAACGGGCTGGTTTGTACCGGCTCGTTTTGCGTTTGGGAATGTTAGAAGATCCAGGATAAATAAAGTCTGTTATGAAAAAAATTAAAAACCCCTGGGAAGACCCTAAAAATTTGGGCGACTACAATTGTTTTGCTTGCTCTCCGTACAACGAATCGGGTTTGCAACTGGAATTTTGGGAAGATGGCGACACCATTGTTTCCAAGTGGAATCCTTGTCGCAAGTACGAAGGCTGGGTTGGTGTTGTACATGGAGGAATACAGGCAACCCTGCTTGATGAAATTGCAGCTTGGGTGGTGATGGTAAAGTTAAAAACTGCTGGCGTTACCAGCGAAATGAATGTGCAATATTTGAAACCGGTAAAAGTATCTAAGGGGGAACTAACAATAAAAGGTCATCTTACCTCGCAACAGAAAAGAATTGCCAAGATTGCTTGCACATTATACGACGGCGCCGGTAATGAGTGCGCAAAAGCTGAGGTTTCGTATTTTGTTTTTCCTGAAAAAGTAGCCAAAGCACGGTACTCTTATCCCGGAATTGAAACATTTTACGAAACCGAAACAGCCTAATGCGAAAAAATAAGGTCAATAAAAAAGGACCATGAATTACTCTTCGTAATCTTCGTAATCAGTTGAAGAATAATTCATTAAATCTTCATCTTCAAATTCATCATAAATTGATAATTTGGATTTGGAACTTTTTGATTTTAAGCTTGAATGTTTTTTCTGCTTACGGTCGAATTTATCAAATTCGGAAACGCTTGTGCGGTTTACTTTCTTTTTCATTTTTCCAGCAAACAATAGAATTAAAAACTTAAGTATAATTAACTATTTAAATTTATAAATTTACGGCGGAAAAATAGATAAAATTTAAATATAAAAAATAGTTTTTTATCAAATTTAAATGATTATGAGAAAAAAAACGTTTGTTTGTAATCAGTTATTTCCGGGAATAGTTCTAAAATTGGTGGTAATAGTGATTTTATTGGTCGCAGGATCTGCGGTACATGCGCAGGACGTTAAAAAGGCAGAAAAACTGTTTGAGGAAGCAACAGAGCTTTATAAAGCGGGTAATAAAACAAAAACTATTGAAGTCTGCCAGCATGTATTAAGGTTAGATAAAGAACATACCAATGCTCATTTATTGCTTGCTGAGGTTTATAAAGATATCGATTCAACCCGTTTGGAAATCCATCATTTAGATAAAGCCAGCTACAACAGTACAAATCCCCTTGTTGATTTTCGCCTGGGTGAAGCTTTTTATAAGCTGGGCATGTATTCCGAGGCACTTAGTTTTTACGAAAAGTATAAAAGCAACAAAAATATTCCCGAAAAGCGTCAATTTCTTCTTGCCTGTAAAATTGCCAGCTGCAGGTTTGCCATTCAATCCATCGAAAATCCGGTTGAATTTAATCCATCGAACCTGGGCGAACAAATTAACAGTGCTAACGACGAATATTGGCCAACACCTTCGCTGGATGGGAAACATTTAATTTTTACCCGGTTAATGAAGGATGGGCATCGTCCTCAGGAAGATTTTTTTATGTCCGAACTCGATTCATTTAACTGGGAAAGGGCCATCCCGCTGGACGATGTAAATACCCCTGAAAACGAAGGCGCACAAACCCTTTCAGCCGATGCGAAGATATTATTCTTTACTGCCTGCAACCGTCCCGACGGGAAAGGTAGTTGTGATATTTATTTTTCAAGGTTTATTGATGGTCGATGGACAGAACCTAAAAACGCCGGAACTCCTCTAAATACGGAGGCATGGGAAGCTCAACCTTCGTTTTCTTCCGATAACCGCTTCCTATACTTTTCGAGCAACAGGCCGGGAGGAAAAGGGAAAAAGGACATATGGCGTATAGGTTTTCGTGGTTTCTCGGAAACAGGTAGTCCGAAATGGGGAACTCCTGAAAATCTGAAAGAACTGAATACTTCGGGTGACGAAATCTCGCCGTTTATTCATGCCAATAACCAGAATTTTTATTTTGCTTCGGATACCCACATCGGAATGGGGGGATTAGATTTGTTTTCAGCCGTTATTGATGAATCGGGAGCAATTCACGACTTGAAAAATATGGGCTACCCAATTAATACGCATAAAGACGACATGGGATTAACCATCAGTTCGATTGGCGATATTGCTTATTTTTCTTCGGCGCGCGAGTCGGATAAAGGCCTCGATATTTTTTCGTTTAACCTTACGCGGGGGTTGCAACCTCAGCCGGTTACTTATGTAAAAGCAACAGTTCGCAACAAACAGACCGGGCAGCCTATTGCTGCCAGCATAGAGTTGGTAAACTTAAATGCATCAACAGCAAATAACCGAATAGAAAAAGCCGATGAAAATGGGGAAATAATGTTATGTTTGCCCTTACGACGTAATTATGCGTTTAATGTTTCGGAACAGGGATTCCTGTTTTATTCAGAGGTAATGCAATTGGCAGATGCAAACACGCTCACCGATCCGATCGTTCTTGATATTCAGCTGGAACCAATTGAAGTTGGAGCATTGGTTGATTTGTATAACATTTATTACGAAACCGATTCGTTTGCTATTCTTCCACAGTCGGAACCCGAGTTGCAAACCCTTGTTGATTTCCTGGCAGACAACTCAAAACTCAAGGTTGAAATACAAGGACACACCGATAGCTCGGGTAATGCGGCTCATAATATGATTCTTTCTGAACAAAGGGCAAAATCGGTGGTTGATTATCTCCAGGATAAGGGAATTTCTATATCGCGGCTTCAATACCTGGGGTATGGCGATACCTTACCTGTAGCTTCAAACGAAACGGCCGAAGGCCGCAAGCAGAACCGTCGAACAACAATAAAAATTATTGAAAAGTAGTTGAGTTTATGAATTATGAATTTCGAATAAATCACGATTCAGAAATACCGAAATACAAACAGGTAGTGGAGTTAATCGTTTCGGATATTGAATCTGGAATTTTTAAAAAAGGCCAGCGAATACCTTCAATTAACGAAACCAGCGAAGAGCTGTTACTTTCGCGCGATACCGTTGAAAAAGCTTATGTTTACCTTCGGAAAAATGGCGTGTTGTCTTCTGTTCGGGGAAAGGGGTATTATGTCAATAAAATCAACGTTCAAAGTAAAATAAAAGTAGCGCTCATTTTAAATAAACTGAGCAACTATAAACGAAGCATCTATTATTCGTTTGTCGAAACCCTGGGGAAAAAAGCAGGGGTCGATGTTTTTATTTATAATTATAATATTCAGAATTTTAAAGAGATTATAGCCAATCAGATTAACAATTACGACTATTTTGCTATTCTGCCACAGTTCGACGACGATAGTGCCGAAGTAGCGGGGATAATTAAGAAAATTCCGGAAGAGAAAGTATTGTTAATTGACCGAAATTTAGATTCGTTAAGGGGATATCCTGTGATTTATCAGGAATTTGAAAAAGATATTCAGGTAGCGCTGGGTAAAGGTCTTCAGCTGATTAAAAAGTATAAAAAAATTCACCTGGTTTTTCCTGCCTACGAATATTATTCAAAGAATATTGACCGGGGATTTCGGATTTTTTGCCAGGTAAACGGGTTGGAATATTCGGTGATTGGACAGCTTGAGGAAAGCGATGTGAAGAAGGATGAGGCCTACGTTATTATTTCGGACGACGATTTGTACAAGTTCATAAAATTCTGCAAACAAAAAGGTTGGAAACTGGGACAGGAAACCGGAGTTGTCGCCTATAACGATAACCCTGTAAAAGAAATACTGGAGGATGGAATTACAACCATTTCAACCAACCACCAGGAAATAGGGCGCATTGCAGCACAAATGATTCTCACCAAAGAATTTAAACGAATAAAAAGTCCGTTTGAATTTGTGCAACGCAAATCGCTTTAATCGGGTGTTGAATAAATAAGTCTGAAGCAGGTGTCGTTTCCTGACCTGAACGCGAACTGTTTTACGTTTTATATGGCAGTAAACACTGTTGTTGATAGGCTTTAAGACATACTCATAAAGGGAGAATTGGTAAATATGGACTAGCATACATATTCATTCCTTAAAAAAAAGGGAGCTAATGTTACTTGTATTTGTATTCAATATTCAGTTTTGGCACCGCTAATTTTTCTTCCCGCTTTCGATCTTTGCTTGCTAATCTTTTTTAATCAGACCAATCAGAACTGTGAAATAGTAATTTCTTGGATTTCCGGGATAATAATACCGGGGTTGATTTCCATTAAACGACAGGGCATTAACTGCCAGCATCGACGCGTAGTGAACATCAAAAATGTTCTGGATGCCACTTGATATTTCCAGTTTTAGATTCCCTGATTTGCCCTTATATTTAAGTTCGAAGTTGCTAAGTCCAAATGAGTCGGAGAAGCTGGAGTTGGCATCGTTTACTGGCATTTTCCCGGTAAAGCGGTATGAGGCATTTAGCGAAAGGTTTTTCCCGGGATTCAGGCTTGCTCCCAAGAAACATGTTTCTTTGGCTGTTCCGGGTAACAGGTTCCCCGAATAATCGGAGTCTAAATCCACAAAATCGTTAAAATGATAATTGGCCAGTGTTACGTTGCCGCGAAGAGTAAGCAGTGGCAAACCTTTATGCGTAACGGAAACCCAGGTAATTTCAGCTTCCATTCCGGGGTGAACCGATTGTCCGGCATTTACTCCAACGTAGGCGTCTTCGCCGGTTCGGCGTGCAACCAGTAAATCGTTTATGTAAATGCGGTAATAACTGGCAGCAAACTGCAAACGATTCGAAAAACGCGAACGGAAACCCATTTCAAAATTCCATCCCGATTCGGGTTTTATCTCTGAATTTATCTGGCCTTCGGGTAAAAGCGTTTCTTCAAAAGTAGGGGTAGAAAAACCATGACTTATATTTCCGTAAATGGAACAGGCTTCGGTTATAACTACATTCACTCCTAAACGTGGAGACAATACTGGTTTGTAGTCTCGCCTTTGTGAAAGGTCGCCATTATTATGAAATATATCGGTATAGATAAAGCGGGTAAGGTTATTGTTTAACCCGGCCGACACAAAAAATCTATTATTAAAATTCGATTCTATTTGTACAAAAAGGTTTTCGTATTGCCGTTTTTCGTTGTTGTCAGAAAGTATTTCGCCATTGTCGTTATCAAAAGTAGACCAAATGTAATTTTCTCTGAACATTTCTATGCCGGAAGTTAACACGAAACTGATTTGTGGAGTGGAAATGTTTCGTTGAATGTATGCACGCCACCCGATGTAGTCCGACGACTCTTTTAATCGGTTAAAAGGGCGTAATTCGTTAAGGTTGCGAATGCTGCCAAATGCAGCCACCGAAATTTTACCTTCTTTTATTGTGTAACTGTTGAACGAAACACCCAATTGCGCATTGGTGTATTTCTCGAAACCGTTTATGGCAGCCCAATTTGAGGCAGCACTTTCCGGGCTTTCCCTAAAAGTTTCCCAATCGAGTGAACTGGGAATATAGCCTTTCACTTTGGTGGCTTTAAGTAGCATCTGCATGTTCGATTTTTTGGAGAAAGACCAGACCGAATTCAAAAGAAGATTGTTCCTGTTGGTGTTGTTATTATCGCGGTATCCGTCGCTGTTTAAAACAGTCCCCAAGGCATAAAGTCTCAGTTTTCCATCGTTTATTCCAGCTGACAAGGCTTCTTTAACCGTGCCAAAGGAGGCAACTGTAAATTGGTTTTGCACAAAGTCTTTTAAAACGGTTTTTGGGTGAAATAACAGTACTCCGGCCAAACCAGCACCATACAAACTCGAGGAGGGGCCTTTTATAATCTCAACCCGTTTAATGGCCGTGTTTTCCAGGTCTTCTAGTATGGTTTCTCCGTCGCCGGTAGTTAATGGTATTTCGCCAAAATAGGCTTTAATTTTATTGGTGGCATAAGTTGTTCGCGAGCCTATGCCACGAATGGTTAAACGGTTGGTGTTTAGCGTTCCATGATGCATCAACACTCCGGGGATTTGGTTCAACGCTTCAATGGGAGTAAGGGCATCGCCGGTTTGCAGGTTTTTGGGTAAAATTAGGTTAATAGGGGCAGGGGTATTAAAAATATTGTAAGGTGTACGAAAAGCAGTAATCGTAATTTCCTCCAGCTCGCCGTTAATTTGTGTAGAGTCTTGCCTTGCGAATGGATTTTGCGCATTATTTTTTACGGGTATCAGCCAGCAGGAAACAACCAGCAGCGCAAAAAAGTTAAGCGTAAAAGTTTTCATCAGGCGTAATTTAATGTTTCCTTTCAAAGTTAAGGAAAAGCAGGGAATATTGGAAGTCACTTGTACTGTGCTCAGTTCGATTCAAAATATTGAATCAGAATTCCTGGATTGTGCAAGAATTGAATGAAAATGATATAGGAATAGGAGGCTTATTTTTTTAGGCTACGATTGTCCAACTCAACAATTTCATTCGGATTTCGCTAAATTTTGCATAAATCGCTCCAAAACTGTTAGAAACAACGTTCTGCCAGAGCCTGGTATTTCTATACTACTTCCGATTTTTGTATCAATTATTGTTAGAAATTAATTGTTTGGTTAATGATTTTTAGTGGAACTGAGACTTAATAGGTTTTTTTTCTGAAATGTTTTTTTGTTTTCTGCTAATGTTCTTAAAGCCCTGTGTTTTTTTACAGCCAACACGCCTTGTTTTTAATGCAAAAGTGATGTTAAAACCTCTCCCTTTTGGAATTGGTTAGCGGAGAGGATTAATCGATCAGCATTAGGTTTTATTTGTTTTGTTGACGTAAAATCTTCTCCATTTTTCGACCTTTGGCCAATTCATCTACTAATTTGTCTAAGAACCTTACCTGTTGGGTTAATGCATTATCTATTTCCTCAATGCGATAACCACAAATAAGGCCTTTGATTAGGTAGGCATTGGGATTCAATTTTGCTTTTTGGAAGAATGTCTCAAAAGTTGCTTTCTTTTCGATCATTTCGCGGACTCTAAACTCGTCAAAACCAGTCAGCCACTCTATTACTTCCAGCAGTTCTTCCTTTGTCCTTCCTCGCTTTTCCACTTTTTCGATATAATGAGGGTAAACTGAAGCAAAAGTCATTTTAGCAATGCGTTCATTGTGTTCTGTTGTAACTTTCATTTTCAGAATTTTTAATGGTTATTTTTTTCTAAAAACAGATGCACTTTTTCTGTGTTGCATTTCGTATTCTAGCCAGACATTCATACTTGCCGGGTAATTTGTCTATCCTTCAGTATTACCAACTCATTTAGTGCTTATTTAGTTCATACTCATCCTTCTTTCTTCTGACCAGGTTTTTTTATGTAAAATTAAAGGGATAGATTTCGGCCGTTAGAAGCTGGCTTTCACCAGTGCTATCATTTCTTCTTTGGAGGCTACACGCGGATTGCCTTTGTAATCGGGCAATACCATACATTGTTCGGCTAATTTTTCGATCTCGTTTTCAGGCATATTTATATCGCTCAATTTTTTATCAAGCTGAATTTGTTTCAATAAGTTGCGCACCTCTTCTACCGATTTGGAGGCTGCCTCCTTATCGGAAACAGCGATTAATTCAGGATTTAATATTCGGGCTAATTTTGAAAATTGAGGGATGGCTGCTTCCCAGGTAAACGCAACACAGGCAGGGTAAATAATGGCTAAAGCCTCGCCATGTGCAACATGCGGATACATCCCTCCAATTGCCATGCCCATTCCGTGCGGAAGTGTAACTCCGGCATTGGCAATACAAAGTCCTGCAAGGGTGTCGGCCCATGCCATTTTTTCACGTGCTTCAATATCGTTTAAGTTAGCAAGAAGTTTGGGCAAATATTCGGCAACAAGGCCAATGGCTTCCCAGGCCAGCAAATCGACATAAGCTCCTGTTCCCTGGTTAATAGTACTCTCGAAAGCATGGCACAGTACGTCGAAACCGGTAGTGGCAGTCACAAATTTTGGAACAGTAAGCATTAGTTCGGGATCGACAATGCATACCTGCGGATATAAGATATTATTGTACAGGGCCGATTTATCGCGATTTTGTGAATTGGTAACCACTGCCACTTGCGTAACATGAGAACCTGTGCCCGAAGTGGTGGAAACGGCAATTATGGGCAGTAGTTTTTCGGGATCTGGTTGTGGCGATTTGTAAAATAAATAATCCCAGCTGGTTCCTTCGTGGGTTGCTTCAACCGATATGGCTTTGGCTGAATCCATTGCAGAGCCGCCTCCCAGCCCGATAATTAGCTCAGCACCAAAGTTCTTTGCCATTTCGGCGCCTGCCGTAATTGATTCGATCGTTGGGTTTGGTATAACCCCTTGATAATGGGCTGTTTCTATGCCGGCGTCTTTTAGAATTGTTATTATTTTGTCGTATTGTGCCCTCCTTATAGGAGCAGCGCTATTAGTTGTTACGAGCAGCGCTTTGGTGCCATATTTTGATGCAATTTTACCGAGCTCGTTAATTTTTCCTTTTCCAAAAAGTATTTGTGTTGATTGGTGGTAGTTAAAATTATTCATTCTTCTTCTGTTTTTATGTCTATTTGTGTAACCTTTAAGTTGTTTTTATATTTTTTTTTGAATATCCGTATTTAGTCATAATCCTGTAATTCCAGCAATAACAAGCCTATCAAAGAGTTTTTCGCCAAAATACCTTCTGTTTAGCTTGTAGACGAACTCATTCAAATACATTTGAAGGTATTTCCCCTTGATCTT
>JBFHFE010000051.1:0-31440 GCA_041583785.1 Draconibacterium sp. | reverse complement strand
TTTTAATGGCAGGGGGCCGCCGGTTTTTATACTGAACAAACTAGCCAGGAATATTGTACTCCCTGAATTGACGCTGTAAAAGCGAATGGTTTTGCTATGCCATAAACCGAAAAATTATTGTTTTTGTAGTATTGAAAAACCAAAGTTTTACGTTTAAAACCAAAAGAAGTACAAAAAAGAACGAAAACAATCGAGAGTTTGACCTGAGAGATTCTGTTTACCGCCAACTAAAATCCAATCATTGCCCATAATAGTTCTTAACTCCGAATCCGGTTCCGTCAACACCTGGTTCAGATTGGGCATTGCATGCCATCAGAACGCTTATTTATTGGCGGTAGTATTTTTAATTTCGTAATGTTTTAATACTCTCATTGCTCTTAGCGTATTCCACCTACTTGGTTTCCCTGCTTTTTCCATTTCAAAATGAACCTGGCCAGGATGTTTCGCTTGTAAATTCCAGGTTGAGTTTTTATTTCGCTTTTTTTCTAATTCCTGTATTGCTGGTTCCATCCTTATATCCCACTTATATTTAGCATACTGAAAATAGTCCAATGCACGGAGAATGTCGTACTTCCATCTACTAGGATAGGGCATTTTTAAGAATTCTTTTTTAATGATTTTGCCAGTGCGGTCGGAGAGAAACAGATGATGCAATAGGATGAATTCCTCAGCATTAGTTTTGGCCCCTGAAATATCATTCACCCGATATGCATATCCTGACTTATAGAATTCATACAGTCCTTCAAGTACAGAGATTGTTGTATGTAGTGAGCTGTGTTTAGCACCACTTCTTGTTGTTCTGCAATTGAACCCTCCATCTGGCATTATTTCGTTAAGAATACTATCTACAATAGAGTATAAATAATGTTCATCGGTTTTAAAGTATGAAGCATAATTCAAAAACATTCCATTCACACAAACATCGCTGAATTTGGTGGTTGAAGGTCCCAGAGCGATACCTCCATCTTCAGACTTACCTGAAGATAATACGTGCAGGATAGTCTCTTTTGCAATATCGTTGTCGGGGCTGATATTCAAGTTGCGAAGATCCAGTAATGTGTAGTGGGTTGAAATCCATTTCGGTTGATAAAATCTCAATCCCCAATGTCCGTTTGGATTTCGTTTGGATAAAAATCTCATTCCCCATCCTTCCTTTGCAATCCTGTCCTGCAATTCCCTTATGTCATTACCTAACAAATCACGGTGAACCTGATATTGTATTGAAACATCTCCCTCAAGTAACCATTCTATAATTTGTTGTTCGTTCATTTTAATTACAGCCAAGGGTTTGTTCTATGAATAGTTAACAATTACAGGTTGCGTATCTGTCTGGTTATCCTGAACTTAATGCAATCTGCAACCCTCGGATAAACTATTAATCAGCAATTCAAGCCCACTTGTTTTAAAACTCTGTATAAGAACGTAAAATACAAATTTTTGATGCGAATTAAATATAAGTGAGCATAAAAATATTCCAGAGGATGCAATCCCCTTATGGGCCAAGGTAACTTCTGGAGCCGTTAGCAAGTTGCACTTTGGGTTCTTGTCAATAGTAGTGGTTATTGGTAATAATGTAGTGAAGGAAGCCAACCGGCAAGCTCCGGTATTGACGAACCGAAAAGGAATATGAGGCAATAAAAACATGGATAAGTAAACACAGAGCCAACGTATAAAAAAGGAGAACGTGGCAAATTCCAATTGTTAGTATTGGAAAAGAGTTGGCGGAGTTTGAAGCAAAAACTTAAAATTATCACCCGAAAAACCACCTATGAGTTTCGGTGAACGCATCGAAAAACTGAACGAAGTACGGCGCGACTGGATTAATGCTTGCCGTATGGCAAGCATTAAAAACAAACTTCAGGCGAGAGTTCTAAACCCCGCTCTGAAATATGTACTTTTAATAAGATTAAACCTTCTATAACTAAGGCTTAATCTTCTGTATTCATACTATTTAGAATACTTAAAATCTTACGTAAGATTCTTTAAAGCATCAATTATCTCATCTGGTTCTGAACGAGTTCTGTAGTCAACATTTACATAGCTCCATGTAACTACTCCGTCCTGTCCTAATATAAACGTTGCTGGAATTGGTAATATATTACCGTTGCCATTATTAATTTTTTCTAAATCAAGATTACGATCAATTCGCATATGTTCGATCAAAAACTCAGGTACTTCCCAGGCAACACCGTATTGTGATGCAACTTTTGCATCTTGGTCAGACAATACAATAAAATCCATTTTACTAATTTCATTTTCTGTCATTGACCCATCAGGAACTTCTGGGCTTATGGCAATTAAATTAGCTCCTAGTTTATTGATATATGGCAGTTTAGCTTGTATTGCTCTAAGTTGTAAGTTGCAATAAGGACACCAGCCTCCACGATAGAAAGTGACAACAACTGGACCTTTGTTCAATAAGGAAGATAAGGATATCAGTTTTCCTTTGGGGTTGGGGAGTTTAAAGTCTGGTGCTTTTTCCCCAATTTTAAGGGCATTATCACCTTGTTGGAATGACTTTGCCTTATTTATAATATCATCAACCCTTTTCATGAAGTCAGGATTAGCTTTTCGTCCTTCTGCAATTTTCGCTTCAGTTTGTTCCTTTAATTTTTTCATTATTTTCTGACTATGTTATATAATTTTATAGATGACAAAAATATAAACCTTAGACTATCAGCAAAACGAGTCAAGATTTATTTGTTAGTACATTGATAATGAGCGAATTGCAAGAGCAGTTTCACTCGTATTTCAAGTGTCAAAAATCAACCTTGTGAGTAAAAGTAGGGAATTCGTTTCAATATTAGATAGTCATTTTCAAGGAAAAATTAATAAAGCAAGATTAAAGCGTAATTAGAAGCCTTTTTTGATGTTTCTGGAAAATAAAAAAGCACTTAAATCATTGATATTAAGTGCATTTTATTTTCTTTGGTTTTTCCAAAGTACCCAGTAAAGGACGATTTTTGATTTTCTTATGCGCTTAAAATCAGTATCTTACGTAAGTTTGAAAAAGTTGTTCTCGGTAAAGTCTCTCTTTAATTTCAACAAAGTTATTTACCGGTATAAATATACTAAATCTGACTTAATTTAAGTTTTCGTTATTTTAGAATTTGAAACTGCTTACCCTCTGTGCTTTGTTTTGACTGTTTTATTGAGGTCTTAAATTTGTGGTTTACTCACTTATTCATATAAAGAACGTTACTGCTTGTTCGGTATGGTAATTAATAAGTATTAATTTATTAATATGTTCTGCTGCAATATCTTTGAGTAATCAACCAGACATAATTGCAGCATAATTAAACAGACGATCAATTTATCCTATATCAGATTTAACTTTATCAATAACTTCTCTCACCAATTAAATATTTGTTACACGCAATAATACGGATGTATGTTTTCTGACCTAGATTCAGTTTCCTTTAAACCTTCTTTATTAACATCTTAAATGGCACCTTGTTTAGCTAATTTTGTTGCGTGTAATTGCGCAATACCGCTTGCTTCTCCATAGTTGTGTGCCATTAGATTGAATACTGGAATTAAACCTTTTAGATAGAATAAAGTCTAGATATTCTATGTTATGTAAAATTATAGAAGATTAAAATATGAAATGTCAAATAAACAAAAACATATGTGTTTTAGCTATAGTGTTTTTTCTTTTCACAAGCGGAATACAATCACAAACAAGCCGCAAAAAAACAGATGCTAACTTACCACAAAACACACAAACTGTTACTATCAATAATATTGAATTTACCGTTAATAGTTTTTACAAGTTTTTTTCTTGGCAAAACTTGCCTGCCGATTTAAAATATGAAAGAAATAAAATTGTTTCTTTTACCAACACCAACGGTGATAAACATTATTACGAATTGATTTATTTACCAGACGGTAATTTAAACTGGTATCAAGCTGCCTTTTTGGCCGATAAAGCAGGTGGTTACTTGGCTTGTGTTAGCTCCGAGGAGGAAAATACCTTTTTGTTCGATTTGGTGAATGATGAAAAATATTTCTGGAAATTCCCTAAATATATACCAGGTAGAAGCAGAGCCAACCACTATGAAATAATGATTGGCCCAATGTTAGGCGGCTTTAAACACGATGCCTCGGTTAAACCAATCGAGGGCTGGCAGTGGATTAGTGGAGAAAAATGGGAATACACCAATTGGGCACAAAATCTCGACGATGGTGTGATTGATAAAGACCCGCGAAATAATACACAACCCAATAATTCGGGCGAACAACATAGTCAGCGAACAATGGGTTTTGGGGAACTAAATCAACCGGTACCAACATGGGGTGATTATTCGGATAATTCGGGAACCTATGGACTGGAACGTTCTGGAGGTAAAAGATATGCATTTATTATCGAATATGACCAAAAACCCAGGAAGTAAGGCAGTTCAGCAACAAAGTCTGAAAGCTTAAAAGCAATGATAATGGGTTCCGGATCTCCAAATTATAACGAAGAAAGAGCTAGTGCCGGAGTATTGTTAACGAAAGGAGAAACACAAATATTGGTGGATATGGGAAGTGGGGTTCGTGCGAATTTGTACCGGGCAGGAATAGATGATTGAAAATTAGATGTTTTGATATTTACACATCATCATAGCGACCATAATGGCGATTTTGATATTATTTTAAATCGAGGTGTCGTGGGAAAAGAGCCCATTGCTATTTATGGTCCGGTAAACACTTGTAAATTTACAGATACATATTTAGAATTGTATGCAGATGATTTGAACTACCGGTTGGGTAAAAATGGTAGGAGTTTAGAAGAAGCGTAAAAAAAATGATTAGCATATGTAAATTAACTCTGTCTGAATAAAGTGCAAAATATCAAGGTTTGTAGCCCGCTCAAACGGCGTAGCAGTTTGGCAAGAAACTACCACGCAATCTGCCACTCCTCGACCAATTTACCGATAAGGACTACTTTGTCTTTAAGTTCCATTTTTAATAGTTTAAAACTTTATATCAAAGTTTGAATCATTATCTCGCTCAAGTACAAAAGCATAAGGAAAATTAGGTGAATCTCCTTTTTTATCCATTAATCCTAAGATTGTGTTTTCATCTACTTTTACAAAGTGGTCATTTATGGGCTTTGCATCATAGGCCATTGTAGCTGTTGCTCTCCCTCTATATTCAATCATTCTCAGTCTGGCACTCGATGCTTTTGTTTTCACAAAAGGTTTAGCTAATGCCATAATCAATCCTAAATTTTTTTTAGGCACCTTAAGATCTAATGACATATGCTTAGGGTTTACAGAGTATAATTGAGTTTTGTTTTTAGCAAAGAAAACCAATGGATGTACTTCTTCTGGTGAAATAAACAACTTACCATACCAACCGGAAGGAATTAACATTCCGTCTAAAGAATGACCTGTTACAATTTCATAACCTTTCCAACGACCTTTCATAAAATCTAAACTAACAGGCTCTAATTGGTCATACACTCTAAGAACATCTGCAATGTCTCCTTCTTTATTGGTAAACAACTCGTTTAAAAGTACTTTGTTTACTGATTTTTCATTTTCTAATTTCATAATACACTATTTTAATTATTTATATTTTCCTGTTTTAAAAAACTCTGATACAAATGTATGGTGTTATCACATTTATGTAACGCTCCATATGGTGCGAAAGTCAGTTACCCTCTAGTAAAGAGTTATTTAAACACAAATAGCGGTTTAGGAAAAATTCCTAAACCGCTATGCATATTATTGGTTGTAATTTATTTTATTACTTTTTTTCACCCAAAAAGTCCATCACTTCTAAGGTTGAAGGACCGGCAGCTTTAATAACTTCGCCATTAATATTGAGGTCTAAAACAGTTTTTGAAACATAACGTGTATACCAGGTTCTCCAGTTTTCATCTTCACCGAAAGGGAATGATGCGACTGCTTTTTGGCCCTGGAATCGAATGTAGCTAGAACCGTGCTCACCTTCTACAATATAAATACTGTCACTACTTGTTTTTTTGCCAGTATCAGGTTGCGGTTGTTCTACACCTTCCAGACAAACAATACCGTCATCAACGGCATTGATTAAAATATCATCTCCTTTTGCCACATAGGCGTAGGTAAGTTCTGTACCACCGGTTTGCTCACTAGCACGTATATAACCAGTAACAACCGTATAGCCTTCAACCTCAGCGCGGCTCCATAACCAATAGTCTACCACATCTCTGGTAGGGCAATTACCCCAGTTGTGATCGTGATAGCCATTTCCTTCCACCGTTTCTACTTTACCTTTTATTGTGATAGTACCTGTTACGCGAGCACTTGGCGCAGCACATAGCCACGCGAGGTATTTACCATCGGCTTCCCAATATGAAGTTCCTGGCTTAAAGGTAGGTACTTGTCTCTCGAACTCTAAATGAAGACCATAATTGCCTTCAATTTTGCCAGGATCAACGAATACTTCAAATTTATTTAAACCATCTAATGAGCGGATGTAGTGGCCGTTAAAATTAACATCGCAACACTCTTTTTTAGCTGAGATATCGTCAAAATTAACTGGCTGCATAATATCTAGAATTATACCTTGTTCATTTGCTAAGTTGAACTGTAAAAAACATTGAGGCTCACCCTTAGCATTAAAATCAAAATGATAAGATGCCACAAAGAAATAGCCGTTCGCTAAATGGCCATCGGTATACCACCACTCATACTCTCCAGCTTGAAAGTTGTTAGGGTCTAAACGTTGACCGTCTTCCCAGTCAAAATTCTCACCTTTAGTTAAGCCATATTTAGCATAATCTGCATCTGCCTTTTTTAATTCTGCTTTTACATTTTTCATAATACACTATTTTAATTATTTATATTTTCCTGAGTAAATTACTCGAATACAAACTTATAGTGCTATTCGTTTTTTGTAGTGCACCAATTGGTGCAAAGACAGTTATAGTTTTGAAAAAACGCGTCTAAAAGTATTTCTATGAATTCCTAAATAAGAGGCAATATGTCCGTATGGGAATAGTTCAAAAATTTCAGGCTTTTGTTTTTGAAGTAGTTTTATTTTTTCTTCATTCGATTTGAGTTGTAGTATTTGAATTCGTTGAACCGCTTTTATAAACTCTTGCTGTGTGAGTAAAATTTCAAATTGAAGAAAACGAGGATATGCTTTGTAAAGTTTTTTTGCCTCCTCTAATTTATAATAAGCTACCATGGCATCTTCTTGAAATTTGATGTTTATGGTAGAATTCTCTTGTTGGAAATAACTTTCATAATCAAAAAGACCCTCTTGACCATCAGGATAAAAGAAATCCTGAATTACTTCATCTGCGTTATCATTTATCCGATAGGAATAAGCGGTTCCTTTTATTAATAATCCCACCTTTTCACTTGGGTTATTCTGTTCTAAGAATAACTCGTTACGTTTATAATGGTGAAATGTTATGTACTCTCCTAATACAGAAAGCTCTTCTTCAGTAAGATTGAAATGGCTGTACTGTTGTTTTATATATTTTAAGATATCCATTCTTATTATTCAACGGTTTTGTATTTTTTTGCTCGGTAGTACATCTTAATTACCACCAACACTTGTACACCCAATAAGTTGTTTTAAAGCCCCAAAGCAATTCAAAGGCCAGCCTTTTTAGAGCAAAAATAGTTGCTTTAGCGTATTAAAGGTGCCGTTTATTACGAGCTAAAATAAATATAATTTTTAAAGAGATTAAACAGTTTATGAAAACGATGGTATTGTGTGGAGTTTTAGAACGCGATACAATTGCACATCAGTGGTGTATCGATTTATCTCGTTTAGCAGGAATGGCACCAGCCAGTGTTTTGGTCGAAATCATGAATGAAGATGGCACCAAGGCTCGCCTTCCTCAACTTCTGGAAATAGCGTCTAAATTCGATCTTAAAATCATTTCCATCAAAGACCTTATTGAATATAGAGTTCACAAAGAAAGCCTAATCAATAGAGAAGAAATTGTAGAAATGCCAACCGAACATGGCGATTTATTGTAACATGCTTACTCTCAGGTATCAGAAGGGGAACCTCATATTGCCTTAGTAAAAGACTAGTGGGATAAAGACGAAAGCATTACGGTGAGAAAGCTTCATTTTATCAGCACAGGCTTTACATGCCTCAATCGTAACTCCCTTTTTTAACAGGTTCTGTAATCCTTTTTGCACCTCTTCATCTTCACCAGTTAAGCGTGTTGAACCACCCCATATAATAATGTTTACAGCTTACCTCCATCCACTTTTAAGTGAGTTTTTTGAATACAAGGCTACCATATTCATGAAGGTATCTTTATCGTTGCTTGTCCAAAGGATGTTTAATTTGTCCATTTTTATATTTTTTAGTGCATTGTATTCATTTCTTTTAGCAGGTTGTACTTCAAAGCAAGCTCTGATTTTTTCTCGTCATCCAATGATTTCATGTACCCCTTCCAACCGGGACAGAAGTTAATATGCCAGCGCCAGAATTTCCCAACAAATGATTTTGGGGCTTTGTCGTATTTTGCTCTTAATTTGCACTCTTCGCAATTGTGTTTTTTCATAAGTATAAATTTTAAATGATTCTATTTTTTTGAATCGTATAAGATTCTTTTGCCCACTCCGTAAACTCATCAGCATCCTCAAAAACATTGGGCGGAACATTATAAAAAGAAAGAACCGTTTTGTTATTTTTAAATGGTTTTAATTGTTTCGAACCCGCCTTAATGAAATTCACACGATTACTTTTGTCAACTTTTAAGTAAACTTCATCGTTCATAATCATTCCAAAAGCCAACTCTTCCTGGTACAAAGCTGCACCACCAAACATGCGCTTAACGTGCACATTTCCCCATCCCGACAATTGGTCGAGCACATATTGTAAAAAGTCGTTTGATACGGCCATCTTAATTATTTCTTGAATAAAGTTTCGAAGCTATCCAGGCACCAATTAATAATTCAATCCAAGCCAAAGGGAAAATTTTAAATGCAGCACTCCATTCTCCAAGTCCTGAGTTTACATTGGCAATCCAAAATATACCGATAGTTGCAAAGGATGTTATAGTTCCTGAAATAAGAACCGATTTTCCGTTGTTTCCAAAAACTATTGAACAAAGCCAAAGAATAAATACTAAAATGGCTGCAATAATGGTATCCCACAATCCCCATATAAGTGCATGGCTGATTTGCATTTGCTCCATCCCAATCAGTTGCACCTTACCTTCGAAAAAAGATTCCATTAGCGGGAAAGCCACAAACATGGCTCTTGCAGTTTCACCAACGTGAATCCAAATACTTGTAATTAATGTGACAATTAAGAATTGCTTTAAATTGAAACTTTTATTTTCCATATCTATGTTTCTATTTACAATTGATGAATTTTTTACCGTAAGCTCTAATTAATTCTTCGTCTTGCTTTGTTACAGAGCGTCCCTTAAAAACGCTACCCAATGTACCAGCCTTAGCTACAGGACCTAAAACGGAGTTTGTACACCCTTTGCTACGCAATAGCCTTTCAACATGCGCCATGGTTGCTTTTCCTCCATACCTTGCATGGACTACTATTCCGCCACACAATTTGCCTTCTAGTGCATTTGTTGGTAATTTCTTTATAGCACTAATAATAGGTGTTGCAACACCAGTAACACCGCTACTTCCTCCCCAGCATGGTGTGCCAATTACAAAAGAATCAAAATTCGTTAGCATTGAAGCAGTAAAATCTTTGGCTAATACAATTTGAGCCTCAGTTCCAGCTTCTTTTAAAATGTTTACAAAAGGGCGAATTGCCTCTAATGTATGACCTGTTTTTGTGTGATAAATAATTAATGTTTTCATCGTTTAGTCCATTATGATTTTTTAATAATGCACAAAACTACAGACTACGAAAAACTGTGACGTTGATATTTGCTAAGAAATAATTTAGTTACCGATTATTTACCCAAAAGTTGAGTTAGAATCGATTTGAAATTATGGGGAGTGGATTTATGAATTTGAATAGTAGAACAGTTATTAAAGACCATAAACGACATTAATTCCTTAAGTAAAGAATGGTTAAAAGTATCATTAATTTTAAATCCATCTTCCAGGGCAAAAAACAGAACATGTAGTGTTGCCGTTTTCCTATCTGCTTTGCAATCCATTCTGGCAACAAACTTGCCATTCCAGACGATAGGTAGTGCAAAATAGCCGTATTTGCGTTTGGCTTCAGGAACATAGCATTCTATTTGATAATCAAAATTAAACAGGTTTTGCATCCGCTTACGCTGAATGAGTAGGTTATCAAAAGGAGAAAGTATTTTTAATTGGGTTCGGTTAAGTCGTTTGTCTAACAATTGTATGGATTCGGGATGCGCGTAATAAAATTGCCCGTTAACACTAACTTGAATCAACTCTTTATTTGACTGCATTTCTTTCAGTTCCGCAGTAACGAACTTTTTCGTGTTCTTTAATAAATACGCTATTTCAACGTCTTGTCCAATACCGTTAGCCTTCAGGTAGTTGGTTATCAGAAAACGAATGTATTCCTTTTTTGTAGGGGTACTTTTATCAATAGAGTCGGGTAGAACTCGTTCTGTGAGGTCATATACTTTATGAAAATTCTTACGAGATGAAATCATAAGCTCTCCTTGCATATACAGGTTTTCCAAAGCACGTTTTGCAGGTTTACTTCCCAATTCTGCAACTTGTTCATCATGTGCAAAATCTTTAGCCATTAATGCACCTTCATTATCAATGCGTTTTAAGATGGCATTCATTAGTTTTTTGTCCTTTTCGTACCAATGCTTTTCATCGCCTTTGTATATGGCTTGTTTGCGAGTAAGTGAGTATCGATAATCTTTTATAGGTAAGTAGGCTGCTGCGTGCGACCAATATTCGAACACTTTTTTCTGTTCAACCAATGCATCAATATGAGAAAGCTGATATTGTGGGTTTCTGCTCCATAGGGTATGATGATGGGCACGTTGAACGGCAGAAATGGTATCTATCTGTATGTAGCCAAGATGTTCAATTGTTGCCAATGTCTTATCTAAAGATGTTCCTTTTGTCTTTACAGGAAATACTCTTTGAGATAATAGCACCAGTTTTTGAGCTTCTGCTATGGAAAGTTCTTCATTCATTCGTCTAAATTAAAAATTTCAATGGTGACTCATGGAACTCGCAAAAGTAATTTATAGCTGGCATTGAACAGGAACATGCTCGTTTCATTCTGCATCACGTATTTCTTTGCGGATTCGACTAAGGTGTTCTGCCGAAATACCTATAAATGATGCGATTTGATGTTGGGGAACTCTTGAAATAACTTGCTTATTATTTTTAAGTAGGGCAAGGTATCTTTCTTTTGGAGTTTTAATTATAAAATCCATTCGTTGAGATTCGGATTTTATAATATTCATTTTAAACATTTGATGGCTCATTCTATGAAATCCAATTACCTCAGACTGTAAAAAGTCGAGCGCTTCCATTGATAATTCTATTGCCTCTATATCATCTAAGGCTTGAATTGTAATATCTCCTTTTTGTTGTTTTAAATAGTTAATATAATCGTAGGTATGGTCATGTTCAAAGTAGAAGTTAGTTGTAACTTCTTTACCATCCACTACCACAAATCCTCTGGCACATCCTTGTAGAATAATTCGAACAACATTGCATTTGTCACCTTCTTGCTGTAGATAATCTCCTTTTTTATATTGTACCGTTTCAAAACCCGAAAGGAATAAATCTGCATCTGCATTAGTCATACCGATTTCTTCTATCAAATAACTTTTGTAAGCATCCATTTCACAAATTTACATCTTTATTCATGGTGGGAATGAAAAACAGCTCTTTACCGTTTTGTTTTACCTTAAAAACAATGTTCTAAAATCAAAACTGGAATGTGCTGTTGTGGGTGGAGGTTCAATTTTGCACTATCGTTTTTTTTAAGCGGTGCGTGGGGAAAACAAAATAAATTTCTTTCAAGTTTGTACTTATCTTTTTACGAAGAAACGTCTCTTTTTTTTAGCCTTGTTGCTAACTCGGAGATAAAGTAAGCGATATAATCTCACTTTTAGTCCCTATTCTGAAAGGAGGTCCAAATGTACCAACGCCTTCTGAGACATATACTTTTGTCCCATTAAAATTGTGTAAGCCACGATTGTATTCAAACATCATATCAGCAAAAAAGTTAAACGGAAATATCTGCCCGGCATGGGTGTGTCCGGCAAGATACAAATCAACACCATGCTGATTTGCATGTTTAATTCCATTGGGAGCATGATGCAGAAGCACGCTAGCCTTTTCTTTGTCAATATTTAATTTAGGTAAGGTTTCTTCAATAGTTGGCTTGTGCCCTGAAGCATGCATATCAAGCGAATTTCGGTCGGCAAGCATGTGGTTTAGTCCAACTATTTGCAAGCCATTTAAGTAAGTAACTTCATTTTCCAAAACCTTAACGCCAACACTTCGCATTAAGGCTACAATGCTATCGTTATTCGTAGCATGGTCGTGATTACCATCAACAAAATACACAGGAGCTTTAAGTTGTTTTAGTGGCTCAAAGTATTTTTTATTTAAAGCGTATTTACTATCCAAATAATCGCCTGTTAGAAATATAACATCTGGATTTTGAGCGTTGGTCTTATTGATAAGATTTTGCAAAAAACCATTGGTTCTGAAATGCCCAATATGAATATCGGTAAGGTGCACCGCTTTAACTTCTTGGTTTAATCCCTGCATTGGAATATTAACAGGAGTAACTCTAATATGTGATGCATTCCAATAGCCCAAAACAGAAAGAAGAGCGGCCAATCCTAATCCAATAAAACCATAGATAGAAGGGCTTAGTTTTACGAATATATTAATACCGTCAGCAATTAAAAATGAGAATACCAGAAAAAGATAAACACCTATTGTGAGTGCTGTAATTCTATAGATTGTATGCCCTAATTCTCCGGTAGCATTCATAAAAGCACCAAAGCCAAAGAGAAAAAGTATAGTAAGCATGCTAAACCCAAGATATACAAGTTGCGTATTTTCAATTCCAAATACTAAAATGGTTTTCTTTGATACATAGACAACCGATAATACAAGAATTGCCAGCATGACTGATAATATTATATAAGATAGAAATTTCATTTCAAAGTGTTTTTATTTATTAATTGCTAATTCGTTGAGTTTAAAATCGGGGTGATGATATTGTTGCTTAGCTACAATTCAATGAACTACCTGTTCCTAAAAAATATAGAATTGTTTTTTTTAAAACTTTTGTTTTAATTTGAAATAGGAGATAGAGATACTATGCGTTGATACATCATTAGAAATAGTGAATTAATTCACGCCTCCATTTTCAATATACGCTTTAGGGCTAATCCCTGTTTTTTTCTTGAATAGGCGTGAAAAGTATTGTGGATATTCAAATCCCAATTTATAAGCTGTTTCAGAAATAGAAGCATTCGGAGCCAGCAATAAGTCTTTAGCTTCTTCAACCAAATATAAATTGATTTGGTCAACTGCCGTTTTTCCAGTTTCGGCTTTTATGGTATCGCTCATATATCGGTGGCTCACGCCTAATTGATTGGCTAACCAATCGACTGTTGGGATTCCATTTTCCATTTGCTGCCCACTTTCAAAATAAGCGTCTAAAATTTCCCTGAATCTGGTCATCAAATTCTTATTGATTTCTTTTCGGTTGAGGAACTGACGTTTGTAAAATCGGTCGGAATATTTTAAAAGTGTTTCCAGGTGTGATATGATAATTTCCTTACTAAACTCGTCCTGGTTGTTATTATATTCGGCATCAATACCTTTTAAAATAAGCTTGATGATTTTTTCTTCTTTCGGAGACAGATGCAAGGCTTCATTTACATTGTAGTTGAAGAAATTGTAATTTTTAATCAATTTGCGAATATCCAGTCCTCGAATAAAATCTTCGTGAATAGCAATAATCCAGGATTCTGAACTTATGACTACATCTTTAAAAGCATATGTTTGATTAGGTGCAGAAAACAATAAGGTTCCGGTATCGCAATCGTATTTTGTACGTCCGTAAAGAATTTCACCCGATAAGATGTTTTTAAGGCTGATGAGATAAAACTGGTTGCTGTAACTAACTTCTTCCGAAGACACCGCACCACAGTTCTTAATTTCATCGGCGTTTAAGGTTTTACATCCTATACTAAAAAGCGGATTTTCAGGCTTCGGTAAATGATGAGCCTGATTAAATTCCGTAATACTTTTAAAGTTTATATGTTTCATCGGTACATAGTTAATGTAAAACTATCAAAACATCTTTGGCTGCCAATGCTATCTTTCTTTAACAACAGCAACCCAAAGATGTTGATTTATATTATATGGGTACTATTTGAGGTTTTCGACCTGGCCAAAAATGGTTTCTCCACGTTGTAATGTTTGCGTGTATTGTGGATATTCAGGTTTTAAAACACTCGCATCATCCAATAGCTTCATTTCATCATGGTTTAATACAATATCGGCTGCTCCCAGGTTATCAATGAGCTGCTCTTCCTTTCGTGCTCCAACTATTACGCTGGTAACACCTTGTTTGTGAAGTAACCAGGCCAATGCAATTTGTGCAACAGAAGCATTTTTACTTTCTGCAATTTCCATTAGTTTATCGACAATATTAAAACCTTGTTCCTTTTCAACCGGTGGAAAATCAAAATTTACTCTTCGCCCTGAAGCTTCACTTGTACGCGTAATCTTCCCACTTAAAAAACCTCCTGCTAAGGGGCTCCATATCAAAGTTCCCAATCCTAAATCCATTGAAGCAGGTATAATTTCCCTCTCCAATTCACGTCCCACTAATGAGTAATAAGCCTGAACAGAACAGAATTTTTCAGTGCCCAATAATTTCGCTAATCCATCAGCTTTGGCAATTTGCCATGCACTGAAATTTGAAAGACCGATATATCTCACCTTTCCCTGACGAACCAGGTCATCAAGTGCTTTCATTGTTTCTTCAAGAGGTGTTGTTGCATCGAATTGATGAACCTGATATAGGTCGATGTAATCGGTTCCCAAACGTTTTAAACTGGCTTCCACTTCCCGCATAATCGCCAGGCGGCTTGTACCAAGGTCATTGGGTCCGGTAGTTATTGTATTATATAGCTTAGTTGCAATAAGCACATCTTTCCTTTTATCACCTAAGGCTTTTCCGAGCATAATTTCCGATTGGCCCGAACTATATACATTGGCGGTATCAAAAATGTTAATACCCGCATCCATTGCCAGGTTAACCATTTTTGTGGCCAGTTCCTGTCCGGTTGTTCCAATCACTCCGGTGTTAGTTCCACCTTCTTTGTCGAAAGTCATGGTTCCGAGAGTTAACTCCGAAACGTATAATCCTGTGTTTCCTAAACTTTTGTATTTCATGATTTTATTGCTTTAATTTTTAATGAAAATTATCATGATACAAAGTAAGGGCACACAAGCGGCATATCACTTAAACATTTTGGTAGATGATGTATACATTTTCGTTAGTTGCTAATATTAAATGTGGTAATAAAGGAAATATCATTTATTGCAAGAGGTGTGTTAGAAAAGAAATAGCTCTTTTGCAAGTTTTAGCTACGCTGATCTTTGCTCCGTTCGGTATAGCTCAAACCAGTTTGACTCTACTTTCACTAAATGCAAAAATTGGTTTGCGGATTGGTTTGCGGGGTTTGTCCCGAAAATTGTCGGGATGCTGTTTGCGGGTGGGGTTTCAATTCTGCACTAACGCCCCTTAAAAGCGGTGGCAGACAGACTAACTCTTTTGTAATTTTTGATCGCGCGTTGGCTTGTGCAAATTGCAAATGTGCTTGGCTGTGTGTGTGATGGACTTTTTCACTTAACACTCGCAACCTTGTTAATATCTTCCCCCTCTAAATGCTTCAAGCTTTGAGGATGATTGTATAAATTAATCATAGCTCTACCAATTTTAACTGTAGTAGTAACCGAATTCATTCGCTTCATTAATGCGAAAAATGGACGGGTAATTACATATAGCATATTGTATAGTTTTGTATTCGATTTTGTACCGCGTTCAGGTAAAATTGCACCAGGACGAAACATATAAGCATCTTTAAAACCAATATCTAAAATCATATTTTCTGTTTTGCCTTTTACACGTGCCCACATTGTGCTGCTTTTCTCTGCACTATCAGTTCCTGAACCCGACACATAATTAAAAACCATGTTGGGATTTATATTATATAAAATTGTCGCTAAAGCCTTTGACATGGTGTATGTAATCTCAGTAAATTTTTCTTCGCTCATCCCGGCACTTGACACTCCCATACAATGAAAACATGCATCGTAACCTTCAAGTTGCTCTTTTATTGAGGTAAAGTCTCTGAAATCTTTATGAATAACCTCTTTAACCTTTGGGTGTGATATATTCAAATGTTTTCGATTTATAAGTAACACCTGTTCTACTGCAGGGTCGTCAATACATTCTAGTAATATCCCTTTGCCTAACATTCCTGTTGAACCTGTTATTATAGCTTTCATTTCGTTTCTAGTTTAAAGTTCTGTATTCCGTTGGGCTGTATCCTGTTTTCGATTTAAAAAGTTTACTAAAGTGCTGTGGGTATTCAAAACCGAAATCAAAAGCAATTTCACTAACAGAAGAGTTTGTTCCCAAAAGTTTTGTTTTAGCCTGCTCAATCATATATAAAGTAATGTGTTCTTTGGTGCTTTTTCCAGTTTCAACTTTTAACAAGTCGCTCAAATAATAACCCGACATATTAAGCGCTTCGCCACATTGCTGAACTGTTGGTAAACCACTGTTTAATAGTTGTTCCGAAGTAAAATATTCTTTCAGGTACTTTTCAAATCGAATCAGGTAACCCTTATTGAGGTTGGTTCGGGTGTAAAATTGTCGGTCGTAATAGCGGTTACTGTATTTTAATAAGCTTTCTAGATTGATATTGATTATTTCTTGGGAGTGTTTGTCAATATTGTCGCTAATTTCCCTTTTTATATTATTCACAATATCAAGCAGAATTTGCTTTTCCTTTTCAGATACATGTAAGGCTTCATTCACCTCATAATCGAAAAATGAATATTCTGAAATTGTATTAGCCAGCGTAGCATTTCTTATTAAGTCCGAATGAAAAACGATAGTCCAACCTTCATCGGTCAGTACCGTGTTTTCCTGATCTGCTTCGAATGAAATAACTTGCCCCGGCGAGGTATAGAGCATTGACCCTTCTTGGAAATCATACGAATTACGTCCGTATACCATTTCGCAATTACTCGCAGTTTTTAAACTAATCATATACAGGTTTATTCTGTATTTACCTTTGTGAACTATGAAATTAGGATTGTCTTTTGTTGAAAAAACAGAAATGAGTGGGTGTGTCGGACTTTGAAGATCTAATACCTTATGTACTTCCGAAATTTTATTAATGTTGATTATATCTTTCATAATTTGCTATTGATCCGTTCGTTAATAAAATTAAGACTTATTTTACATCTTTCCACCATTGTGTATACAGCTGTGTTGTGTCATTTAAGTTTACTTGCTCGCCTATCATAGGTGTGATAATACGTAAGTTTGGGTTTGGAGAACCTGAACTTATTTTCGTTAGAGGTTCGTCCCAATCGTGATTAGCTAAGGTAAATTTTCCAGAATGAACCGGTAGTAGAGCTTTTGCTTTTAAGTTTGTACTTGCCAGTATTGGTTCGTTGGGAATCATGTGTATGTATTTCCATTTACTGTCATACTGCCCGTTTTCAAGAATTGCCAAATCAAATGGTCCATACTTTTCTCCAATACCTGCAAAATGCTCGTCATAACCACTGTCGCCACCAATAAATATTTTAGATGATGGCGTAAAGAATGCAAATGAAGCCCACAATGTTTGGTTGCGTTTAAAACCTCGTCCTGAAAAATGACGGGTTGGCGTAATATGTGCCACAAAACCTTCGGCTAGAGGAATCGATTCATACCAATCACCTTCCTTAATAATAGAAGACTCAAAACCCCAATGTTCGAAGTGTGCACCTACGCCAAGTCCACAAATAACCGTTTTAATTTTAGGTTTTAATTCAAGAATAGTCTTATAATCCAAATGATCCCAATGGTCGTGAGTTATAAAAAGATAATCAACCTCAGAGATATCATCCGTTGTATACACATCGCTGCCTTTGTAGGCTTTTGTGGTAAACGAAACCGGCGATGCATTGCCACTCAATACAGGATCAACTAATATTTTTTTACCATCCAACTGCATAAAATAAGATGAATGTCCCATCCATACGATTACATTTTCGGAAGGATTTAGTGATTTTAAATTCGTTTTCTTTGTTGGAATATCTTGTGGTTCTTTAGGAGTGCCCGAAAATAGAAACTCTTTTAAAACAGTCCAATAACTCACCCCCTCGGTAAGCATTGGTGTGGGGTTTAAGTTTTCAAACTGACCGTTATTATAGTTAGGAGATTGCTCTATAAGCGCAAGACGTGCACCAGAAGGGTGTTTCCCAAACCGAGGAGTGCGCATAAATATTGCTACACCTAATACTATTAAGGCTATAATTAAAAAAGCTATTACCATGGTGTTTTTTATATTCATTTTGGTAGAATTTATTTATACCACAAAGTACTATAATATTGATCCTTAATGTGTATACATTTTAGTAAAAGATGAATACATTTTCCCGATTAGTTATACATCAAGCCAATTGTTCACCTCGTTTTCAATGGTGTCCCAACTAAAATTTTCATATGTGTAAAATCCTCTTGGTTTAAGAATTTTAGCACCAGTAGCAAATGTTTCAAGATCAGTAAATGTGCTTCCATTCGCTCCGGCATGTGTACTAAAGAAACGTACTGTTTTTCCTTTTAAACTATGGTGTTGCAGAAAGGAACGAATAGGCGCTACATAAGTATACCACCAAACTGGCGTTCCTATTATTATATGGTCGTAGTCATCAATGTTTAAGTTGGATGGTTTTAAAGCAGGCTTGTGTTGGTTCTTAATATGTTGTTTGCTAACATCCAATACAGTTCCCAAATTGTAATCTTCTTCCAATTCAATCCTGAAAATATCAGCACCTGTTTTACTAGCAATCATTTCCCCTACACGTTTAGTATGGCCTTGTAATGAGTAGTATATTACCAACGATTTTGACATATTATTCATTCTTCTTAAGATTGTTTCGCTGGAGGATATTTTTACTAGAAAGCCATTTAAAATAGTCTTGCTCACCCATTTCTGCTTTCAATTCAGTAGAATTAACAGCTGTGCCTTCCACTGTTATATAATTTGAAAAGTAAACAATCATATAGTAATAGTTTACTTTTAATGTAGCATTTATGAGCATATCATATCCTGGCCCTGCTTTTTCTAAAGCCCTGTTTATAGCATCATCAATATTCGTACGCATCAAGTAGGGATGGTACGAATCGCCTGTTACTTTTTTGTTACCTTGATAAGATGTAACTACATGGCTGCTTTTATTGGTCATAATTATACCATTATCAACAACTGTTACATTGCTACCCCAGGTCACAATTGCTAAAACCAACAGTACGATACTGATTATTATAAAAGCTAGTTTTTTCATTGTAAATTATTTTTTACAAAACAGTAGGTAAAAGCATGCATATACAAAGCTCACCTACTATTTTTTAGCTACCTGATAATTAATTACTCTTATTCTCCAAAGAATGTATAACTGGCATGTTTCGTATCCATATACTCTTTCCATTCTTGTATTTTACCGTCGCGGATGACCAACATAAAGTGGAAGAAGTTGTTATATGTTTTGCCGCTAACATGTTTGCCAAATGTTTCAGCTTCAACAGCAACACGGTCGCCTTCAGCAGTCATAGCTTTTGGAGTAAGAGACATTCCATTAGGGAACATTGTCGGGTTTCCTGTTTCCAAACCTCTTACAAAGTCTTTTGTGTGATTACCTGATATGGGCATATCACCAGCTACCCAAACTTTTGCATCATCGGCAAATGTTTCTGTTACATAGCTCCAGTTACCATCTGTAATGGCTTTAAATACTGCTTTTACTACAGCTTTGTTTTCTTCTAATTTTAAATCTTTCATTGCTTGATATTTTTACTTTATATTATGATACGCTCTATAACCCTTTTCCCAAATAGGAACCATTTTTCGCATACGTGAATTAAAGATGTATTTAAAGAGCCAATTTGTTCCAAAGGGTTTTGGGTCGAAACTTCCTTTATATCTTAGTTCTAATCCATTGTTTTTTGATGTAAAAAAAAACTCTCCAACATAGTTCTTTACCGGCATTCCACCCGGACGGGCAGCATAACTAAAATAATGAGGCGCATCAAAGCCAACAATATCTTCCTCAAGCTTTATGTTTCCGATGGTTAGTTTGCGCAGCGCTCCCAAACCAGAAGGATGACCTTGACCTTCTTTCAACAATGAAATTTCGCCAATCATTATATCAGACTTTGTATACCACTCGTGGTCTACATGAAAATCCCAAAACTTTTGAGGTTCAAAACCTGGATAAAAGTGAGTGAATTCGAATGTTACTTTTGACTTTGCCATCTTTTAATACTTTAATTACACTACAAATCTCTTGAATATGAGTTGTTTATATGTATATATTTTAAGGAAGGATGAATACTTTTTCCGGAATCATTAGATTATTATAGCCACTTGTCCAACGCTTTTTGAGTAATCTTCTCAATGTGTTTTCTTTTTGAAACAACTTGTGCTTCTTTATGAGGTGGTTTAATGATGTCCTCGGCAAGATAAGCTCCTGTAACCCCATTAAATTCTGAGGATATTGCCAGTCGAACAACCCTGTCGGCGCCTACTTCTGTTGGAGATGTCATAGCTTGCATCCAATATCCCATAACTTTTGCAAAGCCTTTCAAGTGTCGCAAAAGATTCGACTTTATATTTCCTGGATGAAGATAATTTATGCTTACACCTGCATCCTTAAGCTTCTCTGCCATTTCAATAGAAAAAATGCTTAACGAAAGTTTCGACTCCACATAAGGTTCGGCAGTTGCAAAATCAGGTTGGGTTTCAAGGGCATCAAAATCAATGCTATCAATAAATGCAATGTTGGTTACCAGGTTTACAATACGTGCCTGGGCGGATTTTTTTAATTTATCGAGCAAAAGAGTAGTTAAAAGATATGGCGCAAGATAATCGACTGCCCAATTCATTTCAAAACCGTCTTTGGTTATTACTTTCTCAGGCATATTTACACCAGCGCAATTCACCAAAATATCAATTTTTTCGTACTTGTTTAAAATTTTGTTGGCGCATTGTTTTACGCTATCCATGCTTGCCAGATCGCATACCAGAAAACTGGCGCTCCCTTTTCCCGATGTGCTTTTTAATTCATTCAATATTTCATCTCCACGAGTTTGTTGCCGACCAAGAATAAGCACATGCGCACCCATTTCGTAAAACATGTCAACAGCCTTGCGTCCCAGTCCGTCTGTTCCTCCTGTAAAAACAATGGTTTTTCCTGTCAGGTTTTTGTCTTCAGCAGGAATAGCGTGTTTGGGATTGGGCTTTTTGCGTTGAGGAATAAATAAGTTGAACATTATTTTTGTTCTGTCACTAATCAGTTTCATAATAGCTTCTTTTTATAGGTTTGGAATAAACATATCCGAAATTGTTTTCATCAATGCCGCTTCATTCATCGCTTTCTTCATCTGCAGCATGGCTTCAGCATCGCTACCCGACACATTATGAATTGGCGTTTCTTCTGTGGCGCATTCAAAAATCTTATCCGCCACTTCCTGTGGATTTGATTCCTGATTTCCCTGCTTACGCATTTCTTCCAGCGTGGCATTCATTTTCTGGCTTAACTTCCTACTATATTCCCGTATTTCATCATCGCCATTTTCAAGGGTTCCGTAATCTATCGATGTAAACAGGTTGGTTTCGTAGGCTCCTGGTGCTATAACCTTTGCTTTTATATTGAATGGCGCATATTCTAAAGCCAATGACTCGGTTAAACCTTCCACAGCAAATTTACTGGCTGTATAAACCGATGAGAACGGTGAGCCAAACAGTCCTGCCATTGACGAAATATTAATAATTACACCTTCCTTTTGCCTGCGCATAACCGGAAGAACTTCCTTGATAACGCGAATCATACCAAACACATTGGTATTAAATGTTGCTTCAATTTTTGGCTCGTCCCACTGTTCGAACACACCCATACCAGAAATACCAGCATTGTTAACCAGCACATCAATCCTGCCAAATTCATTCAATCCCGTGGCAACACAATTGCTAACGCTATGTTTGTCTGTTACATCAAGTCTCGTCACTAGTACATTATCCAACTCAGTTAGTTCTGTTTCCTTTTGAGGCGAACGCATTGTAGCAATTACATTCCACCCGTTTTTATGAAATAGTTTTGCTGTTAGTTTTCCAAAACCTGTGCTGCATCCTGTTATTAATACTGTTTTCCTATTCATTGTATTCGTCGTTTTTGAAATTGTTTACGGTGCAAATTTCTATAAACGAACACTTTCGCTTGTATACTTTTTAAGGAATGACGAATACTTTTTAAGAAAATAGGTAAAAAATAAAACGGGCATCTCGCTCTTGAGATGCCCGTTTCATATTCTTTGGATATTTTGTTTAATTCATACTCTGAAACTCTTTAGGACTTACCCCCACTTTCTTTTTAAACAAACGCGAAAAATATTGCGAGTATTCAAACCCTAAATCGTAAGCAATTTCAGAAACTGTATCGCTTGAGTTAAGGAGCTTGTTTTTTGCTTGTTCCATAACAAAGTAGTGAATGTGGTCTTGCGCATTTTTACCTGTTTCCTTTTTAAGCAAATCGCTGAGATAATTGCCTGACATGTTTAATTGGTCGCCACAATACTTTACCGTTGGCACTCCTTGTTTTAGAGCCATACCGGTGCCATAATATTTTTTCAGGAGAAGCTCAAATTTACTTATCAAATTTTTATTCAGGTTTTCGCGCGTATAAAACTGACGGTCGTAAAAACGGGTGCAGTAATCCAGCATTTGTTCAATGCTACCAATAATTAGTTTCTGGCTATGCTTATCAATATTGAGACTATGTTCTTTTATTATTTTATCACGCAAGTCTGCCATGGTCTGTTTTTCATCTTCCGACAAATGAAGCGCTTCGTGAACATCGTATGAAAAAAATGAATAATCATCCATATGTTCTCCGAGTGGCGATTTTCGAATAAAGCTGTATGTCAGCCCTCTGTAGCTTAAAATAATCATTCTTTAAACATGCACCAAATTAACTTTGAAACATGAATTTATTTTGTTTTTGTGCGGGTGCAAACTGGGCTGGCTTTTTAAGCTTTTTGGTAAGACTTTGGTTGGAGCGGGGGGGTGTGGGAGCGTGCCAATATGCTTAAAAATAGGGTGGCCTTTTAACTATCTTTTTCGTCCAACATACCGTATAACTGCTCCCTTTCCTATATGATATAAACCTTCGTTTAATTCAATTATCTAATCTTTTTTTACATATTTATCGTAAAATTCTGCATAGGAATCATAGGTAAACTTGATAGCGTCTTTTGAAATCTGTGCTTCGGGCACAAACACTTCAAAACCATGATAAGCTCCTTCGTATAATTTGAACTTTACATCTACGCCTGCTACTTTTAATGCTTCTACATAAGCAATGGTCTCATCTTTAAATGGTTCTAAATCGCCTACAAAAGTGATAGTTGGAGGATAGTTTGTGTAATTTTTATTTCTTGCTGCGGAAGCGTATACCGGAACCTCTTCATTATTCTTTTTGATATCTTTTAAGTAGGAATCCCATCCCTTCTTATTTGTATGTGTGTTCCATGCAGGAACCCAAGTCATTTCTTTGGCCGACTGTGTATTTTGTCGGTCATCCATCATTGGATAGATGGGCATATGAAAAGCAAGGTCTACATCTCCGGTATCACGAGCTTTTAAGGTTAGTGCTGCAGTTAACCCACCGCCGGCACTATGACCTGCAATCATAAATTTATCATCGTAAATACCCAATACATCAGCATTTTCTTTTGCCCACAACATGGTATCGTAACAATCGTTAAATGCTGCCGGGTAGGGTGCATCAAGTGCTTTTCTATAGTCGGGAGCAATAACCACACATGGCCGTGTTTCAATAAATTGCTTTATAGTATTGTTAAACATTTCCGGGTTACCCAGTACATAACCTCCGCCATGGTTATAAAGCATAAAAGGCAATTTGCCTGTAGTTTTTAAAGGTTTATAAATGCGCACCCTGATATCCGGGCCTCCACTTTTACTTGGAATATATCTTTCCTCGTTATGTAGGCCCTCTACCTCTTTTCCGTTGCTTTTGCTATTAGCAAAATTCATCAGCTTTATGCCCCAATTGGTTCTTACAAAATAGGTCATTATCTTGAATGCTGCATATTGGCTTCTTAAACCTATGTCTACTAACTCCTTACCGTTCTTCATAGCTTCGTTTTTAATTTTGAATAAGTGTAAAATCCGAAGTTGGTTTTAGCTCAAGTATTTCAGCCAATACTTGTTTGTATGTGTTTACAGGTTGTGCACCCCTCAAAGAACCGACCTTGTTAAAAATCATGGTTGGCACACCTGTAATTCCCATATTTTTCCAACGAGTTTCATCCGCTACCACTTGCTCCCTTACTTTTTCATTGTCTAATCTTGCCATGGCTTCATCAACATTTAAACCTACGGTATCTAACTCTTTGCTAAGCACTTTCCTATCCGAAATATCTTTGCGTTCGCTATAAAATGCTGCAACTAAACGAAGATTCAATTCGGTTTGTAGTCCTTTTTCTTTTGCATAATCAAGTAAAACATGTGCATCGAAGGTGTTAACCATTTTCATTTCATCGAAATAGTCGAACTTAAAACCGACTTCTTCTCCAAGCCTGGTCATATTAGCGAATGCGCGTGTACTATCTTCTGCAGTTGCACCATATTTGCGGGTTCTGTATGCTTGTGCATCTTCACCTTCAGCCGGCATTTCCGGATTAAGTTCAAATGGTTGCCATTCAATCTCAACCTTATCTTGCACACCCATTTCAGATATGGCTTGTTCAAGGTGTTTATAGCCAATCAGGCACCAAGGACAGACCACATCAGAAACGATGTCTATTTTAATTTTACCTTCCATTTAAAATTTTGCTTCTTTTTTAGAAGTTAATCGCTCATGAAGTTCATAAGAACTACGCTCAACCCAATGTTGGATGATTTTCCCGTTTTCAATTGCCAAAATTGAAATAAGATGTAATTCTATTGGAGCATTGTCAGCCTTTGTTCCGAACATACCCTGATTTTTTCCGGTTGTAACTATTCGTGAAATAACACGCGTTCCATCATCGGTTACCATCATCTCTTTAACTTCTACTTTAAGGTCACTAACGACATACTGAAGTCCCTGAATCCATTTTTTAAAATTCTCACGTCCTTCTGAGTCTTTGCCATCAGTGGTAATCTTAAAGCCATCTTCAATAACCAATTCGTCAATAGTTTCCAGACGGAAAGGAGTATTCCAAACCTCTGCAAAAAAACGTGTTACGATTTGCTTGCTTGCTTCTTTTGTTGATAATTGTGCCATAGTAGTAATACTTATAGTTGTTGCTATTATTAATAAAAATGTTTTTTTCATGATTGTTTTATTTAAGTATTTCGACTTTTAATTGAGTTATCCTTTTGTCCAAAATCTGTTTTCAAAGGCTTTATCTACAGGAATATCAAATATGTGATTGGTGTAATTGCTCATGGTTTTCACTGCTGCTGCCGAGATAATTCCTAAAATGTGATTCTTGGTGTAACCTGCATTTAGAAAACGATTAATATCTTCTTGTGCAGGAAACCCTCTCTTCTCAATTATGATTTTTGAAAACTCACTTAAGGCTTTTAGCTTGCTGTCACGAATTTCGGTATTGTCCCTAATGGCATCAGTTATTTCTTTGGGAACCTTTGATATACGGTCGGCAATTATGCTATGTGCAGCCATGCAGTATTCACAATTATTCTCGTAATTCATTGAGAGAAATATTACTTCTTGCTCTTGAGGTGTAAAACCTGCATTTTTTCTGAAAGATTCATACGAATAAATATATGCATCTAATAAGGCATCGTTATTAGCCATTGTAGCATACATATTCGCAATCATTCCGGCTCTCTTTTTTGATGTTTTTAAAAGTTCACTTGATAAAGCACTTGCTGTTTCAACTGTTTTTGGCTCTAATTCTATTTTTTTACTTGTATTCATGATATCCTTGTTTATTATTTTGCGTGAACTAAATCTCTTTCCTGATGCAAGTATACAATGGTTACCACCATCCTGCAATACGTTACCGAGAAGTGAATAGGTATCCAAACGGTAAGTATTGTGTATAATGGAGCGTTCGGAACGAAAAAAAAATGAAGTTTTTTTGAGAAATATTTTGTGCTTGTAAAATAATTGCCAATTCAGAACTTTCGGTTACATTTGTAGTGCAAGTATACAATAGTTACCTCACTGATTCAGCGAGTTAATTACATGAAATATGTATTGCAAATCTGAACCAGTGTAAAAAGGAATATTATGAATGATAAAAGATTACAAGAAATTTTGAATGACCTGGATGTTGAACATCCCCCAGAAGTTTGCCCTGTAAAAGATGTTTTGGCAGAAATGTTAGACAAATGGACGATGATGATTATTCTGGTACTCGGGAAACACAAAGTGCTTCGTTTTGCCGATGTAAGAAGAAGTGTTGTGGGCATATCTCCTAAAATGTTGACTAAATCATTACGCACATTAGAGCGAGATGGTCATGTAAATCGTAAAGTTTATCCCGAAGTGCCTATTCGGGTGGAGTATAGTTTGACAGAACAGGGCGAAATATTTCTGAAAAAATTAGTTGATTTAGCTGCATGGATTAAGCCACATGTGTCAACTATTGTCAAAAATAGAGAGCAGTTTAAAAAACGATAGCGACCAGAAAGAATTCTTTTGTACTTATTTATTTCAACCCATATACAGAGTTAAATTATGATTTGTAGCGTTGAACAGGTTGAGTTGCACTCTTTTGCAAATTAGCCTTGCTGATTATTGCTCCGCTCGTCAAATCTCGAACAAGTTCGATTTTGTTCTCACTTATCGCAATAATTTTGGTCATGGGTAGGCTTGTGCGAAATATGAAGCATTCACGAACACCTAAAGTAAACACTCTGTGAGTAATTGCAAATGTGTGCAATGAGCATGGGATTTTCTATTAGATTGAGATTCCAAAGACCCAATTCCTCACGGTTTTCGGCCCCATTTTTGGCTGCACGAGCCAATGTTTAGTACCCTTTTCCAGAGGCTTCACCCGAAAATGGCTTCACCATACTTCCGGTGCCCTGGTAGGATACTGCTGAAGGAACAGCAGGTTTTATCAGGTAGTCGTAACTGGCAGTAAAACAATTATATAATACGACTTCGTGTCGCAACAACGGATATGTATATGGAAAGTTGCGTGTTTGAGTGCGAGGATTTTCCGAAGGAAAATCGGATGCAAGCAAACAAAGCAACTCACATTGGTTAAGCTAAAAATAGCAATTTTTTATATACTTTGTGTGTGCCCAGCATGAGCATGTGCCCACTTATTTTAAAGCTCTGAATAAATTCGAAAAATACAAATTTTCCATGGTTATTAAACATAAGTGAGCATGAAAATATTCCTGAGGGTGTAAGTCCCTTACGGGCGGGGGTAACTCTCCGAACCGTTAGCAAGTGGCAAGCAGGTTCTTGGTAGCAATAGCCTGAAACGAGCACGACAAAATAATTTGCATGCAGTTAATTCCATTCGCGAGTTACATCGAATCCCTTTAAAAGCTTTTAATATTAATGAGATGAAATTACGGGATTATATTCCTTTGCTGGAACTCTACAATCAGATTAAAGCCAATACGGGTTTGTTTCCTATGATTTAGCGAACTGCCCAGTATGTTCCCGAGTAATAACGAAGGGAAGGAGCGAAGCTCGCGTAAGCTGGGTGGTGTAAAAGCCTCTCCCTGCTAGTATTTGCTAGTGGGGCGTGCTATTCGATTAGCGGGTCGTTATTTTTCTTCATTAAACAACTTTTTATAGTTCACTGTAGTCTCCTTCTTCACCTTTCAATTCTGATAAATTTCTGCCAAAAGTGTACAGAAACATTTCAATCTGGTCAGGCTCAGAGTTTATTTCTATTGATATTTTGTCTATTAGTTTTATGTAATCAACATATTTTCCTATGGCATTATCATATCTAATTCCATTTAATGAGTTTAATTCTTTGAATCTGCCTGTATTAATAGCCTCGATAATTTTTTTATCTAAAATAACCGTTTTAAACCCGTCAATTCTTGTGTTTAAAAAATGAGCAAACTTTGTTAATGTTGAAAGTCCAAGTCCAGGAATCTTTAAATCTTGTTTTAAAGTTTCGATTGTTATTTCAGATTCTCTGTAAGATTCTAATTGTTTTGTTAAAGTTTTAAAATTATTGTTTAATAGTAAATTGTCAATGTTTTTTCCTCTGCCCTTTGTGGGGTATCCCCACATTAGTGTTTTAATAATAAATTCTTCAATATTCCAATTTGAATTTATCAAGTCAAATCTGTTTAAAGTAATTACGTTTTTACCGTCAAAAATTCGCTCTATTAATTCGATTTGATTTTCACATTCCCAATTTGATTTCTTTATGTCAAATGATTGGTTTCTAAAGGGAATTTCTCGAATGAAATTTTTAAAGTCAATAATTTTCATATTACTATTTTCTTGATGGTTGGTTTTAATTAATGATTCGGCTGACTTTAAGATATTTAAAATCGTCCCATCTGAGAATTTACTGATTAAATATCCATCACAAAATTTGTCATTACGCACAATGGTAATGATAAGTTTATTTAAAGTGTCAAGGTCATAATTTTTGAATGTGGTATTGGATTTATTCTCTAGAATTGATTTCCCTAAATCCCAATTCATCCAGTCAAAATCATAAATAAGTCCACAACTATATACAAGGTGAAAAAACTCATTTACAATTCTTGAATAAGTGTGTCCATTGTATATAAAAACATTGTCGTCAACTTTGGTAGGTTTACTATATTTCCCGAAATTCTCACTTTTCTCAATTGAAGGAATTAAGCCAATTAATGGAATCCAGTTTTTTTCTTTTAAATCAGTTCTCATATACTTAGATTGTTCTTTAGTTCATAATGCCCGCACCGGGTAGCTTACGCCCCTAAGAACTGTGATTCAGCGAACCGCCCAGTATGTTCCCAAGTAATAACGAAGGGAAGGAGCGAAGCTCGCGTACACTGGGTGGGGGGAGAGGTGTAGTGGCAGTCACTTGGCTGTCACCCATCTACTCGATTAGGCGGTCGTAATTTCCACCTCCGATTTCAGTATAAGTTAATATGTTCCTGCTGCATCAATAGCATCCTCAATTAATTGCTCAAAATTATCCTTGATATCATCATAGACATATGTGCTTGACTTATAACTACTGTCAAAACAAGTCACATAATTTGAAAGACGTTTGCTTTCGTCTCCAATATAAAATTGATAAAATGGATTGCTCCCTTTTGATGTTTGATTACCGTCGCTATCTTTTAAACCATGAATATGAATACCAACAATACCTTTACCTAATTCGTAAGCTTTTTTAATTTCATAGTTAATCCATTTACGACCAGATGTTGAAGCTCCAATTAGTACAACTAAGCACGAACGTTTTGCCATTTGTGCATCAATCCATTCTTTAATTTTTGCATCAGTTTTTGATTTTACTTCTTCCCAGTCATTATCACTAAAAGTTGAAGAACCATCTACTTTGCCCATGTTTCTTACTTGGCTTGCTCTCCAATTGTCTTTGTTATATTCAAAACTGAAAAATACTCGTCTTTTTGCCATAGTCTTATTTTTTAAGTTGTTTTATTAGCTTGTCGATTTCTTTCAAAGCAATTTCAAGTGTTGTGTTTGAGTCAGCCAACTTCTCTATAAATGGCATAATGAAGTCAGGTCTCTCATAATATTGCTCTGGATTATCCTTAATAATCTGATAAATTCTATTCGTGGCATGTGAAGTGATACCAATTGGGATACAGATGTTGCCGAACTCTTTTGAAATCTCAAACTCTCGGATTACGCCACCTGCCTCAATAATATCATCGTGTTCATTTTTTTTGTTACCAAAAACAAAAATTGAAATTCCACATTTAGAAATCATTTTTTGTCTATACTCTTCCCATAATACTTGAAGTGGTTTATCTCCACTTGCAAACTGAGGAAAAGGCTTAAGTATTAATTGATTTTCAGAAAACTTTAGAGGATTACTATAAATTGTTTCTAATGCACCATTAATTACAGAACTACCAACACCCCAACCAAACCCATTGACAATTCGATATTCATTCTTAATTATGATTTTTGCTAGATTATGAATAAAACCAACTGCATCATTTTTATCAAATGGACTGTAAGATTCTGCACTACCTGAGATGAAGATGGTTTTTTTCTTGTACTTATATTCGATTTCCTTTAGAATCTCCGTAATCTCTGTGTATTCATTTATAAGTAATGATTTTATACCATACCTTTTTAAATCATTAATTGTCAGTGCCTGCCTTCTATTATTGTAATCTAATGTTGCTTGATTAGGATTTTGAGAGTCGCCTAATTTATACTTTTTAACAAAGCAATAATGTTGTCTTTTTTGTTTGTTAAATCTATAATTCAGTCTACTTAACACATAATCAAGGTTTGGGTCTGTAAAACTAAAACCTAAAAATAAAAATGTCTTAGTTGTTAACTCACCAGCTAATGCATTAATAAAAGGTTCATGTGTTGAGTGATATTGTTCATATTGCTCTTTAGTAATTATAGCTTCATCAGGATGATTCACATCTCCATGCATTTTAAAGACTACAATATCTCTCTTGGGTTTTGTCGTTAAAAGCTGATTATTTCGATATTTTATATCAACAACTTTGTTCTCCGTTTGAAGAGACCTCTCTAATAATTGGTCATAGTTTGTTGTCCAAATCGAAGAAAGCGGAAGTCTAGCAATAATTCTATGATTTTCAGATTCAGTCGTTTCTTCAGTAAATTCTTCTAAAATCTTCCTGTTAAGCTTAGAACGAGTTTGATTTTCATTTACATGATATTGAGCAAGAGAAACAAGGTCTTGTTCATTATTAATGTCAAGTCCTAAATCTTGAGCAATTTCATCAAGTAATTCACTCCAATTAACAAATCCAGTAGGAATACTAAGTCCAGCTCCAGCAAATACAGAAGCTGTTCCTTCATTTAAATCTTTAACAAAATCATTAATGAATACTTCAATTTCATTATTAAAACTCATTTATTTTTAGTTTTGATTGTTATTCTTTGTATGGTCTCTGTCTTTTATGCCGCCTAACGATCAGGCAGACAAGTGCCGTACCGGGCTGTTTCGATTTTGTGCGTTGGCCGCCCGGTATGGCATTTCGACTGCCAGTTCTGTTTATGTTGTTTTTTTTCTCTTCCATCATGGCTTACAGCCATTCATCCCAAAAAC
>JBFHFE010000050.1:0-31508 GCA_041583785.1 Draconibacterium sp. | reverse complement strand
TTTTCTAATTTTTACACTTGTGGTTTTTATGTGAAAAATTATGTGCACATATAATTTAGAAAGAGATTGTGCCATATTGTGATTTTAAGTTGCCCTTTCAGGGCGTTGTTTTATTCTCGTTACATATTTCCCAAAGCGATGCCTTGGGCTGAATTAAGTTGCCACTTCGAGGCGGTTTTTCTGTAACAAAATTAATTCGCAAAATTCCTAAATCCAATTGAGTGTAAAAATATTTTACATTTTCTTGTAAATAAATTTTACGTAATCCAATAGAGTGATTTTTCAAGAGCTTGTTTTATAGGGGCTTGGGTTTGTGGCATATTTATGGCACATTATGCCGAAACAAAAACAAGCAAATGCAACGAATTCAGATATTTTTACTTCTTATAATAATTAGTTTCTGGGGAAATGTGGTTCTGGGGCAGCCAAAATGGACACTGAACCAATGCATTTCCTATGCCATTAACAATAATTTAGATATGAAAGATTACGAACTGGAGGAGAAAATTTCGGTGGAAAGTTGGCGGCAATCGAAACGCAATATGCTACCGTCGCTAAGTGCTTCGAGTAGTGTTGGTTTAAGTTTTGGCCGTTCGATTGACCCCACTACCGACGCTGTTACAACTACCAATTACTATAACAATTCTTACAACCTTTCTTCTTCGATAACCATATTTAAAGGATTTTATAAGCAAAACAATATTAAATATTACGAATTCGCCAGGCAAAAAGCCCAATACAGCAAGCAGAATGCAACCGACGATCTGGCTTTTCGGGTGATGAGCGCTTTTTTCGATGTCGTGTATTATAAAGGAATGCTGGAAATTGCCGAAGAGCAGGTGGAAGCCTCGAAGCTAAGTTTGAAAACAACAGAAAAGAAAGTAGAAGTGGGGTTGAAAGCCAAAACCGACCTGCTCGACATGCGGGCGAATCTTGAAAGCGAAGAACTCAACAAAATTCAAATTGAAAATTATGTAAAAACGGCTACTTTGGCGCTGAAACAGCTAATGAATTATTTTTCGGATGAAGAAATGGTGTTGGAAGACAGTTCAACATTGGTTTTTAATGAGAATGTTTCAAATTCAAACGAACTCTTTCAGTTATTTACCGAATGGTCGCCTTACTTTAAGTCGATAGAAACGGGGGTGAAGACCACCGAAAAAACATTGGCTATGTATCGAGCATATCTTTATCCGTCAATCAGTGCTTCAGGTTCGTTAAGCACGGGCTTTTATGAAACTAACACCGACGAAGCGGGGAAAACAATGGCCTTTGGCGAGCAATTCAAGAACAATAAAAGTCAGTATTTGGGAGCCTCTCTTAGTATCCCAATTTTCAATCAGTGGTCGTATCGTTCGAATATAAAAGAAGCGAAGTTAGAGCTGGAGCAAGCAAAGAACAACCTGGAGAAAGAAAAACAGGAGTTATTTTTTGAAATGGTTACCAATCTTACCGAGTTGGAAGCTTATTACAAAGAATATAACCAATATGTAAAAAGTCGTGAGTCGGCAGAATTGGCTTTTAAGGCAGTAGTTAAGAGATTTGATCAGGGATTGATTGACATAAATGATTATTACATTGCTAAAAACAGATTGGCCAATGCCCAAAGCGAGGTGTTGCGTTCGCGCACACAGTGGGAGATTAAAATGAAAACACTGGAGTTTTATAAAGGAATAAGGTTTTGGGAAGACGAAGAAAGTTTGCAATCGCAGTAGGCAGGAAAGAATAAAAAGTCATTGGTAATTTGTCACTTGGAGGGGCAACTACAATGACTCGTTTTTCAAATGACAATTAAAAAATAAAAACATTGCACGGACAAGGCTATATGCCCTTTGCGCCATGCACAAAGCAAAATTAACCATGGGAATGGACAAAAAAATAGAAAAGAAAAAAGGTTTAAAACCGAAGCATATTATTTGGATAGTGGGAGGATTAGCATTCGCTTTTCTTTTGTACAAGGTTGTAAGCGGAAGCAATGGCTCGGTGTATCGTACCGAAAAAGATAAACTCACCATAAGCGATGTTATGGATGGCGAATTTAACGACTACATAACCGTAATAGGACAAGTGGAGCCTATTTCAACCATTTATTTAGATGTGGAAGAAGGCGGAAAAGTGGAAGAGATTTTTATTGAAGAAGGGGAGATGGTGAAGAAAGGCGATGTGATTTTGCGCTTGAAAAATAACGACCTGAATACTACCATAATGAATAGTGAGTCGGAAATGGCTTATCACTCAAACGAGTTGCGCAATACACAAATTACCATCGAACAACAACAAATTAGCAACCAGCGCAGTAAACTGGAAGTAGATTTACAGGTACAACAAGCTAACCGTAAATTCAAGCAGTACGAAGCATTATTTAAAGACGATTTAATTGCAAAAGAAGAATACCTGCAGGCGAAAGAAGGCTACGAATTATCGCTTAAACAAAAAGAACTGACTTACAAAAAATTCGTGAGCGATTCAATTTTTAGGGCAAACCAGAGAATAAACATGGATCAGAGTTTAAACAATATGCGCAATAACTTAAAGATTGCCCGCATGCGTTTAGATAACCTGAATGTAAAAGCCCCGGCCGATGGTCAACTTGGTTTGCTGGAAGCAGAAATTGGACAGTCTATTTCGCGGGGACAGCGCCTTGGAATGGTGAATATTCTCACCGATTTTAAAATTAACGCTCTGATTGACGAGCACTACATCGACCGCGTGCGGCGTGGTTTGCAGTCGTCGTTCGACCGTGGTGGAGAAACCTTTATGCTTAAGGTGAAAAAGGTGTATCCCGATGTACGTGAGGGCCAGTTTGAAGTGGATATGATTTTTGAGGGAGCCAAACCCGACAACATACGCACCGGACAAACATACCACACCAAGCTGGAATTGGGGCAGAGCGAAAAAGCAATCCTGGTTCCCAAGGGAGGTTTCTTTCAAAGTACCGGCGGACAATGGATTTATGTGCTGAACGAAAATGGCGCCGAAGCAGAAAAACGAAGTATTCGAATTGGCAAACAGAACCCGCAATACTACGAAGTGCTGGAAGGATTGAAATCGGGAGAGAAAGTAATAACTTCGAGTTACGACTTGTTTGGAGATAATGACAGGATCGTTTTTAAGTAGGTGGGAGACCGGAGAAGGGTAACAAGGTAGTAAGGTAACAGGGTTGCAGGGTAACAGGGTAGTAAGGTAATAAGGTGGAAGGGTAATAAAGGTAAATCGATAAAATTTGGATTTATGACAGAAAAGATAGAGAAGTTTGAAGACTTAAAAATTTGGCAAGAAGGTATTGAGCTGGTTGTCAGAGTATATTCAATGCTTAAAAATTGCAAAGATTATGGTTTACGTGACCAAATGCAACGTTCAGCTGTTTCAATTCCTTCAAATATTGCCGAAGGGTTTGACCGAAAATCAAATAAAGAGTTTATTCGCTTTTTAAGAATTGCAAAGGCTTCTTGTGCCGAGTTAAGAACACAATTGATAATTGCAAAAAGAATTTCTCTGTTTAATACAGAAACTTTAATTGAAGATTCAAAAAAATTATCAGCAATGATACAAAAAATGATAAGCTACCGGGAAAAACTAATATTACCGTGCTACCGTACTACCGTGTCACCATATAACGAATATTAAAAAATAAAATATCATGATAAAAACAACTGACCTAACAAAAGTATTTCGCACCGAAGAGATTGAAACCAGTGCGTTGAACAATGTAAACCTGCACATAAAAAAAGGCGAATTTGTTGCCATTATGGGCCCATCGGGTTGTGGAAAATCAACCTTGCTGAATATCATTGGCTTGCTCGATAATCCAAGCGGCGGTGGATATTATTTCGATGGCGAAGAAGTGGGGAATTTAAAAGAACGCAACCGTACTCTTTTGCGCAAAGGAAACATTGGCTTTGTATTCCAGAGTTTTAACCTGATAGATGAGTTGAATGTGTACGAAAATGTTGAGTTGCCACTTATCTACCTAAAACTGAAAGCCCGCGAGCGTAAAGAGATGGTGGAAAAAGTGCTGGAACGCATGAAAATTGCTCACCGTGCCAAGCACTTTCCACAGCAATTATCGGGTGGTCAGCAGCAGCGTGTGGCCATTGCACGTGCCGTAGTTGCCAATCCAAAGCTAATTCTGGCCGATGAGCCAACGGGTAACCTCGACTCGAAAAACGGACTGGAAGTAATGAACCTGCTAACCGAACTTAACCGCGAAGGAACTACCATTGTAATGGTAACCCACTCAATGCACGATTCTGAATTCGCACACCGCGTAGTTAATCTTTTCGATGGAATGATTATTACCGAAGAGATTAAAAAGGAGATGGGAGAGATACTTATTTAGAGTCTGTCTAAAACTCGAGTGTCTGATATAGAAAGTTAGAGTTAGAGACTTGCGAAGTCTTAAAATAAAGACATTTACTCTTGTAACTGACTGTTTTTATGGCGAGCGTAACGCTGATGTCGGATTTTACGCCAGGCACTATTTAGAAGAAAGTAGTGACTGGAAAGTTCGACGAATTCTTACGCTGTGTCCTTTATTTTTTGAAAGTTACAGATAATATTATTTACAATGTTCAGATATAAAATAATCATTCGTCAATTATTGCGAAATACATCCAATACCATAATTAAAGTTGTATCCTTAATAATTGGCTTGACGGTCTCCTTGCTGGTGTTTCTGCAAATTGCCCACGAGCTTAATTACGATAACTTTCATCCCGACAAAGACCGCATGTATCGTATTGGTGTTATTTGGAATAACAAAGGCGAAATTGATGATGGCCCTGTAATAATTGCCCCTTTGGCTCAGGCATTAAAAGATAATTTACCTGAAGTAGAGGATTTTGCATTGATTCGGAAAGGTTGGGGGAGCCGTTTTTATACAAGCAACAAGCAGGCAATAAATGTTCGTTCGGTTTATGCAGACTCCACTTTTTTTCAATTTTTCAATTTCCCGATTACAAAGCGAAGTACAAACAACGAATTAAGTAAACCTTATCGGGTATTGATTTCGGAAACAACGGCTGATAAGTTCTTTGGAGGCTCCGACCCGCTTGGGAAAATAATTTATGATACGAATCAGAAACCATTTGAAATAGAAGGTGTTTTTGAAGACGTTCCTGAAAACAGCCACCTCGATTTTGACCTGGTAGTGTCGTTTGAGACCATACGTGCAGATGGGAGTTTGTACACCGGCTGGGGCGGTGGCGATAGTTTTAATGGCTACCTAAAATTAGTTGCTGGGGCATCGGTTGAAGCTGTTGAGTCCAAAATTCCCGAAGTTATTGCCAAGTACGAAGATAATAGCAAAGATGAAGCTTCGGGGCAATCGGAAACCTTTTATATGCAACGACTTACCGATATAAATACGGTTCATAATGTTTATAAAACAATTGTGCTTGGTATAATGGGGGCGATTGGCCTAATCGTTTTAATTATTTCGGTATTAAATTTTGTGCTGTTAACATTAACCAGCTTTCAGAAACAGGTTTATAACCTGGGTATTCAACAATATGCTGGTGCTTCGAAAACCGATATTGTAAAAAGTGTCGCGATAGAACAGCTATTGATGGTTACGCTTGCGGCATTAATTACTGCCGCACTTTTGAAGCCAGTTATAAATCTAAGTTCCAATGTGTGGGGCTGGGCCGATTCTATTCTTTTTAATTGGTATTCGGCGCTTTTTGCACTGGGCATCATTGCTTTTGTTTTGGTGTTGGCTATTGGTCTGCCCATTTTAAAAATTGGTGGTAAAAAGTTTAAGCTGGCACTGGCTAAAAAAGGTACATCAAAAATAGAAGCTATTGGTAAACGTGCGCTACTGGCTACTCAAATGGTAGGAGTTACGGTTTTAATGGTGGTTCTTTTTATGTTGATAAAGCAGATGAATTATGTTGAAAGGATGCAGTTGGGATACCAAACTGAAAACCGGGCGTTTATAAGACTTCAAGGCGATGAACAATATAAAAAAGCACCTTATTTGATGGACGAATTAAACAGTTTTTCGTTTGTTGAGTCTACAGCGGCATCGACGATGTTAATTACCGACGGATTAAGTGGAAACAGTTATGGACTGCCAGGCAATAAAGATGAATATTGGATTAGCCGCTATCTGTATGTTGATAAGAATTTTCAGGAAACGATGGGTCTGAAACTTACTGACGGACTGGATTTTTCCGCGCTTAGCGAATACGATAATAATGCAGTGTTGGTAAACCATGAATTGGTGAAACGAATGAACTGGGATAATCCGGTAGGCCAGGAAATAACCAGTAACATGTCGGAAAACAATTTTAGAGTGGTAGGGGTGGTTGACGACTTTATGCGCAGTGCCCACATGAATAAGCTACCGGCTATTTTTTATAAAATACCGGATGATAAAATTGCGAAATATGCCACGAATATCTCCGTAAAGTTTCGGGCAGGAACCACCGCAAGGCAAATAAAGCAAGTAAACGATTTATTAAAAGCCGAAAGCAATGTAGTGCCTATGGAGCTTGGGTTTTACGACATGGAAGTTGCTGCTTTTTACAGTACAGAGAGACAACTGAAAGGTGCATTAATGCTTTTTGCTGCACTGGCAATGTTTTTGGCGGTAGTTGGATTGGCCGGTTTTGTATTAAACGAGGTGCAACAGCGAACAAAAGAAATTGGTATTCGGAAGGTAAATGGAGCAACCATTTCGGAGGTGTTGGTAATGCTAAACTGCGATTATACACGTTGGGTATTGCTGGCGTTTATAATTGCAATTCCCCTGGCTTATTTTGCTGTTCAGCAAGGGTTTCAAATGTACGCCTACAAAACCGAAATTAGTTGGTGGATTTTTGCACTGGCTAGCGTGTTGGCTTTGGGTATTGCTTTGTTAACGGTCTCGTGGCAAAGTTGGAGGGCGGCTACGCGAAATCCGGTGGAGGCTCTAAGATACGAGTAGAAAAAAGTCGCTTAGCGGCAATGTTTTGGTAGAAAAGAGATTCACCTTTTAATGAAAATCGCGTAGCGATAGTGTTCGGGTAATTGTTTAACAGTAAAAGAATAACAAAATATGTTTTGGAAAAATATTAAAATATCGTTTAGAAATATCTTAAGAAATAAAGTTTCAGGGATAATCGGAATACTGGGATTCTCCATTGGCTTTACGGCCTGTTTATTCATCGGAACTTATTTATTTTCAGAGTATTCAACTGATAAAGCTTATAAAGACTACAAGCGGATGTACCGTCTTGTTGATACCGAGAAAAATGTTTCAGGTATTGATTATGGTTTATACGATGCCCTAAGCGAAAATTTTGTAGAAGTTGAAAAAAACTGTCCTTTAGAAATCCAGCCCAATATTGATGCCGTTGTGTATTCCGGCAACGATTCGTATTATGTCAAAGGTCTGATTTCTACCAATAACAGTTTTTTTGAATTCTTTTCGGTGAAAGTAATTGAAGCTTTAGATCTGCAAAATCCCTTTGTCGATAAACAATCTTCGGTTATTACTGCATCAACCGCATTAAAAATATTTGGAGAAGAGAATCCTTTGGGGAAACCATTAAGCGTTTTCAATATGAAAACAATAGTAAGCGCTGTTATTGAAGATTTTGAGCCAACATCAAGCATTTGTGGGAAAATATTATTGAATTCGGATAATAAACACAGGAGACTAAATATGACAGTGGGAAATGGGATAATGTATAACACTACAAACCATTATATTTTATTGGCAGAAAGTGCTTCGGATACGCTTTGTGAGTCAATCATAAACAGGTCGTTGGCGAGCTTTACACAATTCGCAAAAACTGTTAGTTTACAGCCCGTAAAAGATATTTATCTTGATAATCAAATACGCGATAATAACAGGCATGGAAGTAAAAAACTGTTATTGGTTCTAGCAGCAATTGGCATTTTTATTTTACTTCTGTCGGTTGTTAATTATATAAACTACATTTTTTCTTTTCAATTAAGAAGGCTAAAAGAAGTTGGGATTAAAAAAACGAATGGTGCTGGAATTGTAAATTTACTGGGCTCGTTTTTTACTGATATCATAATCTGGATATTTCTTGCCTTTTTAATTTCTTTAGCTATAATCGTTGTGGTTTTGCCTTTGGTAAATCAGTTGTTCGAAATTCAATTAAGTTTTGCTTCTTTTTTGTCATTCCCCGTTTTAATTGGCATTTCTATCATATTATTGGTAGTACTGGTAGTTTCGTTAATCCCCATGTTTGTATTACTTTCAAAATTCAACCTCCATAATTTTTTAAGTAACAAACTATCTTCAAGCGGACAGCGAAAAAGCCTGAATCCTTTATCGATATTTCAACTAACGGTTTCCATATTTTTGCTTGTTGGTATTATCACCATCCATAGTCAGATAAAATATGTAAAAAATAAAGACCTTGGCTTCGATGTTGAGGCTTTACTGTATGTCGATATTCCATATAAAGCTTTGAATTATAAAGACTTTAAAGAAGAGCTGCTTAAGCATACTTCCATAAAAAAAGCCACTTTAAGTTCTGGTGTTCCTGGAAAATTATCTAGCCAGGAAACTCATCCGGAATGGGACTTTACTGCTTATGAAATGGGGATTGATACGAACTTCCTTTCTGTAATGAATATTAAGTTGATTGCCGGAGAAATGCCATCGCCAAATAATAAAAAAGCGTATTTAGTTAACGAGGCAGCATTAAAGGCTTTTGAAATAAATGATTTTAGAAAGGAGAAAGTAAATGGCAAAGATGTAGTTGGTGTGGTCGAAGATTTTAATTTTAAATCGCTGCACACTGAAATTGAGCCTTTGTTTTTAGATATGGACGAAGGGCGTAGCCTAAGTTTAAAAATTTCAGGAACCAATATAGCCGAAACTCTGAAATACATTCAGTCGGTTTGGGAAGACATGGCTGGAAATGCACCTTTCAAATATGAGTTTTACGATTCGTGGTTCGATTCGATGTACAAAAAAGAAGAACAGCAGGCGAAAGCCATTTCAATTTTCTCGATAATAGCTCTTGTAATTACTTGCCTTGGTTTGTTAGGGCAGGTTTATCAAACCACACAGCAACGCACCAAAGAAATAGGCATCCGCAAAGTAAACGGCGCCAAAGTAACCGAAATCCTCGCCATGCTAAACCGCGACTTTATAAAATGGGTAGTCATAGCCTTTGTTGTAGCCTGTCCAATTGCCTACTACGCCATGAACAAATGGCTCGAAAACTTTGCCTACAAAACCACTTTAAGCTGGTGGATTTTTGCACTTGCTGGTGTGTTGGCTTTGGGAATTGCTTTGCTAACGGTTAGTTGGCAGAGTTGGCGAGCAGCTACTCGGAATCCTGTTGAAGCTTTGAGGTATGAGTAATTTAACTCTGACAGGGTTTTAAACCCTGTCAGAGTTAAAAAATAAGTTGCGAAAGAACAGATTATAACAATGATAATAAAATACGAATTAGTAAAAATAGCAACACCGCTCTGTTGGCACTTAATTCGTTTTGTTTACCGACTAAACCAGAATATAAAAAGGATAATATAACATGATACATTTAAAACAAATCGTAAAATCGATTTTAAAATACAAAATTCATTCGGGACTTAGTTTGCTTAGTTTAGTCGTTGCATTTACAGGCATAATTATACTTTCGTTGTATATCTCTTTCGAAGAAAGCTTCGATTCTTTTCATCAAAATGAATCTTCGGTTTTTAGGTTAGAAACCGTAATGTATGGAAATCATCTGCCCGCAAAACTCGACGAATTTTTGAATTCAAATTTTTCAGAAATCGATGAGTCGACAGTATTTTGTTTTGCAGGAAAGGAAAATATTTCAACCTCAAATTTAATCGAGCAAAACATTTCATTTTCATCAAAACTTTTAATTGCCCAAAATTCCTTTTTTACTATTTTTTCTTTTCCGCTAAAAACAGGAAACGTTGAAACCGTTTTGTCACAGCCTTTTTCGGTAGTAATAAGCGAAACCTTAAGTGGTAAATTGTTTGGTAATAATAATTCTGTTGGTGAAACTATTGTCTACAATCAAAAGCCATACAAAGTGGTGGGAATTATGGAAGACTTTCCCGAAAATTCTTCTTTCAGAGCCGATTGTATTGTTTCCTTCTCTACACTTTTAAAAGAAAACGACAAAACTGTCAATAGCTGGGGAGATTGGAACTTTGATATTTACCTGAAACTTACCAATGTCGGTAATGCTCCTCAGTTGGCAAAGGCTATTGGCGAATCGAGCGATTTACCCGAGGTATTCGAAGGCTTAAAAGGACAATATCCGGGGCAGGATTTCTTCCTTTTGGAGCCCTTGCCAAATATTCATTTTAAAAACAGCGAGTACAATTATTATTATGCGTATACGAATCCTTTAATCCTAAATATATTGATTGGGTTGGTGGTCGTTTTGGCGATGATGGGAATTGTAAATTTTATAAATTTATCTACTGCACAAGCTCCATTACGTTCGAAAGCATTGGCCATTTTACAGGTAATGGGGGCAAAAAAGTTTTCGTCGATGAAACAAGTGATTGCCGAGTCGATTCTGATTTCGTTGCTTGCTTTAGCTGTCTCTGTTATTCTTTACTTATTTGTATTTCAATACATCGGGAGCCTGTTTGATATTAACGGCTTATCGTTAAAAGGACGATATTATTATTTAATCGGGTTTGTGTTATTTGCACTTGCCTACGGTATTGTCGCTGGTATTTACCCCGCCTTTTATATTACTTCGGTGCCAATTGTCAGGGCCGTTAAAGGCAATGCCCTCTTTCGGGGAAAAGGAAAAGTTATAAGAAACGGACTGGTGGTGTTACAATTCATATTCACCATCGCTTTAATTATTTCAGCTTTTGTTATTGAAAAGCAACTCGTTTTTTGGCGAAATTTTGACATCGGAATAAACAAAGAACATGTTGTTTATTTAAATACCTCCAAAGAATTAAAAAATCATTCGCAAGCCTTTGCCGATGAATTGGTAAAAACCGGAGATGTTGTTGGTTATACTTATTCGCAATTCGCGCCAGGACAAGTAGGAATGGGATGGGGACGCGAAATTGACGGGCAGTTTGTGCAGTTTCGTGTGTGGCCCATTGATGATAATTTTATCGATTTTTTTGATATTAAAATAGACGCCGGGCGTAAGTTCTCTGAAAATAATAAAGTTGATATTAATAATTTTATTATTAATGATAAAGCAGTTAGTAAGTTCGGCTGGAGTAATCCTTTGGAGCGCAAAATTTCAGGGTTCGAAGATTCTGGTAATATTGTTGGCGTGGTAAAGGATTTTAACTTTTCGTCATTGAAAGACAATCTTGAACCAATGGTGTTTTGGCGATCAGATGAAAATAAGGACGTGCTTTTACTTCGATTAAAAGCTGGTAATTCAACTCAGGCAATAACACAGATAAATAAAATTGCAAAAGATTTCGACCCTCAATACCAGGGAGAAGTGAAGTTTTTAAATGAAGAATTGCAGCAGCAATATTCAAAAGAAGAAAGAACAGCCCGATTTATTGAACTTGTTGCTTTCTGGTGTATACTCCTTGCGTTTGCCGGAATTTTGGGATTAATGATTTTTGTATCCCGCGATAGAGTTAAAGAAATCGGAATACGCAAAGTAAATGGCGCCAAAATCTCAGAAATACTTACCATGCTAAACCGCGATTTTATAAAATGGGTAGCCATAGCCTTTGTAATAGCCTGCCCAATTGCCTGGTATGCCATGAACAAATGGCTCGAAAATTTTGCCTACAAAACCACTTTAAGTTGGTGGATTTTTGCACTGGCTGGGGTATTGGCTTTGGTCATTGCATTGTTAACGGTAAGCTGGCAAAGCTGGCGGGCGGCTACTCGGAATCCGGTTGAGGCGTTGCGGTATGAGTAGGAAAAAGTCCCGGGACGATGTTCGGGTTGTTTGATGCTTATAAAGTAAAAAATAATAACACCGTCGCTACCAGACTTTCGGTATTGGAGAATTGCTTGCGCTACCATAACACCGTCCCACTGGTACTAAAAAAAGTACCATTGCCATGGGGTTTAGGTCTTAAAATTTATTCCAGGCATATCGGAATTACAATTCAATGAGACACAAAGCCCGAAGGCAGACTCATTAATTGATATTGAATTGTTTTTGCCAATCGGTAGTTTCCCAACGAATTGGAGTGTAAACGATCTGTCTCCGGATTGCAAAAGAATTTTATGTATGAATCTTCAACAGGATACAGGCCGCTAACGGAATACAAATCAATAAGTGGAACTGCCCAAACCGACGTTGCTTCCTTTAAGGTATTTACGTAGTCTTCAATGTAATATCCCAAATCGTTAGAGAAGTTCTCCTCGGGTTGAACATTTTGGGTATTGAATTTTGCAAATCCCCTGTGAATGGGTGTCATTATAATAATTTGCTGATCGGGAAAATTGGCTTTCAGAAAGGCCATTGTTTTGTTAATGCGTCCACAAAAAGTAATGTCATTTTCAGGTAAAACGCGGTATTTCCGGGTAACTATAGTTCCGTTATAATTGGTTTTTTGGGCTGTTTCCCGATAGAAATTTCCCATTGGGGTGTTGTGGTTGTAATCGTTGGTGCCGGCAAAAATTAAAATGGCATCAAGGTTTGTGCCGTGTTCTTCTTTTAATTTTAAGGCCTGATTATAAATATTTGTCCACTGATGTCCGCTAATTCCATAAACCAAGGGGTCAATGCCTAAAATTTCAGTCAAGTATTCCCAGTAAACGGTAACGGACGAATCGCGCTTTTGAGTCATTGAATCGCCTAAAAAAGCTACTTTCTTATTTTTCCACTGCGAGTTTTCAAGTGTGATATTCTGTCCGTAACTTGCGGATAATAAGGCAACGATAAAAAGGATTGTGACGGTTATTTTTCTCATTGTATTCATTATTTAAAAGATTAGAGCTAGTTCCGGCATCAGGCCAAACATCCGAAGCTGACTTTTATTTGCGAAATTATATATTTATGAAGAACAATATTAAGTGAAAAATGTGGAATGTAAACCACAAAAATGCACGTGTTGATTTAATTCATTGATAAAAAGAATATGGTGATTATTGGAAATGTTCTAGCTGCAAAAACTAATGATTTTTATAAATTGCATATTGTGCAGAAAATAGACATTTGGTGTAAAAAAAGTTTACACTTTTCTTTCTTTGTTGTGTGTTAAGTGATTGAAATACAGTATTTGGTAATTAAGGCACAGGAATTGATTATCCAGTAGCCGGTATCCAGAATCTAACAATTAGCAGGCAGATTATGTACACTCTAAAAATAACCATCCGACGCCTCTTTAAAGACAAAGCCTTTTCGCTTATCAACATTTTTGGTCTGGTAATCGGCATTTCGTCTTTCCTAATTTTATTTCTCCATGTTTCAAACGAAAAAAGTTTCGACAAGCACTTTGCCGATCACGAAAATATTTATCGTGTAATTTCGGTTCCGGGCGGTAGTGCAAATGCAAACTGGGCACGAAGCCTGGGTATTATCCATGTCGCTTCTTCTGAGATTCCGGAGGTGGAGCTGGCAACACAATTTTCACATTGCGATGAGGGAACCATTAAAGTTGGTGAGGTTTCGTTTCAGCAGACCAATATTATGGCCGTTGATGAAGCTTTTATGGAAATGTTTGAAGTAAAAAGCAAAGTCGGCGATTTAAGTGAGATTAATAAACCAAACACCGTTTTTGTATCAGAAGATTTTGCCCTGAAACATTATGGAAATCTAAATCCCGTTGGGCAGAGCATAAAAATTGAAGCCTTGCAATATACACGAGATTTGGGCGATTATGAAATCTGCGGAATTGTAAAAAATACGCACCCTAAAACACATTTCAACTACGAATTGCTTTTGTCGCAAAAAGGGGGTTTGCAAGAACGTTTTGAGAGTTTACCAAATAGGAAAATACAATGGACATACAACTACTATAAAATTCAGCCTGGGGTTTCGCCTGAATTGGTAGCCGAAAAAGTAAAGAGATTATGGGATGAAAGTTCGGTAAAACACACCCGCGGCCCGAAAGAGTACGATTTCTCGCTGTTCCCAATGGATGATATTCACCTAAAATCGGATTACCGTTTCGAGTTGCGCGAAAGTTCGAGCAAAATAAATATCTCCTTGTTTGTAGTGGTTTCTCTTGTTATTCTTCTGGTTTCGTTGTTAAATTTTACCAACCTTACCATTGCCAAGCTTATAAAACGCTCAAAAGAATTGGGTTTAAAAAAGTCGATTGGAGCTAATCAGTTGCAGCTTGTCGGGCAGGTGTTGGCCGAGGTATTTATTTTTTGTGTGTTGGCCATTGCACTATCGCTGTTAATTATTCAGGGAGGCGAGTCTTTTGTAAGCCAGTTGTTTGATATTGAATTTAAAATATATTACAACGAAGCTGTCGTTTATTTGAGTCTCTTGGGTGTAATTGGTGTTTGCCTGACAATAACAGCTCTGTTTATTACGGTATTTTTATTTCACCGGAAATCAACACTCGATATTCTTGCCGGGCGAAATAATTTCTCGGGAAGTTATATTCTGAGAATGCTTTTGGTGGGACAGGTTGCCATTGTAATTATTTTAATTGCAGGAACATTTCTGGTGAATAAACAAATCAACTATGTTTTGAATCAACCACTGGGTTTCGACAAAGAAAATGTGGTGGTGTTATACATAAAAGACCTGTCGAAAGATGCTGCGGTTTTTAACAACGATCTTAAAAAACAAAGCCAGGTGCTTTCTGTTGGAATGGCTGCCCAACACTTTGGTTACCCCTCGCAGGGATTTGCCCTGGATGGTTTAGGGATTGAAGGAACAGCAGAGTTTGTTTTTGCCAATTACGACTATCTGAAAACCATGAATATTAAACTAATTAAGAACTGGATTAAACCCGACGCAAAAACAGTTCGAGGAATGGTGATAAACAACCATTTATACAAACGCTTAATGGAGAAACATGGAAGTATGGAGGCCTTGCAGGCCTATCAGGAAGCACAACCTTTGGAGCCCGACCAGGAAAGGATTAATTACATTGGAGTTGCCGAAGATTTTAATTACAGTTCGGCTCACGAATCGATCGGTGATTTTGCTTTTTGGATAGATGAAGGCGGAAGTCGTGCCCGTTTTACCCACGTTCGATTAAATAACCTGCACGATGGTATGGCTGCCATAAAAAAGGTGTGGAACGAATATTATCCGAATCAGGAAATAAACTACTTTTTTCTTGATGAAAAGGTGGCCGAACAATACAAAGCCGAAACCATTTTAAGCCGTATTTTATTTGCGTTCTCAAGCATTGCAATTTTAATCAGCATAATCGGAATAAGCGCTCTGGCTCTTTTTATTTCGCAGCAACGCACCAAAGAAATTGGCATCCGTAAAGTTAACGGGGCAACTATTTCCGAAATACTTACTTTGTTAAATATTAGTTTTGTACGATGGGTGGTTGTATCTTTTGTAATAGCTACTCCAATAGCATATTACGTATTAAATAAGTGGCTCGAAAACTTTGCCTACAAAACAACTTTAAACTGGTGGATTTTTGTGCTGGCCGGAGCGTTGGCTTTGGGAATTGCTTTGTTAACGGTTAGCTGGCAAAGTTGGCGGGCGGCTACGCGGAATCCGGTGGAAGCATTACGATACGAGTAGGATGTTTTTTGATTGTCAAGCCAGACCAGATGTATCTTAAAACGAATGATATAGCATTTGTTTGTTTCTATATCATTCGTTTTTAAAGAGTTATGGTGTTACTCCTGATCTCTAAGAATCACATCGGACTTGTAATATGAGAATTTAACCATATTTGTGCTTCCTTTTTTATTTAAGGGCAGTGTGCCAACACTCACTACTAATTCGCCTGCTTTTATTTTTTTCTGGTAAAATAAGGAAGTAAGCGTGTACTCCACGGCATCGTTGGTAAACATAAAATCCTGACAAGGATACGATTGAACACCCCAAAACAACGACATTTGACGTAACAGGTGTTTGTTGGGAGTAAAACCGTAAATATTAGCCTTCGGACGGTAACTTGCTATTTTTCTTACGCTATCTCCCGAATAAGTAAGCACAATAATCGTTTTAACTTTTGATTGAACAGCCATAATCGATGCAGTATGGCAGGTCGAATCTAAAATGAATGTTTCTTTCTCAATTTTAGGTTCCTGGGTGCGGTAGTATTTGTAGCCATATTCTTCAGCGTCCCGAATTATGGATGCCATTGCTTTAATAACCTCAACAGGGAATTTGCCAATACTTGTTTCGCCACTTAACATTACTGCCGAGGTCCCGTCAATAACGGCATTGGCAACATCGTTAGCTTCAGCTCTCGTTGGGCTAAAGTTGTTAATCATACTTTCCATCATTTGGGTGGCAATAATAACGGGCTTTGCATGTTTAACGCATTTGTCAACAATCATTTTCTGTTTAATCGGAACTTCAGAGAAATGCAATTCAACACCTAAATCGCCTCGCGCCACCATAATTCCATCACTAACTTCGATTATGTCATCGATAACATCCAGCGCTTCAGGTTTCTCTATTTTTGCAATTACATGGGTGTGTTTCTTCCTGGCCTCTACAATTTTGCGTAAATCAAGAATGTCTTCGGCTTTTCGAACAAATGATAAAGCAATCCAATCCACATCATGTTCCAGGGCAAATTCAGCATCTGCTATGTCTTTCTCCGTTAAACTGGGGAGCGAAATTTTTGTTTTTGGCAAATTAACACCTTTTTTAGATGACAAAACACCCCCAAAAATAACTTTGGCAGATACCGTATCTTTGCCGTTTGTATAAGTAACTTCGAGTTTTAGTTTTCCATCGTCGATCAAAATTGTATCACCAATATTCACATCTTCTGCAAATCGGGTATAACTCATATAAACCTTCTCGAGGTTTCCTAAACATGGTGTATTTACAAATTTAATTTCGGCACCTTCCACTAACTCAATTTCATTATTTTCAACCTCGCCAATTCGTAACTTTGGGCCTTGTAAATCAGCTAGTAAAGCAACGTTCACACCCAATTCCTCATTCAGTTCTAAAATGCGATTAATAACTTCTAAATGATCGGCATGTGAACCATGACTAAAATTTAGCCGGCATACATTTACTCCAGCTTTAAACAAGTTTTTTAGTTGCTCTTTCGAGGAGCTGGCAGGGCCAATGGTGGCAATAATTTTTGTCTTTGTAGTGTAATTTATCATTTGTATTTTACTTTTATATGCTTCGTCTATTATTCCTCCCTCATTTTTATAATCATTAAAGTAGATGCTTGAAATAAAGTCAGATACAAATGTATGAAATAGAGACCGGGACATTGCATTCGTGTTTTGATAAAATATGCTTGTTAACAATTATAAATTATTGCGGCTTATAAAAAATGATGAAAGAAAAGCAGGCTAAAACTGAATAAGGATGTTAAGTAGAATGGAGATTACCCGCAAAGCCGGAGCACTGTTTGTTTTTGCTAACAACAATAACATTAAAATTGTGGTCAGCAGTTGTATGCCCAAAGACCTTATCGAATTAAAATTGGTAAGGTTATGTTTAAAATATATACACTTACTGTAAAAAATATTTACATTTTGTTTTGGGTGTCTTAGTTTATTTGTCAGATTATCAGGTGCTTAAAATTAAGGTATGAGACTTGCAGGTTGTGTCAGGAATCAGGCCTTGGTATACAAGCACATATTCCCTGATAGGAGAACTGCAAAAGCTCCTGTCCATGCATTTTTAAACTAAAGATGTTGAAAAATGGATTTCAAACTCCTTTTGAGGGGCAGAGTGCAGATGAATGGATAAAATAAAAACGATAGAATAAGTAAAAAGCAATAACTCAGACAACTAAAAATATGTTTAAAAATTACCTAAAGATTGCATACCGAAATTTGTTAAAAAACAAGCTTTTTACACTTATAAATATTACTGGTTTGGTAATTAGTATGGTGGTTGCTCTGCTTATTTTTAACTATGTCAGTTTCGAAAAAAGTTACGACACCATGCACGCAAATGCCGGCCAAATTTACCGGATTGAAAGCCGGTTTTACGAAGGCGATAACCTGACCGACGAATGGGCTACGGCATCGTTTGGTTATGCCAGCGCCATGAAAGAAAACATTCCCGGCATAAAAGATTACGTGCGCATTGCCATTAACAACACCGAGCAAATGGTAAGTTTTGGTGAACAAATATCGCGCGAAAACTCTGTTGTAGTTACCGAGCCCTCCTTCTTTTCGGTGTTCTCGTTTAAATTAATTAAAGGAGATAAATCAAGTGCTTTAAGCAGTCCAAACAAAGTGGTTATTTCGCAATTGGCTGCCCATAAATTTTTCAAGAACGAAAATCCTTTAGGGAAAGTATTAAAGTTTAAAACAAGTAACCGAACAATAGAGTGTGAAGTATCAGGAATACTAGAAGATATTCCGGACAATAGCCATTTCTCTTACGATTTTTTTATTTCTTGGGAATCCCAACCCAATTGGATAAAAGATTTCTGGTACCTGCACGAAACCTATTCTTATGTGCAACTTCAACCCGGTGTAAGGCCCAAAAGTGTGGAGCAGGCATTCCCGGAAATGGCCGAAAAATACAAAACACACGAGTCCTTAAAAAATAAAACATGGGCAATAAAACTTCAGCCACTTAAACACATTCATTTATCACCTCAAAAGCAATACGAACGCGAAGCAAAAGGAAACGCAAAAGCCCTACGTGCCTTACTTTTAATTGCTTTTGCCATTTTGTTAATTGCCTGGATAAACTACATTAACTTAACCACATCGCGTTCGTTGGAAAGGGCACGCGAGGTGGGCATCAGAAAAGTATCGGGGGCTGTAAAAAAACAACTGGTTTCTCAGTTTCTTACCGAATCGGCAATCGTAAATGTAGTGGCTATGTTTGCTGCGGTAACTTTGTTTGTGCTGACGATTCCTTCATTTAATTCATTTATTGGTAAGAATGTTGGTTTCTCAATATTTTTCATGCCGGGTTTCTGGGTATTAATTTCACTATTTCTATTCACCGGAATTGTGCTCTCCGGACTATACCCTTCTTTTGTTTTGTCGAATGTAAAACCTTCTGTCATTTTAAAAGGTAAATACCTGAATTCGAAAAGGGCAGGAGTAGTTCGAAAAGGATTGGTGGTTTTTCAGTTTGCTGTTTCGCTAATTTTAATTTGCGGAACAGTGGTTGTTTATGCCCAGCTAAAATACATGCAAAATCAACCACTTGGTGTGGATATTGATAAAACACTGGTGGTAAAGTTTCCGGCGCAAACCGATAAGCTGCAGGAGAAATTAATGAGTTTTAAACGCGAAATAAAACAAATGCCCGACGTTAAAAATGTGGCAATATCGAATGCTGTTCCCGGTATGGAAGTGGCATTTTTCGCCTCAAATCGTTTGTTCGAAGATGCCTTAAGACAAAATCGCCTCTACGAAATGCAGACCGTTGATTATGATTTTATGGATACCTACGGATTAAAAATTATTGAAGGACGCGCTTTTGAAAAAACATTTAAAAACGACAAACAAAACATTGTTTTAAATGAAGAAGCCGTAAAAGAACTGGGTATTGCGAACAATGCTGAAGCTCTTGGAAAAAATGTTCTTGTAGAAGGACAAGAGGAACCGTTTAAAATTATTGGAGTGACAGAAAACTATCATCAGCAGGGTTTAAGCAAAGCCTACACGCCTATTATGATGATAATGAACAACAGAATAGCATGGCTTCCACCCCGTTATTTGTCGGTAAAAATTTCGGGAGTTAATGTTGCTTCTGCTTCGGAAAATATAAACACTACCTGGAAACGGTTTTTTCCGGATTCGACATTCGATTATTTCTTTTCGGATGTTTATTATGATTCCCAATATTCGCTCGACCGGAAATTTGCAACCATATTTGGACTTTTTGCCATGCTTGCCATTTTTATTGCATGCCTGGGATTATGGGCCCTGGCTTTATTTGCCGGATTAATACGCAAAAAAGAAATGGGTGTAAGAAAAGCGTTGGGGGCGTCAACAACAAGCCTTTTTTACAGTCTTTCGCGCGAGTTTATTTATTTAACCCTGTATTCGGCAGTTTTAGGAATTCCAATTGCATTTTTTATGATGAAGGAGTGGATTCGCTCTTATGCTTTCCAAACCAATATAAAGTGGTGGTTTTTTGCTTTTCCGTTTCTGGTATTGCTTATTATTGCCACTCTAACTATAAGCTACCAAACCTTAAAAACGGCACATTCCGGTGCTGTTGAGAGTCTGAAGTATGAATAGTCTTGAATTATGATTTTTATGACTGAAATGATAACACCGTCCCTTTGGAGCTTTAGCCAACGTATAATCGCCTTTTTTACCATAACATCGAACTGCCGGCACTCTAAAAAAAGTCGCGTAGCGACGATGTTATGATAGAAAAGAGATTTATTTCTATTTCGAAAATCGCATAGCGATAACCTTATGGTGAAAATGAAGTGAAAAAATAAATATAAATAAAAGGAGGGCGCGTAGCTCTCTGCTCAAAGCAAGTTTTATGATACAACTTAAAAACATCGACAAATACTACGACGCAAAATTTCAACGCACCTTTGTCTTAAAAGGAGTGAATTTGAATATTAAACAAGGCGAATTTGTTTCCATTATGGGCCCCAGTGGAGCCGGCAAATCAACCTTGCTAAACATTATTGGTTTTTTGGATGAACCCAGCCAGGGCGAGTATTTGTTTTTAGGCGACCACGCAAATAAGCTAAAAGAAAAACAAAAGGTACAATATCATCGCAGTCACATTGGCTTTATTTTTCAGGCTTTTCATTTAATTGAAGAAATGAATGTATACGAAAATATTGAAACTCCTTTGGTTTATCGAGGCATTAAAAGTAAAGAACGTAAAGCCATGGTTGCCGATATGCTCGACCGTTTTAATATTGTGGCAAAAAAAGATTTGTTTCCGAGCCAGCTTTCGGGAGGGCAGCAACAATTGGTTGCCATTGCCCGTGCCATTGTGGGCAGTCCTAAACTCTTGTTAGCCGACGAACCTACCGGAAATTTGCACAGCGAACAAGGACAAATGATTATGGAGCTCCTGAAAAAGTTAAACGAAGAGGGAATGACCATTATTCAGGTTACGCACGCCGCCGAAAATGCAAAATACGGGAATCGTATTATTACGCTGAAGGATGGATATGTAAAAGAAGGCTGAATGCCTTATTAACTTCAGCCCAGAGCAAGGCATTGGGATAACAGTGTTATACCAAACATACATTCTGAAAAGACAAAGAAGAGGCTTGTAAATGATACCTTCAAAAACAGTTTAAGCGGGTAAATATTTGCCTTTGCCGGAATCCTGACCTTGTCAATTGCCTTGCTCTCCGTTTCGGCCCGGAGCAGCACTGCGGCTATCCGAAATATTGTTGATGCTTTGGGCTTAATTGAGGAAGAAAGTGAGCAGAAAATCGGAAAGACAGCAGTGCACATAGAGCATTTATTGGTATAAATGCCCGAAATGGTTAAGTCTCAATAGGTATTTCATTTTATCTTAATTGTATTTATCTTTAAGTAATAAACTGTTTAAGATAAAACTATGAACCTATTAAAATGCCCAAAATGTCATGCTGGAATAAATCAGAGCGATAAATTTTGTCCGCATTGCGGTTTCAATCTTGAAGAAATATCATCAAAACAATCGTCTGCAATTTGTTCGAAATGTAATCACCCGAATCTTCAGGGAACTTCCTTCTGCCAAAAATGCGGAGCCCCTTTACTGCCCGGCGATTCTCAAAAAAAACAGTCAAAAAAAGAACCGCACAAAATTGTTTCGAAAGGAAATTATTCGGGAACAATGATAAAAGGCAAAACTTCGCGGGGATGGAAAATCTTCAGAAACATAATTATAGCACTTATTTTTTTAGGCATTGTTGCGCTTATTATCTGGTTTCAGGTTGATCCGGAGGCTGGAGCGAAACTCACCAACATCGCTTTTGGTCTTGGGGTCATGCTCATTTTTGTTTTTTTCATTTATCGTGCATCAAAGAAAGGAAAATATAAAAGGAAGAGAGATTTCGATAGCAGTGATGATGACTGGCACGACGATGATGATAATGATGATGACGACGACGATGACGATTAAGCATTAAAACCAATACTATGGCCTTTTGTAAACATTGTGGAAATGAAATTATTGCGGGAGCACGTTTTTGTGGAAATTGTGGAAAGGAGCAAGTTAATAGTTCTGCTGTTTGTCATAAATGCGGTAAAGTATTAGAAGAAAACGAAAAATTTTGTCCGGCTTGCGGAACCCCGGTTACTGCTGCTCCTTCATATGAACCTAACATAAAATCTGACACCAAACCGAAAGAAGACAAACAGACCAAAGAAGGCCGGAAAATTATTAAAGGCGGACCAAAATCTACAAAAGCCAAACAGGTCGCTTCTGCTTCGCAGCCGCCTTTAAACCAGGCTGCAAAAAAAAAGAAAAGGGGTTGTGTGGGATGCTTTTTTAAAACCATCTTAATCTTTATATTGTTTTCGGCAATTTTGGTTACTGTGCTTTATTATACTACCGACTGGTGGGACGATTATAAAGCTGAACAGGGGATTGAACAATTGGATACGGAAGGGATTGATGGGATTGTTGATATTGAGCCAGGTGATGTTAGCCATATGCCTGAAAACAGAAATAAATCAGTTAAAGCCATAGAAGAGCCTGGAAATGAAATGGCCGTTAAAATTGAAGGGAACCCAATATCGAAAGAATCTCTTAATGTTTCGGAAAAAAATACGGTTGCCCAGTTTAAAAAGGTTAGAGTTGATTTCGGACAATTTATTCTTGGCAAAGAAACATCGGTAAATGTTAAAGAGTACAAAGAACAGACGATTAATGGCGAGTGCTCGGTTGTGGCCTATGATATCGACCTAAATGGAAAGAGCCAGTTTGATGATTACATAACCATTTCGTTACCCTACAACGAAAGTTTTATACAAAATGGAGATGCAGAAGAATGTGTAGCTCCTCATTATTATAATCCTAAAACAAAAAGCTGGGAACCTGTTTTATATGAGCTGGATACCCAAAACAAGGTCGTAAATATTTTTACCGATCATCTTAGCAGGTATGGCGTGTTTACAGTAAAAAATGCAACAAAAAGAAATGCTTTTATTACAAGCGTATATATTCCGGACAGGTATGTAACAGGAGAAAAAAATGGAATGCATATTGACGTTTTGGAAAACTACTACGAGAACAATCATTCTCTGGGAAAAGAAGCACTGAATTCGGGACTTTCGTTTTGGGGGCAATTCTCAGGACATTCAGGTGTTGCCATTAACACACTTACTGCTGGAGGAAGTTATTCGACCGAATTTATTGATAAGTTAAACGATGGGTTTAAAAATTTGGGCTATGCAGCCAGTGTTGTGCAACTGGGATACGATTTGTGCTACAGCGATAACAAAACTACAGCAATTAGCCTGACTAAAAATATAATGAACCAATTGGTTGCCGAATTTGGTAAACCTGCAATTAATGTCGCTTTTATTGGGGTTTACATTATCGATGTAACTCTTACCGAATTTGGGAATGCAATGTTGGCACAAAAATACAAAGAGCTTTTTGATGTTTACGACTACTACAACCGAACTTATAACGAACGATCGTTAAAAGAATGGCGGGCTTTAATGATCGAAATTCATAAAGACAATCCTGATGATCCGGGGGCTGCTTATAAAGAGATTATGGAGGAAATTGAAGATTATGCCTGGAAATTTATGGAAACCACAAAAATTGGGAAAGACAATGAAAACACAGTTGAACTAAATTCCTTAGCTGGCGAGGCTGGATTAAAACGGATGACATGGCCCAGTGGCGAAAATGACATTGACAAATTATATGGCGAAGGCAAGCAACGAATAATTGATAAACTTTTTCCGGTATTTAACTCAGTAAATAACTGGAGACTACAGAATTTAAAAAAAGAACTTAGCAAAGAAGCTTCGCTTTTGGCAAAAGAACTGAATAAAAAGATAAACCTTACAATAACCGAAAACCTATCTGAAGGCGAAAAGGCAAAATATGGAGGATATAAAATTGCCATTCGGCCATTAGCAAAAGATGTCGATAAAAAGAACTGGACAGGAACACTTAAAGCAACCGGAATAACGAACACCTCTTTTACTTTTATGGGGCATTACACTTCAGGAATGCCCAACCGGGTAGAGATTTATAAACCTTCCGACAGTCCGGATAGTGATAAACCGCATTTAGTTAAAGAATTTATAGTTAAAGAGGGGCATGTTGTTATTGACATTGGCGACGATGAACCGGGGGAAGATCCATACCGACGTTTTGATGAAAAAATATTTAATTACGACTATTCTAAATTGTATTATGAAATTTCAAAAGATAATGAGCTTGAGGTAAATTATAGAAACTCTGAAACCAAAGAATTAGAAGGAATGTCAATAAGATTCTGGGATAAGGAGAGGCAGAACCCTCAATCGATATATTATTACATGACTGGTGAATACAAAAATCTTTACAAGCAAGGCAAACTTGGAAAAGGAATTGAAATGATGATGGAAGAGCCTGGAATTGGTGCTTTTACAGTTTATTCTTTAACAGGAGAAAAGGAGAAGATTGGTTTAATTTCAACACACGAAGAAGGGTATTCAGAGGTTATAACGTTCTTGAGCAAATGGCGTAAAACGGTTAACATTTCAATAAATGGAAAAATTAGAGAAGTTCGGTTTTTTGACATAAGCGATAGTGGAAGTTATTGTTTCAGAAAAGAGTTTTACAACAAGGATGGAGTTAAAATACAACAAAACGGATATAGGGAAGATGGAAGTTTAGTTCAACAAACTTTTTTTAACAGCGACGGCTCAACAAAGAGTAGCGAATACTTTATGAAGGAGGAATAAATCACAAAAACAAAAAAAAACTATGGCATTCTGTTCAAGCTGTGGGAATGAAGTTAAAGCCGGGGCTGCATTTTGTGGCAGCTGCGGAGCGAAACAAGTTGTGTCAGCAATTAGCTGTATTAATTGCGGACAACTACTTGAAGAGCACGATAAATTCTGTCCGGCTTGCGGTACTCCTGTTGCTGATACAACAAAATCTAAAACCAACCGGCAGCCTGATTCGAAGCAAACGGATGAAAAATTAACAGAAGAAGGAAAAAAAATTATCAGCGGAGGACCAAAACCCCAACAAAATAAATACTCCCAGGAAAAGCCGCCTCTTGTGGTACAATCAAAAAGGAAAAAAAGAGGTTGTTTTGGTTGTTTTTTTCGAACTTCCCTTATTATTCTAATCCTTATCTCGCTTTTTATTGGCGGTAAATTTATTCTTGGAAAAATAAATACTTTCTCCGGAAAGAATACTGTCATTGGAAGAATAAATTCTGAAAATGTAATAAAATCAGCAATTCCGGGAGGAAATGAATTACGCAAAAACGAAAAAAACTTTGAAGGCGATGAGCTTAAAAAAGTATTAAATGAATTGGAAACAGCCCTGGACAATGCCGACCTTGAAAAACTGAAATTATTGCTCTCTGATTATGCCTTGCTTAAATATGAAGATGAACTGCTTGAATTAAAGCCCCGGTTAGAAAAATATGCCAAAGCTTTTAAAAAGCGCAAACTGGTTTTATCTGCTGATTTTTTTAAAACATATGAGTTTTCCGACGATGACGGGATGACATACACGGTTACGCTGGAATTTCAGCCTGGTGAAACATGGAAAATTACGCATTTATAGATTACTTAAAATGCCGGCAAATGAAGCATAAAAAAATATCGTTTTACGGAATTTGTTTTTTGGGATTACCCCTTCTTGCATTGCTCCTTTCGGGGTACGGTAATATAAAAAGCCATCCTACCATTAACAGTTATATTGCTGTATCTTTTTTAAAAAGGGTAAACGACAAGGAAATACCTGAATTCAAAAACTACGAAATCACACTGCACAAACAAAAACTTGAAGGCCTGTTTGTAACCCGTTCGGGAATGTTTCACCCTCAGGATTATGCTGGTTTTGTTAAAGAACAGGAGGATTATTCACAGGAAGCTTTACGGAGATTAGTAATGCAAACAGCTGCTGCATCGGAGTATGCTGGTTTTATGTACCCTGTACCGCAAGAGGCAACCCTGAAAAAGACTCCCCTCGAATGGATTGTTCATGGTGGATTTTCTGCCGATGTGCCCGAAGTTCATGCCAGTTTCAGACATTTTTACGATCCCACAAGACTTTCAAACTCGAGGTACTTAATGGATAAAGTAAATAACCGGGTGATGCGTCAGTTGCAGTCTTATTTACCCAAAGTACAAATTAACGGGGTTGACTGGGCGCTGGGCGATAATTCAGGTCTGGGGGTAATGGAACATCGCTTTTCCTGGAACAACGGGAAAAAATACATGAAAGCAGCTCTGGAAGAGCCGAATCCTGCAAAACGCGAAAAACAAATGGCTTTTGCCTGGCGTGCCCTGGGTGAAACCCTGCACATGATTGCCGATAACGGTTGCCCCGCGCATGTGAGAGACGATGCACATCCGCTGGGAAATCTCGATCCGTATGAAGAAGGTGTAGAAAACAATAACCTTGCTGCACATATTTTGCGTAGCGTCTGGAAGCAACCCGAACTTGTTCCTCCGGATTTGGCTGACTATTTCCAAAATGCCAAATCGGTTCGAAAAATAGCACACCAGTTGGCTGTTTTTACCAACCAAAACTTTTTTACCAACGAAACCATCTCTGGTGAGGATAAAAACGGAAGCCGAATCAAACAAATTATTCATGGCTACGATAAATACAGCCTTCCCAAAATCGGTCCCTCCGATTACCAACAACCATACTACATTCATAATGTGGGAGGTAAAGATGTAAAAATGTGCACCGATGGGGGGAATTGGGTATTTACTTACCCGTATATTAACGATGCATGTGTTCTATCTCAGGCTGAAATATTGTTGCCGGTTATTAACGAAGCTGGAATAAATGTAACGCGCTTGTTCATTCCCAAACTTAAGGTAATTATAAGCGAAATTAAAGATGGCTCTATTTCTGGAATGGTTATCCACGATTATAAAAAAGACCTGGAATACAATGAGGAGATATTGTACAACGGTCCGGTGATTATAAAAGACAACAGGGGAAAAGAACTGGCCAAAGTTACTGCCCAAAAAGGCATTTTTGAAGGGCATTTTAAGGGTGCTGACAGTAAAAAAATACACGCATCGATTGAATTTGGCGGAATTGAAGTTCATTCTGAAAAATGGAGCGATGCTGATTTTGAAGGAACATGGAGCGGTAACCTCTTTTTTATGCCTGGCGAGAATTTTAGCTACGAAATTGAAAAATACAACGATTATTATAAAGGTAACTACTACGAGTACAAAGCCCGGGGAATAAATCGTTCGAAACATGCGGGAACCAGCAGCGATACTTTTTACGGAAAACTTTCTGAGGATCGCAGGTCGCTTCAATTGTTTGTGGTAGAAACCCGTACAGCCACAAAAAGTGAAAAAGAACAGTTTAAAGCTGAATTAAAAGAATATGGTATAAAAGCCGATTTTTTTGTCGACTGGATAATGGGTGGGAGAACCAAAGCCTACAAACTTACCAAGTTTGGCGATAATAAACTGCGCTCAACCATTCCTCCTGTAATTTACGCAAAAGAGAAACCTAAAAATAAGTGATTATGGCATTCTGTTCAAACTGTGGAAAGGAAATAAAAGCGGGTGCTGCATTTTGTGGCAGCTGCGGTACTCCAATTGTTAATACAAGTAATCCGGTATCGGCTGCTGCTGCGGGAAAAGTTACCTTCGACGTAGTAACACGCGAACGTTTAAACCTGGTAAAAGTTGAGTTAGATAATGCATCTTTTCGTTACGAAGCCGGAGCCATGCATTATATGCAGGGGAATTTGGAATTGGTATCGGATATGCCGGGTATGGGCAAGATATTTAAATCGATAATTACCAAAGAGAAAATTGTAAAGCCTGTGATATCAGGCACAGGAACCGTTTTTCTTACACCATCGTTTGGCGAATTTACCATTCTCGATTTGCAAAACGATGAATGGATACTCGATCGGGGTGCCTATTACGCTTCGGATATGAACATTGAAATAGGCGCCTATACGAACCGGGCAATTAGTGGGCTCTTTTCGGGCGAAAAGTGGTTTCAAACCATTGTGGCTGGCACCGGAAAAGTAATAATTACCTCGGCCGGGCCACTTGAGGAAATTGAGCTGATTAACGATAAGTTGGTGGTTGACGGTGCTTTTGCTGTGGCACGAACTTCAGGCATTGAATTAAAAGTGACAAAAGCAAGCAGCGGCATTTTTTCCACTGTAATTTCGGGCGAAGGTTTGGTAAATACCTTTTCAGGAACCGGGAAAGTGTTAATTGCCCCGGTTGATAATTATTTTAATACGCTGATTTATACCGTACGTGCCATTAACAGTAATATATTAAGTTTAAAAAAATAGTAGTAAAATTTAAAATTTGTCATCATGAAAAATGCTAATTCGAAAAAATCAAATGGCCTTAGTCTTTTTTTTATCATGCTGATTTTTTGTTGTCAACCTCTTTTCTCTTATTCGCAAACTAATTCTGTCGCCGGAGTATACAAAACAGATTTTAATGAAATGACCTTGAACATAAACGGCAACCAGGTCACCGGAACGTATAACTACAAGAACGGTATGGTAGAAGGTGTTTTGTATGGAAATAAACTGCTTGGAACATGGACACAATCTAATAGCAGGGGAAGATTGGAATTTATATTTAATGCCGACTATTCGGCTTTTACAGGCAAGTGGAGCTATAACGACAGTGAGCCTTCCAGCAAATGGAATGGCACCAAAATTTCGGGAGGCTCTGTTTCTGAGCCGCTTGATCCATTTTCGGCGAAAAGTAAAATTGAAGGTACTTATACAACCGATTTTAAGGAAATGACCCTCCGGATTAGTGGCAACCGTGTAACTGGCACTTACAAACACATGGACGGTAAAATTGATGGCATATTGGAGGGAAATAAACTTATTGGTACATGGATTCAAAGCAATGGACGAGGTAAGTTTGAATTTACTTTTACCGATGATTTTTCTTCCTTCACCGGAAAATGGGGATACAACGAAAGTGTTCCTTCTTCAAAATGGAATGGGAAAAAAATTGGGTCATCAGGTGTGGCCACTTCAAATACCTCAGTTATAAAAGATGTTCCGGTTAACATTGCAGGTAGCTGGAGCACCTCCGGGAGTAAAGAGCATCGTGGGCGCATAAATTTTTGGCAAAATGGAAATGATTTTATCGCCATTGCAGCCTGGCCCGATGAAACAACAGGTAAGTGGAAAAGCTACAAGGGCGAAGGTCGGATTGTAGGAAGACAAATGGAATTTAAAGTTTTTCCGTCAACAACAGATGGCTCAAGTACCGACCAGGGCTATGTTTACTACATGACTATTTCTTCAGACAACAGTACCATTACTGGATATTATACCCGAAATGGGAATAGAACCGTTGACGCCAATTTTTACTACAAATTGGTTCAATAAACGATTGGGAAGTGAAACTGAATTTAATGTTTCTGTATTTACAATTAATAAATTGAAAGAATGAAATTAAAACACCTGGTAACGATACTTGTAATTTTATCCGGAATTCTCTTGTTTAACAAGCAGGTTTTTGGTCAAAAAATGCTTAACGAATCGGAAACGACCTGGGTAAAAGAGGCACATGCAAATCTTGAAAAAGCGCTTTCTGATCCCGACATGAGCGAGCAAGAGCGTATGGAAATGGTTGAACGAAGTGCTAAAACGCTAAAAGAGTACGGACAGCCACCGGCTTTCCCGGAAGGCGACATTGCTCTGAAAATAAGGGTTGACAATGAGTTTGAGAACTACAAAACGCAAATTGCCGAATTGTCTGCCTGGTCATTGAATCTGGAATTTCAATCGCTGGAGCAAAAAAACAAACTTATCAATACCATTCAAATATCGGTTGTTGAAGAACAAGTTAAATTGCTTATCCCGGGAGTTACGCCCGTTCAGCTTTCGAAAGATGTTGTAAATACCGTGTTCGATTGGAATATGGTGGAGGGTTTTAACGGAGGACAACGCGCAGATACTAAGGGCTTGGCTAATCGTTTTAAACAACTGGCTGAAAGAAACGAGTTGATTAAAAGATTGAATGTTCTGATAGAAACTCAAAAAGATACATTAAGAAAAGTCTACACCAAACAACAACAAATTGAAATTCTCCAGGATAAATTACGCCAAAAATATGGGTATGGCGAAGCATCAACAAATACCTTTCGGGGATACGAAGGAGCCGAACTTTATAGTGCTTCGGTTTCTGAACCAGCCAATACGTACAAAGCAAATATTTTAGTTGGCACCTGGAAATTTGGATACGACCGAACTGGGTATTTCTACTGGACATTCTACAACGATGGCACCTGGAAATTTGAAGATAAAATGAACGACGGCGAAAAACCTTTAACTGGCAACTATTCCGTTTTTGGGAATACTTTAAAACTTTATGGCCCTAAAAGTGAGTGCGCTGATGTTGAAGGAGTTTTTCCCTTTGTGTTGGAAGATGGAGATTTAAGGTTTAAGAAAATTCAGGATCCTTGCATGAGCAGGCGTTTTACATTAAACCATGTTTGGAAGAAATAGTTTTAGAATTAACCTAATTGTAAATGCGATGAAAAACAAAGTATTCTATGCCTTGCTGGCAGTAATTATTTGGGTTGCCGGAACTGACTATTCAAAAGCGGTGAGTTTATTTCCCAATGGAGCTGTCGACGGTGTTTATAAGACCACTTACGGAAACATGACTTTGAGTGCAAACGGTAATTCAGTAACAGGTATTTACGAGAGTGGAAACGGTAAACTTCAGGGAACGTTAATCGGAAACAAGCTTTCCGGAACCTGGCACAACAGCGCAAGTAAAAAAAGTGGAAAATTTGAATTTGTTTTCACCTCAGATTTTTCATCATTTGCAGGAAAATATGGTTACAATAGCAGCACACCGAGTAACAAATGGAATGGAACAAAAATATCGGGACCAACGAGCTCTGATGGAACAGTTGAAACGAAAACTGAAGTAACTACCAAACAGCCCATCTCTTCACCTGTTCAATCTTATCCCTCAAGCAATGAAATTAACGGAACCTATAGTACCACATACGGAAACATGACATTAAGTGTAAAGGGCGATGCAGTAACAGGTATTTACGAGAGTGGAAACGGTAAGCTTCAGGGAACGTTAAACGGGAACAAGCTTTCCGGAACCTGGCACAACAGCGCAAGTAAAAAAAGTGGAAAATTTGAATTTGTTTTCACCTCATATTTTTCATCATTTACAGGAAAATATGGTTACAATAGCAGCACACCGAGTAACAAATGGAATGGAACAAAAATATCGGGACCAACTAGTTCTGGTGGAACAGTTGAAACGAAAACTGAAGTAACGACCAAACAGCCCATCTCTTCACCTGTTCAATCTTATCCCTCAAGCAATGAAATTAACGGAACATATAGTACCACATACG
>JBFHFE010000049.1:0-35185 GCA_041583785.1 Draconibacterium sp. | reverse complement strand
TAAAGACGAATACGTTGCATCAGTACTACGAAGTACAGAATAAGGTTTAGCATGAGCCGTGTACGAGGCCCGTACGCACGGTTCTGTGAGAGGGATAAATATAGAATATGGTTTTATTCTATATTTACCCTACTCGATTTGTACCCATTTTCTAACTTCTAACTGCCTTATAATACTGTAAACTTCTTCATGCTGGCGGCCAGGCTTTCTGCTATACCTGTTTTGTTTGCTTGCGTTTTTGTAGTTGGTGCGTGGGCTCCATTGTCGCCTCCGCTCACCAACAAAATCGTGGCGCAAGCTACAACAAGGTGCCGCATCAATCCTTGCCAGAGGGTGCCATAGCCGTAACCTGCTAATGCACGCTGCTGCATAATTGTTTCGCATTTGTAATTCGCAATAACAATTATTAATACTGCTGCATACGAATTGTTCAACAAATATTAGCGCAACTCTCTTGCTAAAGACAAACTGTAGCTCAATAAAATAGTCATAATTAATATGTTAACAATATATGATAAAGCTGCTGCGCAGAATAACATTTTGTTCCAGTTGGTGCGCTTCTAAATAAATATGCCTCTGAATCGTGATTGAAATTTACAGAGACGTAGACTCGTTTCATTTTGTATAAATGGACTTTAAGTCCATTTATTTGAGCACACATACATAAAAATAGCCGTAGGCTCTAATACTATTAATAGGATAATTGGCAAGTCTTTAATTCACGTTTATTCTAGTAAAAACAAAAATTAGCGTACTAAAATTCTCGTCCCCTAAAATTGATTAGTTTTGACAAAAAAAACAGACCTATGAACATTACGGGCATTTGGAGCTACAGCGAAAATTTTGAATACGGAGCGTCGGAAGGGAAAGTAGAATTTGTACAAAAAGGAAACGACGTTACCGGCATTTTTACGTTTACCGAAAAGGTGGAAAAAAACTACGAAATACAAGTGACTGAAACGGTAAAAGGAACAATTTCTGAAGGAAAAGCTTTGCTAAAAAGCCTAACTGTTACAGCAATGCAAAACGGTAAAGAAATTGCTTACCTTCCCAATACTTTCGACGTGCATCTGGTTTCGAAGAATAAATTGGTTGGTTCTACCTTCGACAGTGAAGATGTTTGTGGAGTATTTGTGCTGGAAAGAATATAATTGAGAATAAATAAGCCCGCATGACTGACTTCACGATTCTAACTTCTCAATACAATATACACTATGCAAGTTCCTCAGAAATATAAATTTTATATACAATTAGGCAAAGCTCTGCATTATTACGGTGTGCCTTCGTATAAATCAGAAATGTATCTCAACGAAATAGCCGAAAAAAAAGGAATTCAGGCAGGTTTTATGGATTCGCCAACCTTTATTAACTATGTTTTTTATGAAGAAGACGAACAAACCTACAACCACGTTGAAAGTGTTCGTCCGGGCGGTTTAAACCTGGGAGCATTATCCAAAATCATGGAAGTTGCCAATAACCTGGTTTCCGATAAAATTGATTTTCCCGAAGCCAAACAGGCGATTAAAGAGATAAATAATGCATCGCCTTCGTACAGTAAAATATTGGAGCTTCTCAGTTTTATGATTTCTGCCGGAGCATTTAGCATCATTCTCGATACGGGTTGGACATCGGCAATTGCAGCTTCATTTGTTGGTGGAATTGTTTTTCTGATAACACTTTGGTCGCAAAAATCGGTATATGTTCGCAGCACCCTTGAGGCTTTGGTGGCTTTTGTGGCAACCGTTATTACCGGGTTGCTTTCGTTAAAGTTTAGTCAGATTAATATTTCAATGTCCATACTAGCCTCAATAATTATGTTTATTCCAGGACTTTCCATCACCACAGCACTGGAAGAAATAACCGCTCGCCATCTGGTGTCGGGTACTGCCAAATTATTCGATGCTTTGGTTTCGTTGTTTAAACAGTTTTTTGGAGTGGTAATGGGATTAGCAATTTTGCCTCTATTTGTAGAAATTAATCAGCAGCAGGTGGTTAACAATATTCCGGGTTGGGTCGATTATTTTGCCATAATTGCCTTAGCTGTTAGTTTATCACCGGCTTTTAAAATTCGCCACAAAGATATACCCCTGTGTGTACTTATAGGCTTTGTTAGTTTTTATACCACAGTTTTATTTGCATTTGCCGGCATTTTAGTCAGCATATTTATGGGTACAATTCTTACAGTTACCACAAGTAAACTATTCAGCAAACTCACCAATTCTCCCCGTTTAGTCTTTCTTGTTCCCGGGTTGATTATGCTTGTTCCGGGAAGTAAGGCATTTATAGGGCTTAGCAGTGTTTTTCTAGACGAAGCAAGTGCTGCTGGCAATACAGGCGAACAGATTTTGTACATTTTTATGGGAATTATTGGTGGATTATTATTCTCCGGAACTTTTATGGATAAAAAATTGCGCGAACATAATCAATAAAAGATGCATTGGAATGACCGTAAGTGTCTCCACAATAACGTTTCAAAAAAAATCTGCCAATTTCAATAATTATTGTAAAAAAAATCCTTTGTCTCGATAGAAATCGAAAACAAAGGATTGTTTAAATTAGAAATAAGTACCTAATTGATTGATTGATTCTACTAATTACACCTATTTTTATTTTTGAGGTTTTGCATTTTGCCAGCCTGCTTTAAGCTGAGCTGAAAGTGCTTCGATAGTAGCTTTATAGGCTGGGTCTTTTTCCAGGTTTTTATTTTCCTGCGGGTCGATTTCGTGGTCGTACAATTCGCAACGTAAAAAATCACCTTTCCCTTTATCATCGCCTTCCCAATTATACCATTCTACATAACGGTAACGGTCGGTGCGCATAGCATAGCCCATTTGCTCGAATGGAATAGTTTTGGTACGTCCGTAGCGTCCTAATAGAAACTGGCTGAATGCAGCGGTTTTCCACTCTAAATCAGGATTTTCGAGAAGCGGCGCAACACTGGTTCCCTCCAAATTTTCCGGAATTGGCAGGCCGGCCATATCGCATAGAGTTGGATAAATATCAACAAACTCGGTAAGGGCATTACTCTGCTTGCCTTTGGCTTTAACACCGGCACCACTGAAAATCATTGGTACATGAGTATCAATTTCGTAGGTAGTTTGTTTGCACCAGCCGTTATGTTCACCCAGTTTCCAACCATGGTCGCCCCAAAGAACGACTAAGGTGTTTTCGGCCAATCCCAATTCTTCAAGTGCATCTAAGAGCCTTCCAATTTGAGCATCGGTATACGAAACACTGGCATAGTAACCATGTTTTATTTCTTTCTGACGTTCCACATCCCAGGGTTCTTCGCTTGGTAATGGTAAATCGCGGCAATCATCATAACCTCTTAACTCTGCTTCGCCATGAATTAAGTATGCAGGAACTCCTTCCGGAACAAACTGGTTCTCTGCCAAAGGAATTGAATCGCGATCGTACATATCCCAGTATTTTTGTGGCGCGTTAAACGGCAGGTGAGGCCTGTAATACCCCACAGAAAGGAAAAAAGGTTCATCCAGATCCTTCATTCTTTTAAGAATTTTAATTGCTTCGGTAGTTTGAGCGCCATCGTAATATGCGTCGTCGTCGGCATCAGCAATTTCGGTGGCATTTGCTTTCACATACCAGTGTCCACATGGGTCAATTGTAGATTTTCCTGCTGCTTTCAGGGCTTCTATTTTTGCCTGTTGAATTTCAAGGTTCACATCATTTAAATAAACAGCATCCGGGTCGAATGGAAAACCATCGAGGTGTTGTGGTACTTCTGACCACGAGATTGTATCCGGATCGTTATTATGAAAAGCTTTTCCCAAACCAACAGTATGGTAACCATTTTGCGTGAAATACTGTGGCAAAGTAACCACATTTGGAATCGTTTTTCTGAACTCGGTTTTCAAATCCCACACCTTTGTTGCATCGGGACGAAGTCCGGTAAGCAAACTGGCGCGCGAAGGATTACAAACTGCTTGTTGACAATAGGTACGGGTAAAGGTAACCCCTTGTTTAGCCAAGCGGTCCATATTCGGAGTTTTTACGAAATCGCTTCCGTATGCACCAAATTCAGGACGTAAATCATCAACAGGAATAAAAAGAATATTTGGTTGTGCTGTTTTTTCATTTTCCTGCTCCTTTGAAGGAGTGGCACAACTAGATAGCAAAACCAAGATTGCTACCAGTAAATTCCAATGTACTTTAGTAAATTTCATAGTTTACATTTTTTTTATTTACCTTCTACTTAAAATAATTTTGTTCAAGTTGTTCGGAAAGCGAATCCACCATTTCTTTATATTCTGGATTTGCAGCCAAATTTGTATTTTCCTGAGGATCCTCTTCATGGTCGTACAATTCGGTACGCAAATATTCGCCCCGGCTGTTGTCCTTATTCCATTTGTACCATTCCACATAACGGAAACGATCGGTACGCATGGCGTATCCCATTTGTTCTTCATCGATATTGGTAGTGCGACGGTCGCGCCCCAGCAAAAACTGGCTTAAAGCCACCGGCTTCCACTCCAAATCAGGATTAGAAAGCAATGGAGCCATACTTGTTCCTTGTAAATATTTTGGGATTTCAAGCCCTGCAACATCGCATAAGGTTGGATAGATATCAACCAGCTCGGTAATCGCTTTCGATTTTTTCCCTTTGGCTTCTACTCCTGCCCCACTAATAATAAGCGGAACCCGGGTATCTATTTCATAGTTGCTTTTCTTTCCCCAACCATTGTGTTCTCCCAGTTTCCAACCATGGTCGCCAAAAAGTACCACAATGGTGTTCTCGCTTAAGCCCAAACGATCAAGGGCATCCAATAATCGGCCAACCTGTGCATCGGTATATGATACACTTGCTAAATAACCATGTTTTATTTTTCGCTGACGAGCTTCGTCCCAAGGGCCATCAATTGGTAAAGGAAGGTCGGGGCAGTCGTCATAACTTTTTCGAAGTTCCGAATCGCCATGAACCAGAAATGCAGGAGTGCCTTCGGGAACAAACTGATTTTCGGCCAATGGAATTGAATCGCGGTTGTACAAATCCCAGTATTTTTTGGGTGCATTAAAAGGCAAATGAGGTCGGTAATATCCCACCGAAAGGAAAAAAGGTTTATCCTGTTTTGCCAAACGTTCCATTACTTCAATGGCGCGCGTGGTTTGTGCTCCATCATAGTAGGCATCATCTTCCACATCGGCAATTTCCGAGATATTGGCTTTTACATACCAGTAGCCGCACTTATCAATTCGCGATTTTCCTGCAGCCTTATAGGCTTCAATTTTTTCCTGAATAATTGCCTTGTTTTCTTCGGTTAAATAAACCGCATCGGGGTCGAATGGGAAACCGGCAATATTTTCAGGTGTTTCCGACCAGGAAATGGTATCGGGATCGTTATTATGAAAAGCCTTTCCGTAACCTACCGTGTAGTATCCGTTTTGCTTAAAATACTGTGGAATTGTAACCACGTCGGGAGCCATAGCTCTCAAGTAGGTTTTGTTATCCCAAATACGTAGTGAGTCGGGACGAAGACCACTCATTAAACTGGCCCTTGAAGGATTACAAACCGCTTGCTGACAGTAAGCGCGGGTAAAAGTAAGCCCGTTTTTTGCCAACCTGTCAATATTCGGACTAATTACACAGTTGCTGCCATATGCTCCCAGTTCGGGACGTAAGTCGTCAACCGGAATAAAAAGAACGTTGGGTTGTAACTTTTCATTTTTTGCGTTCTCCACTGTGGACGAACAGGAAGAGAAAATTATAGCTACCAAAATCAAAAGGGGCAGAGCTAATACAAAACCATGGCGTTTCATACTTATTGTTTTAATAATTATTATTGTTCAACAAACTTAATCATATTCCTGGATGGAACTGCACTCACCTGGGATTGTTTTTCTTGCACCAATTTCTTATTCAGTTTTGGCAAGTCCGACTCCAACACTTCATCCATCTCTGCGAGGTAGGTTTTTAATTCTGCCGACAGTTCATCGTACACATTTAAATATGCCACCGTTGGTTTCATATCGCCCAGTTCCAAATGGCTTCGTAATCCGGTTAAACGGTCGTTTAGGCGAATTGGGAAAGCGATTTTATCTTTTGGGCTTTGGTTTTTCAACTGGTAAAGTTTATCGGCCACCGAAGTAATTTTTGTAAGGAACAAATCGGCTTGTTTTTTCAAACTTTTACTGTCCGACTGCTTTAATCTGTCTTCAACTTCAGCTTTAATTTCCCGATAAAGAATTACAGCTTCGTTAGCCGCACTCTCGCAGGTTCTTATTTTCATAGCCAGTTCGAACTGTTCTTCCATATCTTTAACTGTAACATCGCTTAATCTCGGATCTTTTTCCACAACGAAACTTTCGGTTTGTGTTTTACCGTTTACAGTTAACCTGGCCGAATAAGTTGCCGGAGCAGCCCATGGTCCTCTGGCGGGATTTCCACCTTCCAGAATTATATTTGGGAACGTTGTTGCTCCTTCGTAACGGAGGTCCCAGTTCATCCGGTACATCCCGCTGTTTAATTTTTCCTTCTCTGCCAATTGAACAACAAGCTCTCCATTCGCATCAAGAATTTCAAGTTTTATAGCACTGTTGTTATCTTTCACAAAAAAGTCGATGGTTGCCGGAGTAGCGCGTCGAATAGCTTTCGCAGGCTGGAACAAATGAAATTGTTTTTCTTCAATTCCTTTTTCCGAAACCTGACGCAGAAGTTCGATGTTTTGCATTTTCCAAAATGAGCGCCCGTGTGTTGCAATAACCAAATCGTTTTGTTTTACGGCAATACCCATAACCGGAGTAACAGGCAAGTTATTCGATAAACTTTGCCAGTTATCTCCACCATTAAACGATACATAAACACCATTTTCAGTACCCAAATAAACCAATCCTTCTTTTTCAGGATCTTCAGCAACCGAATGTCCAAAGTCTTCCGGGTTAATTCCTGAAATAATTTTTTTCCAGCTTTTCCCATAATCCTCCGTTTTCCAAACATAAGGAGCGCGATCGTCCATTTCGTAACGACGGGCAGTTGCATAAGCCACAGCAGGATTATGTGGAGATGCTTCAATTCCACTAACTTTACTATTTACCGGTAAATCTTCGGGAGTTACATCCGACCATGATTCACCTCCGTCAAGAGTAACATTAATTAATCCATCATCCGATCCTACCCAAACTATGTCTTTTTCGATTGGAGAAGGTTCAATGGTATAAATTGTTGCATAAATTTCGGGACCATCCTGGTCAAATACAATCGGGCCCCCCGAGTCGCCCATGGTTTCCACATCGGCACGTGTTAAGTCGGGGCTTATTTTCGACCATGTTTTCCCTTCGTTGCTCGATTTCCATACATATTGTGAGCCCACAAATAAGGCATCGGGTTCAGCCGGAGAAACCACAATTGGGTAATTCCAGTTCCAGCGTTCGGGCATTACTTTGGCAGCTTCGCCCATTACAATTCTGGGGTAAGGCTGTATATCGGTTTTTAAACCTGTATTTCTGTCGTAACGATGCAAACCATTTGTTAATCCAGAATAAAAAATATTCAGTTTTGTTGGATGCTGCACTACATAACCATTTTCGCCGCCACCAGCCGCATACATCATTTCGCCAGGAGGAATTCTTTCGTTTCTTAAATAACCCCCATCGGAAGGGACAACAGCAGTTGAGTTATCCTGCTGCCCACCGGCAACGTGATAAGGAAAATCATTGGTAACACTCAACCGATAAATTTGTGCCGTTGCATAGCGAAAGTCAGTCCAGGTTTGGCCACCGGTAACCGACACCACTGCCCCACCATCGTTGGCATTAATCATGCGTTGCGGATTTTCAGGGTCGATCCATAAATCGTGATGATCGTTATGACTTGGAGGAAGGTAATGGAATGTTTTTCCACCGTCTTCCGACTTTATTAACTTGAAGCTTAAAACATACACCACATCGCGGTCAACCGGGTCGGCCTGAATTCGTAGGAAATAAAAGGCACGTTGCCACAAATCCCTGTGGTTATTAATCAACTCAAAAGTCTCGCCGCCGTCATCAGAACGGTACAAACCACCGTTTTCAGCTTCCACGTTCACATAAACGCGTTTCGAATCGGCACCGGAAACAGAAACTGTACTTTTCCCCCAGATTCCTTCGGGCAAGCCGGGTTTGCGGGTAAGTTCAGTCCAGGTATCTCCACCGTCAACCGATTTGTATAAACCGGAACCTTCGCCGCCACTCCAAAGAATCCATGGCTTACGGTAAACTTCCCAGGTCGTTGCATAAAGCACATCGGGATTGTTCGGATCCATCGATAAATCGATAACTCCGGTTTTATCATTTTTAAAAAGAATTTGCTTCCACGACTTTCCGCCGTCATCGGTGCGGTAAATTCCACGTTCGCTGTTCTGTCCAAAGGGATGGCCCAGCGCAGCCACGTAAACACGGTCGGGGTTTGTTGGATGAATACGAACACGACTTATAGTCTGAGTTTCTTCTAATCCAAGGTGCTCCCAGGTTTCACCACCGTCAGTGGTTTTATAAACGCCATCGCCCTGTAATACATTTTGGCGCAACTGCGCTTCACCCATACCAAGATATACGATATCGGGGTTGGATTGCGAAACTGCCAAAGCACCAACCGAAGAACTGGTTATTTTGCCATCGCTTACCGGGTTCCAGGAATTTCCACCGTCAACAGTTTTCCATACACCACCACCGGTGGCTCCAAAATAATATTCGTTTGGACGTAAAGAGCTACCTGCCGCAGCAATAGATCTGCCTCCACGCTTTGGGCCTATATTTGTCCATTCCAGATTTTCCAATAAATCGGGATTAATATCCTCTTCTTTTGTGTCTTGGGCATTCAAAGTCTGGGCTACAAAAAGTAAAATGAGCGAAATAAATATTCCACTCATTTTGTGAGTAGCCTTCAGAACCTCATTCGTTTTTAGAATTTTGGTACTTTTCATTTTAAAGGCGTTATTAACTATTAAATTAAACTATGAAAATATTATCACTTTATCTTTATTCGTATAAGCTACTTTAAATCAGGCACAAGCCATTTTACAGGAGGTAGTTCCATGTCAGTATTAATCCCCGAAGCATCGCCAGTTTCCAGAAACTTTAGAAGCTCATGTTTAAATTCTTTTGAAGCCTGCATTCCTGCACCCAGAGAACCGTGTGGACCTCGTTTTAAGGGAATGAATGTTGCGTTTTTAAAGTAAGGCACCAGCTCTTGCGCATTTTCCAACGGAGTGCTTCTGTCCCAGGTTCCATGAATAATTACAATTGGAATTTCAGATTCGAAATTCTGGCGGAAATCATTCCCCAAATCGCTGTCCCAGCAATCACATCCTTCAATGTAATTCCAGTTCATCTGTCCAAGAATTTCATTGGCAGGGTCGGCTAATTGTTTCGCCAGCCTCTCGGGAGTAATTCCGGAACCACAATCAAGCATATAATAACTTGCCGTTCTGAATTTGGCCATTCCGTTGTTGTATTTATCTACGATTGAATTGGCAGCTTCTTCAAATTCGCCATTGTACATTTTGATAATATCTGCCGGCCATGCAGCCAAGTCGTTTGAGTAACCTCTCGATAATTTTTGAGCCACATGCTCATCAATAAGTACCTCTTGAACTTCGTTGGTTTCAGGATTTACCACTTCAACGGTAAATGGTTTTTCTTTTGCACGCTTAATTATAGTTTTTACAGCATCAACTAAACCACCTTCAGGAATTAAATCCTTCAATTCTTCCGATTTTTCTGCTTCTTCTGCCATTCTTTTAAAAACGTTCCAGGCATAACCCGGGTCATCGTAGGTATGGTCAGGACCTTCGCAACCAGTAAACACAACTCGCGAAATAATTTCCGGATGTTTACGCATTAGAGTAAAACCCCAGTGCGAACCAAAACTTCCACCCACCAACGAAATTTTATCGTAGCCCAAGGCTTTACGCACGTCGTTAACATCTTCGGCAGCTTCCAGTACTGTAAATCCTTTCAAGTCAACTCCAAGCTCTTCCCAAACCTGACGCTCTTTTGTAAGTAAATCTTTTAAGTGTGCAACTGCTTTTTCCTCGTTATACGCTTCGTCTGGGGCTGTTTTGTAATCGTTTTTATTTACAAGGGTTTTGGGCATTGAAGTACCAATTCCGCGTTGACTTACAATCACAACATCGGCCACATCTAAAAGGTAACCGTATTTTTTCTGAAAAGCATCCAGCGACGTTACCCGAGATGGCACCCCTTGAAAACTGGGGCCACCATGAAGAAAGAAAATTGGCGGCGTATCCGGATTCGCTTTTTCGCTACGAGCAAAACGATAAACATCAAGACCAATAACGTCCGAGTTCTCATTTGAACGATTTAAAGGAACAAACATAGTTGCTCTTTCTGCAGAAAGCAATTCGCCGGTAGGCAACAACATTCTTTCCGGAAAAATAAACATTGTTCCTGCCTTAGGTGCAGGTGCTACTGCAGTGTGCATGGTAACATTTTGAGCCTTAGTGGCAGCTCCAATACAAAATACCAATGCAATTAATAGTGCTATTTTTTTTGAAATCATGATTGATTTTTTTAGTTCTGTGCTTCGTTAAAATTTTTAATTATTCAGGCACCACCCATTTTACCTTTGGCAATTCCATGTGGTCTTTTAAGTCTGAATTATCGCCACATTCCGCGAATTTTAAAAGCGCCTTCTTAAATTCATCAGAATAAAGATAAGCAGCCCTTATGGCACCGTGAGGACCACGTTTTAAATGAACAAATTTCAGATTCTTGAAATATGGTATCAGTTCCAGCGCATTTTCGTAAGGCGTACTTCTGTCCCAGGTTCCCTGAACAATTACAGTCGGAATTTCGGTTTCAAAATTGGTACGGAATTCGTTCCCCAGGTCGCTATCCCAACAAGGACAAGCCTTTCTGTAATCCCATTCGTATTCGATAACTTCTGTTGCCGGATCGGCCAAATGCTCTTTTAATCGCTCAGGAGTGATTCCCGAACCACAGTCGAGCATGTAGTAACTAGCAGTTAAGGGACGAGCACGAACAGCGTAGGTATTTTCAATAATCTTTAAAGCAGCTTTAGTAAAATCGCCATTGTACATTGTTATAATATCTGCCGGCCAGGTAGCTTCCTGTTTTCCGGTGTACCCGCGGGTAAACTGTTTCGCCCAGTGTCCATCTATTAAAACCTTCTCCATTTTTCCGGTGTACGAATTCTCAACCTCAACTGTAAGCGGGTTTTTGGTTAACCTTTTTACAATGGTTTCGGCGGCAGCAATAAGACCTCCTTCAGGAATTAAACCCTTCAATTCTTCCGAATTTTCGGCTTCTTCGGCCATTCTTTTGTAGGCATTCCAGGTATGTCCCGGATGATCGTAGGTATGGTCAACTCCTTCCATTCCTCTTAAAATGGCACGTTCAATAATTTCAGGATGCTGACGCATAAGTGTCATCCCCCAATGCGAACCAAAACTACCACCCCATATCGTAATTTTATCGTAACCCAATGCTTTTCTCACATCGTTTACATCTTCGGCCGCCTCCAAAACGGTAAAACCTTTTAAATCAACTCCAAGATTTTCCCAAACTTCTTTTTCTTGAGACAGGCGGTTTTGTAATTCTTCCACAGCAGCCTCTTCGTTATAGGCTTCATCTAATGGCGTTTTCTTTTTTCTGCTATCGATTATAGTTGTTGGTTTCGAAGGCCCAATTCCACGCTGACTTACCACAACAACGTCAGCCACATCGGTCATAAATTGCCAGTATTTTTCAAAAGTTCCCAAGTCACTAAAAGCTGATTCAAGTCCCTGAAAGGCAGGTCCTCCATGCAAGAAAAATATGGGAGGAGTATCTGGATTGGCCTTTTCAGAAGCCTTAAATCGATAGACATCCAATGAAATAACATCGCTGTTTTCAACAGAACGATTCAGAGGTACAAACATGGTAGCTCGTTCGGCATTAAAAAAACTACCATCTTTTAAAAGAATTCTTTCGGGAAAGATAAACATACTGCCAGCCTGCGGTGCAGGAGCTTTTGAAGTATGAAACGTTTTACTTTGCGCTATTGCTGTTGAACCGATAAAGAAAATCAGCCCCATCAAAATTATTAGCTTTTTTGAAATCATGATTGTTACGTTGTTTTTGTTATAATATCCTGACAAACAGATATTTATTTTTGATTTAGCTTATAAACAAGTAAAGAAGATCCTCCTCCTTCGTGTCGCTTCAGACTTCTTATTAAAAAGTGCAGGCGTTTACACGTAGAGGTACTAATCTTCTTTACTCCTATTTACTATTGCTCAGGAACAACCCATTTTACAGGAGAAAGTTCCATATTATCTTTTAAATCAGAATCGTCTCCGCATGCAGCATATTTCAGAATAGCCTTTTTAAACTCCGGAGATTCTTTAATTGCAGCTTTTATAGCGCTGTGCGGTCCACGTTTTAAGTGAACAAACTTCAAATTTTTAAAGTAAGGAGCCAGCTCCAATGCATTTTCGTAAGGAGTACTTCTGTCCCAGGTTCCCTGAACGATAACAGTTGGGATTTCACATTCGAAATTCTGTCGGAATTCATCGCCTAAATCGCTGTCCCAACACGGACAACCGTATCTGTATCCCCAAGCGGTTTCAATAAGTTCTGTTGCAGGGTCGGCCAGGTGTTCCGCCGAGCGTTCGGGGGTAATTCCCGAGCCACAATCGAGCATAAAGTAACTGGCTGTTTTATAGGTTTTGCCCTGGTTATTCCATCGTCTAATAATCTTTTCGGCAGCCTGTGTAAAGTCGCCATTGTACATGGTTATAATATCGGCAGGCCAGGCTTCCAGGCTACCCGAATAACCACGAGTAAATTGTTTTACTGTGTGACCATCAAATAAAACCTTCTGCATTTTTTTAGTGACAGGGTTTTGAAGCTCAACAGTAACAGGATTTTCGTTTAATCTTTTTACAATGGTTTCAACGGCAGCAATAAGACCTCCTTCAGGAATTAATCCTTTTAACTCTTCCGAAGATTCAGCTTCTTCAGCCATTCTTTTATACACATTCCAGGTATGTCCCGGATGGTCATAAGTATGATCGGAGCCTTCCATTCCACGTAAAATAGCACGTGATATAATTTCGGGATGCATACGCATAAGCGACATTCCCCAGTGCGAACCAAAACTTCCGCCCCAAAGAGTAATTTTGTCGTAACCAAGCGCTTGTCTTACATCATTCACATCTTCAGCCGCTTCTAAAACAGTAAAACCTTTAAGGTCTACCCCAAGGTCTTCCCAAACGTTACGTTCGCTAGTTAGCAAAGCCTGATAATCTTTAATTGCAGTATCATTGTCAAAGGCAACATCAGTAGCTTGTGCCTTTCTTGTATTTTCGATTAATGTAGTTGGTTTCGATGGACCAATTCCGCGCTGGCTAACCACTACCACATCGGCAACATCGGTCATAAATTGCCAGGTTTGCTCATAATAACCGGGTACTTTAAGTTGATCTTCCAATCCTTCAAATCTTGGTCCTCCATGAAGATAAAAAATAGGAGGAGTATTTGGGTCTGCTTTTTCAGTTGCTTTAAACCTGTAAACATCCAGCGAAATAACATCGCTGTTTTCCTTAGAGCGGTTGAGGGGCACAAACATTGTTGCCCGTTCGGCGTTTAAAAAACTACCATCTTCTAAAAGAATCCTTTCGGGAAAAATAAACATACTTCCGGCCTCAGGAGCAGGTGCTTCAGAGCTATGAAATGACATTTTCTGAGCATGTGCCACGATTCCAATACCAAGAGCCAGCATCAGAACCATAATTTGTTTTTTCATAATTTTGTTTTATTTTTTTTGGTATCGTACAAAACCCGCCTGTAATCGTACTGTTTAGTACCAATTTATAAAGGCTCGTTTCATATGAATAATATATTTTGCTTACACCTTAACTTTCTCTTTTTTTACTTCATCGAGATAACTGTATACTGTAACCTTTGAGATATGCATTAAATCGGCCACTGTATCAACAGAACCTTTTATTAAAAACACACCCTTTTCTTCCATAAACTGAATGAGCGATATTTTGCCTTTTCTTTTCAGGCTTTTGATATCGGCGTTTCCAATAATTCTTTTTATCAGTTCATTCGTGGTTTCAGTAACACTCTCGTAAGTATCTATTTTGGGTTCATTTTCGGTAGTTGCAGCCTTAAACTGAAAATCGTTAATAAAAGTCTGAATGCATTCAACCATCGAAATATCGTAGTTAATGCATAATGCACCGATAACAAAATTTTTTGCGTCCCTTATAAAAGCTGTTGAAGCTTTTATTTTTCTTCCGTCCTTTGTAGTTGTTTCGTAATTTGACAGGAAATCATCTTTAAAATCTTTCGATGACAAAACAATACTTAAAAGATGATCGAAAGGTTGCCCCACCTTACGTCCGGTAACATGTCCATTAACAACATAAACAACAGATTTTTGAGGAATAGATAAATCATGAAGGATGACTTCACAATTTTTACCGAAGCTCGAGCCGATCATGTTTGCAATAGATACGTACGGTTTTAATGCAGGATTTATTTCTTCAACTGTCATAATACTAAATGTTCTTTTGTTTTATATAAGCTGTACTTTCTAATTATTTTCTTTAAAAATAATAAATCGAAGTTGTCTGTTTCAAATTGGTTTAGTGTTTTGTTGTAGCTTTTTTGTGTAAACAGTATGGATGTTAGGTTAACAATAACAAATATACTTAAGATCTAATAAAAGAAGAAAAAGCCCTCCCTTATGGGCAGGGCTTTTCTTCTTTACTACCTATTTATTACACCTTAAACTAATAACCATCGTTTTGTACCATATTATCATTCACTTCCATTTCATCTTCACCAATGGCTAAGATAAATCCATTATTAGGATAGTCAATTGAACAGGTTTCACAAGTACAATCGGCTCTGTAAACACCACGTTGATTTCTTGTTAAATCCCACAATCTATGGCCTTCATAACACAATTCTCTGCGTCTCTCAAGTAAAATTTCATCCAACAGGTCTTCTCCGGTTGCCGTTACAGCTGCTGCTGAAGACAAACTTCTTTGACGTATTGTTGTAACATCAGCCTGTGCAGCGGTAATATAAGCTGCTGTATTAAGATGATAAGCGGCTTCTGCGCGGATTAAATATACTTCTGCAAGTCTGATTACCGGGGTATTTTCGTATCCCAATGCATCTTTAAATTTATCGGCACGGTAATCTCCGTAAATTCCGCCACCCAATGTTGAGTCATACAAGAAATTATTTTCTTTTCTAACATCACCGTCTTCATATACTTCCATCAAATCCGTAGTAGGAAGAAATTCATTGTAACCATCAACCACATAATTTGCGGCAAGACATAAAGACCCCAGGTTATCAAGTTCGGTCATATCAATTTCGAAAATCGTTTCTGAACTATGATCGCCCGAAAAAATAGTTGAATAACTATCACCAGCTACAAGGCTATAATCGCCTGATTCGATTACGTCATTGGCCATTGCCTCAGCATTCTCCCAGTCTTCTTTATAAAGATATACTCTTGCTAAAAGAGCTTTCACAACGTTTTCTGAAAAATAGAATGAATTCGCATCGTCATCAATCAATGTCAGGGCAGTTTCAAAATCTGATATTACCTGCTCGTAAACCTCGGCAACGGTATTTCGTGCGGGTTCTTGTGAAACATCAACTGTAGTAACAATAGGAACTCCCAGGTGAGAGGCATCGTCGGTATAAGAATAATGCTGGCCGTAAATACGCACCAAATCGAAATGAGCAAGAGCTCTAAAAGCATAAGCTTGTCCGTAAACATTATCAATATCCAGATCAGAGCCAGCTTCCAATATCCGATTGGCACGATCGATTACCTTGTAGTATTGCTCCCAGATACCATCGGCCAAATTCGTAAAGTCGGATGAAGAACCGGCATATGAATGCCAATCGTACATACGGTTGGTAATCAAACCACCCTTTACATCATCGCTCATCACATCTGCAACAGCTACAAAATATTTTCCATAAGAATATCTGTTCTGCAGGCCGTCGTAACAACCTATAATTGCAGTCTCAAAATCTGATTCGGTAGTTAGGGCTTCGCTCATTGAAACATCTTGCTGAGGATCGATTTCAAGAAAGTCCTCGGAACAGGATACAATGAGAAATAAGGCCAATGTTAGTGTCAGGAACCATTGTCCTGATGTTTTTATTTTATATATATTCATTTTCATGATTCTGTATTTAAATCGTTATCAAACTAAAACTGTTTACTTATAAGCCAATGTTTACACCAAAGGTAATTGACTTGGTTTTTGGCACAGTTCCGTTACTATATCCACTTTGGCCTGCCTCAGGATCAATACGAAGATTGTCGTGGTCTCTAGCCCAGGTTAGGTAATTATTAGCTTTTGCAAATACAGAAAGCGAAGACACTTTCAAGCGCTTGGTAACCGAAGGATTAAAAGCATAGGTCAAGGTCAAATCTCTTAATCGGGCATAGGTTGCATCATACAAATAACGTGTACTGTACTTATAGTTACTGCTTGAGCTGTTACCCCATACAAAAATAGGCACTTCAGCTTCTTCACCAGGAGTAGTCCAACGATTTTCGAAAGCATAAAGGTTAGTACTCCTTGGAGCACGTTGTCCGTCACTTTCAACACCTTTAATCTGGTTGTCGAAAATATATTTGTCCCAAACAAACACTACCTGTGCACTAAGGCTAAACCCTTTATAACTTACACCAGAGTTTAAACCACCAAAGAATTTAGGAGTACCCGACTTATTGTTATATACTCTGCTGGCATCTTTTCTGGTTTCGGTAATCTCAGTTTTGGTTTCGTCGGTATACCATTGAGCAGCTCCTGTTTCAGGATTTACTCCAGCCCATTCTATTAAGTAGTACTCGTAATAGTCGCGTCCTTCCGTGTGGTTGTAACAAACATTTGAAATATCTTCATCAAGCCTGGTAACCTCGTTTTTAAGGAAAGTAACATTGAATCCCATATCCCAATTAAAATCACCACCTTTAATAATGGCACCATTTGCTTCAAACTCCCATCCTGTGTTCAACATATCACCAACATTCTGCATGGTTTCAGAGAATCCGGTAGTTGTTGAAAGAGGTCGGTCTAATAATAAATCAGTATTTTCTCTACGGAAATAAGTAACCGTTGCATTTAAACGGTCGAATACACTGATATCCATACCCAGATCAAGAGTTCCCTGTGTTTCCCAGGTTAATTCTGTATTTCCAATATTATCAGGTGCCGAACCGGCTATTCCATCATATTCGTAGCTATACCCATACAATGCCAGTGATTCAAAATTACCAATGCTGGCATTACCGGTAACACCGTATGAAGCACGAAGTTTCAGGTTATTCAGCCATGAAACACTTTTCATGAAATTTTCTTTGTTTAAGTACCACGAACCTCCAACAGACCAGAAGTTACCCCAACGGTTATCGGCTCCAAAACGAGAAGAACCATCGCGACGATAACTGGCAGTTGCATAATACTTACCTTTATAATTGTACGAAAACCTTGAGAATGCTGAAAGGAAACTGTAACCAGTACCCGAACTTGAAGCTTCAATAGCATTTGCTGCATTGGCAAGTGTTTTTAGTTTCGAGTTGGCATATCCTTGAGCAACGGCATACGTAGTTCTTTTATCGAATTTTTGCGCTTCGTAGCCAAATAAGGCGTCAAAAGAATGATCGTTATTGAATACTTTATTGTAATTAAGAGTTTGTGTACCAATCCAGTTCAGGCTATTTCCTGTTCCTTCAGTACCCTGGCCACTTACGTCGGCATATGATCCCCAATCCGGGTTCTTCCACTGAAACTCAGTCACATTAACCATATCAATACTCCAGGCAGTTTTGAAAGTAAGTTCATCCAATATTTTATAGCTAACGCTAAAGTTATCGATAACACGCATTTGCTTCTGCCATCTTTCATCAAACAACTGGTTTCCAACAGGGTTATTTCCGTCCATACCAACAATTGTATGGTCGCCAAAATAATCGCCATTTTCGTCGTAAACAGGAACTACCGCAGGACACATAAACCCGTTATGCATAGGGTTATCCCAGGCAGTTTTGTCTTCCGAACCATTAGATTTAGTATAACCCAAAGTTATATTATTTGTGATAGTCAGTTTTTTGGTTAAATCAGCAGTTAAATTTAAGCGAGAAGAATAACGTTTAAAATCGGTTCCTAAAATTACACCTTCCTGATCGTAATAGCCAACCGAAGCGAAATAGCGAATTTTATCATCACCACCACTTGCATCTAAGCTGTATTGTTGTGTAATACCAGGATTATAGATTTCATCAATCCAGTCGGTATCAGCATTATATGTATCTGCCGGAAAATAATCGTAAAATAAATCAGTAGCAGTTTCTTCGGTATAACTACCCGTGTTTACCCATCCATCGATAAACAACTCTTTATACTGTGCTGCGTTAATACCGTCATTCAGGTTATTATAAGCATTGTTTGAAACCCCAACCTGAGCACTCAAATTAATTTTGGCTTTTCCCGAGCCACCATTTTTAGTGGTAATAATAATTACACCGTTGGCACCACGAGAACCGTAGATAGCCGTTGCCGATGCGTCTTTAAGAACAGAAATACTCTTAATGTCGTTAGGGTTTAAAGTAGACATAATCGAAGAACTTTGTCCATCATTTGAGAAGTTCGTTGGCGAAACATCCTGCGACTGAACCGGAATTCCATCAATTACGTAAAGAGGTTCGCTGGAAGCATTGATTGAACCAATACCGCGAATGTTGATTGAAGCGGCAGCACCAGGCTGACCATCACCGTTACTCATTAAAAGTCCGGTTACTCCACCCTGTAATGCATTCTCGAGCGAGGCAGCAGGAAGCATAGCAAATTTGTCGCTTTTTACAACCTCTACAGCTCCGGTTAAAGATTCTTTTGAAAATGAACCATAACCCACTACAACAACTTCGTCGAGTCCAACTAAGTCAGATTGCAAAACAACATCTACTGTTGTTCTGTTTCCCACAACAACTTCCTGATGTTTAAAGCCAATAAACGAAAAGTCTAATACTGCTTTTTCGTTAGGAACAGAAATTTGGTACACCCCATCGATGTTTGTGGTTACACCTTTAGTAGTCCCTTTTAAAATGATACTCACACCAGGTAAGGTGGTTCCATCGTCGGCACTGGTTACTTTTCCTTTTACCACTATATTCTGAGCAGACAATACCTGAGTTGCCAGAAATAGCATTAAGAAAATCATTAATTTTTGTTTCATAGATTGAATATTTAAGTGAATTTTTATTCGGATTTAAGTTGCAGTAGCCACTTTTAGTTTAGGAATAGAACTTATAAATGCAGAATTATTTTCAATTTAGGCATAACTCTCTCACTACAGCATTATAAATGCCATAATATAAGAGAGTTATGTCCTTAAATATTATATTATTTACCAGTCGACAAAATCGATTCAGCATACATTAGCTCTCCGGTATAGCCATCGTAATACTGAAAAATTACCTGAGGTTTTGGATAAGCTACCCAGCGATCTTTGCCTTCTTCTAAAGGATTATTGAATACGTTATTGATCTTCACCACGCAATAATTCGGATGATCTCTTAAACCAAGAGGAACATCGTTCATATTAAAAGTAGACCAGTGAATATCTACTTCACGATCCACAGAATAATATTTTCCATTAATCGGACGGTCGCCTTCAGCGCCAAGAGCATGGTTACGCGAGTTGTGTGGTCCTGAGGCAAATTCGTAAACATTCTCACTTACTTGTACAGCAAAACTGTCGTGCAAATCACCAGAAAGCACAAATACAGGTTTTCCAAGCGAATTCCAGAACTCAATCATTTCGGCACGCTCTCTAATATAAATTGTCCAGGCATCATCTCTTCCTGTTTGATCGGCCGATGTGCCACCTGTGCCTCCTCTGTGAGGAATAGTAAAGTTAACCGAAGAAACAACGAAGAAGAAGTCAGCATCGCTCTTAGCCATCTCTCCTTTCAGCCATTCTTTCTGAGAATTTCCCATAATAGAAATGCCTTTTTTAAATGGATCATTTATATCGAACATATCGGCATGAGAACGCATATCAAGTAAAAAGATATCGGCATTACTTACACTCATTTTTCCGTATGATCTTCTACCAATAGAATATGAAGAATTGGTTGTTTCTTTTGCTGCTGGTGTTATACGTAAATGGTGGGCATCTATCACTTCAAGAACATCATAAACTCCACTGTTCGGATCGCCAGGTTTTGAGCCTTGTGGAATTCTTCTCAAACCATCATTCGGTCCTCCCCAATGAATATCGAGTGTTGCCGACTCATTAAGATTAAGTTTTGTAAAATCTTTTTCTGTATCGGTTAGGATATCACTACCCTTTTCAAGTTCTGCATGGCCAAAGGTAATACCCTGAACAAAATCGCTATGGTTACTCCACGATAAATAATCGTGCCAGGCCTGCACTGCAGGATCGCGGTAAACGGCCTTATGATCAATTCTTCCTATTTGTCCTGCACCATAGGTATTGTCATAAATTTCGTGATCGTCGATGGTATAAAACGAAGGCACATTTTTATGCCATTCTACCATATTCTGACCTTTATTAAGGTAATCTTTATAGTTTTCCCACACACCTACGATATTTGAATCATATTTAACCGCGTCAGGAAGCTCATCTTCAGTAATTCCAACTTGCTCCATCCAACTTTCTTTGGTGTAATCTCTTTGAGATTCGTACAACCAGTCGCCATTAAGTATTGCAAAATCGATATCATCCTTAATGTTATCAAGCATTGTTCTAAAAGTAGGCAACGCTGTTCCAATTCCACTCACACCTTGACTGTTACCACAGGCAAACTCGAAACTAAAGTTAAACAGGCCTTCCGGATTTACAGTAGCGTCGATCATTTCGGCAGGATCGCTAAGTGTTTTAAAAGAGCCACTGCGAGTTCTCATGGGCTGCTTTCCGCCTTTTACCGTAAGAGCGTAGTAGTACTTTGTATTTGCTTTCAAATCTTTAATGTGCGCCCAACCTGTATTATCGTGTGCTACAGTAGTTGTTACACCTTCTGAAATTTGATCCAAATTTTTAGGATCAGTTCCATAACGTACCCAAAAAGTACCTTCCCTGTGCGTACGCGCCCATACTCCAATCTCATGAGCTCCTACTCTTCCGAGCATAGGACCATGGGTTATTATCGTTTCAGACTGAGCTTTTGCAGACTTGGTAGCACTTCCAAGCAACAGACACAAAGCCATTACTATTATTGGTAATTTTGAAAGACCAATAAACGAACCAGCTGATTTTAGATCATTTTGCTTTTGATTCATTTTCTTCATCATTTTTAATATTTTGGTTACAATACCCATTTGTTATTATCAAAAATTAAGGAACAAGTAAAATTCTATAGAATTTTGACTCAATACAAACATAGAATTAATTTTACAATCCTTAACAATTCATAGAATTAATTTTACATTTAGTAACGTTTCGCTTAAATTTATATACAATTTCTTTACAAACCCTTAAAATAAATTAACACAGTGCGCATTTCTATTAAACAACTTTTAAATCGCTTGTTAACGCCACTTCTTCATCCTTACCCGAATAATCCAATTCGCCTTCGCTGTGAGCAATTACAGTTGCCACAACAGCATCGCCGGTAACATTTACTGCCGTACGAATCATATCCAAAGGCCTGTCGATACCTAAAATTAAAGCCAGACCTTCGGCAGGAATTCCGGCTGCACCTAAAACAACTACCATCATAATTGTTCCACCACCGGGTACACCAGGCGAACCAATGGCAGCCAGAGTTGCAGTAAGAACTATTGCTAATTGCTGGGTAAGCGACAAATCGAGACCAAACACCTGAGCAATAAAAACTGCTGCAATTGCCTGATAAAAGGTTACCCCATTCATATTAATTGTGGCGCCAATAGGCAGAACAAAGTTTGCTACACTTTCGGAAACCCCTAATTCGTTAGTACACTGGCGCATATTTACCGGCAAAGCTGCATTGCTCGAGCTGGTTGAAAATGCAACCATTTGAGTAGGAATAAGTGACCTAAAAACCTTACTCAGTTTCACTTTGGTAAACAACAAAATCATTGGTGGATACAAAACAAATAACAATCCAATGAGGCCAAGGCTAACCAACAATGCATATTTTCCAAGCGCCCAAAACAAACCTGCATCGGCTGAAAAATCTGTCACCAGGGCACCCAGCAAGGCAAATACTCCAATTGGAGCGAATTTCATAACAATGTCAACGATTTTTATCATTATGTCGTTAAGGCCATCAATTAGATTCGCTACCGACTCCATTTTTTTTAAGTTGAGAGAAAACATAGCTACCGCGAATAACACAGCAAAAAAGATTACCTGCAGCATTTTGGTATTGTCGCTTGCAGCACCAAATATATTGTCGGGCACCATTTCTTCAATGGCATGCAGAGGCGACTGATCTTTCATTCCTGAAGCCATTTGCTCCTTTTCTTTTACATTTTGCTCGTGCATCAACTGAAACTCCTGGCGTTTTTTTTCGGGAAACGTATCGCCGGGTTTAAATACATTAACCAAAAATAAACCTAGCAACACCGACATCATAGTAGTTACTATAAAAATCGACAGCGTTTTTATACCAATCCGGGTAAGTTTCGACACATCGGTTAAGCTTGTGATTCCTTTTACCAGCGAAATAAAAATAAGCGGCACTGCAATCAGCTTTAGCATTTTAATAAAAATTGTCCCCCACGGCTTAATCCAGTCCGAAGTAAACTGCTCCAACCCCATACGAACAGCTATAACTCCCCAAATTAAACCAAGAAACATACCTAGAATTATCTTCAACCAAAGTGGAATTTTTTTCTTCATCAACAATTATTTTTTTTTATTAGCAATTACGCTTAACCTGTTTCAATTTATAATTTAAACGATTAAAATACTTTCAAATATGTTACAAACATATAAATTTATACATGAAAATCAATAATTCATATAATTTTTTACACGTAAATTTGATGTTAAATTTCTGAATTTTAAAACAAATTGACAGAACAAGAGGCCAAACAGTAGATTTTTGCTTGACACAACACAGCAATACCGAATCTCATTGCTGCATTAATAAAAAGAATTAACTTTTATTCACTTCTATTAAAAAACAATGGCGTTGTACATATAAAATATTTATTGCCATTTTAATCGTACATATAATAACAGGCAGAGTTCAACCATTTATTTAATAACACTAATATTATTTCCCCATTTCGTGCAAATAAATTAAACCAACAAAGCAGACTACTACTCTATCCGTCTGTAATTTCATAGTTTTTCCCGCTGCCAATAAAAAATTAATAATCTAGCTTTTGTTAAAGCTTGCCAAAACAATTATTTCGTGTTTTTTTTAAAACGCCTTATATTCAACTACAATGTTTTAGAAGATTTCTTTTTTTTAGGAATAATATGTACCAGAACACTTAGCAAGAGAAAAACAAAACTCACCAAACTTATTGGAGGTAATCCTCCATGCCAGGTTGAAGGTTTTAACCAACCGCTATAACCCATAAAAAATAAATGCATCCCACCCAATACCATTAAAACAAGTAAAAAAACACGCCCTTTTAAAAGAGAAATTAGTGGCGATTCATTTTTTAGAAAAACACTAAAACTTAAGCTGTACACAAACAAAAGAGAAAACAATAAAATACCGCCCAACATACTAATTCCTGCCAATAAGGTTAAGGTTCCGTTTTGTTCAAAAAACTTACTGTAGTTTGCTTTATTAAAAATTAAAAAGCTCATTAAACCGTGAATAAACATTAGCATTCCTGCAAAAGCTCCCAGCTCGCGCCGGCCAGTAATCCAACTCTCCGGAATATTTATCCCCATTTTTTTGATTGGCTTTAAACTAAAATTAAAGCTTAAAAGGGTAAATGCACATAAAGCAACCGCCTTATTCATTATAAATAATGGAAAATCTTTCCATGGCACGGCTCCCATTATATGATACCGGAGTACAGCATATCCCAACGAAAAAATAAAAAATACGAGAAAAATATTTCCGGCTATCTTCAAACGGTTTTTAGTATCTTTTGAATTAATCTTCTTCTTCATTTGTAAAATTTTTTCTTTTGAATGGTTTCAGAGTATTTTTCATTTAAATGATTTGCCAGCCTCCAACAAGGTGTGCAATTAGGCTTTTAAAATTTTCGATAAATTCATATTACCAGTTACAAAATACTATCTCATTCTGTTTTAAATTTTGGTTTAACTCTGAATATCGGTTTATACGCCCTTAAATTCAGAAACCCACACAAAGCTTTCTATTGCGCATAAATACTCGGTAAAAACGAAAATAAAAATTAAATTCACCCAACGAAACAGAGCTTACTTACTTGTATTCAACCAGTTTTTATAGCACTGTTCCAAAAACTTCATGCCATCGTTTTCATATTCCTCTGTGTATAGTTTAAAATGAACTCCTGAATAATATTCAAACTCAAAATTAGCATTGAGCTTATTCATTTCTTCTTCTAACAATTTTACCGAATGATTGAGATAAAAATTATCGTTGGTGCCAACCGATATCCTGATTTTACCATCAAGATTCTCTTTAAGATCGCTCCAGTTTTCTCTTAGAATAACGGAGAGGTCGTATCTTCGCCAGAGAGGAAGGGCACTTTTATTTATTTCCCCACCTGGAATATTTACTAATCTGATTCTGTTTTCATTTTTATCATATCCTCCAAAAACCGCATCAAAAGAATGCATCTGACATCCGCGATAAACAACATTCTCGGTTCCATAAAAGTCTTTTGAACTTGTAACCGGAACTCGGCCTGCAATAGTCACATCAGCAAATAAATTACCTTCCCGATCGTAAAACATGTTATCGGTTTCGTAAATATTTTTGTTTTGGTAATTCCTGAAATCAACCTGATCCGGAGCACTGGCCCATGCGCCTGCAAAAGTTGCTGGATAATTTACCTGCAACCATAGGCTGGCCCAACCGCCACTACTATGCCCGTGCAGAAACATTGCACGATTTGTTCTGTATTTCTCATTAAGTGCAGGGATAAGCTCCTCTACAAGTGCATCGCCCCAGGGACCATTCACATCGCTGTTTGCATAAACCGAATGCCCTTCGGGACACTTGCCATCCAAAAGAACAACAATAGCTGCTTGTTCTCCAATGTGCGATAAAAATGTTTTTTTACCCAAACCCTTTTTATAACTGCCCCCAAAACCGGTAATAGAAAAAACTACAGGATACTTTTTATCAGGCTGCTTATAGTATTCTTTGGGCAAGTTTACCGCTGCGTTTAAATAAATATCTTTATTATGGAATTCGCTTAGCAACTCAGACTTTACCCGCAACTCCTTTATGTATTCGGTTTCTACAAATTCTATGGATTGAATAACCTTATTGGCCTCTATCTTAAAAACCTCATCGAAATTTTTTGTGAGCTTAACTTTAACCGGCTCGGAATAAATGTTACCCGCACTTTCACCAATATTATAGTCTCCAAGATTTAAATCGAAAACAGCCTGCACATAATATTCTCCTCTTTCAATATTCGACAGTTCAACAGGAAATGCCACCGCATCATCATTAAAAATAGCACTTTCCCTGGCTTTTAGATTGCTCACAACAAGCCTGTAAACAGGAGATACTTCAAAACCAACATGAATGTTTTTTGGCGATTTATTTTCCTTCGACAGGTAAAGCAGAACATTTCCTGAAAAGTCTTCTTCAAGTAATCCCGAAGCAAAACTAACTTCAAATACCTGTGCGCCCGACTGTATCCCAAGAAAAATAAAAAGTAGATTTAATATGTATATTTTTTTCACAAGCTTATTTCTATTAATTGGCGTCCAGCGAAAAACTAAAAACAGTAGGATTGGCCAGGTTTATATAATCCTCCCTTTTCATAATAATCGAATCGGTTAGCGAACCCGCATTAAAAGCAATTTTATCGTTTGCAAGAATTGAATTATCAACATATAAGTCCAAGTCGATTATGGGCCTACCGAATGGAGGAACCGAACCAGGAACCAGCCCGGTTAACTCAAGAAGTTCATCTTTCGATGCAAATCGTATTTTTTTTACACTGAAGTATTTTTTTACCGCTGACGAGTCTAGCTTTTTAGCTGCGCTCAATATCATAATCTTGAACGAATCATTAACTTTTAAAACCAGCGCCTTTCCTCCTATGGAAATATCTTCACCCCGGGCTTTTGCCGATTCTTCCGAAGTTAAGGTAACTTCGTGATGTACTTCTCTAAATTCAACTGACTCATCACTAAGCCAGGTTCTTATTTTATCAAGCATAGCTTATAAGATTACAATTCCTAAATTGATTTTAATAATTTCTTTAACAACACGCTCAGGTCTTTTTGCTCGGTTTTAGTTAAGCCCTGTACTGTTGACTTTACCTCATCAAAGTGAATAACAATGGCTTCATCAATAATGTCACGTCCTTTATCGGTTAAACCCACCAACTTAATTCTTCCATCTTTAGAGTCGGGAGCCCGGTAAACCAAGTCAAGTTTCGTAAGCCTATCCAATAAAGCAGTCATTGCACCCGAGGTAATCAAAACCGACTTCATTAATTGCTTTGGTGCCAAAATATAGGGTTTTCCCGAACGTCGCAATGTGGCCAAAACATCTAAATCGGTATAATGAATAGCGCTGTCTTTTAAAACTTTACTGGTTCTTTTTTCCAGTATTTTATTCAGTTTAAAAATACGTCCAACAATTTGCATTGCCTCTGCATCAAGTTCTGGCCGCTCTTTTTTCCAGTCGGCTATAAGTGCATCAATAATATCATTTTCTTCTTCCATAATAACTTTTTAAACAGCTATTCTGAAACAAATATATGTAATTTATCTTTACGTCAAGATATATTTTCTATATTTGCCACATATCTTTACATAAAGACAAATTAATGTCCTAAAGCAGGAACAAGTGTTAAATCAGATGAAAAAAAGAATAATATTCATACAAACCGGGGGCACCATCGACAAAGATTATCCCCACACCACAAAAGGCTGGGCTTTTGAATTCGGGGAACCGGCAACGCGCAGGATTCTCGAAAAATTAAACCCTTCGTTTGAATACGAGATTCTGACAGCTTGTCAAAAAGATAGTCTTGAAATTACCGATGAAGACCGAATGATTCTGGCCGGTTTAATTGAAAAGCATTCTGAGAATACGTTTGTTATCACCCACGGAACCGACACGATGATGGATACTGCGGCATACTTACGCGAACGAATTAAAGATAAATTAATAATAATAACAGGAGCTATGCTTCCCGAAAGGTTTAGTAACTCTGATGCGCCCATTAATTTAGGATGTGCCATTGCCACTGCAAACCTTATGGAAAAAGGAGTTTATATTGCCATGCACGGTATAGTAAAAAATAGCACCGACATAAACCGGGACATGAAAACCGGTAAGTATTTTTAAGTAGAAAATAATAGTGTTAGCCTTACTTCACGCGAACTTCATTTAGTTTCGAAAATTGGAATTGTAGCAAAAACAAATAAAAATTCATAAAACATGTATAAAGAAAATCTTATTAAATCGCACCAAAGGATTAAACCTTACATTCATAACACACCTGTTCTTACTTCGCAGCAACTTAATAAAATAGCTGGGGCAGAACTGTTTTTTAAATGTGAGAACTTTCAGAAAATGGGAGCCTTTAAAATGAGAGGGGCAACAAATGCCATTATGCAGCTCACCGAAGAACAAAAGCAAAAAGGGGTTGTAACCCATTCTTCGGGAAACTTTGCACAAGCACTTTCGCTGGCAGCTCAAAGTTTAGGAGTAAAGGCTTTTATTGTAATGCCATCGAATGCACCACAAGTGAAAAAAAATGCAGTACTAGGATATGGTGGTATTTTAATAGAATGCGAACCAACTTTAGCTGCAAGAAATAAAACAGCTCAGGAAGTTGGGGAAAAAGAAGGAGCAACATTTATTCATCCTTCAAACGATATGGATGTTATTATAGGACAGGGAACTGCTGCCAAGGAATTATTGGAAGAACAAGCCGATCTTAATTATATTTTCACACCTGTTGGCGGTGGCGGTTTAATTGGAGGAACAGCTTTGGCTGCTCTTTACTTTGGCAAAAACTGTAAAGTAATTGGAGGCGAACCATTCGAATGCGACGATGCATACCGTTCAATGATAAGCGGAAAGATAGAATCGAATGAAACGACCAATACCATTGCCGACGGTCTTAAAACAGAGTTAGGTGATAAGAACTTCCCAATAATTAAAGAGCATGTTGCTAAGATAATTCGCGTTACCGAAGATGAAATTAAAGATGCCATGCAACTAATTTGGGAGCGAATGAAAATTGTTATCGAGCCATCGAGTGCCGTAGCTTTTGCTGCCCTTTTAAAAGAAAAGGAAGCGTATAAAAACAGTAAAATCGGCATCATCCTCTCGGGCGGCAATGTAGATGTACGCAAATTACCATTCTAAACAGAACGAATTAATAACGGATACGAAATTACAAAAGACATACCTACTGAATGGAACGAGTATGAGAATTAATCACACTTAGACGATTTATTAAAATCATGCGAATTTCATCTTATACCGAAGTAAACAAACAATTTTGTTTAGGTGAAACGAGCATGTAAATAATTTTTCCATACAAGAGAATGATTAAAAGCGAGTTCCATGGGTCACCTTAATCAGTAGACAATTTTATACGAATGAAACATATTTTTACAGCGATATTTATTATCCTCTTTTTAAATAGCTTCTCGCAAACCGACATTACCTCTAAAAACCATGCCATTAAGGAGGTTATGGTTTCCGGGTCGCGCTCACCTCAATTGTTAAAGGAAACACCTGAAATTATGCACGTTATTACGTCGCAGGAAATTGAACAGCTAAATGTTAGCTCAACAGGCGAAATACTTGAATTTCTTTCAGGGGTAAATATCGAATCAGGAACCGGTAGTGGTTATCCCAAACGAAGCATTGTTAGTTTAGATGGATTTCCGGCCAATTACACCTTAGTTTTGGTTGATGGAATACGCTTATTAACCGAGCATATACACACAGGCCAAAATGTAGATATTATTCCTCCGGAGAACATCGAGCGAATTGAGGTGATAAAGGGTGCAGCATCGGCACAATATGGCAGCGATGCCATGGGAGGAGTTGTAAATATAATCACCAAAAAGGCAGGTAACAAAAGAGAAGCATCTGTATCGGCCTCGGTGGGGAGCTACGAAACGTATGCCTCTACACTTTCATTTCGTACACCTATAAAAGACAAAGTAAAATTCTCCACGTTTGCCAATTACGAGGAATCGGATGGTGTTCCGCTAAATGCGCCAAGTCACCGGATAGGACACATGGGATATGGCAAACTCAGCACAATGAATAACGCCAACTGGGCGATAAACAACAAATCATCGTTAAATGCGAATATTTTCTTTTCGCACAACAGAATGGATTTTAGTGGCAATGATGTTTATGGCAAAATGTTTATGTCGTCGGCTGATTACACCAATCAATTAGGCAAAAATTTAAAAGCTGTTGCCCGACTGAAATATTCACATTGGGATTCGGAACAATCGAGCGAAGATAATAACGAATTTAACCCTGAAGTTTATTTCACTTACAACAAAATAAAGAGCAATATAATTACTGCCGGAACAGATTTTAAACACATTAAATTTACGCGCACTTCGGTAAGCGAACACACTCAGGATGCGGTTGGAGCATTTATTCAGGACGAAATTAAACTGGACAGGCTATCGTTTCTTTTTGCCTTACGCTTCGATAAAGTAGAGGATATAAATCCTGTATTAACGCCAAAATTTGCTGTTATGTTTCGGGCAAAGGAAAATCTTCGTCTACGCGCTTCTTTGGGACGCGGATTTCATGCACCAACATTACAGGAATTGTATGAAGAAGGATACGGACATAGCGGAACTGCCTACCGTTTTGGAAATCCTGATTTGGAGCCAGAGTACAGTTTAACATCAACTTTTAGTATTGAATATGAGCCGGTAAAAAATCTTCAGCTTCTGGCAGATGGCTATTACAGTAAAATTACCGATATGATAACTCCTGTGTATTCAGGAATTTGGGAGGAGAATCCGGATACAACTACTATTTACAAGTGGGTTAGAACAAATATTCATGAGGCTAAAATTTATGGTTTTGAAGCAAGCTTAAGGTATAAGCTAAAAAATATGCTCACTTTCGAGGGTGGATACACATACACGCATAACGAAAACAGCAGCACAGGAGGCCAGCTTCCCTATTATCCGGGAGCATCATTCTTCTCAAAAATAGTATACACCAAACAGCATTCGTCTAAATTAAGCAGCACCTATTTTATGGCTTTACGCGCCACAAGAAACCGCAGTGCCTGGAACTGGAAACCGGATTCAGATGCAGAATTGGACAATTCGGATGGTTACATTACTGATTTAGAGGATTATGAACTGTTAAGTGCAGGAATTAAGTTCACCTATAATCAAAAAATTAACCTTTACCTGAATGTTGGAAATATTCTGGGTCAGGATATTCAACAATTGGATGATGTATTTACCGAACTCGATGGAGAACCAACCTTTAAAGTAGGATGTTTAATCAACCTATAAGTATAACTAACTAATAATCAACAAAATGAATATTTACAAAAAAGGCACATCTTTATTAACTAAAATTACTTTTCGCTCTTGTAAGTTCTCTCTAATTTTCATCTTGCTACTTGGCATAACAAATGCTGCTTTTAGTAAAGGAAATGAAGAAGTTCTGAAATTAAACATAAGAGTGCATTTAATGCGCGACATTACCATAGAGCATGGCACGGGTGTATGCATGGAAAACTGGGTAAGCGTTGATGATATTACAGATGTAGTAATGCCCGAGGTTAATGCCATTTGGGAACAAGCCAACATTGAATGGGTAATTGAATCGATTATTGAAGAAGATGTAGTAAAAGGAGATACTTACGAAGAATCTCGAGCTTATATGGCAACAACCCATAGAGACGCGCAAGGACATTCAGACCCGGTTCGCCTAAAACACTTGTATTCTTTTATGCAACCTGGGAACAGAACACAGCCCGACGAAGTAGGAAAAAACTTATTTCACATTTATTTATTTCCATTTGTAGGAAATACCTCGCAGGGAAATGCAATGAAGAAATACGGCATGCATACCATAGTTGGAACATGGACCAATAAACACAACAGAGGAGGAGTTCCTGAAAAGCGACAATTAATAGAAGATCATAACGCATTTAAACGTGGCTCACTTTCCAGAACCATTGCTCATGAAATTGGACATACTTTAAGTCTTAGACACAATATTTGCAAAGAAGACTGTTTAATGGGCGGAAAATCGCAAGGCTATTTATTAAACGAAGAACAAATTGAAAGAGCACGTGCTGCAGCAAAGGAAAGAATTAATTTATAACAGCTTAACATTTTGCAAATTCTTTTTTTTGAGGAATACGAGAACAAAATAAAGAGATAAAATGAGCATGTTCAGTCAGCAACAATGGTGATGATTGAACATGCTATTTTGCATATAATGCCCCTAAGATAATCAAACCCGTAGTGTTTTTTGTAAATAGAGTAAAAAGAAGCACAAGGGTCTATTTTTTTTGATCACAAAATAAATTTATCATGATAAAACATTCATTAATTTTTAACAGAACCGACATTCAATCGTTAATGTCGCTATCGGAACATATTGAAGTTGTAGAAAATGCTTTTAAATTATACGCCCAGGGAGATGTAATAAGCCCTGATTTACTTCACTTTGATACACAGAACGGAGAATTTCACCTAAAAGCCGGAGGATTAGAAACTCCAAAAACATATTTTGGCTTAAAAAGTAATGGTGGATTTTTCAAGAATAAAGCTACAAACGGACTTCCAAATATTCAGGGATTAATCTTGCTTCATGATGGCGACAACGGATATCCTTTGGCCATTTTTGAATCGGGAGATATTACCATTAAAAGAACCGGTGCTGCCACTGCAGTTGCGGCAAAATATCTGGCTAAAAAAGATGCAGATGTGGCCACTATTTGTGGATGTGGAATTCAAGGTCAAATTCAGTTGGAATCAATCATGCAGGTGCGAGACATTAAAAAGGTTTTTGCTTACGACATGAACGAAGAGGCAATGATAAACTATGCAAAAACGATGTCGGATAAACTGAACGTTGAAGTTCTTCCGGCAACCGACCTCAAAGAAGCAATCATGCAAAGTCAGATTTGTGTATGTTGCACCCCTTCCCGGAAAGCTTTCATAAAAAAAGAATATATCCACGATGGACTGTTTATTGCCGCCGTTGGTGCCGATAGTCCGGAGAAGCAAGAACTCGACCCACAACTTCTTTCGGACTACAAAGTTGTAGCCGATATTTTAGGACAATGTATTGAAGTGGGAGAAACGCACCACGCCATTGAGCAAGGTTTAATGACCAAAGACAAGGTCTATTCGGAGCTTGGCGATGTAATACTTGGAAAGAAAAAAGGCAGAGAATCGGATGACGAAGTTATTATTTATGATGCTACCGGTACAGCTCTTCAGGATGTAGCTGCTTCGGCATACATTTACGAAAAAGCGGTAAAACAAGATATTGGATTGAAATTTAAGTTTCCATCATAAAAGCAGTCTTTAATTAATTCGTCTCTCTTTTTAGCTGCATAAAGGATTTGCAGATTTTAACGGTATAAAACGAGCATATAAAACACTTACAATCAAAAACAATGATTAAGCCACGTGCGAGCTCCATTTTATCCCTTAGAAAACTTACAATTTTAATAAGATGAAAAAAAATCACATTTCAATTCTAACAGTAGTATTTGTATTGTTGATAAGCTTTGGCTGCGAAAAGCAAAAAAAAGAACAGGACAAACCCAATATCTTATTTATTTCTATCGACGATCTCCGGCCTAACATAGGCGTTTACGGAGATACGATAGCGATAACGCCCAATATCGACCAATTCGCTTCCGAAGGATTGACTTTTAGGAAAACCTTTACTCAGGTTGCGGTTTGTGCGCCATCCAGGGCGAGTTTGATGACAGGTGTTCGACCTGACTCAACCCGGGTTTGGCACCTTGGGGATGAGTTTCGCAAAATTAATCCCGATGCGGTAACCATGCCTCAGTATTTCCACAAGTATGGTTATTATACCGTAAACCTTGGGAAAATATTTCACAACTACATGCCCGATTCCATTTCGTGGGACGAGCCTGATCTTCGCCCTGAGCGTTACAAACGCAAAGAGTGGCTGGGCAGAGATGGCGAAACTTTTTACATTAGCGAAGAGGTGGCTAAGTCGCAGGCTATAAAAAGAGATTCTCTGTTAAAATTACAACCAATCCGTTATGCTGATGGTTGGAATACAGGGCCTGCATGGGAAGCTGCAGATGTTCACGACACCATGTATTACGACGGGGCAGAAACCAAATTGGCTAAACAAACACTTACCCGTCTGGCTAAAATGGATAAACCTTTTTATGTCGGGCTTGGATACTTCCGTCCTCACCTTCCGTTTACTGCACCAAAGAAATACTGGGACTTATATGATCCGGAAAAGATACCTTTATCGAATAATCCTGAAAGGCCTAAGAATTCACCTGTTTATACGATGAATTCGATGTATGAATTAAGGCATTACGACGGATTTGGTCATATTGGCCATCCAACTTCTTCCTACAAAATGAATGAAGATACTGTTCGAATTTTACGACATGGATATTATGCCAGTGTAAGTTATGTAGATGCCCTGCTTGGCGATCTTTTCGAGCACATGAAAAAAATTGGAATTTACGACAATACCATAATTATACTTTGGGGAGACCATGGATGGAAATTAGGCGACCACAATAGTTGGGGGAAAAAGACCAATTACAATATTGATTTAAAAGTGCCAATGATTATTCGATATCCGAACCAGGAAAACAGGGGTGCGCAGACCTTCGAAATTACAGAATTAGTTGATATGTTTCCATCGTTATGCGAGCTGGCAGGAATTCCTGTTCCCGATTATATGCAAGGAACCAGCTTTGTGCCTTTACTTGAAAATCCTGAACGGGAATGGAAAAAGGCTGCATTCAGCCAATTTCATCGTAGGCCAAAAATTACTCCCGATGGTAAAAGATATATGGGCTATTCTATTAACACAAAAGAATATCATTTCATTGAGTGGTACGCATGGGACCATATAACCGGAACGAAAGGAGAATATAAAAGCGCTGAGTTGTATGACAGCGTAAATGATCCCTACGAAACCATTAATATTGCTGATGAACAAAACATGAGCGATGTAAAAGCAAAACTATCAAAACAGCTTAATGATGGTTGGCGAAAAGCTAAACCTGATTCTGTAGATTAAATTTCAATCGTAAACGATCATAAAACAGGGCAGTTTGCCTCTATTTTTAATTGAAAACCGAATTACTAAAATTAAATAATATGAAACAAAATCGCATTTCAATTTTATCCCTGATATTTGCTCTAGTGGCTGTATTTGGGTGTCAAAGTAAAAAAGAAGAGCCAAGCAAACCCAATGTTTTATTTATCTCCATAGACGACCTTCGTCCAAACTTAGGCGTTTATGGCGATACGATTGCCGTTACGCCAAACATCGATCAGCTAGCCAGTGAGGGTTTGACATTTAGGGAGACCTTTTCCCAGTGTGCCGTTTGTGCTCCATCGAGGGCAAGCTTAACCACTGGTGTTCGACCTGATTCAACCCGTGTTTGGCACCTTGGGGATGAGTTTCGCAAAATTAATCCCGATGCGGTAACCATGCCACAGTATTTCCATAAATTTGGATACTACACAGTAAACCTTGGGAAAATATTTCACAACTACATGCCCGATTCCATTTCGTGGGACGAGCCTGATCTTCGCCCTGAGCGTTACAAACGCAAAGAATGGCTGGGCAGAGATGGTGAAACTTTTTACATTAGCGAAGAGGTGGCAAAATCGCAGGTTCTAAGAAGAGATTCTTTATTAAAAATACGACCATATGCTGATGGATGGAATTCAGGACCGGCTTGGGAAGCTGCAGATGTGCATGACACCATGTACTACGATGGTGCACAAAACAAATTGGCTTTAAAAACACTTACTCGTTTAGCCAAAATGGACAAACCATTTTTCGTAGGTTTGGGTTTCTTTCGCCCTC
>JBFHFE010000048.1:0-36022 GCA_041583785.1 Draconibacterium sp. | reverse complement strand
CAGCTGATTAAATATAGGCTGTCCGCTAAAAATTGTATTTTTACCCATGTCTATCTTTTTGTTGTGGTAAACTAAAAATAGACATACCGGGTGGTTTACTAAAATTTACTGCCCGGTAATTTTTTACCGGACACTAATGATTGGAAATCTCATTGACGGAAAATATTTTCCTGATGGATTAAAAAGTTTACAGGTTAAAAACGGCATTGGCGAAGTGGTAGTGGATGCCTCGGAAAAAACGGTAACAATTACAGCTGTTTTTATAACACGTTATAGAAATACGTGTTTGATTTCAAAAACCATTACATTACAATAATTTAAAAGAGTTTGTTTAGGAAAGTATCTCCTTTAACGCAGAAACTATTTCACTGTTGCTGGCAAACATAACCCCTTTGTGGTTCATAAAGGTTGAATCGGGGCGGTTTAAATCAAGAGGTGAGCCATCCATACTTTTTGCATAAGCTCCAGCTTCCTGAACAATACATGCTATGGCTGCAAAATCCCATAAACTTCCACCTCCCGGTTGTGGTTTTGCAAGTTTAAAATAACAGCCCGGTGCATTGTCGAGTAGCCAGCAGGCGTTTAAAACAGCGCCAGCAAGTTTTTCAATTCTGATGTTCGGGAAGCCTATCCTGGGCATTAACTTATTAATCGAGGTCATTATCGGAGCGTAACGTTCATGGTCTTCAAAACTACGATCGATGTATAAACTGAACGTTGATTTATTTGTGAGTGATAAATCGGGTTGCCAGCTTTTTTGGTTTTTAAATGCTCCTTTATTTTCTATGGCATGGTAAAGCGTTTGGGTTAACGGGTCGAATACCACCCCCAGTAGCGATTTCCCACTTTTTGACACCAAGCCAATGGAAACCGCATAACCCGGAGTTTTTTCGGTAAAAGCCAGTGTCCCGTCCATGGGGTCGATACACCAGAAATAGTCTTTTTCAAAACGACTTTTATCGTCGGGGCTTTCTTCGGTGAGTAATGCCAAATCATATTTCGAGAGGGTGGGAGCTAGCGTTTCCAGTATACTATTTTGTGCCTTAACATCAACTTCGGTTACTACCTGGGAGGCCAGACTGTCGGCGGCTTCCTTATTTTTAATCGTTACATTCTTATTGTCATAACTGCTGATAATTGCGCCTGCCTTTTTCGCAGCTTCAATCGCAATTGTACAAAGGATGGTAAGGTCTTCTGAGCTTAGTTTCATAGTTGTTGTCGTTCTTTGTGTTGTATTATTTTCTTGAATTTAATAATAAAGGTACACCAAGGAGACGAAAAGGCTTACAAATTTTAAGAATTTAATTGCTTCACAACTTCACGCGAAATACGCTCACTGTACGAATTTATTTTCCAGTGCCCTGGATGCCAGCCTTTTATAAAACGGTGAAAATCGGCCCAGGCTATGTGGTAAAGATTTCTCCAATCGTCTGCCAGCGCATTGCTGTCAACTTTTAAATTTTTTGCAGAAACTGCATTATGGAGTTCATCAAAATAATAATTCAGAATTTTGTTCTCGTGGCGTTCACAGTCGCTTTCGCTCATACAACTACCAATAAAATACGCCACATCTTTCATTCCGCAACCTCCGCCAACGTATTGAAAATCTACAGCAGCTACTTTTTTCCCATCTTTCGAAAAACAAAAGTTCGCAAGCTTGGCGTCGCCATGGACAAGAGTTTGAAAAGGGCTGGCTTTTAGTTTTTTATCGATGGCCTGAGCTGCGTTCTTTAACAAAAGGTCGTCCAAGGCTTCTAGTTCTTCGGGGCGCGTTTCAAGGTGCCAGTAGGTTCCACTTTTCCACAATCCCAAAGGCTCAGTATTTAAATACGTAGCATGGAAATTCGCCAGCCAGCTTAAACAGGCATAAATGTTATCCCAGTTTACAATTGAACTTAAACGCTCTTCATATCCGGTTCTATCTAAATCCTCGAAAACCATAAGTACTTCGCTGCCCAGGTTTTCCAAAGCAAGGCATTCGGGTATTTTACAATTATTATCGCAGTTTTTGCTGAAGGTTTTGTACCACTCTGTTTCAACTTTATACGACTTTAATTTTCGCTGATGAGATAAATCAGTGTTCCATCCACGTGGATGATTTCCTCCTTCGGGCAGATTGACGTGTTTTACCACCACGCTATCCATCTTAGCACCTACCAGTCCAATTCGTACAATTTCGCCGTAACCGCTCCACAAACTCTGAATGACTTCAATTTCGTACAAGCTTTCTGCGCCTGTAGCTGTTAATATGGTATTTTGGAAATGCTGGTTCATCGTTTATGGGCAATGGTCTTTTTTTTTTAGCAAAGAAAGAGGCGAAATATGATTACCTGAAAAGATTACTCAACCTCATTCCTTGTACCTGGAAATAATTAAAATTGGAACTATTTTAAATTGGAATTAAACAATTTACGGTTACCCGCCATTTCGCCTAACGAAGCCGGGCCGTTTATACAGCCACCTTCGCAACTCATAAACTCAATAAAATTTGCAGGAGCCTTCCCACGGGCATAGCCTTTCATCATGCCGATAGCTTTTTTGTCGATGCCATTAATTACCAGCTCTTTAATGTTGGCTTCGGGACGTTCAGCTTTTACTGCGGCCGCTACCCCTCCAACAAGGGCAAATCCACGGTCGTATGTTTTTTTATTGTTGCGATTTTCGTTATCTGGCAAGCTTCCCAGGTCAATGTCGAGGGCTACAATTAAAGCATTTAACTCCTCAAACGACATTACGTAATCAACTTTTTCGTTCTTTTTAGCTTCTTTGCGCTTGCTAATACATGGACCTATAAAAACTGTTTTTGTTTCGGGGAATTGTTCTTTGGCAATATCGGCAGCATACATCATTGGCGATTGCGTATCCGAAACAAAGGCCTTTAAATTTGGAACGTGTTTATCAACGGCTTCCACATAACTTGGGCAACAGCTGGTTGTCATAAATGGAGCTCCTTCATCCATACGTTCCAGAAATTCTGCCGACTCGTGTATTACGGTTTTTCGCGCACCATCGGCAACCTCAACTACTTCGGTAAAGCCAATTTCTTTTAACAGGTTTTCAATTTGGCCGGTAGTTAAATCAAATTGCCCGTGAATAGCCGGTGCAAACATGGCCGTAAGATGCTCTTCTTTTCTTATGGCCATCAGCACATCAATTATTTGGCTGATTTCGAAAATACTTCCAAACGGGCAGGCAACCATACATTTCCCACAGTAAATGCATTTGTCGTCGTCAATTCGTTCAATGCCATTTTCGTCTTTTGAGATAGCTCCAACCGGACAAGCAGCCTCGCATGGAATTGGCACGTGAATTATGGCGTGGTACTGGCATTGTTTCTGACAGATTCCACAATCTATACATTTATCCGGGTTAATTTCGGCATGCCCTTTAACCATTGTAATTGCGTCTTTGGGACAGTTCATTATACAGGGGCGAGCCACACATCCCCGGCAAAGATTACTAACCACATACTGCGCTTTTACGCAGCTGGTGCAAGCTTCGTCAACTACCGTAAGAATTTCGTCTTTTACTAGGGTACGTTTTTGCGCATTTGCTGCATAAACAGACATTGGTGTCAATTCATCTTTCTCATCGTCGACAGTGTAACCAAGCAGCGGGAACATTTTGTATTTAATAACGGCTCTTTCTTTGTGAATGCAGCAACGATGTTGTGCCTCGCGCTTTTTGGGAGCCATATTTATGGGAATGCGGTCGATGTTCTCAATCAGCTTGCCATCGGCAAACAGTTGAACAATGTTTTTTAGCAATTCCCGTCTGATAATTAATGTGTTACTTGTATATCCCATACTGCCTCTTTTTTTTGAAGCCACAAAAATACAGCCTTTTTTTAGCTTCTGAAAGTTATAAACAGGAATAGTACTCTGGTGTTAAGGTTGGGTTAATGAAATAGATTTCGCGGATACAATTTAGAAGGCATAATTTTGATAAGAAGGTAAAAAATATTGAAGAGCAGTGTGGTGAAGTTGGCTACTTTTTACAAAGTATTCGATATAAAATAAAATTTGCTGAAAGATATGTTGGACGAGGCCGGAATTGGCAACCTCACGAATAACGAGAAATTGAGGGGCGGCAAAGCCAGCCATGTTAATGATGACGTTGGGTATTACCATCGATTTGCAGGTATATGACGAAAATTTGGATGAAGCTATGGCAATTTTAAATTTCATAAAAAAATGATTGTAAATTTTCCATGGTATCTGTAATTTCTGATCAATCTCACCTGTCAACTGGTTGATAATTCTTATTTTCACGCTTTATTAAAATGTATAAGATATGATGAAATATGTATTTACCGTTTTGGTTGTTGCTTTTTGTTTTTCAGCCATTGCGCAGAAAAACACCAGCAAAGCTAAAATGCAGGTTTTCGAAAAGGGGAAAGGCTACTATTACGAGTCGATCCTGAAAGATATCAGAGAGGTTGATGACCGCTTGGAAGCAGAAGAGCCATACAAACGTTTTGTAATGGATCAGTCGGGAATGGATTTGCCGACCGACCGCTCGTTGTATACAACTTATTGGTGTCAACCGACAGAATCGCAGGGTAATGGAGGAACATGCTGGAGCTTTTCTACTACCTCGTTTTACGAATCGGAAGTGTACCGTCAACAGGGTAAAAAAGTGGAGATTTCGGAAATTTATACCGCCTATTGGGAATATATAGAGAAAGCCCGCCGTTTTATAGAAGAACGTGGAAACTCGTTGTTTTCGCAAGGTTCGGAGGGGAATGCCGTTGCTCGTATTATGAGTATGTATGGTGCTGTGCCGGTAAGTGCTTACACTGGCAAGTTGCACGGAAGGAAATTTCATACCCATGCAAAAATGTTTGAAGAAATGGAGGCGTTCCTGAATTCGTTAAAGGTTTCGAATAACTGGAATGTGGAGGCTGGCCTGGAAACTATAGCTGCCATTATGAACCATTACATTGGAACACCACCAACTGAGTTTGCCGTAGAGGGCAAAACATATACTCCTAAGAGTTACTTGAAAGATTATTTGCAAATCAATACAAATGACTTTGTGGAGATTCTTTCGTACAAACAAGAGCCTTACTGGAAACAGGTGGAATACAAAGTACCCGATAACTGGTGGCACAATGCCGACTATTATAATGTTCCGCTCGATGTGTTTATGGAAGCTCTGAAAAAAGCTGTTAAAGAGGGCTACACTGTAAGTATTGGTGGAGATGTTTCGGAAAGTGGCTTTAGTCGTGAAACCAACTGCGCCTTGATTCCCGATTACGACATACCATCGGAGTTTATTAATGAAGATGCCCGCCAGTTCCGCTTTTCGAACGAAACAACTACCGACGACCATGGCATGCATCTGATTGGTATTCTTGAGAATTACAAAGGAACCGGCAAAGATTGGTACCTGATTAAGGATTCAAGTTCGGGTTCGCGCAACGTTGGCGAAGATAATCCTAACTTCGGATACTACTTTTTTCATGAAGATTATATCAAACTAAAGATGATGGGTTTTACCATTCATAAAGATGCCGTAAAAGATATTTTGAAGAAGTTTTAAAGAAGACAAAAAAATAGATTGCATAAAAGAAGCTCCGCATGGCCGGGGCTTTTTTTTGCCCCGCAAGTATAATATTTCATCATTCTGAAAGAAAATAGAAGACATTTGGATGTGTTAAGAAATAAACGGATGTGAGATATATTGTTATAATGGCTGTCGACGTAATTATTTTTGATTTAATTGAACAATGCATCCATAACAATTGTAATTTTGATTAAAATATAAAGAATTAATATTTTAAAAATTAGTATGAAGACAAAAATAAATCTTATGGCTGGATTGCTAAGTCTGGCAATTATATTTGGAGGCTGTTCAAGTAGTAAGTGGGCTGCTCAGAATAACAAAACAAAAGGTGGTGTGCTTGGTGGTTCGGGGGGCGCATTGATTGGTGCGGGAATTGGAGCCTTGGCCGGAGGAGGTAAAGGTGCGGCTATTGGAGCGGCTATAGGTGCCGGTGTGGGAACTGGTGCCGGAGTGCTGGTTGGGAAGAAAATGGATAAGCAGCAGGCCGAATTAGAGCAGATTGAAGGAGCCAAGGTTGAAACGGTAACCGATGTAAATAACCTGCAGGCGATTAAAGTTACATTCGATAGTGGCATTTTATTCGAAACCGGTAAAAGTAATTTAAGTGCAGCTTCGAAACAGGCATTGGTGCAATTCTCAAACTCGCTCTACGAGAATCCGGATACCGATGTAAGTATTTTCGGACATACCGACAATACAGGTTCGCGGGCCATAAACGAAAAGTTATCGAACGAACGGGCTGAATCGGTGGCCAAATTCATTATTGAACAAGGCATATATGGCTCGCGACTGACAACGCAGGGAAAAGCTTACGATGAACCGGTTGCCGGCAATGAAACTCCCGAAGGACGTGCCCAGAACAGGCGGGTAGAAATTTTTATTACAGCCAATACCGAAATGATTCAGCAAGCTGAACAAGGAACTTTGGAATAATATCGCGCCATAGAACAGGGTATTTTATCGTCAAATCGATGAATCCGAAAAACTACAAAAGATGCCATCTGTGTTTTAAAACAAATACAAATGGCATCTTCTTTTTATCTTTCATTTTCTTCAGCTTCCTGACTTATAACTCTGAAATAGCAAAAGCGAAAGGATGTTTTGCATTACAATAAATCTATGCAGATTATTCCATCGTTGGTTTCAGGTGTTTATCCAGAAATACAATCATGCTGCGGTAAAAGTCAAAGCGGTTTTCTTCGTTTTGAAAACCATGCCCTTCATTGTCTTTTACCATATATTCCACATCAACGCCACTTTCTTTTAAGGCATTTACAATCTGGTCCGATTCATTGATATTCACCCGCGGATCGTTTGCTCCTTGCGCCACAAACAAGGGCGCTCGAATTTTGTCGACATGAAATACAGGCGAAGCTGAAGCCATCAGCAAACTGTCGGTTTCCGGATTGCCAACCATTTCATAAAGCATTTCCAGCATGGGTTCCCAATACGGTGGTATTGTTTTCATAAACGTAAATAAGTTGGATACACCAACGTAGTCCACACCCGCGGCATATAATTCGGGGCTAAAACACAGCCCTGATAAAGTGGCATAACCACCATAACTGCCTCCATAAATAGCAACTTTTTCCGGATCGGCAATCCCTTGGTCGATTAACCACTTCACTCCATCCGAAATGTCATCCTGCATGGATTTTCCCCATTCTTTAAACGAAGCCTGCCAAAACTGTTTCCCAAATCCGGTGGAACCTCTGAAATTCATTTGCAGCACTGCGTAACCGTTGTTGGCCAGAAACTGCACTTCAGGATTAAATCCCCAGTAGTCGCGTGCCCATGGACCTCCATGTGGATTGATAACCACGGGCAGATTTTTAGGCTCGTAACCTTTGGGCAAGGTAAGATACCCGTGAATGGTTAACCCATCACGCGAGGTATATTGTATCGGTTTCATGTCGCTTAGTTCGGCTGCGTTTAGCCACGGACTTAAATCAGCAAGTTTTGAAAGCTGATCGCTGCTTTTATCATACAAATAATAGGCTCCGCGTGACTTATCGCTAAAGGAGCGAATCATAAATTTGTCTTCAGCTTTGTTATGGCTGGCAAATCGAATCTCATGCTCCGGTAATTGAGATTGTATTTTGTTGTAAAGAGCTTCTGCTTCTTGATCAAAAAAGGTGGTTTTCCGGTTTGCCACGTAATAGTTGGTAGAAAGTAATTTTTTATCCTTTCTTGAATAATCTACACCCGACACATCGGCTTCATCGGTTTCAAACAACACCTCCACTTCTTTTCCGTTGGCAATGTCGAATTTTACAAGTGCCTGTTTATCACGGCCCAGGTCAGATAAAGCATACACCATTTTATTATCGAATGTGAAAAGCACAGGATTCAGGTTTTCCTTAAAACTGGTGGTAAAAGCATGTTCGAATTCATCGGCTTCCGTTGGTCTGTACAAGTATGAAATGTTTACTCCATCCGATGCAATTGCCAATCTGAGCTTCCCTTCGTGGTCGGTCATCCATCCTACAATATTCCCTGGATTTTCGGCTAACATCTCCATTTCTCCATTTATTATATTTAACCGGTACGGGTCGAATACCTGCGGATTTCGTTTGTTTAATCCAATGATAATTTCCGAGTCGATGTCTTCCAACTCGTCGATAATCTGAGTGCGTACCTTGTCGAAAACAGTTAAGCCATTTAGGTTTGCTCCATCGATGTCGACTCCATACAAATGAAAATTTTCATCGCCACCGGTATCTTTCAGAAATAAAACTCTTTCGTTGTTGGCCCACAGATAACCGGCAATATCCCTTTCGGTTTCGCTGGTTATTCTTACAGCCTCGTTTTCTCCAATTTTTTGGATGAATACATTTAACCGCGATTCGAAAGGAGCCAAATAGGAAAAGTAATCTCCACCGGGAGATAACTGGAAAGCTGTTTTTTCTGGATTTCTAAAAAAGTCTTCGAGAGGAATAGGGCTTGCTTTTTGCATTTTGTTTGGCTGACAGGCAACGAAACACAAAAAAATAATAAAATACGCAATAGTTTTCATAGGGTAAGTTTTTATAATGTTACTTTACTTTTTAATTTCCAGAGTAGAAATAAAAAGAAAAGTTACGGATATTTATCTAAAAATCAAATGATTACAGGCGTATTGCGAGTGCGTAATCAGCGAATGGGAGTTGAAGTTACTGAACTGCCAGGAAAACTGCAGAGCTGTTGCTTGTTTATAGGCTAACCAAGTGTGTTGTTATCGCAATTTTAACTGGATATAATTTTCTTGTACATTCGGGCTTCAGTTATTGGTAGGATGCCGGCTAGAAACGTTGCCCCCACCATTTTTTTAAACGCTCCAATATTTTAATCTCCGATGGGTTTTGCTGCGGGTGATAAATTCGTTGTTTTACAATTTCCTTGGGAAGAAAATTTTGTTCAACAAAATTGCCTTCGTAGCCGTGTGCGTATTTGTAATCTTTACCATAGCCAATTTCTTTCATCAATTTCGTAGGAGCATTTCTAATGTGCAAAGGAACAGGTAAATCGCCGGTTTGTTTTACAAGTGCAATGGCATCGTTAATGGCGGCATAGGCCGAGTTGCTTTTGGGTGAGGTAGCCAAATAAATGGTACACTCCGAAAGAATAATCCGCGATTCGGGGAAACCGATTTTGTGCACTGCATCGAAAGTGCTTTGAGCCAGTAATAAAGCATTTGGATTGGCAAGACCTACGTCTTCGGCAGCTAAAATAAGCAACCTGCGCGCTATAAATTTTGCATCTTCACCTCCTTCAATCATACGTGCCAGCCAGTAAACAGCTGCGTCGGGATCGCTTCCCCGAATGCTTTTAATAAAGGCGGAAATAATATCGTAGTGCATTTCGCCTTTTTTGTCGTAAATGGCCAGATTTTTTTGCAGACGGTCAGTCACTTTTTTGTTGGTGATAACAACGTTGTCGTTTTCTTCACCCAGTACTACCAACTCAAGTACATTCAGCAATTTACGTGCGTCGCCACCCGAAAAACGTAATATCGCGTTGTCTTCGCGCAGGGTAATTTTCTTTTGTTTTAATACCGTATCTTTTTTTGAAGCCAGCTTTATAATTTTCAGTAAGGCTTCTTTGTCGAGGTGTTGTAAGATATACACCTGGCAGCGCGAAAGCAGGGGAGAGATAACTTCAAACGAAGGGTTTTCAGTGGTCGCACCAATCAAAGTAATAGTGCCATCTTCAACAGCTCCGAGCAACGAATCCTGCTGCGATTTACTAAAACGATGAATCTCGTCGATGAAAAGGATTGGGTTTGGCCGGCTGAAAAATTGTTGCTTCTTGGCTTTGTCAATTACTTCACGAATATCTTTTACTCCCGAATTTATAGCACTCAGTGTAAAAAATGGGCGATCGAGGGTGTTGGCAATAATGCGTGCTAAGGTTGTTTTTCCTACGCCTGGTGGTCCCCACAGTATTAGCGATGATATATTGCCGGATTCAATCATTTTCCGCAAAACGGCATTCTTCCCAACAAGATGTTCCTGCCCGATGTAATCGTCGAGCGTTTTGGGGCGAAGGCGTTCTGCGAGCGGTTGATTCATATTTTTATTTTTTAGCGCAGGATTCAGCGAATGAAAACGATTCCAAATCCCTGTCTTCTGTTTTTTCTGATTTTCAATTTCGGAGTTCTGTCTTTCAACTCCTAATTACAGTAACGTTTAATAATATTGTAAGCTCCATCAATTCCCAGCTCTCCGGCGCGGCTTAAATCCACAGCACCTCCTTCAATGTCGTCGAGGAAAATTTTTGTTAGCCCACGGTTAAAGTAGGCCTCAGCAAACTCTGGTTCAAGGTCGATCGCTCTGTTTAGATCTTCCACGGCACTGCGGTATTCCCCCAGTCGAAGCTTTATGTAGGCTCTGTTGTAATAACCGAAGAAGAAGTCGGGTTTTAGGAATAAAGTTACCCCATAGTCGTCCAAAATATCCTGATAATCTTTTTTCAACGGTTTCATGGAGGGTTGGTCGACTATATTTTTATCATTCAGTGTAATGGTCGTATTAGATTGTGCCCCTGCAATCAACTCCATTTGTTCTTTCATTTTGTAACGGCTGTTTGCACGTGTAAAATACGCAATTGTTGCCTTATCATCCAGCTCAATGGCCTGGTTTAAATCTGTAAATGCATTGTTGTAATTTCCTGTTAAGCTATAAAAAATACCTCGGTTTAGGTAATTATGGGCACTTTGCTGCAGTTTAATTTTTTCGTTAAAGAACAGAATGAAATTTTCGAAAACCGCCTTATAAGTGATAATTGGTTTGTTGGTAATCGTTAATAAAGGGTTGTAGTTGTTTTTAACATTCAGGTCGTCGATAACAAGGTTATAATATTGAAAGCGATCGTAATCGACTGCATTTTTCTCGAAAGCCGCAATCAGGAACATGGGTTGTAAATCGATTACAATATTTTTATTTTGAATTAATCCGTCATCTGTCTCTTCTTCCTCTTTCGGAATATCGCGGCTATCTTCTATCACAAGATTCATGCGGCTTCGACGACGTCTTTTTTCAGCTTCCAATTCATCTTTTTTCTTTTGTTCCTCTTCTTCTTTTTGCTTATCATTTTGGGCAAGGGCATTATTGTTCGGGGTATTTGAATTTTGCTGATTATTTTGTGCCGTTGCCTGCTGTTTGCTGTTTGCTGTTTGCTGAGTTTGACCTTGACCTTGACCTTGCTGGTTCTGGTTCTGGTTCTGTTGCTGCTTGCTCTGCTGTTGTGCCAGTTGCTCTGCATTAATCCTGCGGCTATTTAGGTCGAACTGCGGATTAAGTTGGGCTGCAATTTTATAATCGGTTTCATAACCCGGACGGTGTAAAATTTCTCGTGCCATAGCGCGGTTAAAGTAGGCACTCGCCATTTCGGGGTTTAGGCTAATGGCCATGTCGTAATCCATAGTTGCACTTTCGTAATCTTCAAGCTTGTGTTTTACAATCCCACGGTTATTATAAGCCAGTGCATTTTGCGGATCTAATTTTATGCTTTGGTCGTAATCGCGCAGAGCCGAAGCATAATCATCCAGCTCGAAACGTGCCAAACCACGGTTCAGGTATGCCGCTGCATAATGAGGTCGGATAATAATTATCTGGTTTAAGTCTTTTATTGCTCCTTTTATATCGCCGCTTACAATTTTTGCATTACTCCTGTTCATTAGGGCATGTGTCGATTTCGGATTTATTTCCAGAGCTTTGTTATAATCTTCGATGGCTCCATCCAGATTCTTCAACGCAAGTTTTGCAATTCCACGGTTATTGTATATGTTTTCATCGTTTTGGTCGAATTCCAATGCACGGTTATAATTTTCAATGGCTTTCTCATAATTTTTAAGGTTGTGATACGCCATCCCCCTGTTGTTGTATGCCCTGGGATAATAGGGTTTTATTTCAATAGCTTTGTCGTAGTCGAGAATTGCTCCGCGGTAATCCTCAAGCGAGTGTTTTGCGATTCCTCGATATAAATAGGCTTCGGGCAAATAAGGTTTAAACTCAATTACTATATTAAAGTATTCGATGGCACCGGTGTAATTTCCTATAGAAATACGCGTGCGGCCAACATTGATAAAGTGATTGATGTTAAGTTGCGCCTCGGCTGCAAATGTTAGCGAAAGCAGCAATACAAATATTATCGATAGTTTCTTCATTTTCTTTTAAGTACAAAGTGTTAAGTTGTTCGTGTTGAGATGCAGAGTCGCTGGTTATTTTACATTGTTACCGGGAGAAGATTTTGTGCAAAACTCAAGTCTGGTGCCAGGCAAGGGCTTTTAGTGCACATTAAATCAGACTTATAACCAAATTTAGAATGGCATTTGTTCTCATTACTCATATCTCAAATTCAAACATTTTAATTTCTTGACGAACAAAAATAACATTTTCAAACTTTGGCTGTTTATGTCATTAGTTTTATTTAACTTATTCGGTAAAAAATCTAAAAATATGTGTATTCGCTGCGATTGGGCCATATCTGATTCACGGATGAAAAAATATCACGACGAAGAATGGGGAGTGCCCCTAAATGATGACCAGAAACTTTTCGAGTTTTTTGTACTGGAAGGATTTCAGGCTGGATTAAGTTGGCAGATCGTTTTGAATAAGCGTGAAAACTTTAGAAAAGCTTTTGATAATTTTAACCCCGAAATTGTGGCAAATTACACTGAAAACAAAATTTCAGAATTAATTCAGGATAAGTCCATTGTCAGAAATAAACAGAAAATTGCGGCTACGGTAAACAACGCTCAGCGCTTCCTTGAAATTCAAAAAGAATACGGTAGTTTCTATAAATTTATCTGGGGATTTGTGAATTATAAAACCATTCAGAATTCATTCGAAACAGTGAAAGACATACCGGCTAAAACTGAACTTTCAGATAAAATTTCTGTTGAGCTGAAAAAGAGGGGATTTAAATTTGTGGGATCAAAAGTAATTTATGCACATATGCAAGCCACCGGAATGGTAAACGACCACTTGGTGAACTGTTTTCGGTACGCGGAAGTACAGAAGTTGTAGTTTTTTTGTTTTCCGGGGAAGGTTTTGTATCCATCTTAAAATCGAACTCATTTTTTTTGCAAAAGATTTCTTTCATTTTCGTGGGAATGACAAGCATGACTGTATTCTTATAAATACAGGCAACGCGAAGTATTCTGGTTATTTTACCGGTAAATAATGATTAAATATCCTTAAAACAGGGTAGATTGATGTTTTTATATTTTGATTTTTTCACATTTAACGAGTTTCAAAATTTATTTTATTTACTATTTTTGACAATTATTCGAATTTGAGGGGTAAGAATTTAATTTATTAAGATGAAGTTACGTTTACTAACCACCGCATTAATTGCGGCTTGTACTATTAGTGCTGCTTTTGCCGAAAGCGTCGATAAAAAAGATAAGAAGCCGGAAGGATATGTTTTTGAAACAGAGATCGAGTTACCGGTAACTCCAGTAAAAAATCAATACCGCTCAGGAACATGTTGGTCGTTTTCGGGTTTGTCATTTTTAGAGTCGGAAATGCTTCGTTTAGGGAAACCGGAGATTGATTTATCCGAAATGTTTATTGTATGGCATACCTATTCCGAAAAGGCAAAAAAAAATGTACGAGTACACGGAAACCTTAATTTTTCGGCCGGTGGTGCCTTTCACGATGTAACTAATATGATTAAAAAATATGGTATCGTTCCCGAATCGGTTTACGACGGTTTAAATTATGGCGAAGAAAAACATGTTCACGGTGAGATGGATCGTGTTCTAAAACAAAATGTTGATGCTGTAATCGAAAATAAAAACCGCAAACTTAGCACGGTTTGGCACGAAGCAATCGATGCTACATTGAATACGTATTTAGGAGATTTACCTCAAAAATTTGATTACGAAGGAACAGAATATACGCCGCAAAGTTTTGTCAGTGATTATGTGGGGCTGAACATGGACGATTACGTTGAGATTTCTTCATACACTCATCATCCGTTTTACTCAAAATTCATTTTAGAAGTACCTGATAACTGGTCGTGGGACGAGGTGTATAATGTGCCGGTAAACGAATTGGAAGAAATTATGGATTATGCTTTGGCTAATGGATTTACCGTTGCATGGGCTGCCGATGTTAGCGAAAAAGGATTTGCAACCAGTAATAAAGGCGTTGCTGTATTACCTGCCGCCCCAAGTGAAGATATGAGCGATGCCGAAATAGCCAAATGGGAAGCGCTTCCTCAAAAAGAAAAAGACAATGAATTATATAAATTGGAGCAACCGGTGCCAGAGTTAGAAGTTACACAGGAAATGCGTCAGGTAGCATTCGATAATTATCAAACTACCGATGACCATGGAATGCACATTGTTGGAACAGCCAAAGACCAGGAAGGCGAAACTTTTTACAAAGTGAAGAACTCTTGGGGCGATTACAACAAGTATAACGGGTATTTCTATGCATCGAAACCATACGTTGCTTACAAAACAATGTGCATTATGGTGCATAAAGATGCAATTCCGCAAAGTATAAGAGAAAAACTTGAGCTTTAATTAAGCTAGACCCTTCAGTTACCCTGAGGGGTTTTTTGTTTACTGAAACAGAATTTTTTTTTCAATCCGGATGAAGCTTTAAATTATAAATCGTTTACTTTTAACGGCAATCAACTTTTTGAAATGAGAAAGCTTTTTTCTGTCCTTTTTTTTATGGCAGTAGTTCTTGCATCTTCGGCGCAGGACGATTGGTCGTGGTGGAATGAATTGCATGGCTGGGAAAAAGGAGATCCCGCATGGCGAAATTGGCTGATAACGTCTTCTGGCTATTTGGGTCCCAATGCCTTACCTGTGCCTGAAGTTAAACGAGGATTTTTGGCGGAAAAGACTGAATTAGAAGTTACTGCATCCAGTCATTTTCTCTCGGGCGACCCTACACAGGATATTTCCGGACGGATTTATATTCCGTTTGGCAAAGGGAATATAGCGGTTGAAATATATGGTGTTATCTGCGAGTACTATAACTATACCGACGAAATAAGAAACGAAAGGTTCTCACGGGATGAGGATGGGGAAGGCTTCGCTGCCGGCGATTTTTATTTCACAACATTAATACAAATTGTAAAAGACAGGAAATTTCCCAATACCCTTTTCCGTGCCGCCATAAAAACTGCATCGGGCAATTTAGACGCAGCCCGCTATGCCGATGAACCAGGGTATTTTTTCGACGTAAGTTTCTCAAAAGATTTTGGGCAAAAAGAGGATTTTGTTTTTCGACCGTATGCCTTGATTGGTTTTTACTGTTGGCAAATGAATGATGAACTTAATTTGCAAAACGACGCCTTGCTGTATGGCCTTGGTGCCGATTTTCAAAGGAAGAACTGGAGTTTTTCTTCTTCATGGTCGGGATACCACGGTTACAAAGATAATGGCGACCGGCCCATGCAACTAAACTTTGAATTAAGAAAGGATTATGAAAAGAAGGGCTTTAGGGTTCAATATCAACACGGGTTGCACGATTGGTTATATAAGACCGTGCGATTTTCATTTATTTGGAAACTTAACAAAGTGGAATAATTGTGTTGCAATGAAATTGTGTATCTTTGAACCCTAAAATTTGCACAATCTGAAGCAAAGTAAAATAAGAATTCTGGGAGCAGAAATTCTCTGGGAATAGTAAAGAAAACAGACGATAAAGAATAATGAAGAAGCTATCATTGGTAATTTGTGTTTGGAATGAAGAACCGAACATTAAACCACTTTCTGAACAAATAAAAGCGGCACTTGAGGGATACGATTTTGAAGCAATCTTTGTTGACGATGGTTCGACAGATAATACGCGCGGAGAAATTAAAAAAATTAACGATGACCGTTTTCTGTTGGTAGAGTTAAAAAGAAATTACGGGCAAAGCTCAGCTCTTCAGGCGGGTATTGATCAGGCTGAAGGAGAATATGTAGCATTAATCGATGGTGACTTGCAAAACGATCCGGCGGATTTACCAATGATGCTGAAAAAAATTGAGGAAGAAGATTGGGACATGGTGGCTGGTGTAAGAGCCAACCGTAAAGATGGTATGTTTTTACGCAAAGTTCCTTCAAAAATTGCAAATTCACTTATTCGAAAAACAACCGGAATATACATGAAAGATTTAGGGTGCACCCTAAAGATTTTCACAAAAGAAACGATAAAAAGTATCCATATTTACGGAGAGTTGCACCGCTATATTCCGGCATTAATTGCTCTCGAAGGAGCAACCAAAATTACTCAGGTGGATGTAAACCACCGTTCGCGCGAATTTGGTACCTCTAAATATAATTTAAGTCGTACTACCCGGGTAATGAGTGATTTAATACTCATGCTTTTTTTTAAGAAATACCTTCAGCGACCCATGCACTTTTTTGGAACCATAGGTATTTTTACCCTGGCTATTGGTGTTGTAATTAATTTTTACATGCTGATTTTAAAGTTTTTGGGAAATGACATCTGGGGAAAACCGCTTTTGCTTTTAGGAATTTTACTTGTTATGGGCGGTATTCAGTTTATTACAACAGGTATTTTAGCCGAACTGCAAATGCGTACTTATTTCGAATCGCAACATAAAAAACCGTACAGGGTTCGGCGGGTGTCTGTGGCAAAAAAGAAGTAAGAAATCACTCTAAATATTTGGGTTTGAACGGGGGTATTCATCTTCATACTGAGCGTTAACATAAGAATACTAGGGCAAATTTTCGTCAAGCAGTGGATGAGTTTGTTTTACCTTTTGTTGCGCCAACTACAAGTGTAATGTTGGATAAATACAATGAAACGAAGTTTGATTCAAGTCATTTATTTTTTTCTCTTTTAAAGTGAAATATCATTTCATTGCTATAGTTGCGAAACAATTTCTTAATAAAATCGGGGGGAAAGGATCAATTATTTCTCATAAAGAGTACATCGCCAATCTTGCCTGAGCTCTAGCAAATGTAGGAAACATCAAGTGGTAATTTATATCACTCATTTGGTTTTGTTACTGGAATTATTCCAGAACCAAGCGGTGCCGCAATTAATTTGTTTTTAAGTGGACGAATTTTATCAATGTTATAGTCATATTGGTCCTAGGCTTCAGTTATTAGCATTCTGGCTTCGCTTAGCAAAACGGATGGAAGATTGATATTTCTTCTTTCGATACTTAACAACCAGTGTCTGATTTCATCCGTTTTTAAGGTGTACATTACATCGCGAAATTGGTCGATCTGGCTGTTGGTGTATTGGTCTTCCTTTATGTTTTTAAACTCGTCCAACTCTTCATCGTCGTAATACTCAATAATGGTTTCATCCATTTTTATTTGGTCGAATTCGCAAACTTCGTGTGCGCCGCAGCACCCGGAAGCAGGAGCTGAAACAATCTTTTCTTCATTCTCTTCCGGTTTTTTTCCGGTTTTATTTAGTTTAACCAATATCGATATACCGACAATGGCAAACAATCCAATAACTATTGCAATAATAATTTCCATGGCGCAAAATTATAAAAATGGTATAGAAATTAGTTCTCTGGGTTTAAGGTTTTTAAATTCTCTTAACTTAAGCTCAAAGCAGCACAATGTTGTTTTGTAAGAATAAATGTGGATAAATCCGGGTTTATACATTAGAACCTCGTGATGAGCATTGAATTTGCCATAAAACAAGGAATTGCTGAAAAAGGTAAAGCCACCGCCTGGTGATTTGAGGAAAAAGTTTAGTGCGGCTTTTTCTTTTGTAGTCGTTTTTTTAGCGAACCAGAATTTCTAAAGCACACTTCGGTTAAGACTATCTGAATACGTTAGCATTAAAATACCACTGTATTTGTTGGCATGAAAGGGGGATTCCAAGAAGAGAAAAGGAGAATTAGTCTAAATTAATGATTCCTTTTTTTAGCGCAAATTTCACAATGTCTGAGTTGGTTTTTAATTCTAATTTCTCTAAAATATTTTGTTTGTGCGTGCCAACAGTTTTTACGCTGATAAATAGTTTTTCTCCAATTTCGCGTGTCGTTTGTCCTTCTGCCAATAGAACAAAGATTTCTTTTTCTCTTTCAGAGAGTTGCGAATAGTTATCCGACACAGCATGTTCTGAGTGAAGGTAGCCGTCGATTACAATCTCTGTTATATCTTCGCTTAAGAACTTTTTGCCTTCGTAAGTGGAATGTATTGCATCTGTTAGTTGTCGGTAGGTGCAATTTTTTAGCAGGTAACCATCGGCTCCGGCCTCAAGCATTCCTTTTACATATTGTTTGTCGGAATGCATTGAAACAGCAATAATTTTAAGCTCTGGCGATTGCTTTTTTATTAATTTGGTTGCTTCAATGCCATTCATGTTTTTCATGGCAATGTCGATCAACAATACATCTGGTTGAAATTGTTTAACCTTGTCTATGGCATCTTCTCCGTCCTCTGCTTGCGCAATAACTTTAATGTCTTCAGCCGACAGAAGCAGGTTAATTAATCCCTCGCGAAATAGTTGATGGTCGTCTGCAATTAATACTTTAATCATTTTCTTGCTTTTAATTTTGTTCATTAGGGCTTAAAAATCTCCACTATCTTGCACCGGAATCTCTATTTGAGCAATCGTTCCGTTTGCATTTGGTTCAATTTTAAACGAACCATTTATGCTCTCAATCCGTTCGGAGATACTTAACAGTCCGAATCCTCCGTTAACCGATGCTGTTTTTCTTTTCTTTTTATTTATTCCAATTCCATTATCCTGTACAATTAGATAATAGGTGTAATTTTTTACATACAAATCAACCGTAACCTGAGTTGCTTTTGCATGTTTGTTAATGTTGTTAAGTAATTCGCCAATAATGCGATAAAGAAAAATATTATACTCTTTGCGAATTTTTAAATTCGAGTCTTCGGCATTTAAAGTGGTTGCTATTTTATAATCTTTTTCAAAATTTTCGAGTTTCCATTTAATGGCAGGAATCAAACCTAGTTCGTATAAAATTGGTGGACTTAAATCGTAAGTTAATGTACGCGATTCGGCAATGGCTTTGTTCAATAATTTTGAAGTAAAGTTTAACCTGTCCTTTATATTTTTAGGGCACTCGTCACCATCTATTGCCGATAGGTTCATGAAAGCTAAACTAAGCGTTTGTCCCAGGCTATCGTGTAGATTTTCTGCAATTCTTCTTCGTTCGCGCTCTTCAACCAGAGTAAGTTCTGTGTTTAATTTTTTTAACTGTTCCTGGTAACTTTTAATTCGAAGGGCCACATTAATTTGAGCCTTAAGTTCTACCTGGTCAAAAGGTTTGGAAATGAATGAATCTGCTCCTGCATTAAGACCTTTGGTTCTTTCTGTACTGTCGCGTCCCAGAGCCGAAACCATAATTATGGGTATCTGTCTGGTTTTGTTATTCTTTTTTAAAATTTTACAGGTATCGTAACCGTTTAATCCCGGCATCATAATGTCTAATAGAATTAAATCGGGATTTTCTTTCGAAGCAACAGTAATTCCTTCTTCTCCGGTTGTTGCGCTCAAAAAACTAAACTCGGGGTAATACATTTTTACAATCTGAGCCAACAGTTCCAGATTAATTATATTATCGTCTACGGCAAGTATCTTTTTCATATTTTTCAAGCATTCTTTCAATTGGTAGTTTCGCAACCATTGAAAGAAATTGTCCCTTTTTTAATTCTGTTTTATAAGTTGTTTCTTTTTAATATGTTTTTAAAGAGCAACTTATACGTGTTTTAAAACTTAATTGGCAAATAGGTCGCCCGCATCGTTCTGTATCAGATATAAAAATAATAAATTTAAAAGGAATAGTTATCATAAAGGGTAAAAAATACTGATGTTAGACTCAGTAATATTCTTGTATTGGATAGGATATTTGGAAATTGTCCTGATTGGTAAAACTTGCAAATACGCATTTAAGAAAGAGTCCGGGTTAAATATGTATGTGAATTTTTGCATTTATGAAAGTTAAAGTATTGACTTAATTCGTATTTTTTGATTGCATGTGTTCGTTGTTCTGAAGAATCTAATAGTATTTTTTAAAATTACAATCATAAATCGCTTCGTTGAGGTTTTTTCAAATAGGAAATTGGTGCCTCTATAAAAGAACGTAACTTATTGTGGTTGAAGAAAAAAAGGAAGTCAATTGACTTCCTTTTGTGCCCAGAACAAGACTCGAACTTGCACGGGAAAATTCTCCCACAAGGCCCTCAACCTTGCATGTCTACCAATTCCACCATCTGGGCATTATTATTTGTAATCGGCTGCAAAACTATAAAATTTATTTAAACAGCAGAATACTATTTTAAAATTTTGATAATTTTATCGGAAGGTTGCTGCTTTTTGGTTAGCTAGGCGACCATAAACTGCAATTAGATATTTACTTCCGTTGCTCCCGTTCGTATTCCTCTTCCATTTTTATTTTTGAAATAACTCCGTCTACCGCAGTTACAAAATACCGCTCGGTCTTTATTACTTTTGGCGTTATTATCGGGTCGAGTGTGATTTTATGCTGACTGATTTCTGTGTCTTTTAAATGTATAATCTTTTCGAAAACATAGATTTGTCCTTCTTCTTTCTCAAAACTGTTTATCGCTTTCCCTAACTCCGTTTCAATAACCGATACGGGTTTCCCAACATAAGTTCGCTGGAGCTTCCTTTGCGGGCCACATGATACAAGCAGAACAATAAATAATAGGAGTAATACTTTATTCATTTATAGTTATATTTTTACACAAAGTAAATCAGAATATTTTAATCCTGCGGTAAATTTAGTCTATTTAACGTTTTTCATGTTAAAAACTATGGGCTTATTGTTATAACTTGTCGCGCACTACAATTATTATTTTTTATCTTTGCTGCGTGTTTTACAACATGTTCGTAAATATAATTTCGCTGCAAAATGATTCAATTTTTTAAAACTCAAAGTAACAGTATTATCGCAGTTTATTCTGCAAAGCCTTTAGGAATAGAAAGTATTGAGAAATTAGTTTGGCTATTTTCCGATGCAAAGTATCTGAAACCACAAACCATTAATGGTTGGTTTGTAGGCCCTCGTAAAGAAATGTTGACACCATGGAGTACCAATGCCGTTGAGATTGCCCAAAATATGGGAATTGAAGGGATTCGAAGAATGGAGGAGTTTTTTGAAGTGGAAAACAAAAGTGCTAAGTACGATCCAATGCTTCAGTCCATATACGAAGGTTTAACACAGCAGATTTTTGCCATCGATAAAGAACCCGATCCTATCTTAAATATTGAAGATATTGCGGCATACAACGAACGGGAGGGGCTGGCTCTTAGTGACGACGAAATTCAATATCTAAATGGAGTGTCAAAAGAAATGGGCCGAGCTCTTACCGATGGTGAAGTTTACGGTTTTGCTCAGGTAAATTCAGAGCATTGTAGGCACAAAATTTTTAATGGAACGTTTATTATCGACGGGAAAGAGATGGAATCCTCACTTTTCCAAATGATTAAAAAAACATCGAAAGAACATCCGAATAAAATTATTTCGGCATACAAAGACAACTGTTCCTTTGTTCAAGGTCCGGTTGTTGAACAGTTCGCCCCGAAAACACAGGATAAACCCGACTTCTTCGCAGTAAAAGATATTGAAACAGTACTTTCTCTGAAAGCCGAAACCCATAACTTTCCAACAACAGTTGAGCCATTTAATGGCGCAGCAACCGGAACAGGAGGCGAGATTCGCGACCGTATTGCCGGAGGGAAAGGAAGTTTGCCAATCGCCGGGACTGCTGTTTATATGACTTCGTATCCACGCTCCGAAGCACAACGTTCGTGGGAGCAGGCTACCGAAGAACGCGACTGGTTGTACCAAACTCCCGAAGAAATACTAATTAAAGCTTCGAATGGTGCCAGCGATTTTGGTAATAAATTCGGACAACCTGTAATTACCGGTTCTGTGCTGACTTTCGAACATTTTGAAAAGTATATGAAATACGGGTACGACAAAGTAATTATGTTGGCCGGAGGTATTGGATTTGGAAATAAACGGGATAGTTTGAAAGACGAACCGGTGAAAGGCGATAAAGTTGTTTTGCTTGGTGGCGATAATTACCGAATTGGTATGGGCGGCGGTGCTGTTTCGTCGGTGGCAACCGGAGAATTTGAAAACGACATTGAACTAAATGCCGTTCAGCGTGCCAATCCGGAAATGCAAAAACGCGCCTACAACGCCATTCGTGCATTAAGTGAGTCGGATGAGAATCCAATTATATCAATCCACGACCACGGTGCTGGAGGTCACCTAAATTGCCTTTCTGAATTGGTGGAAAGCACAGGTGGAAAAATCGATACCTCGAAATTGCCGGTTGGCGATCCAACCCTTTCGCAAAAGGAAATTATAGGAAACGAGTCGCAAGAACGAATGGGGCTTGTAATAAAAGAGGAGCATGTTGATTTATTGAGGAAGATTGCCGAGCGCGAACGAGCTCCAATGTACGAAATTGGCGAAGCTACCGGCGACATGCAGTTCACTTTCGAGAATTCGAAAACCGGCGAAAAATCAATCGACTGGCAACTGGGATACATGTTCGGGAATCCTCCGAAAACTATTTTGGAAGACGAAACGATTGTTCCTGAATTTGATGAACTTAAATACAACTGGGAAGAAATTTACGACCTGGTTGAACAAACAATACAATTGGAGTCGGTAGCCTGTAAAGATTGGTTAACCAATAAAGTTGACCGCTCGGTAACCGGGCGAATTGCTAAACAGCAGGGAGCCGGACCGCTACAACTTCCGTTAAATAATTGCGGGGTAATTACTCTGGATTACCAGGGCAAGGCTGGGTTGGCTACTTCTATTGGACATGCTCCGGTAGCTGCTTTGATTGATGCCGAAAAGGGCTCGGTTCTTTCCATTGCCGAATCGTTGACAAATATCATTTGGGCACCGTTGACTGACCACCTGAAAAGCGTGTCGTTGAGTGCCAACTGGATGTGGCCCGCAAAGAATATTGGTGAAAATGCCCGTATTTATAATGCCGTAAAAGCAGCCAGCGACTTTGCCTGTGCTTTGGGAATCAACATTCCAACCGGAAAAGATTCCATGTCGATGACACAGAAATATAAGGATGATGTGGTTTATGCCCCGGGAACAGTAATTATTTCGGCAGCAGGCGAGGTGTCGGATGTGAAAAAAGTAGTGGAACCTGTTTTGGTGAACGACGAAAGCAAAGAGATTCTTTTCATCGATTTTTCGTTTATGGAACGTGCTTTGGGCGGAAGTGCCTTTGCGCAATCGATTAACAAACTGGGGAAAAATGCACCAACGGTTGCTAATCCCGAAAAATTTATAACTGCATTCAATACAGTACAGCAATTAATCGAGCAGGATTTAATTTTAGCCGGACATGATGTTGGCTCAGGAGGTTTGGTTACGACTTTACTCGAAATGTGTTTTAGCAATACCAAAGGAGGAATGAAAGTTGATGTTACTGCCTTTGGGGAAGAAGACCTTGCAAAAATTCTTCTGGCCGAAAATCCGGGAATTGTTATCCAGTGTGCTGATAACGAGGAGGTGAAAAAACAATTGACCCAGGCGGGTGTTGAATTTATCGCCATGGGCTTCCCGGTTTCTTACCGTAAGGTTCGTGTTGTAAATAGAACTGTTGAAGCCGATTTTGATATTACTACCCTGCGCGATTTGTGGTTTAAAACTTCGTATCTGCTCGATAGAAAACAAAGTGGTGAGAAACTAGCTTTGGAACGATTTAAAAATTACAAAGAATTTGCACTTGAATACGATTTTAAAGCCTTTTCCGGGAAAGCTGCTGATTTGGGAATTGACCTGAAACGCCGCGAAAATTCAGGTATTAAAGCAGCCATTATCCGCGAAAAAGGGGTTAACGGCGATCGTGAAATGGCTTATGCCATGTACCTTGCCGGAATGGATGTGAAAGATGTACACATGACCGACCTCATTGAAGGGCGCGAAACCCTGGAAGATGTAAATATGATTGTCTTTGTTGGAGGTTTCTCTAATTCCGATGTGCTTGGTTCGGCAAAAGGTTGGGCCGGTGCTTTTAAATTTAATGAAAAGGCAAGGGTGGCTCTCGAGAGGTTTTATAAGCGTAAAGATACGCTGAGTTTAGGTGTTTGTAATGGTTGCCAGGTAATGGTTGAATTAGGCGTAATCTATCCGGAACATAGCATTCAGCCCAAAATGTTGCACAACGAATCGGGTAAGTTCGAGTCCACATTCCTGAATGTAGATATTCTGGAAAATAAATCGGTGATGCTTGAAAATATGAGTGGAATGAAACTTGGAATTTGGGTAGCGCACGGCGAAGGTAAATTTTACCTGCCATTTAACGAAGATCAATATAATATTCCGATGAAGTACAGTAACGAAGGCTATCCGGGAAATCCGAATGGTTCGCATTTTAACACGGCTTCGCTTTGTTCCGACGATGGTCGCCATTTGGTTATGATGCCTCACCTGGAGCGTGCCTTTAAACCATGGCACTGGGCAAATTATCCTGCCGACAGAAAAGCCGATGAGGTGGCTCCCTGGATTCAGGCTTTTGTAAATGCCAAAAACTGGATTGCTGAAAAAACAAAATAGAGTGCAACGTATTTCATCTTTTCATTTCACAATAGAAAGATGGAAACCTAAAATACAAGAGAGCCGCTTCTCATATTTGAAAAGCGGCTCTCTTATTTTTACTATTTAGAATATTTCAGTTAAGCGACAGTGGGGTGGTTATTTCGCAATCATCTTTTTTGCTAAATCATCCGCCAGGTTTTTCCCTTCTAACATTTCAACAATTTTTAGGGCAAAGTCAATAGCTACTCCGGCGCCTTTTCCGGTAACGATTGTCCCGGATTGTTCAACATAATTAGCTGTAACTTCTGCGCCCTTTAACTCTTTCTCAAAACCGGGGTAGCAAGTCACTGTTTTTCCTTCCAGTAAATTTAAGTTGCCAAGCACCACCGGTGCTGCGCAAATTGCTCCTAGAGGCTTTCCCGAATCATGAAAATTGAGGATTTGTTTCTCCAATCCTTTGTGAGCCTGAAGATTTCTTGTGCCAGGCATTCCTCCTGGCAATACAATCATGTCAACAATAGAATAATCCAGATCTTCAAAAAGAATGTCGGCCTTTACGCTTATGTCATGCGCTCCTGAAACTTCCAATGTTTTTGTTACTGAAACTACTTCAACATTAAAATCGGCCCGACGCAAAACATCGATAATACTTATTGCTTCAATTTCTTCGAATCCTTCGGCAAGGTGAACGGCTATTTTTTTCATACTCTATTTTTTTCAAAAGTAAGAAGATTCATGATTTAACGGATTACGAAATGTTTAAGTTCTGTTATTACGGCAGCAGATAGCATAAATTTAAATTGTTGTGTTTTGCTTTTTTTGATTTATCAAGCGAGCCGGATAGCGTATGGCTCACCTTTCTTTATTGGGTCGAAGATTATTTTGTTTTCGTAATTTTCATATTTTACTAAAATTAAATGATTTTGCATAAAAAAAGGCCTTCATAACGAAGGCCCTTTAAAACCAATACTTTTCTCTATTATTAATTATTCGAATATTCGTGTAATGCTTTTTCTAATTTCTTACGTGTAAAGAAAATGCGGCTTTTTACTGTTCCCAATGGAAGCTCTAGTTGTTCTGCAATTTCTTTGTATTTGTATCCTTCCAAAAACATGGTAAACGGAACCTTGTATTCGTCTTCCAGTGCGTTAATGCTTTTGTTTATTTCTTTCGAGCTGTAGAAAGAATCTGGAGCCGGGTATACTTTGTCTTTTGTAAACAATAAATGATAATCATTGTTAGTACCATCGAAAGTATTTTTTGTTTTAACGTTTCTGCGGTAATCGTTTATAAATGTGTTTTTCATGATGGTGTAAATCCACGCTTTGAAATTTGTGTTTTGCGTAAACTTATCACGATACGTCAGGGCTTTAAGGAATGTCTCTTGTAGTAAGTCATTCGCTCTTTCAGAATCTGATGTTAAACTAAGAGCATAATAGTGCAATTTGTCGCTCAAACTGAGCAAAGCGGTGTTAAATTGAATCTGAGTCATGGCGTGTTATTTTTAATTTGTCTAAACAAATATAAGGCAATATGCACCCCAAAAGCAAATAAATCCAGACAATTATCAGTTGATAAAATCGATACCACATAAAGAATCTTTATAGTGTTTTCCTGAAATTAAGCACTTGTGCATAATAGAGTTACGAAGATCCTGTTAATTCGAGAGTATAAAAACAGTAAATAACTTAGATGCCGAATTGAAAACAAAATGTAATTGTATATTTGCGGTTCGAATTTAATTGCGATATGAAAAATTTTAAGTTTAATGATGATGCGCAATCCATTCTAACATTCAGAAAGTGGGGGAGGAAGAATTTTTCTACCTTTCTTACATTGAAAAGGCAAGTTGTTATTTCGGTTCTTTCGGTTGTTTATTTGTTATCAACACCGACTCTTACAGCTGCTACAGTTCAGGACACTTCTGAAGTGAAAATGGAATACGACCTTGATGAGATTGAGGTTTCTGCGCAACGAACACCTGCCATGTATTCGCAGGTGGCACGGATAATTTCCGTGATTGAGAATAAAGAAATTGAGGCGGCACCGGCTCAGAGTGTTCAGGACTTGTTAGAGTACATTGCCGGAGTGGATGTGCGACAACGAGGCGCGGAAGGTATACAAGCGGATATTAGTGTTCGCGGAGGCACCTTCGACCAAACGTTAATCCTGCTCAACGGAATCAATATTACCGATCCTCAAACCGGTCACCACAATTTAAACCTTCCTGTTAGTTTAGCCCAAATTGATCGTATTGAAGTCCTCGAAGGACCTGCTGCACGCGTCTATGGCCCCAATGCTTTTTCGGGGGCTATTAATGTTATTACCAAACAGCCTCCTGGAAAATCCATCGAAGCCTCTGCCGTTGGTGGGAGTTTCGGCTATTTCAATGGAAATTTGGCCGGCACATTTCAAACCGGTAAAATAGATCATCTGCTGTCTTTTAATGGAAAACGTTCGGATGGCTATACAAACAACACGGACTTTAATATTTTAAACGGGTTTTATTCAAATCGGTTAACTGCTGCAAAAGGAGTCCTGAAATACCAGTTGGGTGTTGTTAAAAAAGGATTTGGAGCCAACAGCTTCTACTCACCAGTGTATCCCAATCAATACGAAGAAACCAAAACTCTTTTTACTGCGCTGCGCTGGGAAGGCAAGGATAAGCTGCATATAACACCGGCTGTTTACTATAGGCGTAATCAGGACCGGTTTGAGTTGTATCGTAATAACCCTGCATCATGGTACACCGGCCACAACTATCATTTAACCAATGTTTTTGGTAGTAACCTTAATTCCTGGTTTAAATGGGGCTGGGGAAAAACAGCCTTTGGTGTTGAATATCGTTCGGAGCATATTATAAGTAATGTATTGGGCGAAGAAATGGATGAGCCAAAGGATGTTCCCGGCGAAAATGCCCAGTTCACCAAATCAGCTAAACGAAATACAGTGTCGGTATTTTTCGAACACGCTGCCTATATAAATAGATGGACGATTACAGCAGGCCTGATGAGTAATTACATTTCAGACAGCGATTTGGGAATTAATGTTTTCCCCGGACTTGATGTAAGTTATACTATTTCTGATGGAGTTAAATTGTACAGTAGTTTTAACACTTCGCTGCGTATGCCAACCTTTACCGATTTGTATTACGATGGTCCAACAAATATTGGGAATCCGGATCTGGAGCCAGAAAGATCGGCCACAGTTGAAGGCGGGATGAAATTGAGTTCAAAATTAGTTCGGGGGCATGCAGTGGTGTTTTATCGATGTGGTAAAGATATTATCGATTGGGTGAAAACAGATAGTGATGACATTTGGCAAGCTCAGAATTTAACAGAAATAAATAACCTTGGAGCCGAAATTCAAGCTCAGTTTTTATTCGGTAATAGATATGGGAGTATTTTCCCCAACGCTAAGTTAAGCTACTTGTTCAACAACCTCGAGAAGGTCGAAGCCGATTTTATTTCGTATTACGTATTGGATAACCTGAAACATAAACTGGTTGGTTCTTTAAGCCAAAAACTCACAAAAAATCTGTCGTTCGATTTAAAATTTGTTTATCAGGACAGGGAAGGCTCCTATACAAAATATGAGGATGCAGTTTCGGTGGGAGAGGTGGAATATGAGCCTTTTTGGACTTTTGACGCGAAACTGGCTTATGGTACAAAAGGACTGACCGTTTTTGTGTCGGCAAAAAATATATTCGATGAGACATATAATGATATTGGCAATGTTATTCAGCCGGGCAGATGGTTGAAAGCAGGATTGTTGTATAATATCGATTTTAAAGACTTTTAATAATTGATATAAAATGCTATTAGATAGGTTTTTAGTTTCGGAAGTGTTCTTGTTCATAAGCCTTCGCCTTCCATCTTCTTGCTTCCGATTTTTACAAATCCACAAAAATTGTATCTTCGCGAAAAAAAGAGACAAGTCATGTTAAAAGGAATATTATCAGTTTCAGGACACTCGGGACTTTTTAAAATGGTTGCCGAAAGTAAAAACAGCATTGTAGTTGAGTCGTTGGACACCAAAAAGCGTATACCTGTTTATTCTTCAGCAAAGGTTTCGGCATTGGAAGATATTGCCATTTATACTTACGAAGGTGATACTCCTTTAAAAGATGTCTTTAAACTCATTTCAGACAAGGAGAATGGAGGAGCAGCCATGTCGCCAAAGGCACAGGGAAAAGAATTGAAGGCTTATTTCGAAGAAATTCTTCCGGAGTTTGATCAGGAGAGGGTTTATGTTTCCGACATTAAAAAGGTACTGACGTGGTACAATACACTTCAGGAAAAAGAGATGCTTGATTTTTCAGAACCCGAAGAAGGTACTGAAGAAACAAAAGATTCAGAAGAATAGCTTTAAAAAAGTTTGTAATTGTTAACCGCTTTAGGGTTTCCAATACGTTCATTCTTTTTTATTAAAATGTCAAAGAGTTTTACAGTGGCCAGTGCATCGCCGGCAGCGCGGTGCCGGCCATTGATCTCAATCCTCAAATCAGAACACAACTTTCCCAATGAATAGGAAGTGTGCCCGGGCAGCAGTTTTCTTGCCAGCTTTACCGTACACATGGTTTTTCTATTGTAATTATACCCAAGACGCGAGAACTCTTCTTGTATAAATTTATAATCGAAGCTTGCGTTGTGGGCTACAAAAGTACGCCCTGTTGTCAATTCTACTATTTTTTTTGCAACCTCGTAAAACTTTGGGGCATTTGCAACCATATCATTGTCGATACCCGTTAATTCAGTAATAAAATAAGGAATATCCATTTCAGGATTAATTAACGTAGAAAATGAGTCGGTTATGTATTGTCCATTGTGTTGGTAAAGAGCAATTTCAGTTATTTTTCCAAATTTATAACTATGTCCCGTGGTTTCGATATCTATTATTGAAAACAAAATGTATATTAATTTGAGTTTATATTATTTAAATGTATAAATTTGTTAATAAACTTAGGATAAAATTAGATTATTCATCAAAGATAGTGCTTTGATAGGTTAAAATTAATTTTTAAATTGCCTGATAAGAATTCTATGAATAAAAACAAATTAAGATTATGAAAAAAATTACTCTTTTCCTGGTAGCTCTTGTTGTCACAATTGGAACTGCTTTCTCCCAGAATGCTGATAATAAATGGGCAGTTGGTATGGGACCGGGTTTGGACTATAACCTGGAAAAAGAAGAATCGAATCTTCTGGCTAACTTTTATATAAGCCGCTATCTGACTCCTTCTTTCGATTTAATGTTGGACAACCGCATGTCGTTTTATGATGATGGGATAGACGTGGGTACTGCCTTATTGAATCTTCGTTACAAACTTAGTAATGGTTATGTTTTTAAGGAAAACAGCCTTATTCAGCCCTTTTTATTTGGGGGCTTGGGTTATTTGTGGGATAACCAAAGTGATGGTGTAAACTTTGATGCTGGTGCAGGTATTAAAGTACCAATAGCAGAAAAATTATCGTTATATGTGGCGGGTGCTTATGTAAGTGGTATCGATGGTACACGCTTAAAATCAGGTGTTGGAGAAGTCGATGTTAACGACGATCATTTCCAGGTAACCAGTATAATTGAATTTGCTTTAGGGAAAGTTAAAGATTCAGATGACGATGGCGTAAAAGACAGAAAAGACGAATGTCCTGACACACCTCCCGGAGTAAAAGTAGATGAAAAAGGTTGTCCGATTGATTCCGACGGTGATGGAGTACCTGACTATAAAGATGATTGCCCAACAGAAGCTGGACCTGCTGAAATGGGTGGTTGTCCAGATACTGATGGAGATGGAGTTCGTGACAAAGATGACGAATGTCCGGATGTTCCAGGGTTGAAAAAATTTAATGGTTGTCCTGACTCCGACGAAGATGGAGTTCCAGATCCAAAAGACAAATGTCCGGATACTAAAAAAGGCTGCCCGGTAGATGCTGACGGTTGCCCACTGGATTCAGATGGCGACGGCGTTATCGATTGCGAAGATAACTGTCCGCAACAAAAAGGACCAGCAAGCAACAATGGTTGTCCCGACTGGCAAGATTTAACAATTCCTGCTATTTATTTCGACTTGAATAGTGCAGTTTTGAGAAAAGAAGGTAAAGTTGAGTTAGATAAATTAGCTGACCAGTTAATCGCGAGTAAAGAATTTGAATTGGTAGTTAGCGGAAATACTTGTAGCGTTGGAACAGAAGAGTACAATATGGGACTTTCTGAAAGACGTGCACAGGCCGTGGTAAAATATTTACTTTCGAAAGGTGTAACCAATGCATCAATTGGTTCGAAAAACTATGGTGAAACAAATCCTGCTGTTGAAAATAATACACGAGCAAACAGGATGTTGAATCGTAGAGCCGAATTTGAAGTGGCAAAAATTCGTAAATAAGAGATAATTAAATATTCTGGAAAAGCTCTGTCGTTAGGCAGGGCTTTTCTTTTTATAGAGAGTAATGTATTATATTTGCACACCTAAAACAGGTTTAATGCCAATAGTACATCAAAATGACAGATAAAAATTATTTCTTTTTTCCTCTTTCTTCATTGAAAAAGAAAAAAATATCCCAATTTTTAGTTCAATCATTCGGAAATACAATTGGTATAATACCGGCAGGTATTTTTGATAGCATACTTAAAATTCGTTTTGGGTTGAGGTTGTCAGAGATACATAGGGATTGTTCCGCAAGCCAGTAAGGCTCTTTGTAAAATCAAATTGTTATAAAATGAGTATTGAAACAATAATTCAACAAGCTACTTTAGAGGCTGTTAAATCTCTTTATGGGGCAGAGGTTAACGAAAAACAGGTACAAGTACAAAACACAAGAAAAGATCTTGAGGGGGATATTACCGTAGTGGTATTTCCTTTTCTTCGTCTGTCGAAAAAATCTCCTGAGTTAACTGCCGAAGATTTAGGACGTTACATTACCAATGCTGTGGATTTTGTTGATTCATTTAATGTAATTAAAGGATTCTTAAATCTGGAAATCGGCAAAGATTATTGGCTTGATGTTATGACAGAAAGTTATAACAATTTGGAATATGGTGTGAAACAAGCTTCGTCGGACAGCGAACTCGTTATGGTTGAATATTCGTCGCCAAATACAAATAAACCTCTTCACCTGGGGCACATTAGAAACAATCTGTTGGGCTATTCTATTTCTGAAATAGTTAAAGCCAACGGGAAGAAAGTGGTTAAAACAAATATTGTTAATGATCGTGGAATTCATATTTGTAAATCGATGTACGCCTGGCAAAAGTGGGGGGAAGGTGAAACACCAGAAAGCTCGGGGCTGAAAGGCGACCACCTGGTGGGCAAATATTACGTTGAATTCGACAAACATTATAAAGCCGAAATTACAGAGCTTGTTGAAAAAGGCATGGCTAAAGAGGATGCCGAAAATCAGGCTCCCTCTATTATTGCAGCCCGCGAGTTATTGAGAAAATGGGAAGCCAAAGAAGAGAGCACAATTGAACTTTGGAAAACTATGAACAGCTGGGTGTACGAAGGTTTCGATGTAACGTATAAAACACTTGGAGTTGATTTCGATAAAATTTATTACGAATCGGAAACCTACCTGGTAGGAAAGGATGAAGTACTGCGAGGTCTGGCTGAAAATATTTTTTATCAGAAAGAAGATAATTCGGTGTGGGCTGATTTAAGTGGTGATGGATTGGACCAAAAAATACTTTTACGTAGCGATGGCACCTCGGTGTACATGACACAGGATATTGGTACAGCTAAAATGCGTTTCAACGATTACTCCATTGACAAAATGGTTTACGTAGTTGGAAATGAACAAAATTATCATTTCCAGGTGCTGGCAAAATTACTCGATAAATTAGGTTTTAGCTGGGGAAAAGATTTGTATCATTTCTCATATGGAATGGTTGAACTTCCTTCCGGAAAAATGAAATCGCGCGAGGGGACTGTGGTTGACGCCGACGACCTTGTTGAGGGTATGATTAAAGTCGCCCGCGATATGTCGGCAGAGCTTGGTAAACTTGATAATCTTTCGGAGGAAGATGCCGAAAATACTTTCAGAATGATTGCCTTGGGGGCACTCAAGTATTTTATCCTAAAAGTTGACCCTCGTAAAAATATGATGTTTAATCCGGAAGAATCCATCGATTTTAATGGAAACACCGGGCCGTTTATTCAATATACCTACGCCCGTATAAAATCGGTTTTGCGAAAAGCTGCTGACAAGAATATTTCCATCTCCGATAAATTAGTGGTGGAATCGGTATCGGTAAAAGAAAAAGATTTATTAAAACGAATTGCTTTATTCCCAGCGGTAATAAAGGAAGCCGGAGATAATTTCAGTCCGGCTGTTATCGCCAATTATTGTTACGAACTGGTGAAAGAGTTTAACCAGTTTTATCACGAGCATACTATTTTGGGCGAAAGCGACGAAAACATCATGAATTTTAGGCTTGTGTTGGCTACTTCAGTGGGCAATGTTATTCAAAAAGGTATGAATTTGCTGGGTATTGAAATGCCTGAACGAATGTAGATTTTTAAATCGCAGATATTTATCCATTGATATAAAAAAGAAAGGAGGCGGAATGCCTCCTAATTTTTTTCCTGTAATTGGTGATACGGTTTGTAATGATTTAAAGGTAAAAGAGGTTTGCGTTATCCTTCCTTGTTACTATTATATTCCGAAAAAGTGAGAAAGGTGACCCTGTTTTTACATAAATTTCTTTATATAGAAGCATTCTAAGCAGTGTTATTTGTTCTTTTTTGCCTGTTTAAAGAGCATATTAATGTAATTTCGGTGCATTTGCAGGCCTTAAATTTGCCGATGTGTTTGTACCCTCCAAGGTATTCTAAATGCCCGAGTGTAGCTTGAATACCGACCAGGGGTTGCCGCCTCTTTTGTAGCGGCTCATTTCTAATTGTTTATCTCCCGACAGGCAGGTTTCATTATTGTGTTTTTTTCACATCAATTAACTTCTCTTAAATCTGCTTTTGAACTTTTCTTTCTTATTTCGCAGTACTTAGATCTGAGTCTCGGTTTTAAGAAATCAAATAAATAATTCAAATTAAATAACGGGAAAAGTAAGTAACAAATAGGAACAACAATATTATTTTTTGAACGATTAACGTTACGAGATCTACCATCTTATTTCAAAAACAGAATTCTCATAACTCATTAGCTTAATCTTTTTTAATACAAATATTTGTTACGAATAAAAGTACTAAAGTTTTTATGCATCTAAATCTATTAAAAATACAATCTAACAGCGTTCAAAAATATGACGTAATAAAAATTTTACTGCATACAATTGCCTGGACTTTTTTCTTTATTCTTCCTTCCTTTTTAAAACCTGCCGATGGATCATTTAAAGAAATTCCTTTAGTGCTACTCGTTCTACCATGGATTATACTAATGGCTTTCTATTATTCAAATTATTACTTATTCATTCCTAAAATACTACTAAAGAAAAGCCTTGGTTTATACCTGCTTATAATTCTTGCCATATTTTCAGTCTTTTTCTGTTTTCCCGAAATAATAGAATTATTTTCCAATATAGAATCCAAACCTCCGAATGATAAAATTTTATTTGGCAGATTAAGTGGCATAATTTCCTTTTTGCTCACCTTTATTATAAGCACCATAACCTGTATAATAAACGAATTATTCTCGGTTATACGTATTAAAAATAAAGTTGAAATGGAGAAGGTTAAAACAGAACAGGCTTTTTTAAAGTCACAATTTAATCCCCATTTTCTGTTTAATACTTTATACAGCATTTATTATCTGAGTTTAACAAAATCAGACAAAGCACCTTCGTCTATTATGAAACTTTCGGATATGATGAGGTTTATTTTGTCTGAATCGCAAAACGATTATATCCTAATACAGAAAGAAATTAATCACATAGCTCAGTATATCGATCTTCAAAAACTGAGAATACCTGCCAAAACACAAATTGAATTTAAAGTACAAAATATAAGCAGCGAATTACAAATAGCACCTCTTTTACTTATGCCATTTGTTGAAAATGCTTTTAAATACGGGGTAAGTTCGCATTTCAATACGTGTATAAAAATTAATCTGCTTGTTGAAAAAAATTCGGTAGAATTAAAAGTGTCGAATGGAAAATACAATCTTGTTGACGAAAGCGAAAAACATAATATTGGCATACGCAATGTTAAAAAACGGCTTGAAATTCATTACCCTAATTCTTATAAGCTTACAATTACCGACAAAGAAGATTCATTCTTTATTCATCTAAAAATAATCAACATATGACTATAAAATGTGTTGCCGTGGACGATGAACGTTTTCCACTTGAAGCATTAATAACATATTGTAGTGAAACTCCCTGTTTGGAAATGGTGAAGACTTTTTCCGATCCGTGTAATGCAATGAAGTATTTAAACCATAATTCTCCAGACCTGGTTTTCCTTGATGTTCAGATGCCACATATAAATGGGATAGAAATAGCCAAAAAAATAAGCAACAGGATGATGATTGTTTTTACTACTGCTTATGGTGAATATGCTGTTGATGGATTTAATGTAGAAGCATTGGACTATTTATTAAAACCATTTGATTTTGATCGTTTTTCTTCTGCGATAGAAAAGGCCAGAAGGAAGATTGAAATGGAAAGATCGGTTATGAAATTAGAAAGTCTGGATGAATATATTGTAATTAAGGTAGAATACGTAAACATTAAAATATTTGTGTCAGATATCCTTTATATTGAAGGCTTAGATAATTATTCTAAAATTCATACTAAGAAGAAAACTTATCTCCCCAGAATGAATCTAAAAAATGTATTTTCGATACTTCCGGCAAATAAATTCGTTCGCATCCATAAATCATATATCGTACCAATATTCCAAATTAGTCACTTCACCAACGAATGGGTTATCATCCAAGATATTTCACTGCCTGTGGGCAGATCCTATTCAAAAAAAATAATGGAGCAACTTAAGAGCTGACACCCATTAAATATCAAGTTGATTGATAAAAGCTTCGGTGTAAAATTTGTTATAAGTGATTGATATTACGATTTGTTGATACAATTCATTTTCCACAAAATTGTGTAGCAGGTTTTAATATTGTATAAATTGTTAAAAACCTTGTTATTGAATTTATGCATTACATAGTGACATCTTTTTTCTGAGAGATTTAACTCTGTCTGTACGGAGGTCGACACAACGTTCTATGTTATTCGGGATAACTACTGTTGTAAGGCAATAAACCGAGCAGGTCGATAACAATTACTTCGAGTTTGTATTTTAATCAGACTTTGAATCCGGTTTTTTAGTCTCTTGTTTTTGAATCCTTTTCAAATAATAAATATCATTAGTGTCCGGTAAAAAATTACCGGGCAGTAAATTTTAGTAAACCACCCGGTATGTCTATTTTTAGTTTACCACAACAAAAAGATAGACATGGGTAAAAATACAATTTTTAGCGGACAGCCTATATTTAATCAGCTG
>JBFHFE010000047.1:0-37590 GCA_041583785.1 Draconibacterium sp. | reverse complement strand
TGTTAACGATTTTCCACTGCGTAATTGCGTTAAGGCTAAATCACGCATTGCAATGTATTCAGGAGATTCTTTTTTTCTTGCTGCCATAAGTTTCAATATTATAAATTTTAAACTTACAGACAGAGTTTAATTTACATTCTCCTCTGTTTGGAGCTTGGAGTTTGCTTGTAACGATTTTAATTTAGTCAAACCTGGCAGAGGCAAGAACTGTAGTTCATATATGGCGTCGAATGCTTCTTTATGTAAGTAAATTATGAAGTTAGGGTTATTTTGTTGTGCCATTTTTGCATTTATTTAGTGCTTGTCCCAATTTCATTCCAAGATCGTAGGCTTTCGCCATTGTATCATCTTGCTTTCTTACCGCTCCTTTTTCGAATGCTTTAAAAACAGGAAGTATCCCTACAATGTCAAATCCCAGGGCTTTCATAGGTTCTTGCATTGCTTCAAGAGCAAATCCCATATCTTTTTTGCTTTCTTGTTCACAAACAGCTGCAATAATAACTTTCCGGTTCTGGTTTGCCAGCCTTGAACTCCATTCACGTGGTCGTGTAGTATTGTCAAATTCGTAAAAGCAATATAAGCGGTCAATAAAAGCTTTCATCCACGAGGTTATATTGTAATTATGAACAGGGGAAACTAAAATTAAGCCTTGCGATTCCATGATATCAGGATATAAAACAGACATGCCATCATGTAGTGTTGTGCATATTTTATCTATTCTGCACTTTTCGCAACCTATACAACCTTTAAAATCTAAACTGCCAAGATTTACATTCTTACATTCAACATTTTCAGCTTTCAATCCTGAAGCCATTTGTTTTATGAGTATATCGCTATTACCTCCTTTTCGTGGACTTCCTCCAATAGCTATTACTTTCTGATTTGGACTTTCAAGCGATTGTGCCTTGTTAACAAGTTCTTCAAAATAAATCATTTTCACTTTTGTTATTTATTCCGCAATATACTTAATCAATAATTTAAATGTCATTTTTAAAGTTCGAATTTAGAACGCAGTTCGGACCGAGGCTATTGACCTTAGGTAGCTTCCCAAAATTATTCCCTGATATCCTGAAACGAACAAGGGGATATTCGTGAAATGTTTTGTTTTTGAAGTAGTTTCAATGAGGAGCCGGTTTTCCAGATCATGTTTCGTGTTAATCTACCGGGCAATTTTTTAGTTTTGCTATCGGTAAGCATTTCTGAAGTCAGGGAGTTGACAGATGAGCTAAATTCGCGTAAGTCAAATTCTATAACCTGCTATAAAAACGAAAAGCCGTTCTGAATGGAACGGCTTTTCGTTTTTATTTTAAGGAAGTGACTATTAATAGAACTTCGCTCTTTTATCTTCAATTTCTACCGAATTGCGATGTGTTGTAAACACTTGTGAAGCTGCGCGGTAGTTGTTCGTTTGTGCTAAACGCATTTGCTCAGTGGCTACGTTGGCACCTGAACCTTCACTTTCCGATGTAACCGATACAATAAAAACACCGTTATTTCCAGCTATCGGAGCAGAAATTTTATCTACCTCCATCGAGGTAACAGTTCCGATAACTGAAGGCTCCAATCCAATTCCTGGAATAGAAAAGGAGTTAAAGTTAATGCTATTGGCGTTTTTAACCTCAGTACCCATTGCTTTTGCAATACTTTCAAGATTTGAATTGTCTTTTAATGCCGCCGCCGCTTGTTCAACCAAATATTCTGCTTTTTTCTTTTTGGCAACAGCCAATTCAACTCGGGCTTTAACAGCATCGAATGAAGCAATGCCTTCTTCGGTCGCTTCAGCTAATACTGCAATTACAAAATTATCACCAAATTCGAAAATTGGAGACTCTTCTGTTGTTTGTAAAATATCGTTTACCTCGGCTTGGTAGGCTGCCTTAATTAATGGACGGGCATTTTCCAAACCAACAATCTGACGTTCTTTTTCGCCTACACTAGCTACTCGTTTAGTTAGTTTTTCTGCAGCAACAGTTGCGTCGAATGCCTCACGTGTTGTATTTTCTCCGGCAAATTTGCTTGCTTTGGCATAAACGTCCTGGTAGGTTTTTGTACTCGGAACAACATTTCTTGTTAAATAGGCTACCATAACCTGTGGAGTGAGTTTTCCTCGCTTAGTAGTTTGAATCAAGTGAATACCAAATCGAGTGCCAACGATAGATATACTGTCGGTAGTATTATTGAATGCAGCTTCTTCAAAGGTTTTTACCATTTGGTTACGCTTAAACCAACCTAAATCGCCACCGTTCAGAGCAGAACCCTGGTCAGCTGAATTTTCCTTTGCCAGTTTGGCGAAACTCGCACCATTTTCAATCAACGTTTTTAAGCTGTCGGCCAGAACTTGTGCATTTGCCAAGTCTGCCTGAGTATTTACCTGCAACAAAATATGACGTGCTTCAACTGAATCAGGCATCATTTCCGATTTGTGAAGTTTTGCCAATGTAAAAGCATCGCCATTGGAATAAGGGCCAAAAACCTCGTTTACTTTTGCTTTTTCATCAAAAATCCATGCTGCAATATTTTCGGGAAGATCGTCTTTCTTGTTCCAAACATTTTCAAACTTTACATCCGAATTTGCGTCAACAAATTGAATATTGTCTTCAGTATTCGCGAAATCTGCTTTTATTTCGTTAATCCATTTTTCGGCATCCTGGAAGTCTGCAGGAGAAGGAGTAACCGGGTAAGTGATGTACTCAATTCTTCTGTTTTGTTCTAGTTTGTAATCGTCCTTGTGTGCGTTGTAATACGCTTTTAAATCTTTTTCGGTTACCGTAATTTTATCATCAGAAACTGTGCTATGAGCAAGTGTGATATAATCGAAATTTATGTTTCTGTTACTGGCAGCAGCAATTGCCTGTGCCTGTTCAGAAGTTACAAACAAACCTTTTCCAACCATGTTGGCGTATTTCGATTGAGTACGTTCGTTAATGATTTGCTTTTCGATGTTTAACCATTGCGCACGATCTTCTGCTCTAACGCTGGTTTCAAGGTTCTTTAAAAAACGAACTACAGAATTTCTGTCGAACTGACCTGTTTCCGGATTTCTAAAAATTTGTTGAACGATTTGGTGCGGGTTCGAACCTTGTATCATATCGAAAAGTTCATCGGCACTGATTTCAATACCTAACTCGTTATACACTTCGCCCATCACAATTTCGCTTATGGTTGATTGCCAGGCTTGTTCTCGTACCTGTGTCCATGCGTTGTCGTCTAATTGAGTTGTGCCATAATTTTGTTTGAATAATTCAGCCAACTCTTCTACTTTCTTTTGGAAATCAGGATATTGAATCGACTCCCCATCAATAACGCCCACCTCTAAGCGGTTGCGTTGAAACATTGAAGAGCTTCCTTGCAGCAAATCTCCAAGTATAAATGCGGCCAATGAAATACCGATTACAATTGCTACTAATAATCCTGCTCTCGTTCTAATCTTTTGTAACGTTGCCATTGATTTACAGTTATTTTATGCAAATTTTATTAAAAATTTTCGAGCTACGAAGATAATAATTTTAACTATTTTACCTATCGATTTATTTGTTTTTTAAGGGTCGTATGTTCGAATATGTAATGTGTTGAAAAGCAGTGTTTTTAGCCTGCGTATTTTGCTTTGCTAAACTTCTGATAAGGTGATCTTTACCAATTCTATTTTTGTATTGGTAGCTTTTAAGATTTTAATATTGAATTTTCCAATTTTTATTAAGGTATTTATCTTTGGGATACTTTCGTGATGAAAAAGGATAAATCCTGCCAGTGTTTCAAATTCTTCTGATTCAGGAAGATTAAGAAAATACTTTTCGTTTAGCAAATCAATTTCTATGCGTCCGGAAAAAATGAATTCTGTATCGCTTATTTTTTTCTCAACAATATCTTTTGTGTCGTGTTCATCTTCAATTTCACCAAATATTTCTTCCAGAATATCTTCGCTGGTTACCATGCCCGATGTTCCACCAAACTCGTCAACAACAATGGCAATACTTCTGTGTTCCTGAATGAATGTACTCAGTAATTTATTGGCCGGCATGGTTTCGGGCACAATCAGTACTTTTTTTATAAATGGTTCAATCGATGTTGGATTCTGAAAAACAACAGAAGAATGAACGTAGCCAATAATATTATCGATATTTTCGTTGTAAAACAGGATGCGGGAATAACCGGTCTCCACAAATTTCGAAATTAATTCGTTTATGGAAGTGCCAATTTCGAGCATTTGAATTTCGGTACGCGGAACCATAATCTCGCGTAATTTTACTTTTGAGAAATCCAGGGCATTTTTAAAAAGCTTTATCTCGGTTTCAACATGCTTTTCATTCTTTTCGGTATGGCCCGATTCGCTTTCGCTTACAAACTCATCCAAATCGATTCGGCTGAATACCGGGTTATTATTTCCATTTCGGACGTCGGTTTTGAATACTTTTTTTAATAATGAATTGGTAATCCCGATTGAAAAACTTGTTATGGGATAAAAAAGGATGTAAAAAATAGCCAGTGGAACTGAAAATAAATTTAGCAGCGTATTGGGGAAAAGACGAAAGAGTGTTTTGGGTAGAAATTCTGAAAAAAATAGAATAATAAGCGTTGAAACAATGGTTTGAAAAAGCAGGATAAACAAGTCGGATTGAAAATAAGGTTGAAATACGGGTTCGAGCACGGCAGCAAAAGCAATACTATAAATAACCAGTGCAATGTTGTTGCCAACCAGCATGGTTGCAATATATTGACCACCATTTGCCGTAACAAATTTTAATATTTTCGAATTGAAAGGTTCCGATTGTTTGTCGAGTTCCAGCCGTAACTTATTTGCTGACACAAAGGCGATCTCCATTCCCGAAAAAAATGCGGAAAGCAGTATTGTCAGCAGAATCAGCAAATAAAGGTTCATTTGGTTTTGCTTATTTAAATTTCAATTTTGTCCGCGATGGATGTTCGTTCAATTCCTTTTCATTGGTATCCTCGGGAGTCTCAGTAACTGACGAGTCTTGTTTTGCTTTGCTGTGGACATCAACTAAAAATGAACCCTGTGGTTGAGTCAATGTCCAATTTTGCATATCTTGATCGGAGATTAGTCCAGTACCGGTCATAATCTGGTTTTGACGAATAATCGTCACAAACTCTTCGGTGTAAATTTTCGCCGATTTTTCATCCCAGATAAGGTGTTCTGTTTTTAGCGAGTCGCCTTGGGCATTAGTAACCACAACATTGTTTTTGGCTTCCCATTTTTTCTCTTTAATAAATTGTTTGGCAAAATCGGCTGTGAGGCTCGAAATGATTTTTTGCTTTGCATCGTATTTTACCAAGTGTATACCTTCAGGGAATTGGGAATAACTTTCTCCATCATTTTCGAATCGAAGAAGTTTGGGTGTTTTTAACGAAAAACGCACCTGGCCAGAGTCGGTGTAAAGGGTCTCGAAGTTCGTTGCCTCCAGGGCAGGAAGGTCTTCGGGTGAAGCGAAATCCTTAATTTTATCTAAATCGCTTTTCCCACAAGCAAACAAAAGTATTGCAGTCCCCATAATGAGAACTGCAATACGAATATTTTTTATCAATGTAAAGTCCTTAAAACCTAACAATTGTTGACTCATTTATCCAACCTCCAACTTTGTATGTTGATCCGGCTTGAAGACCTTCCATAAATGCCTCCTCTTTATTGGGGAAGTATTTTTTGTATTGCGCCATTTTTGCTGCAGCATCAATTGAGCATTCTTCATTTCTGCGGGCTTTGTTAAAATAGTCGCAAGCTACCCAGAAAATTGCTGATTTCTCAAGTGATGAGCCCTGGAATTTTTGAGAAGCAGCAATGTAAATGTTTGCAATTAACATATTTGCATCGCAATATTCAGGATTAATTGCCAGAGCTTTTCGTGCATAACTGCGGGCTTGCTCATAAGCTCCTTCTTTTGCAAAAATGAATAGGCCGTATTCGTAATAGTAATCGGCAAGCAATTGCTGGTCGGTTTCTTGTTCCATAGCCATTTTGTAGTATTTCTTCGCATTCTCAGCATCGTCCTTTTTCAGGTAACGGCGAGCCATGTTGAAGGCTGCTTCGGCTGATGGATCCAGTTGGTAAAGCCTTTCGGTTCCTTGCGCAAACAGTTCACTTTCGGTACAACCAGCACGGCCTAAGCGGCGTAACATTGATTTGATAAAGTCAGCATCGTCGCTTTTGTCTTGAAATTCAGATGTATAGATGTTAACCAAGGCGTCGCAATCGGCAGCTCCTGATTTTCCGAATAAAGTATCAATATAAGGAATAACTTTTTCCTTTATTTGTTCAACGTTCATTTCGTCTTCGTTCGCGGCTATAATTGCATTGGCAATTGCCATACATTTTTCATAGTTTTTAACTACTTGCTCTTTTGGCATTTCGCCTAATTTAAATAAGGCAACGGTGGTTTGCATTAATAAAACCAGCACCGGAGGCTCGGTTTGGTTACCTTGCTCGTCAATAGATTTGTTTAACCATTCATAGCCCGATTTGTGAATGGCTATTAAATCAGCTCCTTCGGGAGTATTTTCCCTGGCTGGGTCGAGTTTGTATTTTAACCAGGCAGTTCCTTTACGTCCTAATACGTAACCTTCTTGTCCGAAGTGTTTAATACGTTTGTCGTATAGTTTCATATACCGGTCAATCAACATATCACGTTCTGAATCATTTTTAGCTCTTTCCAATCTTTCTTCGAACATCTTACCTCCGTGAATGTAAAGGTTTGGTGTTGCTTTTGGATATTGGCGATATAGCTTTTCCCAGTGAGGTTGTGCCGATCTGTAGTCGTGTTGTTTATAAAACTCTGTATACAACGAAAGTTCATTCATGAAATCTCTGTCTTGCGCTTTCATAAGCTCTTCGAGCGTGCTTAAATTAACATCGGCACTTTCTGCTTCATTGCCTCCTTCTGAAGGTAAGCTGCCAGAGAAAGCAAAATCAAATACTTCGCCTGATTTTCCTTCAATATCTAGTTTTTTGCTTTCGTCGATAAAAGTAAATTTTATGTATTTCGACTTAGCATTGGCTTCAACTTCATATTTGCCATCAAAACTAGTCATCATTGAACCGCCTTTGTGGGCTTCAACGGTAATGCCAGCAGCTGGTTCTCCATCCGAATAAACAGTACCTTTAATAACTCTCTGCGCCTGCGCAATTGTAACACCTGCGATTACAATTGAGGCAATTAAAAGTGTTATGCGTAAAATAGCTTTCATAATTTTATTTGTTTTTTTTCTATTCTTTCTGTCAAATTTCAATCAATTTTCTAATCTATAAATCCCAATTGGTATAAGTTTTTACTTAAATTAACTTTTGGGTAATCTTGAAGGCTCACATCTTTTACTCTTTGTTTATCTCGTTATTCCATAAACTCTAAATCTCAAAACCTATGCCAAAGTGTTAAATGTGTTTTTACCAACCCTTTTCGAACGAGATGCAAATTTATTTAAATCTGTCAAAAAAACATCTTTTGCTTTAACGAATTTCTGTACTTTTTTTACTTGCCATGTCTTTTTGTAATAAATCGTCGGAGTTAATTGATGGTGTATATTAAAAATGAACAGATGATTCCTCAAAGTATATTCTATTGTAATGCCTTTACATCGTTGTTGTAATCTAAAATACGGTTTAGGCCAATACTTGTTAGATTATAATGTACAAAGAAAGAATTTTTTAGTTTTTTATCAAAAAAATCGGCATTCCCACCAGTAATAATAACTTTTAAATTATTGTAAAATTCGTTAAATGAGGTTATTGTAGCATCCACTTCGAACACTGTGCCATTTTGCACGCCCGCCCGAATTGCCTGTTCGGTTGTTGTGCCGAATAGTTTATTAGACTCTGCTATTTCAATTTTAGGAAGTTTCCCGGTATAATGGTTTAAGGCTTTGTAACGCATTTCAATACCCGGCGAAATATTTCCACCTAGGTATTTCCCTTCGGCAGTAATAATATCGTAGGTAATTGCAGTTCCGGCATCAATTACCAAAATATTTCGGTTGGGAAAAAGGTCGAATGCCCCAACAACTGCTGCAATCCGGTCTTTTCCCAGTGTTTCTTTTGTATTGTAACTGTTTTTAATGGGCAGAGGAGTTTCTGATTTCAACTCAATAAAGGTGTTGAATTTCTCCTGAAGAGCTTTTTTTAGTTGTTCAGGATAATCTTTAACCGCCGAAATAATCACATTGTCGAGTGAACTGTACTCCCGTTTCAACACATCAATGTGAGACGGACGAAATTCATCAACAGGAACGGTGACCAGAATTTCGCCGCGGTTGCACACTGAAAACTTGGTGCGTGTATTTCCGATATCTATTACCAGGTTCATTAGTCAATAATTCGTTGGCTGATATCCAATGCCTCAACCGAATGCGTTAAAGCACCAATTGAAATATAATCTATTCCGGTTTTTGCTACACCAGTAATACGTTCGAGCGACATATTTCCCGATGCTTCAACTTTAGCACGTCCGTTTATTATGGCAACAGCTTCAGTCATGGTTTCATTGCTCATGTTATCGAGCATTATAGTGTCAGCACCTGCTTCCAGGGCTTCTCTTACCTGCTCGAGTGTTGTTGTTTCAACTTCAACTTTTATACTTACCGGTATTTTACTTTTAATGGCTGCAACTGCAGGTTTAATTCCTCCGGCAATCTGGATATGGTTATCTTTAATCATTACCATATCGTACAAGCCCATGCGATGGTTCGATGCGCCTCCCATTTTTACTGCGTATTTATCAAGAAGTCGGTAAGCAGGTAATGTTTTGCGCGTGTCTAATATTTCAACTTTAGTTCCTTCAACGGCTTTTACAAACTTGTTGGTTAAAGTTGCAATACCCGACATACGCTGTAGGAAATTAAGTGCAATCCTTTCGCCCGATAACAATGCCCGGTATGTTCCTTTAAACTCGGCTATTATATCACCTTGGGTAACTCTGCTTCCATCGCTTAGTATTTCGTTCCATTCAAAATTAGCATCGAAACGTTCGAATACCATTTTAACCAAGGGTAAACCGGCAACAATTCCGTTGGCTTTAGCAACCAGACGAGCTGTTTTAATTTCGCCCTGGGCTATAAAATTATTTGTGGTTATATCTCCTTCGCCAATGTCTTCACTATAGGCAAGGTTAAAAAGGATTTCTGCCGATTTTAATGTTTTCTCATCCATCATAGCTTTACTCTCTTATCGATTCAAATTGGATATTTTTGTTTTTTTGTTGAATAATATGCATTTTAAAATCAGTACTTTCTTCTGGAAAATCTTCCCGGATATGACCTCCCCGGCTTTCATTGCGCACCAAGGCTCCCTGAGCAATTAGTTTGCAAATGGTAACTGTGTTCCTAATTTTAATTAAATTATATTCGTTTGTGTTTTTATCGAACTCTTCTTCAAACTCCTCAAATCGTGTTAAGGCTTTTTGTATTAATTTTTTATTTCTTACAATCCCTAAATTTTCCATCATTAACGATGCCATTTCGTTTTGATACCTAAGAAAAAGTTCCCCGTTGTCAGGATTCAAAATAATGGGTTCTGGTTTTGGGAGGGTAAAATCCGTTTTTTTTAGCTTTGCCGCTTTTTCGCTGGCCCGTTTGCCAAACACCAGGCATTCCAGCAGCGAGTTGCTCGCCAGTCGGTTGGCTCCCATTACCCCGGTTGATGCCAATTCGCCACAGACAAACAAGCCTGAGATATTCGTTTCTCCATCGAGATTCGTACGTACGCCACCTACCATGTAATGAGCAGCAGGCGAAATAGGAATCAAATCTTCGGTTAAGTCGAAGCCAAATTGGGTTAAATGGCGATCGATGTTTTTAAAGCGTTTTTTAATTTTTCTCTTGTCGAGATGTTTTAGTGAAAGAAAGATGTGTTTCTTTCCTGATTTTTGTATTTCCTTGAATATGCTGTGCGCAACCACATCGCGCGGTGCCAGTTCCGCCAGAGGATGAATGTCTTTCATAAAACGTTCTCCCTGGTGGTTTACTAACCAGGCTCCTTCTCCGCGCACAGCTTCGCTAATTAAATAGGCTTCTTTCCCGGGTATATAAAGTGCCGTGGGGTGAAACTGGATGAATTCAAGATCCGCCAATTGGGCTCCGGCCTCATAGGCTATCGCAATGCCATCGCCTGTTGCCGTATGTGGATTTGTTGAGCGGGAAAACACTCTCGAAACCCCACCAGTAGCAAGAATAACGGCCTTGCTTTTGAAAACGATGTTTTTGCCAGCGTTGAAATCGTATGCCTGTACACCAACTACATTGTTTTGTTTTTTGAGTAATTTAAATGCCGCTACAAATTCAAAAGCCTGAATGTTTTTTTGCTTTTTTATTAAGTCGAGTTTAAAGCGTGTTAGCTCTTTGCCGGTGGCATCTCCTCCTGCATGCAGGATGCGCCTTTGGGAATGTCCGCCCTCAAGACCGAGAATATATTTATCTCCCTTACGATCGAAGGGCATTCCCATTTTTGCCAATTCAAGTACACGCTCTATCCCTTCATTAACTAAAATATTAACCGAATCGTGGTCGCATATTCCTCTTCCGGCAACCAGGGTGTCGTGTGCATGTTCTTCTGGTGAATCAGCTTCCGAAATGGCAGCAGCTATGCCCCCTTGAGCATAATACGAATTGCTGGTGTCGAGCTGGGATTTCGTGACAATGGCAACTGTTCCCATTTTTGATGAATGGTAGGCTGCAGCTAAACCTGCCAGTCCACTCCCAATTACAACCGTGTCAAATTCAAGTACTTGCATTTGTTATCTGTGTTTTTACAAACAAGCCTGCAAAGTTAGTATTTCTTTTAATGAAATACCTAAATTTTATTCGCAATGGAGGGGGGAGGTATATTTCGCTATATTTAACTTTAAAATTTATAAACCTGGGTTATTATATAAATCTCGGTAATAGAAGCTTAAGCTGCAATAAAACAATGATTTGAACAGAGCAGAGAGAAGGCTGGTATGGCTTGTTCTGAATTTGATTCGGGAGTGTAACTTTAGAACTTAGTTAGGTTTTTTGTTTCGACATCGTTAAACTTTGGAAGCGATTTCCTTGTTAATCCCTGACTAATATCAGCGAAGGTGCATATTTTATTACACGCGTATGAATTGTACTTTTTACGAATTTATGATAGTATAGGCGCTGTTAATAAACGACTTAATGCTGCACCGCTCTTTATGCAGTGGGTGATATTTTTTTGAAGAAAGCACTAAATTTAATTTTTGTTAAAATTATCATTAAACCTTATGAGTATTTTTGTGTCATTATGTAGTCGAAGAGCTAATGCTCTTCACAAACTGAAAGGTTGCCAAAAACTATAATTTTTTCGAATTGTCATTTTTGATTCAAAAAATATCGATTTTTGTGACGTTTCCCTATACCTAAATTAATTAAATACGATCGAAATAATTCTATGATCATGAGTTGGAGAAAAGTTACCTTTATTGTTGTTGCACTTATTATCCTTTTGGGAGGTTCAGCAGCACTTTCGAAATTATTTGTTTCCATGAAACCGGAGCAGCGGAAAAGGCCTGAAGTGGAAATGAAACGCTTTGTTAAGGCGGAAGTTGTAAAATATAGCGATATTTTATCGCCTCTTACCAGAAGAGGACGTGCCGTTTCTGGTAGTGTAGTTACCTTGGTTTCCGAAGCATCGGGGAAAATTGAACCCGGAGCTGTAGTGTTGCGCAAAGGAACATCGTTTAAAAAAGGGCAACTTCTTGCCCAGATTTATAAGGACGAGGTAGAGTTGGCTCTGAAAGCCAGGAAAAGTCAATTCTTATCAACCATGACTTCGTTATTGCCCGATATGAAAGTTGATTATCCGGAGAAATTAGAGGCTTTTGAAGGCTTCTTTAGATCTATTAATATGGACGAGGAACTCCCTGAAATACCAGAGGTGAATGACGATAAACTTAAAATATTTCTGGCCAGCCGTAATGTTTATAGCGAATATTACGGAATTAAACAGGACGAGAAAATGTTAAAACGACACTCACTTTATGCTCCGTTTAATGGAACATTCACGCAGGTTAATTTCGAAGTGGGGAGTTACATTAATACCGGTGGGCAAATTGCAAAAATGATTCGTACCGATCACGTTGAGATTGAAGTTCCTGTACCCAATGTTGATAGTAAATGGATAAGAATAGGCGATAAAGTGAATGTTATTTCGCAAAATGGAACAGCAACCCGGGTAGGAAAGGTTGTGCGCAAATCAAATTTCATTGACGAAAATTCTCAATCGCGAAGCATATTTGTGGAAGTGCAAAATTTAGCACACGATGAATTGCTAACCGGCGAATACAAAGACGTTCAATTTCCCGGACAAAAAATAGAGGATGCAATGGAAATCCCCCGTGGGGCCGTTTTTAACTCGACTACGGTTTATACAGTTGTTGATGGCAAGTTGAAAAAACGCGAAATCAACGTGCTGAAGATGAATGAAACTACTTTGGTTTTTAACGGGCTGGAAGAAGGTTCGAAAGTGGTGGTTGAGCCCCTTATTAATGTAAAAGAAAATACTTTGGTCGGGATTTTGGGCGAAGAGAAACCTTCGCAATCGGGTAAGTCGAAAACAGGACAAAAACCAGGAGCCGGACAAGGGAAGGTACAATCAAAATAAGCGACTAAAAGATGACACATGCATAGTTTAAAATCATTTTTAGACAAATGATGATTATGTCTGTGATTTGAGTTAACACTGACAAAGATTAATGATAAACGATTGAAACAACCATGATAAAAAATTTCAACCTTACGAAAATGATTATAAATGGGAGTTGCATCTGTTATCCAAAAAAATAAACGATTTTAATCAGATGAAAAAATTAGTTGAACTTTTTGTACGTTTCCCGTTTTACGCAAACCTTATTCTTGTCTTCCTTATAATCGTTGGGGGAATAAGTCTTTTATCCATGAAAAAATCGTTCTTCCCTGAACGAGAATCCCACTATTTGCGGGTAAGTGTTAGTTATCCCGGCGCATCACCGGTTGAAATGGAAGAAGGGGTTACTTCTCGTATTGAAGAGGCAGTTCGCGCCATTCCGGGTATCTATGAAATTAATTCGGTTTCTTCGGAAAACAGCTCGAGTGTAACCATTGAGATTCAGCCTCAATATGATGTTGACGAAGCACTTATCGAGGTGAAAAATGCAGTGGATGGAATTTCTGCGTTGCCAAGTGCTGCCGAACGTCCTATTGTTTCTAAAACACGAACTACCTCTCCGGGGGCGCGTTTGTTGGTGACGGGTGATGTTGATTTAATGACATTAAAAAGTTACGCTCAGCAAATAGAAGAAGATTTTCTTGCATCGGGACTAATTAGCCAGGTGGGGATTTCGGGTTACCCGGCATTGGAAATTTCGGTAGAAACTAACGAAGACGATTTATTGCGTTATGGCTTAACTTTCTCCGATATTCAAAATGCCATTACTTTAAATAATCAGGATATTTCAGGAGGACAGATTCGGTCATACGATGAAGAATTGCTTATTCGCTTGCGCTCGCGTAGTGCCGATCCAAATAAAATCGGGAATATTATATTACGTGCCAATACTGATGGTAGCGTAATTCGGATTCGTGATATTGCCACGGTTAAAAAGAAATTTTCTGATGTTTCGAATAAATCCTTAGAAAATGGAAAACCATTGATTAATATTACTGTACAGAAATTAATTACAGAGGATTTAGACGAGATTGATAAGTATGTAAAAAATTACGTTGAAGAATTTAATGCTTCAAACCAGGGGGTAGAACTTATTCTGACCCGTTCTTACCTGGATGTCTTAAGAACAAGACTGGATTTACTCTACCAAAATGGGGGGCAAGGTTTAATTCTTGTTGTTCTTATTTTAGGAATGATGTTAAGTACGCGACTTTCGTTATGGGTGGCCTGGGGAATACCATCTTCTTTTCTGGGAATGTTCATTATTGTAAATATGATGGGTGTAACCATAAATATGATGTCGCTATTCGGTATGATTCTGGTTATTGGTATTTTGGTTGACGACGGAATCGTGATTGGCGAAAATATATTCCAACATTTTGAAAGAGGGAAGAGCCCCATGCGTGCTGCAGTCGACGGAACTGTTGAAGTAATTCCGGCTGTGCTGGCCTCTGTAGCAACAACAGTGGTGGCCTTTTCACCACTTATCTGGATAACAGGACGCATGGAAATGATGTACGAAATGGCTGTTATTGTTATTGCCAGTTTATTGGTTTCCCTTTTTGAATCCTTTCTGGTGTTACCGGCACATCTTGGAAACAAACACGTTTTAAACCGGAAAGTGCTTGTCAGAAAAGCAACAGGTTTACGAAAATATACCGAGGGATTTTTCTCATGGCTACGCGATTATGCTTACGACCGGGTAATTAAACTGGTTCTTGAATGGCGTTACATCGTAATTGCTATTCCGGTTGCAATGATTGTAATTACCCTTGGGTTAATAGGAGGGCAACTTATTAAAACCACTTTTTTCCCTCGAATGGAACACGATTCTTTCAACATTAATATTGCATTTACACCTGGGGCTGGCGAACGACAAACCATGAAATATCTGGAACGTTTCGATAGTATTGTTTGGGTTGTAAATAAAGAACTAATGGAGGATTATAACGATACGATTCCAATAATTGAAAACAGTATTGTTAACCTTGGTTCAGGTTTTAGTGGCGATGAAAGTGGATCGCATACGGGTAATGTAGATGTGTCTCCACGAGATTCGGAATCAACCGGAATTAGTTCGTACGAAATTATTGAAAGAATTAGAAAAAAGATTGGCTTACTTCCTGAAGCCGAAAAATATAGCATCGGAGCCTCCAGTCGTTTTGGCGATCCTGTGTCCATTGGATTGCTTTCACAAAATGTTGAGGAATTAGAAGCCGGACGAGATTTTCTGATGGAAAAGTTAGTGGAATACTCGCAGCTAAAAGATGTGGTAAACACCAATGCCATGGGAAAACAGGAGATTCTTCTGGAATTAAAACCTCAGGCCTACATGTTGGGCTTAAGCGAAAGTTTTATAGCTAGCCAGGTACGCCAGGCTTTTTATGGTGGACAGGCACAGCGTTTACAGGTAGGTCGCGACGAATTACGCATTTGGGTAAGGTATCCTGCCGATGGACGCGAACGCATCGGGCAGCTGGAACAGATGAAAGTTAAAACCTCACAGGGTGATTACCCTTTGCTGGAATTGGTTGATTACGAAATGAAACGTGGACCTGTAAACATTAATCGTTTTAATGGGAAACGCGAAATCAGGGTGAACGCCGATTTGGTTGACCCCGACGCATCGGTAACCGAGATATTGGAGGTTATAAAAATGGAAGTAATTCCTGAATTAAAATTATTATATCCCGGAATCACAGTTAAGTTTCAGGGACAGCAAAAAGAAAGCGAACGCAATATGAGCGATTTAATGTTTCTGTTCCCAATGGCATTTTTAGCCATCGTTTTTATTTTGATGATCAGTTTTAAATCATTCGAACAACCTTTGATTATTATAATAATGATTCCCATCTCAATTTTGGGATCAGTTTGGGGCCATGGTTTGCACGGTAAACCATTATCTATTCTCAGTTTGTGGGGAATTGTTGCTCTTTCGGGTGTTATTGTGAACGATGCTGTGGTGTTTTTATCGACATACAATCGGCTTATTACCGAAGGTTTTAAAGTTAAAGCGGCCATTATTGAGGCAGGAAAATCAAGACTGCGTCCTATTATTCTAACCACATTAACCACTTCGGTTGGATTGTATCCTCTAATTCTTGAAAAAAGCTTTCAGGCACAATTCTTAATTCCAATGGCCATTTCGCTTGTATACGGCGTTGCTTTAGGAACGATGTTTATATTGTTATTTTTCCCCGCATTAATTATGGTGTTGAATGATGTTCGAAGGTTTGTACGTGAAACATGGAGTGGAAAGAAAATTGAGCCGGAGCATGTTGAGGTCGCCTGGTTACATGCTCAGCGTAAATTCGACGAAACCATTTACCACGAAGGGGATAAAATAGAAGACGATAATAATTAGTGAAGCTTTTGTGTCCTGTTGGTATGTCGAAGTGCCTTCAGGTATTAAAATTCAGCAAGTATTCACAACGAAAATATTCTACTAATGAAAACAGTAAAAATACTAGTTATATTAATGGTGGCTGGCTTGTTTGCAACTGCTCAGGAACCACTTTCTCTGACCGATGCAATTGCAAAGGCTCTCCAGAATAATTACGATATAACTATTGCAAAAGGAAATCAGGAAGTGGCAGAAATTAACAACAACTGGGGAACGGCTGGTCGTTATCCATATGTTAATCTTTCGTCATACAATTATAATTATTACACCTTCCCCGAAGATGACAATTATACAAGCACAATTTTATCAGGTACTGCTTCGGTAAGCTGGACTATTTTCGATGGTTTTTCGGTTCGTATAAATAAAACGCGCCTGGAAGAATTGGAGAATTTGTCGAAAAACAATACCGTGGTTATGGTAGAAGGAACCATACAGTCGGTGATAATGGCCTATTACGATGTGCTTTTGCAGGAGGAAAAACTGGCTACTTTCCTGGAAGTTATGTCGCTTTCGAAAGACCGTTTTGAGCAAGCAGAACAACGAAAAGAATATGGTGCAGCAGTTACTTATGACGTTTTGCAGGCAAAAAATGCATATTTATCCGACCGTGCCGGGTATTTACTGCAAGAGGTTGCCTATAAAAATTCGAAACGAACGCTTCAGTATTTGATGGCAGAAACAAATCCTGTTGATTACGAAATAACAGAAAAGTTTATGGCAATTCCGACAGATTATACCATCGAAAATCTACAAAATCAGATGATCGAGAATAATAAAAGCTTGCAGAATCAGTATGTAAATCAACGTTTGCTTGAAAATGCAATAGCGTCAGCAAAAAGTAATTTTTCTCCTTCGCTAAGTTTTAGCGGAGGCCTTACCGGTACAGGCACTCGCTATAATTACGAAGGCAGCGATGCATATTGGACGAATTATGGCCGGTTTTATGGTAATTTTACTCTTAGCTGGAATTTATTTAGTGGAGGAACCCGAAATCGTGCTGTTCAAATAGCGGAAATTGAAAAAGATTTGGGAAAAGTTGAGTTGGCGGATATGCAACACGATCTAAATAATCAACTAGCCAATCTGTTTGAATTTTATCAGGTTCGAAAGGAATTATTACTCGTTGCCAAAGAAAACCTGGAAGCAGCAAAGCTTAATATGCAAATCTCGAAGGAGAAATTCGATTCGGGGACTATTAATTCCTTTAATTTTAGAGATGTTCAGGAAGTATATTTGCAAGCTTCACAAGGACAGCTCGAAGCTATTTACGCTTTTATTGATGCTCAGACTTCGTTGTTGCGTTTGGCTGGAGTTATAGTGCAGCAGTACGAATAAACGGATATTTGCACGTGTTTCAATGCATATAAAACACGTGCAAATATGCTACCATTTAATGTTCTGTTCGGTTTGTATTTTACTCATTAATAGTTTTTAAAACTAGTGTAGACTGCTGGTGGGTAAAAGCTGCGAGATTATTTTGTTGTACTTGTAGTAATGAGGGACTGGATGTGCTTTTACTTTCACGTAATAACTCCATTGCGAACGAAGGTGCCGCAATTATTCTCACTGCATGTAATTTAATCGGATACAATTGATTTACAAATAGATGCGAAGCGGGTTTATCTGGTAGAAGTGGAACAGGTTGTGTAAAAGTTCTGAGGTAAACCGCTTGCCGAACCTGGGTTAATAAGTTAAGGGTAAACTAAGAATTAATAAGTTGCCGGCCATTTTTATCGTATGAATAAATTTGTTATACTTATATATTTACATTTGATTTAAAGTAAATTTGAAAGATTTTTTCGTTTTAAAAATCGTGTGTAAATCTTAATGTTAGCAAAATGAATGATAAATTTATGGTGAAAAATTTGGGGAAATGTACCATTAAATCACCCTTAAAGTTGTCTTCTGTTAAAGGCGACGCAATATTTGATTTTATAAAAGATGGTGACAGAATTTTTTATGATAATTCGGTTGTTGCAATTAAAGAACAACTTTCGAGGGGTGAAGAACCAATGTCATTTGAGCGGGCAGGGCCAAAAGAGTACTTGTTTTTTGAGCCTGCAAAAACCAGGGTTGCAATTGTTACCTGCGGAGGTTTGTGTCCGGGTTTAAATAATGTAATTCGGGGAATTGTTAATCATATATGGGAACGTTATGGCGTTAAGAAAATTTATGGTATTCAGTATGGATATTCGGGATTTATCCCTGATTATAACCTTCCTTACCTGGAATTAACTCCTGATGTTGTTGACGAAATTCACAAAGATGGCGGTACTATATTGGGTACGTCAAGAGGCAATCAGTCAGTTGAAACAATAGTTGATACGCTTGAACGATTAAATATAAACATTCTGTTTGCAATTGGTGGCGACGGCACACAGCGAGGCGCGCATGCTATTTCGGAAGAAATTGTTAAACGAAAGCTAAAAATATCGGTAGCAGGCATTCCTAAAACTATTGATAACGACATTAATTATATTGAACGCTCGTTTGGGTTCGAAACTGCATTTTCAATTGCAATGAATATCCTTCAGAATGCGCACTACGAAGCCAAAGGGGTTTATAATGGCATTGCAATTATAAAACTCATGGGGCGCGACTCGGGTTTTATCGCTGCAAACGCTGCGTTGGCTTGTCCCGATGTTAATTTAGTCCTTATTCCTGAAATGGACTTTGACCTGTATGGCGAACATGGCTTTTTATCTGTTTTGAAAAAAAGGTTGATAAAAAAACAACATGTTGTAATTGCTGTTGCCGAAGGTGCCGGTCAATTCTTTTTTGAGAATAATTCGGATAAAGATTCTTCGGGAAATAGAAAGTACGAAGACATTGGTTTGTATATTCGGGATAAAATAAGTGAAGAATTTAACGCCTCCAATTTTCCGTATACTATTAAATATATCGATCCTAGTTATATCCTCAGAAGTACAACTGCAAACGCAAACGACAGTAAGTTTTGTTATCAGCTGGCCCAAAATGCGGTACATGCTGCCATGGCCGGTCGAACCGATTTTGTTGTTGGATTTTGGCAAAATTCATTTACGGTATTGCCTATTCCTTTGGCTACAAATGAGCGGCAAAAGGTTAATCTTGAGGGGCATTTGTGGTGGAGTGTTCTGGAGGCAACCGGGCAGCCTGTGAGTATGAAAAATGATTAAAAAAGTCGCTTATTCAATCACCATTAAATCGCGACCGGCAATTACTTTACCATCGTATTTTTCACCGATTTCACGTAAGAGATCTTCTTCTGAATCGCCCCAGAAAAGTATGTGGTAAAGTACTACTTTGCCTGGTTTTGTTTTGGCAGCCAGTTCTCCTAATTCGTAGGTAGAGGTGTGGTTTGCCGCATGGTATTTTTGCCAAAAATCGTTTCGCTTGGTCCACCGGAAATAGGAATAAACCTCGTGAATTAAAATGTCGGCGCCTTGGGCATATTTTAAAATGTTTGCGCAGGGGCGGGTGTCACCCGAAATTACAATGGTTTTATCGGGTGTGGTAAACCGAAACCCAAAAGCATTGGTCCAGCTGCCATGCTCAACATGAAAAGCTTCTACTTTAACAAGGGAGTCGCGGTATATTATTCCATCGTTTTCAAATTCATGCGTGTTAACTTTCCACCCGTTTTCGTTGGCCGGTTCAAGTCCGTTTAAGCGGTAGTCAATATCGGCTTTATAAGCTTCTATAATATTGTCGGTCATATGTTTTGTGCCAACAGGGCCATAAACCTGAAGCGGCACATCTCGCTCCAAAACCCATGGTGTTAGCAGCAAGTCAGCAAAACCAATGGTGTGGTCGGAATGTAAATGTGTAAGAAATGCTGTTTTCAGATTTTTTGCCTCCAGCTGTGGATAGTTACCACCATATTGTGGGGTCATTCGTGCAGCCTGCCGAACAACACCTGCTCCAAAATCGATTAAATACGGAGTGTTGTTAACCAGAATAACAACACCAGGTCCTGAATGCGCCGGATCTGGATTAGGGGTGCCGGTTCCAAGTAGAATCACCTTGGTTTGCGCAGATGTAATTGTAGATAAAGTCAATGCAATAGAAAATAACAGAATTTGAATTCGCATTTTTTGTGAGGCAAGATAATAAAATTGTACTTTCTGAATTTGATAATGAGTATCAATCTTTCACTGTTTATTTTATAACTGTTCCCAAACGCGTTTTTTATTCAATTCTTCCTTCTTCCGAAAAGCTTTTTCCAAATCTATCCCATTACGGTTGGCAATGGCGCATAGATAGATGAAAATATCGCTTAACTCATCGCCAATCTCTGTGAAGGTTGAATTGGTATCAACCAATAGTCCTTCCGATTTCCGGATGGCTTTAAATAGCTCTCCCACTTCTTCTCCCAGTAACAGGCACTTATCTATGGTGGTTTGATTTATAAAATTTCGTTCGTGCTCCAGTTCGTTAACGTATTTTTGAAATTCGGAAAGCGTTGGTTTTTCTTTTAATTCGGGCATAGCTGTACTAATGTTTTAAACATTAAAGATATAAATTTGGATGTAGAGATGATATGCCTAATCTTGAAAAGAGTCTCAAATTGTTTTTTCAATGTTTTTAGGTTAGCAAAGCTGAAAAATTAAAAGCATTACCTGTGCCGATTATTTCGCTAGCCAAAGTTTAGCTCCATTCTTTAACGAAGCTTAAACTCAAAAAGAATAGAAAAGCAATACTTTTTTCGATGGAATAACCCTGGTTTGTTTACAATCTTGCCACCGTTCCTGCTAAATTATATTTCAGAATTTGTATAGTGCTGTATTTCTGAGGTTATAAATTAATAGTTGAACTTGAGTTACAACTTTTCAGCTTCTTTATAATATCGTAAGGGATAAGCAAATTTCCAAAACCGCTCCCTAAGTCAACACCTGGTTTTCGGGTGCCATGAAAGTCGCTGCCGCCGGTAGCTGTTAAGCTGTACTTCGAAGCAATCTCTTTTAGCTGTTTTATTTCTTTATCTGTATGTGTTGTGTAGTAACATTCAACACCATTTAATCCTTCTGATGCGAGCTCTCCAATAAGTCTATCCAGATCGTTCATCAACCAGAAATACTCCTTTGGATGTGCTAACGACGAAATCCCTCCGTATTCCGAAATAATTTTTATGGCATTTTTAGGATTGCCCGGACTTTGCTGAAGCTTAATCGCTACCTGGTTTAATATCTTTGCTCTTTCGTCTTCTCTTTTATCAATAAAATAGGCTAAAATGTGAATTCCGAAAGGATGCCCCGGCGCATAAGTCGATACCTCCATGCCTGGAATTAACTCAAGCGGAAGTTGCAATTCTTCGATGTAATCAATAGCTTCCTGTATGCCTCGCATGGTGTCGTGGTCGGTTATGGCAACTGCAGAAAGTTTCTTTTTTACGGCATAATCGACTAGTTCTTTTGGGGTGTAGCTTCCGTCTGAGGCCGTTGTGTGTATATGTAAGTCGATAGTTTTAATCATGGCATTTAAATTTATTGGTTAATAAATAGACACGTGAATAAACGATGTAAAAGTAGTGGATTTGCGGATGTGAAAAATATAATATAGAGCATTAGTGCAAAATAAGTGTCTGCTTATGGCTTATATACAACCAGTCCGCTTGAAGGCCCTGAAACTAATCAATAGTTTAACGGTGTTTATTTATTGTTAATTTTTTTAGGAGCGATATACAGGAACTTTTTTTTATAAAAGATTCCGGTCCAAGGAGATGAAGGGCAGTTCTTAGCGTGGCTAATTAGTACTGTGCTGTTTTTCTTCTACTTAAGTGTTATTACAATCGGTATAAGCAGGCCAACGAGAATTTTATTTTAAGAGGTGTAAAATTTTACACAAAATAGGATTGCCATAAAGCCGGTGCCCCGAAATTTTTGTGCAATTAGCCAAGCTTAAGTTACTTGTCGGGTTATTTTATTCTATCGGAAACCTTGCCTATTATTTTGTTTATTCCGGGAACGTTTTGTAAGCGGTTAAACAGACTTCCTTTACCGCAATGAAGTAAAATATTGCGCATGTATATAAATAGTCCTAAACTGTGTGCTGCAAAAAGAACAGGGTCGAGCCTAATAATTGAGTAGCTAAAAATCATCAATGATCCTACTGTGCTAATTATCCAGAAACCAAGGGGTAATAACGATTCTTTTCTGTTCTCAGAATAAATCCACTGGTAAAAAAAGCGCGAGATAAAAACTAGTTGCGCAATGGTTCCCCAAACCATCCAAAACAATGAAATAGCTTCGTTTTTCAGGATAGAACTGAAACTACCAGAAGTAATAAGCCAAGCCCAGTAACCAATTGGTATTAAAATGGCAAGTGCTTTACTTATCCAGTGCATTTCTGGCCAGGCCTTTTTTAGCTGAAGGTTGCGAATGTATATGCTGTAAACCAACGACTGCCCAATTACAATGGCAAAATCGTTCCGTAAAATTCCATAGGTGAGCATCAAAATGGAAGCTACCAAGCTAATTTGCCAGTAAACGATAGGAGAAATAACTGCTCCTTCTTTTTCCGATTTAAACCACTGGGTAATGGTTCTGATGAAAAATAGTCCTTGAGCCAGAAAGCCTAATGCGATAATAAGAGTAGTGTTCATGTGGTAATTTTCAGCAAGCAAATACAAAAAGAAAGTGATTTATAGTGTTTGAACGTTATAAATCGTTTAATTTTTTAAGTGTTTCGCGGGCGGCATTCTGGTGAGCTTCTTTTTTTGAAGTTCCACTTCCTTTGCCAACTTGTTTATGGTCTATTTTTATTATTGCCTTAAACTTTGGATGTTTCGATTTTTCGCTGATCTCTTCCTTGGTTTCAAATTCAATGTCGCGTTTGTTTTTTTGGCTCCACTCGATTAGCTGGCTTTTGTAATTGTTGTCCTCATGTTCGATTTCATTTAGGTCAACAAATTGTGAAAGAATTCGTTTTGTAACGAAGAATTTAACAGACTGATAGTCCTTGTCGAGATAAATTGCGCCGATTAATGCTTCGAGTGCATCGCCATAAATATGGCTTTTATCGATATTTTTTGTAGTGTTCGAATCGATAAAAATATGCAGCCCCATGTCGTGAGTAAGTTTGGTCAGGAAGGCTCTGTTTACCAATTTCGAGCGGGTTTTGGTTAGAAAACCTTCGTCTTCCTGAGGAAAGCGATTGTAAAGAAAATCGGCAATGATAGCACCAAGGATGGCATCACCCAAATACTCCAGACGTTCGTTGTTTACAAAATTCCCTTGCGAATCGACAGTAGAAGCCGACTTATGTACAAAGGCTAAATCGTAGAGCTTCAGGTTTTGAGGGTAGAATCCGAGAAGTTCTTTTAAAAACAAGTAAAACTCTTTCCGATCAGACGAAAAGAGTTTTACACGTTGTACTATTCTTTTAACCACAGTATCCTATAGTTTTTTGAAAATAATAGTAGCGTTATGACCACCAAAACCGAAGGTGTTGCTCATGGCTACATTAACTTCCCTTTCTTTTGCCTTGTTGAAAGTGAAATCCAACTTGTTGTCAATTTCAGGGTCGTCGGTAAAATGGTTAATAGTAGGAGGAACTGTATTGTTCATCATCGCTAAAATACATGCCAAACCTTCTACAGCACCTGCAGCACCCAATAAGTGCCCGGTCATCGATTTCGTTGAACTGATACTTAGCTTGTAAGCATTCTCGCCAAATACTTTTACAATGGCTTTGGGCTCTGCAATATCGCCCAGCGGAGTAGATGTACCATGTACGTTGATGTAATCAACATCTTCTGGTTTCAGCCCTGCATCTTCCAATGCCCATTTCATTACCAACGATGCTCCTTTTCCTTCCGGGTCAGGGGCGGTCATGTGATAAGCATCGGCTGACATTCCGCCACCAAGTACTTCTGCGTAAATTTTAGCTCCTCTTTTTACTGCCTGTTCATATTCTTCGAAAATAAAACCTGCAGCTCCTTCAGCCATCACAAATCCGTCGCGATCTTTGTCGAACGGACGAGAAGCTGTTTTTGGATCATCATTGCGGGTGGAGATGGCACGCATGGAGTTGAACCCAGCGATTCCTGCTTCGTTTACTCCTGCTTCAGATCCTCCTGTTATCATAACATCTGCTTTGCCCATGCGAATCATGTTGCAAGCGTCAATCATGGCGTGAGATGCTGATGCACAAGCACTAACGGTAGTGTAGTTTGGACCTCTAAATCCATAGCGGATCGAGATTAAACCACCTGCAATGTTTGCAATCATTTTAGGTATAAAAAACGGAGAAAACCGTGGTCTATCTACGCTGTAAGCTCTTGCTTCGTCGTAGAAAGTTTTTAGGCCTCCGATTCCAGCTCCCCAGATTACACCAGCCCTGTCACCATCAAAATTTTCAATGTCGAGCCCACTATCCTGAACAGCTTGTTCGGCACTCGCAATTCCGTATTGCGTATACAAATCGTATTTGCGATACTCTTTTTTATCCATGTATTCTGAAGCATCGAAATCCTTTACTTCGCATGCAAACTGTGTGATATGCTTCGAAGCATCGAAATGGGTAATTGGGCCACAGCCGCTTACTCCATCCTTTAAGTTTTTCCAAAATTCTTCAGCTGAATTTCCAAGAGGATTGACAGTTCCTATTCCGGTAATAACTACCCGTCTTAATTCCATAAATGAACTTTATGAATATAACTTTTATTTGAAACTAAACAGCAGATTCGATGTGAGCAATTGCTTCACCTACTGTAGAAATTTTTTCTGCTTCGTCGTCTGGAATAGCAAGATCAAATTCTTTCTCAAATTCCATGATTAATTCAACAGTGTCAAGAGAATCAGCTCCAAGGTCATTTGTGAATGATGCTTCCGGAGTTACTTCATTTTCGTCAACACCTAATTTATCAACGATTATTGCTTTTACTTTTGCTGCAACGTCAGACATAATTCTTAATTTTAATTAATACTAATTTTTGTTTTAAATAATTCGCTGCAAAGTAATACATTTACGCTCTAAATTTCCAAGAAAAAAAATAAAAAAGATGTTAACACGCTTGCATTATTATTATATAACCCTCTAAATTTGAACTATTTATTCAAATGTTCTAAAGTCTAAAAATGTGTTAAAATGAATACAAAAAGAATAGCAGTTTTTGCCTCTGGTTCGGGAAGTAATGCACAAAATATTTTTGAATATTTTTCTGATAATGAGAATGTTGTTGTGGATTCTTTGTGGTCAAATAAGGCCGGGGTTTATGCCCTCAAAAGGGCAGCGAAATATGGGGTAGATAGCTTCGTTTTTACACGCGAACAGTTCTATGAAAGCGAAGAAATTATCGATACATTAATTAATCGTAAAGTAGATTTAATTGTATTGGCAGGTTTTCTTTGGCTAATTCCGGAAACGCTGGTCAAAAACTTTACTGTAATAAATATACATCCCGCGTTATTGCCCAAATATGGAGGCAAGGGAATGTATGGCATGAAGGTGCATCAGGCCGTTGTTGAAAACAATGAAGCCGAATCGGGAATTACCATTCATTTTGTGAACGAAAAGTACGATGAAGGGCAGATTATCTTCCAGGCCAAATGTAAAGTTGCTAAAAATGATAGCCCCGAAATGGTAGCTAAAAAGGTACATCATCTGGAATATAAACATTATCCCGAGATTATTGAGCAGGTTTTAATGGCGCAATAGAGCTGTATTTTAGTTTAATCCTGATTCTCCGGCCAATTCAGGTTAATAAATTCTAGAATTTAACACATTCGGTTAAATAATGTTAAATACCGTAAGCGGAGCATGTCATTAAAATTATCTTTGCCGGCATGAGTCGAAAAATGTTTATAACACTTATTGTCGTGATGGCTTTTGTGCTTTCAGGGCTTATTCTGGTTCAGACAACTATGATTAAGTCGGCATCTGATATCAGGGAGGAGCAGTTTAATCAGCTCGTTAGTAATGCCTTGGTTATGGTGGCAATGAAGTTGGAACTTGACGAACAACGCTTAGCCCGCGAATGTGCAAGAACCGGAACATTACCGGGTGCAAATAACGATTCTGGCGAATTTGGGAATGTATTTCCCAGAAATAATTCACGCAAGAATGTGCTTAACTTTCAGTTAAGTTTTTCGCAGCGTGGTATTTATGGTACTTTAAAAGAGAGTGTTGAATTCCAGGTTCCGGATTCGGTGACAGCTGGCTCTCTAACCGGAATCGAACGGTTCATGGAGCAAAGTCTCGAGCAGCAACAAAAGAGGAGAAAATGGCTGGAAGACAATAATTGGCAAAGTTACGAGATTCTTTTGGAGGACAGGCCCATAACAGAGCGTATAGATTCAGTCTTCTTGAAAAACATTTTAGCAACTGCCATGGAGCGATCCGAAATCGGATTGGATTATAAGTTTGCAGTTAAGAACTCTACTTTAGGTCGCGATAAAATAATCTTTGGGGACAAAGATTATAACCCTGGGCGCAAAGAACAGTTTGCCCAGCTGCTTTTTGAAAACGATGTGTACGGCCCCGAACCTAATTATCTGAATATTTATTTTCCGGAGAGGAAGGCATTTCTAATAAAACAAACAGGTATAACAATTATCCCGACCATTATTTTAACCGGACTGCTTATTGGTATTTTTGTTTATGCCTTGATGGTTATTTTGCGACAGAAAAAACTATCGAACGTAAAAAACGACTTTATCAACAATATGACTCATGAGCTGAAAACACCTATCTCGACCATTTCGTTGGCAAGCCAGATGTTGCAGGATGGTAGTATCTCTAATACTCCAACTATGATAGCTCATGTTTCGAAAGTAATTAACCAGGAGAGCAAAAGGCTAAGTTTTCAGGTTGAAAAAGTGCTCCAAATGGCTGTCTTTAACGAAGGTCGCCTCAAGTTGAAACTTCGCGAGTTTGATGTGAATAAAATGGTTGAAACCGTAGCTAATAATTTTGAATTGCGTGTAAACAGTAAAAATGGCACATTAAAAACCGAGATACTGGCCGAAAATTCAATTATTAAAGGAGATGAAGTGCATATCACAAATGTTATTTTTAACTTGCTTGATAATGCCATGAAATACAGCAGCGAAACACCGGAAATAAAGGTGTCAACCGAAAATAGAAAAAACCAGGTAATGATTTCGGTTCAGGATAATGGGATAGGAATATCAAAAGATCATCAGGCTCAAATTTTTGACAGGTTTTACCGGGTGCCAACAGGGAATGTTCACGACGTAAAAGGTTTTGGACTGGGACTTAGTTATGTCAAAAAAATTGTTGACCTTCATAACGGTACTATAAAAGTGGAAAGTGCACTTAATAAAGGAACAAAATTTAAAATCTATTTCCCACAAATAAATAATTAAGCATGGAACAAAAAACAAAATTATTACTCGCCGAAGATGACGAGAATTTAGGATTACTGCTAAAAGAATATTTGGTTGCCAAAGGTTACGATGCAGATTTGTATCCTGACGGTGAAGCTGCCTACAAGGGGTTTATGAAAGAGCATTATGATATTTGCATTTTAGATGTAATGATGCCTAAAAAAGACGGTTTTACGCTGGCAAAGGATATAAAAATTGTGAATGCCGAAATTCCCGTACTTTTCCTTACAGCCAAAAATATGAAAGAAGATGTGCTGGAAGGCTTTAAATTGGGGGCCGACGATTACATTACTAAACCTTTTAGTATGGAAGAGTTGATAATGAGAATTGAAGCAATTTTGCGGAGAACTGCACAAGAGGGACAAGCCAGTTCGCAGCAAATATTTACCCTTGGTAAATTTAGCTTTGATACCCGAAAACAAACCTTAATAGAAGGCGAGAATACGGTTAAACTTACTACTAAAGAGTCGGATTTGCTAAAGCTGCTCTGTCAAAATGCCAATAAGGTTTTGGAGAGAAATTATGCGCTTAAATCCATTTGGATCGACGATAATTATTTTAATGCCCGTAGTATGGATGTTTATATTACAAAATTGCGTAAACATTTAAAAGAAGAACCTACTGTTGAGATAATTAATGTTCATGGTAAAGGTTATAAGCTTATCGTTTAATAGGTTACCGTTCCTGCTGAAGTAGGATTCTCCTGTGTGTTTGTGGGGGTATCTCCTCAGTTTTAATAAACAAAAATGCCCGAATCTTAAGATTCGGGCATTTTTGTTTTCGGCTTGTTCGTGCTAATCGAGTTTTAATACGGCAAGGAACGCCTTTTGCGGAACTTCTACATTTCCAACCTGTTTCATTCGCTTTTTACCTTTTTTCTGTTTCTCAAGTAATTTACGTTTACGGGTAATATCGCCACCGTAACATTTGGCGGTAACATCTTTCCGGACAGCTTTAACTGTTTCGCGGGCAATAATTTTTGCCCCAATAGCTGCCTGAATGGCAATGTCAAACTGTTGTCTTGGAATTAGCTCTTTCAGTTTTTCACACATACGACGTCCAAAGGGAGTAGCATTCGCAAAATGAATCAATGTTGATAGTGCATCTACCATTTCACCATTTAAAAGAATGTCTAAACGAACCAGTTTGGCTGGTTTGTATCCGCTCATGTGGTAATCGAACGAAGCGTAACCTTTCGAAATGCTTTTTAGTTTATCGTAGAAATCAAATACAATTTCACCCAGTGGTAGATTAAATACGAGCTCGGCGCGTTCGGCAGTCAGGTAATTTTGATTCACCAATTGGCCTCGTTTGTCGAGACATAAATTCATTACCGGCCCGATATACTCCGATGCGGTAATAATATTGGCACGAATATATGGCTCTTCAATCTCATCAATAGTAGTTGCCACCGGCATTCCGGAAGGATTGTATACTTTTACCGTTGAGCCGTCGGTTAAATGTGCCAAATAAGAAACGTTGGGCACGGTTGTAATCACATTCATGTCGAATTCGCGTTCAAGTCTTTCCTGAATGATTTCCATGTGTAACATTCCCAGAAAACCACAGCGGAACCCAAAGCCTAAAGCTGCAGACGATTCGGGCTCAAAGGTAAGCGAAGCATCATTTAGCTGAAGTTTATCCATGGCATATCTAAGGTCTTCGTAATCCTCTGCATCAATTGGATAAACGCCGGCAAATACCATTGGTTTTACTTCTTCAAAACCTTCAATTGCTTTTAAGCATGGAGCTTTAACGTGTGTAATCGTGTCTCCAACTTTTACCTCTTTTGCTGTTTTTATGCCCGAAATAATATATCCAACATCGCCAGGGCCTAAAACATCTTTGGGCATCAGGTTGAGTTTTAGAACACCTACTTCTTCAGCAAAATATTCTTTTCCCGTAGCAACAAATTTCACGAGGTCTTTTTTTCGAATTTCTCCGTTCAGAATTTTAAAATAGGCAATTATTCCACGGAAAGAATTAAAAACAGAATCAAAAATCAGTGCCTGAAGGGGTGCCGCCGCGTCGCCTAGTGGATGCGGAACCTTCTCGATTATATTTTTAAGGATTTCTTCTACTCCTTCTCCTGTTTTGCCGCTGGCTCGAATAATGTCTTCTTTGTCGCAGCCAATTAAATCGATTATTTGATCCTCAACTTCTTCGGGCATTGCATTGGGCAGGTCCATTTTATTCAGAATGGGAATAATTTCCAAATCATTTTCAAGCGCCAGATACAAGTTTGAAATGGTCTGTGCCTGAATGCCCTGGGTGGCATCGATGATTAATAATGCTCCTTCGCAGGCAGCAATCGAACGCGAAACTTCGTACGAAAAATCGACGTGCCCCGGAGTATCAATTAAGTTGAGCTTGTACTCAGTACCTTCGTAGAGATAGTCCATTTGGATGGCATGGCTTTTAATCGTGATGCCACGCTCTTGTTCCAATTCCATATTGTCAAGAACCTGGGCATGCATTTCCCTTTCTCCAACTGTCTTTGTGAATTCCAAAAGCCGGTCGGCAAGTGTGCTTTTTCCGTGATCGATGTGTGCTATTATGCAAAAATTCCGAATGTTCTTCATTTACTACCTTTTAACAACTATTTTTAAGAATGGTTTTTAAACTTTGCGCAAAGATATTTAAATTTTGAGATTTACGGTTTAGTCTTCGATTCTGCCCGGTTTTTTATTTTAACGAATATCTCATTACATTCTTAATGTTCCTAAATTGGAGTTGTCGTGTGTGTTTTTCCTTCCTGTTACGCGATTTCGGCAGGAAATATTCACCTTGTTTTAGCTAATTTTTAACAGAATTCTGTGCCAAATTCTGAAAAGAGAATACATTTTGATTCTCTTTATGACTTAGCTTATGTCAATTGCGGGTCCTTTTTTGCAGCCTTGTGTAGTTATCTGCTTTAATAATTGCATATTTCCGAAAGTTTCGGATAGTATCTTTCACGTTGGAATTGTATACAGTACGCTACGTCTGACTCTGGCGCCCCATTGGTTAAATATTTGTTTGTGCCGGATATAAGTGTTTAGCTATGCAGTTGATTTTTGTAGTTTTTGTCAAAATCGGCTCATTTCTGGCATGGTATTTGTAAAATTTCGTACAGCCATGAAAACAATTAAACGTTGATAACCAAATTTAAAAATTAACGTTTAACAGAGAAATAGAATTAGTATATCACAGCAATTTGCTGTTTTTTTCATAAGTTTGGTTTAGTTAGGTTTAGTTAGAATCCCGGTTGCATAAGGCGCCGGGATTTTTCATTTATTAAATCTGAGTTCGACAGTTAATTTAAAATTCAGAAATATTAATTGAACCTGGCTTAATGGTTTCATGCTGATATCTGGCTATGACATAGGTTTCCGAACTCGGAAAAGGCAGGCTTGTGTTTTTTTATACAGGAATGGTGATGGATTAGTGCCGGAGACTTGTGTTCAAAAAAAACGAGGCCACCCGACTGTTGTCGAAATGGCCTCGTTTCTTTTTTGTTTATCGTATTAGTTTTTAATTTTTTACAATTTTGCAGGTACTAATCGTTTGATTTTCCGAAAGCACTATTAATAGGTAAATACCCGGAGGGTAGTTGCTTATATTTAAAGTTGTACTTTTTTCTTCCGGTTGGATTTCAAACATTTTCTCTCCTTTAAGCGAATATATTAGTAAGCTCTGTATTGTTTCTTCCGAAGAAATGCTGAGTTGACCTGTTGTAGGATTTGGATAAATCTTCGAGGTAGTTGTTTCTATTAGAGAAACAGCTAGTGCAAGGTCGCCGTCGTTTTCTTCAAAGCGATATGCAAATTGCTGAAGACATTGGTTGGCTATGTCTGCATTGTGTATGATAAGAGTGTTTTCGTCGTTTTCGTCGTTTGCAGCGTTGCTCCAGTTGTGGCTTCCGGTAATTACTTGAGGATCCGATTCTGAATCGTTTGCATCAATTATGGCCATTTTATGGTGCAGCATTCCTTCTCCTGTGTCATCGAAAATGTATTTCCCCGAAGGGAGTTGGCTACTTAATATTCCGTCTACGGTTTCTGAGTTGTCGTCCTCAGAGTCGGTTATTACGTGTACTTTGGCCCCACTCTCGTACGCATTCACAATTGCATAGGCCAAATCGGAGCGAGTGATGAGCATAGTTTGTACGCTTAGGTCGTTGTTGGCTGTTTCTATGGCGTTAATCAGCTTCTGGTTGGTGTCGTCAGATGGACTAAAATAACATTCCACCTTGTTTCCTCCAATAATGAGTTGGTGGGGGGTGTTGTCGGTTTTGTCTTCTCCAAACTTTGCATTGCTGGCATCTGGTAAATCTCCGGTTCCACCCCACATTTCTTCAAACTCAACCTCATAACTTCTTGCCAGTGATTGATCCTGAATGAACACCATGTTGTTGGCATCAGTATATAACTGGTCTTGGGTTAAGTTGGTAGAGCCCGACCATACCCAGGCTTTGTTGGCATTGCCAGAGTTGCCGTCGATAATTGCAAATTTATTGTGCATAATTCCACCGTCCGATACCTCCGGGCGCTCCAGTACCGCTATGTCCGAATCTAAGTCGTTTATGCTGTAGTGCGATGTTGTTCCGCAGGTGATTATTCGAATTTTTACTCCGCGGTCGCAGGCAGTATTTAATGCATTTCTTATTATTGAGTTATTGAAATTGTAAATGCTCAAATCGATACTCTCTTCTGCATTATTTATATATGCAGCTAGTGTGTCTTCCATGGCATCTCCGATATTGCGAGCAATGGTTTCGGTTGCTAAGGATTCGTCAATTTCAGAGTTAAAATAAATGTGCATTGTTCCTGTTGAATTCGATTCGGTAACAAAAGCTGTTATCGACGAAAAAGCAGTGTCTGTTCCACTAACCGAAAACGCCTGGGCATATATAATTTCAGCCGCCTGAAGTCCTGTGATCTCAACCTGGTGCTCAATATTTTCCTCCAACACGGTTGAGTTTCCTTGAAGGTTGTTGGTTAAAGCTGCAGCATCAAATGTGTAGCCGTACCTAATTTCCGAAGTTGCCTCTACGTCTGTTTGCCATGAAAGAGTAAGCGACTCGTTGCTTATTTCAGTTGCTGTTAACGATGAAGTAATGCTTACGGCATTTTCTGAAATAAAATCGTCCATGTCGCGAGGTAGTATCTGATAGCCGGTTTGGGTATCGTTGGTGGTGTAAGAAAACTGGGAGCATATTGCTACCATATTAATTTCTCCCGAAGGAATTGCTTCTCCAACAAGAGAGCTATAGCTACTTATTCGTAATTCGCCAGTTTGGCTTCCATCGGTAAAATCGTAATTGGCGTTACTCGAGAAAGTCCCTCCGCCACCTTCAATTTCAATGTTGTTAATTTGAATTAGCTGCCCTTCGTAATCTTCGCCAATTTCGGAAATGGTTAAAACTTTGGGGGCGGGGAGTTGCCTGCCGCTAGCGTGTGTAACGAACGAACTAACATTTTTTATCTCCAGCAGGTTGTTGTAAATGTCGAGCTCTCCGGTAACCGTAATCGAGTCGCCCCGCTGTGCATTTGATAGTTGAGTGTCGTAAATAGCGATTCCTGCTGTCGAATCCTGCAGGTACTTTATTGTTCCAAGTTCGTCGCCATTAATAACTATGCCCGAAACTGTTACTGTTTCGCCTTCTTGCTGCTTGCGTGCATCGGAAATAGTGCTTTGGGCAATAGCCTGGCAAGTCAGCACTATTGCGCAAAAAAGAAGTAAAATTTTCACAATATGATTTTTTTATTTGAGGATGAAAGTAAGAAAAAAATAAAGAGTAGGGAGTTGGTTCAGGTAAATAGTATCAGTTTTTTGACACCATTAATTTTTTGACAATAATTTCATTATTAATTGATTTTACACGTACAAGGTAAATCCCATTGGGGATGTTGTTTAATGAAAGTTGTATTTTATGTTCTGGAATGTTGTATTTTTTCAACAAAACTTGCCGGCCTGTAATATTGGTTAAGCGTATTTCTATTATTTCGTCGGTCCCAAAATCGATGGTAACTTTGTTGGTTTTGCAGGGGTTTGGATAAACTTTTAATTCAGATGTTACTGTTTCTTCATCGGGAAATGACGATTCCCAGCTGTTTTCAGAAAACGCCGGGAAGCATAATAATGAAATTAAAAAAACTAGTAGAATCTGTTTCATGTTCGCATTGTTTTAATACAATTCAAATGTAGCTTAGCAAATAACATGCCCTGTTTGTAGTAATACAAAAGAAAATTAAAAAAGTTGCAAAGCGTTTGTTAGATCTTCGGGCGTATCTATTCCTATTGACTGAGTTTTTGTTACAGCTGTTTTTATTTTGTAGCCATTTTCTAGCCAGCGAAGTTGTTCCAGCGATTCTGCCAACTCAAGTTGCCCTTGTTTTAACCGGGTAATTTTTTGCAGTACATCAGTTTTAAAAGCATACATTCCAATGTGTGCCCAGAAAACGTTTGCCTTAAGCCAGTCTTTTTCCTCGCTTCCACGAATAAATGGGATTGGAGAGCGACTAAAGTAAAGTGCATTTTGTTCGTTGTCGAGTACGACTTTTGGGCGGTTAATATTGAAAATCTCGTCAGCATTGTCAATCTTTTTTACCAGTGTGGCAATTTCTGTTTCCATTTCAAAGCACGATTTTAATAGCTCAATCTGTTCGGCCTGTATAAAAGGTTCGTCGCCCTGTATATTTACTACCGCATCAAAATTGAGCGTGGCCGATAGGATACTGGCTGCCTCTGCACAACGGTCGGTGCCACTTTTATGGGTCGGCAGGGTTTCTACCACCTCGCCTCCAAAGGCCTTTACTGCATCAAAAATGCGCCTGTCGTCGGTGGCAACATAAACTTTCGACAAGGCTTTTCTTGCATTTTCGTATACCCATTGAATCATCGGCTTGTCTTTAATCATGGCAAGCGGTTTGCCAGGGAAGCGGGTTGATTCGTAGCGTGCGGGAATAATTCCTATAAAATTCATTTATTTTTAATTTGAGTGCTGATTCAGTTTCACACTGAGTCCCGTTTTATCCGAAATATTCTTTTGGTGACAAAGATAACATTCATATATTTATTAGCGTCACCAATTGGGAGGCTGTTACCTTGTCTTCTGCGTTAAATCTTCATTTAAATGAATAAAAAAGGTTAATTGTTTTTCTGAAATAAGCATTGACGGCGAAAAATTGTAAATTTGCGGGTTAACAATAAACTATGGCTGAGGATAATCAGTAATTTAATATCAAAATTTGAAAATATAAAGACACCTTTTTTTGCTGTCCTCTTTTGGGCAAGCTAGAGGTGGAATTGAATAACATGGATATACAAGCTATAAAACAAAGGTTTGAGATTATAGGTAACACTGCCGGATTAAATCGCGCCATTGAGGTTGCAGTTCAGGTGGCTCCCACTGATTTGTCGGTTTTGGTTACCGGAGAAAGTGGTGTTGGTAAAGAAATATTTCCCCAGATTATTCACCAGTTTTCGAGTAGAAAACACGGAAAGTATATCGCTGTAAACTGTGGGGCTATTCCCGAAGGAACGATCGATTCCGAACTTTTTGGGCACGAGAAAGGTGCCTTTACCGGTGCTTTGGCCGATAGAAAAGGATATTTTCAGGAAGCAGATGGAGGAACTATTTTTCTGGATGAAATTGGGGAACTGCCGCTTTCAACGCAAGTGCGTTTGTTGCGTGTTTTAGAAACGGGCGAATTTATTAAGGTAGGCTCGTCGAAGGTAATTAAAACAAATGTGCGGGTTATTGCAGCAACCAATGTAAATATTCCAACTGCTATTCAGGAAGGGAAGTTTCGCGAGGATTTATACTATCGGCTGAATACAGTGCCAATTACAGTCTTGCCACTTCGTGAACGTACCGATGATATTGTTTTGCTTTTTAGAAAATTTGCACGCGATTTTGCAGAAAAGTACCGAATGCCCCCGATCCGATTAACCGATGAGGCTCGCTCATTATTGGTTAGTTTTCGCTGGCCGGGAAACATTAGGCAATTGAAAAATATTACAGAGCAAATTTCAATAATTGAGAAAGAAAGAGAAATAACGGGCGATGTTATTAGGCCTTATTTGCCTTTTGAAGGATCGAAACAGCTGCCTGCATTATTTTCAAGAGCCAGCGATAATGCTTCGTATGCCAACGAGCGCGAAATTTTGTACAAGGTACTTTTCGATATGAAAAAGGATATGTCTGATTTGAAAAAGCTCGTGCTCGATATATTGGAAAATCACGATGCCCCAATTTCTGGCGATCAGGCACAAATTATTCGGAATTTATACAATACTGAGAATGGTGGTTTTGCTGCAAAAGAAACAGCGAAGAATTCAATTCATATCACCCCGGTTGAAAAAGAGAATATTCAGGATACTGAAGAATTTGTTGAAGAATCGCTTTCTTTGGCTGATAAAGAGATTGAAATGATAAAAAAAGCATTGGATAAACACCGGGGGAAACGAAAATATGCTGCCCTCGAATTGGGTATTTCGGAACGAACCCTCTACCGCAAAATTAAAGAATACGATATTAAGGGATAGATATGTATAAAAAAATTGTACTAATTGCCGTTATGGCATTAATTATTGGAAGTATTGCACCTTCGTGTACGGTTAGCTACTCGTTTACAGGGGCCAATCTTTCGGCTGAAGTGAAAAGTTATTCGGTTTATTCTTTCCCCAATAGAGCCCGACTGATAAATCCGAATTTAAGCCAAACTTTTACCGAGGCACTGCGCGACAAACTAAGTCGCCAAACTTCGCTTGATGAGTTGTCGGAAAATGGTGATATCGAGTTTGAAGGGCAAATTACGGGGTACGAATTCAAGGCTATGTCGATTGAAAAAAACGACGCTTCGGCTCAAACGCGTTTAACAGTTACCATAAAACTGAAGTATACCAACCATAAAGTCCCCGAAGATGATTTCGAAAAAACTTTCTCAGCATTTCAAGACTACGATAGCAGTTCAGATATTAGTAGTGTAGAGGATGAGCTGGTTGAGGCTATCGTAGAAGATCTTACCGAGGATATTTTTAATGCGACTATTGCAAACTGGTAAAAATGGAAAGGGAGCAATTTTACACATATTTAAAAACCGCGGATGCCTTGGATGAGGATTCGCAAGAGGAGTTAAATAAGCTCACGAAAGTTTATCCGTGGTTTCAGGCCGGATGGATGCTTTATCTGAAAAATCTGAAAAATATCAATTCGAATGAATATCCTAACTTGTTGAAAAAGGTGGCGGTAACTGTTCCCGACAGAAAAAATTTGTTTAGGTTTTTAAACTCAGAATTGCCAAAACAGAAAATTAGCATCGAAAAATTTAAAAGTGCTTCAACACCTTATGAATTAAACGGTGACAATAATTCAGATGGGGGAGATACTTTAATCGATAGATTTTTAAGCACATCTCCCGCAATAAACCGGCGTAAAAATGTTTCAAATGCGAAAGAAGTAAATCCCGGAAATAAAGAGTTTGTTGAAAAATCGGTAGCCGAAAGCGACGAACTGATTACCGAAACACTGGCTTCGATTTATTTCCAACAAAAAAACTATGAAAAAGCAGAGGAAGCCTATAGGAAATTAAGTTTGAAATATCCGGAAAAAAGTGTTTACTTTGCAAGCCGTATAAAAGAAATTGAATTATTAAAGAATAATAATTAGAAGAAGATGTATACTTTAATCACTGTTTTATTATTTATTGTTTGTGTCCTTTTGGTGTTGATTGTGTTGGTGCAAAACTCAAAAGGTGGAGGTTTGGCAAGTAACTTCCAGTCATCGGGTCAGGTAATGGGCGTGCGGAAAACAAACGATTTCCTTGAAAAAGGTACTTGGATTTTAGCAGGAGCGCTGTTGTTTTTGTCTGTTGTTGGTGCTGGTTTTATACCACGCGATAAAGATGGAATAGAACATTCACGTGTTCAGGAGCAAATTGAAACTGCTGTTGATCCAACGCAGGTTCCTAGTTTCCCAACCACTTCCCCTGTAGCTCCTGAAAAAGAAACTCCTGATTCAGAAGAAAACGGAGACAAATAAGAAACTATTTTATTAGATAAATAAGGAAAGCCATTCGAGTAAATCGGATGGCTTTTTGTTTGCCTCGCATGCAAACTAATCCGTCAGTTTGAAAGAAAACTGAGTCGCCTAATCGGGGGGAAGACAATACGAAGCCAAGTGCGTTGTTGGCAACGGCAGGGTGTGAAGGAAGGCTTAGTAAGTTAGCGGA
>JBFHFE010000046.1:0-38870 GCA_041583785.1 Draconibacterium sp. | reverse complement strand
TTGCCGGAATTGGAACGCATACCATTACTTATACAGCTACAGATGCAAACGGTTGCGAAGGTCAAATTCTATTCGATGTTGTGGTTAATGCCGCAATTCAACCGCAGATACTAAACGAAAACCTCGTTTTCTGCGAAGACCAAACTCCCGTTTTAATGGAGGTTTATCCCGATGGCGGAGTTCTTGACGGAAACGGAATATCAGAATTATACTTCTATCCTGCTATTGCCGGAATTGGAACGCATACCATTACTTATACAGTAACAGATGCAAACGGTTGCGAAGGCCAAGTAGCTGAAAAACTAATAATAAATGATAATCCATTAGTTGACCTTGGACCTGACCAAACCATAGCATTAGAAGATTCAGTAATATTACATCTTACAAATATTGCTTGTTCATTTCTATGGTATAATGGTTCTACTGGAGATAATTGCACAATACTTGCTAGTGAATTAGGAGTTGGAGTTTTTAATATATGGGCAATGGCAACAAATGATGCTTCCTGTTCTTCATTAGATACTATGATTCTAACGATCGATAATCTAAATACAATTAGTCGCAAAACTAATTTTTCAGATGCCTACATATATCCCAATCCAGTGAGAGATATATTTTATTTAGAATTGCATGAATATGATAGAATCGAAAAAATATCCTTATATGGAGCAACAGGAAAACTCTACCTCAATTATAAACCATCAACATTTCCCTATTTTGATATCTCCTATTTATCACCCGGCATATATTTATTAAAAATAAAAACAAATACACAAACTGTTGTATTAAGAGTAATAAAATTATAACAATAAAATAGCTGTTGCATTCTTATTTTCGAATAAAATCAGGAGCTTTTCTAAACAATAACATTTTAAATTCATCAAAAGAATTAAAAAGAAAATCCATTTTTTGAATTAAAAACTAGCCATCAAGTAATAACCATTAATTTTATGTAATAAAACCAATCATTCCAATACTCTTAATAAAAACCAAATATTTAATTATGAAGAATCTGTGCCTTTTGCTAATTAGCATCCTTTTTTTTTCTTGTTCACCTAAAAAACCACAAATTTACCAATGGCGTGGCGAAGACCGCAAAGGTATTTACCCCGAAAGGAACCTGTTAAAAACCTGGCCAGAAAATGGCCCACAAGAACTTTGGTTTGTGGAGGGCATAGGCGATGGCTACGGCTCGCCCACGGTAACGGATACCGAAATCTTTATTACCGGAGCTATTGATAGTACCGCCGCCCTATTTTGTATTGATTTTGAAGGTAACATAAAATGGCAAGCTCCATTTGGCAAAGAATGGGTTAAAAACTATCCGGGCTCACGGTCTCAGCCAACCATAGTCGGCGATTTAATTTATGTTGGTTCAGGAATTGGCAACTTATTTTGTATAAAACGTAAAAATGGAGAGGTCGTTTGGTCGAAAAACTTCACCGACGATTTTGAAGGAATATCCCCACGTTTTGGTCATTCGGAAGCTCCTGTTATTGACAACGATAAAGTATTCTGGGCTCCAGGTGGAAACAAACACAATGTAGTTGCCTTAAACCGTTACTCAGGCGAATTAATATGGACAAACCAAGGCCACCGCGAACGTTCGGCCTACAATCCCGGATCCTTAATTGAACTTCGTTCGCGTAATATATATGTAACATTTTCGGCCTACAATATGATGGGATTTGATACTGAAACCGGAGAATTACTCTGGACACACGCCCAAGACAATACTCCTCTTGAAAAACGCGAACCGGGAGCTGGTGACACCCACAGTAATTGCATAATTTATGATAACGACAACATTTATTACGCTGCCGGCGATGGAAACGGAGGAGTTAAACTTCAACTTTTAGAAGATGGTTCAAAAATAAAAGATGTATGGCGTAATTCAGATTTCGACAGCTACATGGGAGGCATTGTAAAAATTAATAATCACTTATACGGTAGCGGAACTTCAAAAAAACAACTAAAAAGTATTAATGCGGACACAGGAGAATTAAGCGATTCGTTAAAGTTAGGATGGGGAGCAATTATTGCCGCCGATAATATGCTTTATTATTATAGCCAAAATGGAAAGATTACACTAATAAGCTACAATGAAAATGGAAAAATGCAACAGAAAGGTCAGTTTAAAATAACACGCGGAACCAAGGAACATTTTTCGCACCCGGTAATTAAAAATGGCATACTGTATCAACGACATGGACAGGCTCTAATGGCCTATAATATTCAGAAACCATAAGACCAATTGGCTCTAATAAGAGCCATGGATATTTTGCCGAATATTTCTGTAGGTTGGAAACCACCGTTCCGAATTTTTACACCGGTGTCTTCCAGCAACCAAGAAAAAAGCTATCGCAATTATTACCTTAACGGCTAAAACCTTTCCTTATTATACATTCTATAATCAAGCTAAAGGGTAACACAAATAACGCGGTTAACAGTTTATGGCAACAGAAAATTTATCAGGTAACCGTTTGCCAAACCTTATAGCAAAGAAGGTACATAGGTTTGCCAAATTATAATACTCCCAAAACTGAACAGAGCCATGATTAATTACATATATTCTCCATCTTGCCCCATAATCGGGAAAAAAAATATGTAGCCTTAAAAATAATTTTGAAACCAATCAAGTATTAGTAATCAGCAATTACGAACAACAAAGGCTGTATAGCCTAATTTTTTTTACCATTTTTTCTCAAAAAACTTTGTCATAGTAAAAACAATTTTTACTTTTGCACGCACGAAAAACAAAACAAAACGTTCTTTCGAAATTTGTAAAAAGAGTTTAAATGAAATTGCCGCAAGGCAAGATGTAATTTAGCAACTTTTACTACTTTTAGGAGAGGTGGGTGAGTGGCTGAAACCACCAGTTTGCTAAACTGACGTACGGGTAACTGTACCGGGGGTTCGAATCCCCCCCTCTCCGCTTATTTCCATTCTTTTCTAAGACAAAATATTTTCCCATTTTTTAGTATCAACCATTCATCCCTAAAAAATAATTTTTAACAATAAAAATTATTAATTAGGTATAAATTTCAGGTAAAAGGAAAGCCCTATCCTTCCACAAAGTACCTCAGCTGATCGAGTAAAATAGGAACATCCTCTTTTTCAACCCCTTGTTTTATAAGATGATGTAAGTCCTCTTCAAACACCTCAAAAAATTCAGTCTCAGTAAATTCGGTTTGAATGATGGATTTTTTATAATATTCCAATGCTTCTTTTCTATTTCCCAAACTCCACTGAACATGCCCCATATTCATTAAGTCATGCTTGTTTGGCTCTTCGTCGATGAGTTTTTGAAAATATTTATTTGCCTGTTCTATTTTGCCCGAAACAAACGAACACCAGCCAAGCGGCCGCCAAACTTTTTTATTGCCAGGAGCCAGGTATTCCACTTTAAAATAAGATTTTAAAGCCTCTTCAAATTGTTCTAATTCCAACAAACAATGCCCAATATTTAACTGAATATTCAAATTATCTTCATCCAGTTTTTCGGCTTCACGGTAATACTCAAGTGCTTTTTCGGGTCGTTTTAGGTTTCGGTAGCACAAGGCTATTTTATTATAATTCCACCGGCGGTTTAAATCGAAGAGTTCTGCATTTTTATAGGCTTGAAGAGCCTGCTTGAAATCGCCCATTTTTTGGTAGCAAAACCCTATTTTTTGAAATAACTCACCACTCTTTTCAACCGACAAAAGATAATTAAAAACCTCGGCTGCTTCTTCGAAATAATTCTTAGAAAAATAATATTCTGCAATATTCCGAAGTATTCTATCATCCTCCATTAGGATCTCTCCCAAAGCAATTTTATTATGAAAATCGAAACGCCAACTGAAAATATCTTCAAAATCGTTTTTTCGCGGATGCAACTTGTAAAAACGATACAAATCCTGTATAAACTGGTTGGAAACAAAGCCTGATTTTTTCCCCGGATCGGTCAGTTCTTCATCGTTTTGCAACTCGTTAAACTGGTTCATTTCTGCATTCATTCCTTCGGCCATAAACTCGCGGTTTTCTGCTGGCAGATTCTGTATGCTAAAACAAAACGAGTACTTATCCGAATTACACAGAATTGGAGCGGAATTTATGGCTTTTATAAAACGAGTGTTGACTTCGTCCGACTCATCAATTACCAACGATATCTCAGGATTTTCGGCATAAAAAGGCATAAACCAATTCGAAAATTCGCTAAAAAACGGAAACATTTTGAGCATAGCAAAAGAGCCCATAAAGACATCAGCTCCTTCCATTTGCATTTCCGAGAACTCCTCCATTTTATTCATTAAGCCCGGCGAATCTTCGAAAATCTTTTCCCATTCAGGATTCTTATCTTCGCTCAAACTATCGTCCATTAAACTATCCAGATTGATTTTATCCTTCAGATTCGGGCTAATTTTTATCATTTCCGGAATAATCTCATCCGTAATTTTTTTCCTGATTTTTTCAGTTTCCTTACTCCTGATAAACTGTACAATCACCCTTTCAATATTTTGCTTAAACTCAGGATTCTCGTTTAAGATTTTTAACCTTCCGGTAATTGCCGGATAAAAGGGCAAGCGGGCATCGTATTTGTAAAAACCAATTAACAGACCAATAATTGCACGCTGATTCAGTTCGGTTTCTTCGCTCTCATAAATATCAAATAAAAGAGTAAATTTGGCCGCATCAAAACGGCGCAACAAACTCAAAATCAACGATGCAACAATAAACGACTTGTACTCAACTGCAATAAGTTCACTACTAAAGAACGACTTAAAAAACTCAATTTCTTTAGCACTTAAGTTATTCTGAAACCAAAGATGATAAAACAGTGTAACCACTTTTTCATGGTGAGCTGCAGCTTCTATTTTTCGGGAAGAGCTTTGAATTTCGATGTCGTCAACCAGAGCTCTCATCTCTTCATGCAGATAGAAATCTTCCAGCTCCGAAAAAAGGGTTTCTAAATTTAATGCCCCTGTCGCAAAACCTCTCTTTTTCTCATACTCCAACGATGGGGATGATTTGGTGCGAATTTCATCAACTATTTTATCAACCAACTCAAAAACCGACCTGATAAGTTTCCTGTATATCTTTTGGCGCTCCGGATCCTGAATGCCTTCCACAGTGTATTGCAGCATGTAGTGATAAGTTTGCTCCAGGTTTCGCCATTCGTCGAGATAAATTATAAGGCCGCTTGCTTTTATTAAAGCTTCTAGCTGGTCAAAAGCCGGCTTCAGCTTACGTTCTGCCAGGTTTTGGCAAATTTCGTTGTACTGTATTTTTAGTTCCCTATCGTTCATTGCTAATCAAAGTTACTTGAATGACAGGAAATAATCAAAAAGCAATCCAAGTTTCAATTCGGCTTTTATGACCAACTATACCACCAAAACACATGACAAAATAGCAAAAACGGCAGTAATTGGGACAAAATCCATCTACTGCCGTTCCTTCGATAGGTATGAATAAGCTAAATTCGGTAAAGAATATTTACTCAATAATAATTTAAATCGAAATCAGGATAATGATATTTGAGTTCAATTATTTGTTTGATACATTCTTTATTTCATCGATTTTCCGAAGCGAAGGATATGTATATTTACATTAAACTGTCCGGAATTTTCATAAGGTCCAACAAAAGTACAGTCATTAATTCCAAAAAACAGCTCGCCTTGTTTTCCTGTGATGTCTTTTTCATCTCCCACGAAAAACGCCAGGCCATTGTTACCTACTTTTGCAATTAATGCGGCATGATTGATTTTTCCAAACGGGTCGTCGCAATGTTCAGCATCGCCAGTCCATATTTTCTTATACGACAACTGACCAAGACCAGTTGGAGATACTGCAGAATTCGGTTCGGACGCATTAAACAGTACTTCTCCAGATGCTGTTATTGTTACCTTATCAGTTACCTTCAGGGTAATCCCAGCACTTTTCCAGGGAACATTTCCTTTTATCACGAGCATTTTATCTATTTGGTCGGGTTTCATGTCAGACTTATTAGGCTCGATCTGTGACTTTGCCGAAAATGCAAAAGCGGCAATTAAAAATAATACAACTAATTTTTTCATTGTTTTCATTTTTAAGGTTAAACTTCAAATTACTTTCACGATAAATTTTAATGGTTACTTTAAATTCTCCGGTATTATTCCATTCGTCTTTAAAAGTACAGAGGTTAATACCTATAACTATTTCATGGCTGTCCTCTTCAATGGGGTTGATTCAAAGGCAGCATTTTCTGGTATAACATCATGTTGAAAAATCCCCCAATACTCTACCAGGCATTGTCCGTCCTTAAATACTATCTTTTTTGTTTCAACCTTTCCTACTTTCAACTTCGTTTTAACCAGCTTATTATCTTGCGAAAACCCTGAAATTGAAAACAAGAAGAATAACTATTCTTTCATATTTGTGAGTTTAATAAGCTGATTTCGATTATTAATTCTAACCTCAGAAATACAGTAATGAAGCAAGATTAATAATCGAATCCGGGTTAAAATTAATCTTTGACACAACGAACTGAATAACCGTTTGTTTTATTAGAACCACCTGCCGTTGCCGTAGCCCCGCTATCGTAAAGTTTAAAAATACGTGCCTGATCAGCATTGTTTGCGTATTTGGTTGCCGACCAAAATGTGGTAACATCTTTTAAATCGCGAAAAAGCTTTTGGCTGCCAGCAATACTTACAGACCCTGCACCAATAGCAGAGAATCCTGTTTCATTATTCCCAAGCTTTCCATTTCTATTATTCCAGTGAGTGCCACCTTCTTCTTTTAGTTTTAAACCAATTAATCCACCACCAACTTTATAAGTTGTTTTTATGTAATTTTTTAATTCTTCCCATTCTTCAAGACTTGGTAAATGGTAACCCGACGGGCACACTCCCTGTACAAAGACAGGAACTCTTATGGTTGGAACTTCGTTGTTCATGGCTGCATTCCACGTATATAATCTACCGTATTCTTCAGCGTTTTCGTTCAAATCTTCGTACGAATATACCCCTGTAATTTTTGTGCCATCGGCATAATGCTGTGATTTCAGATTTGAACTCAACCAAACTTGATTACCAATCTCAACCCTTTCGTACACATTCCCGTCGTAATCAGTAACATAACTATCATTAGGAATAGCATCAGAATCGACAATTGCAGTTGAGTTTTCGCTTTGCACTGCGGCACCTAGAACAAGAATTTCAACCGTACCCATTTCGGTAAAGTGCTCGCCACCTGTTAAATCGGTAAAAGTTTTCAGGAAATATTTTCCCGACTGCCAATCAATATTTCGAAAAGTTCCGGCCAACACCGAACCATTACCAATTTCCAAACTTACCACACCAAAATTATTAGTAGATACTGTATGCATTTCGGTATAAACCGATTGTCCGTTTATTGAATTACTTATAATAGAAAATTTTAAACTAACAGGATTCGCACGAATAATTTCGCCATTGGAATTTCGGACAATAGCCTGATAATCTATAAACTTAGGAAGTTGTGCATTAACCACAGCTGCAGAAAACAGAATACAAATTATTGCCAATATTATTTTGTTCATAATTGTAGTTTTTAAGATTCTTCTTTTTTCTGTGCCACACTTAGCACACATTCATTATCAAAGAAGCGCAAGATTACCATTATACCATCTTTATCGCCAGTAATCCTTTTTAGGTTATCCGATTCCATGGTATAACATTCGTAACCCGTATTAGAGAGTTTTGCTTTGTATTTTTCATAAGCATCTTCAGGCACATCTTCAAAGTTCATTATCCAACTTTTAACTTCGGGCATATCTTGTTTCATTACTCCGCCCGATTTCCCGAAATCAAATTTTGGAACACTAGCCGGTATCTCATCGGGCCAGGCTTCTTCCGAAGCTTCCATAGTTAAAGTGCCTTCGTCGGTGGTTAACGAAAACTTCTGCTTATCGAAATCTACATCTGCATCTTCGGCACCAGCTTTCTCCATAATTTTTTCCATAATTTTTTCAGCCCGTTTTTCAGCTCGCTCTTCTTTTGCTCGCCTAAAACAGCTGCTCATTAAAATGGCTAAAATCAGAAATGTTGATATAAACAAAGTTTTTCCTTTCATAATTAAAGTTTTAAGGTTGAACATTCTCTGCATTTTTCCTTATAATTTTCCTAAGTATCTTTTTTAATGCTTTGTTTTGCGTTTTTAGTTTTTCCATCAACTCATCTTTGGCTTCTTTTCGCTTCAGTTGTTTTTTCTTTGAATTCATTTCGAAAGATTTTATGCAAGTTTATAACAGAGATTATAGGCATGCCCTATAAAACTGGTCTCAAAAAGTTTTTGGAAAGGTTACAAAAAGTTACAACAAACCATACAATGCTCTTTTGCTGCAACTTAACAACTAACTAAAATTCATTTCGTTAAGATCTGTCAAAAGCACAACGGTAGTTTTGGTATACTCTTTCAATGCTGCAGAAACCAAAAACAATTAAATTAGATACGATAATATTATGGTCAATTGGGCTTAATCACAGCATTAGCAAATATCCAATCAAATTTTCATCGCGCGATAAATTTAATTTTGTGCGCAGTCGTGAACGTGTGGTTTTTATAGCGCTTACTGATTTAAAAGTTACTGATGCTATTTCTTTTGTTGAAAGATTTAGTTTTAACAGCGCAGCAATTTTTATTTCGGTTGAAGAAAGATTAGGGCATACTTTAAGTAGTTTACTGTAAAAGCTGGTATGCACCTGATTGAAGGCAACATCGAATTCTTCCCAAATATTACTATTGGTAGCCAACTGAATTTCGCCGACTATATTTTTAAGTTTTTGTTTTTCTTCGAAAGTTCGTCCCAGGTTTGCGTGATTTATTTTGGAGCTAATATCCTGCAAAGTTTCGTTCATTTGCAAAATAAACAGTGCCTTCGAGGCCAATTCTCTGTTTTTCAATTCCAATTCATTTTCGAGCGTTTTTTGTTTTTGTTTTTGCAACTGGTTTTCAATTTCAGAAATGCGGTTTCTTTTTTCCAGAATCTCTTGTTCCTTGCCGAGTTTAAAGTTCTTCATCCTTAAAAACAACACGATACTGCCTGTACTCAAAATCAATAAAAACACAAAAGGGATTAAAAAATAAACCTGTAATGTCCGAATCCGGTTCTTCTGTGCAAGAATCTGAATATCTTTCTCTTTCGCCTTTATTTCGGCATTATGCTCGACGGTAGCAATTTGTTTATTATTTTGCCATGAAATAAGCTCGGTATTAATTTCCTCGAACGCTTTAAAGGCATCCAAAGCTTTCCTTAAATCACCTTTTTTCTCGTAAATAGTAAAAAGACTCTCATAGGCTTGTGCAATTAAAGGCTTACTATTTATCTGTTTTGAAATTTGCAATGAAGCAATGGCATTGTTAATCGCAATTGGAATATTCCCTGCTTCAAAATGCGCCATACTTAGCTTATTCTTCACCAGGCAAATTCCATATTTTTCGTCCAGTTTAGAATAAATCTTTTCGGCTTCTTCCAGGTTGTAAATAGCATTTTTAAAATCTTTTTGCTGGACTTTTATACCTGCCATCCTCATTAAACTCGAGGCCATTCCTCTCAAATCGCCACGTTTATCGAATAATATGCTCGATTGCTGATAATGGCCTAAAGCCCGTTTGTTGTTTCCCTTTAATTCTTCAATTTCGCCCATATTTCCAAGAATTTTTGCATGCGATAAATCGTCCTTCGTTTCAAGGATTGTTTTATATGCCAATTGAAAATAATCCTCTGCTTTTTCAATTTCATCCTGCTCTAAAAAAATACGTCCCATTAGGTTATATCCAAGAGCAATCTCCGGCATTCTATTAAGCTCTTTGTTTACCTCAATAGACTTCATAGTCAAAACTCCACTTGTTTCGTAATTCCCCAAACAAATGTTTACCAATGCTTTTTGCGAATAATAGCAGGCCAATTCAACACTGGCGTCATTAAAGTTAAGTAGCGGATTAATGGAGTCGAATAATTCAAAAGCCCATTCGTAATTATCGTTGTAATAGGCAATACGAGCCTTTAAAAGAAGATATTTTATCATCCCCTTCGAATATGAAACCTGATTGATTTGTTGACGGGCTTTTTCGGCATATAGTAAAGCTATTTCATTATCGATGGCAACAAAACTTTTCGATAGCTCAAGCAATGAGTCAACCACTCCAACATCAGGTATAGCATGGTAGTTATTATTCCCAATTGCATACTCTTCCCTCATTACTATTGCGAGCAAAATAATGAAGAAAATGGTAGTTCTCATAAAAGTCAGCTAAACATTAAAACCCAATTCTTATATAAAAGTACGAAAAGCCCAACACTGAGTCAACTTTTAGCTGAATTACAAGGAATTAGAAAAACAATATTACTCCATTCTTCTATTTTATGGATATTTTTAGGGATGAGTAACTACCATTGTTTATTCTCCGCCCTGCCAGAGTTTTAACCTCTGTCAGAGATAAGCAAATCACAATAATTTATTCTTTCTCTTTTACCCCAAATTTCGGATCGATTTTTACAAACGGAAGAACAAGAAAAATTGGGATGGTGCATATCATCACCCAAACAAAGAAACTCTGGTAGCCGATTATTTCCTGCAGCCAGCCACTTAACATTCCGGGAATCATCATTCCCAGCGCCATAAAACCAGTGGTAATAGCAAAATGCGCGGTTTTGTGTTTGCCTTCCGATATGTAAATGGAAAAAAGCATGTAAGCTGTAAAACCAAAACCGTAGCCAAATTGCTCAACTACAACTGCTGCCGAAATCCACCACAACGAATCGGGCGAAAACCACGACAATAACAAATAACAAAAATTTGGCAAGTTAATGGCCAGCGCCATCCACCACATCCAGTATTTTAAACCTTTGCGCGAGGCTACAATTCCGCCTAAAATTCCGCCAATTGTAAGCGCTATCATTCCGGCAGTTCCGTATACCAAACCAAGATCGCCGGTTGTAATACCCAATCCGCCGGCTTCGCGTGCGTCTAACAAAAACGGCGATGCCATTTTCACCAATTGCGATTCGGCCAAACGATACACCAACAAGAAAAACAGAATAGAAGCGATTTCTTTTTTACGGAAGAAAGCAGCGAAAGTCCCGAAGAATTCGCCCATTACACTTTTCCCCTCGGTTTTATTCGACACATCGGCAACAGGACGTGGCAAGGCAAAACGGTGATACAAAAAGAAAAGCAGAAACATTCCGGAAATGCAGGCAAACACTATCGACCATGCAAATTTTATATTCCCCGAGCGCCCAATAAACGTTGTTTGTGTGGCTTTTTTTAGTTTTGCGTCGAGTTGCACAAGGGCAAAAGCAGGTTTGTCCCAATTGGTTTCGTTAAACTCGTACCGGTAAGTTTTTGTCAGTTTAATACTCGCATCACCTTTTTCGTAGCCAAAATTTAAAACCACTTCTTCACCAGCTTCCGGCTTTTTAGAAAGCTGAATTGGAATAATGGCAATATTTCCAACCTCCTTACTAAGCTGAATGTCCTCTTTATTAAATTTCTCTTTTAAAGCTCCTTTTAACGGCGAAGCCACGCTCCTACTCCACCAACTTTCGTCTTTAGCAGCCACAGGCTCCTCAGTGAAATAAAAGTTATTCTGAATGTTCCACTCATCTACTTTCCTGCTAAACTCATCCACTTCAACTTTGCTCAGTGTTCCTATGGGCACAGTCAGCTCTTGCTCCGAAACAAAATAAATGTCGCCCGTTTCATTCAGACTCTTAAAACTTTCGGGATTGAATGTAACATCTTTTACAGCAATATTTTGAGCTGTCACCTCTACTTTCAAAGGTTCCAGGCCCGTTGCCGTTTCCAAAGCGCCGGCAAGTATCACCAAAAGTCCTTGCCCGGTAAGCATGGCAAAACGATAAAAAGTACTGCGGATTCCCACAAAAAAAGCCTGATCGCCCTGCGAAAGGCCGAGCATATAAAAGCCATCGGCAGCAATGTCGTGGGTTGCCGAACTAAAAGCCAGTAACCAGAAAAAAGCCAGGGTGAACTGGAAAAATTTTGCCACAGGAATGGAAAAGGCAACGCCTGCCAAACCAGCCCCAATAATTAATTGCATCGTTACAATCCAAAACCGTTTGGTTTTCAGAATATCCACAATAGGACTCCAAAGCGGCTTAATCACCCATGGCAAATACAACCAGCTGGTGTACAAAGCAATATCGGTATTTGAAATTCCCAGACGTTTGTACATAATTACCGAAAGGGTCATTACGATGATGTACGGAATTCCTTCCGCGAAATAAAGCGATGGTATCCAAAACCAGGGTGATTTTTGTTTAGCTGACATAGTTATTATGTAATTTTTCTTTTATTTCTGTATGAAAGAAGGTCTGACTTACCTCACTTTTGCCTTTCGACGTTCTATCCTAAAATCAGTACAGGGCAACACCCTATACTTTTTAGCATTGGCCACATAAAAAATGATGTATTATAGCGGGCTAATACCTTTTTTCCAAAGTTATATTTTTAAAATAATGATGCAAGATTTCGTCGTATTTATATCCTTTGTGCCCCATTACAGCGGCACCAATCTGGCACAAACCAACTCCATGTCCCCAGCCTGCTCCGTATAACATAAATTTTCCTGGAATACCGTCAACAACCTGTTGTTTCTCAATTGTAAAAGCTGAGCTGTACAAATGCGATTCGCTTAGCCAACGCCGGATTTCCAATTCTTTTCCAACCGTTAAGGTTTTTTTCGTTCCAATAATCTTTAATTTTATCAATCGCCCTGAAACGCCACGCTCAACAGGAATCAAATCCATAATTTGCCCGAAATCGCGTCCTGAACGTTTTAAAATCAAGGCAGATAATTCATCGTTTTTGAATTCAACAGTCCAGCGATAAAAGTCTTTGGCAGTCCAGTCATATTCGTTTAACACTTGTTTTAATACCTCTTCGTCTTTGGTATTACAAAATGCTTCCGGCGCATTTTTTAACCATGGAACAGCATTTTCCTCATTGGTCAGGTCGGTTTCAAAACCTTTGGGCGATTCAGGGTTATCAATTACCGCTGTTAAATACGGATGATTTACAGGTTCCCAGCAGTTTTCGAAAAGCTCGGCAATTCCGCCACAACACTTCGAGAAACGGGCATCACAAACCACCCCTTTGTGCGATAGAATTACGCCTGCAGTTTCGTTAACGGCAGTCACCACATTTGGATTATGCGAGCGCGTTGTTCCCTGATAGCGCTGACAGTGGTCGTCGGCACAAACATGAAAATTTAAGTGGTCTTCGCGGTCGTACCATTTTATATACTCATCTTCTGTTTCGAAGGAACTCTCGTATTTTTCAGCTGTTTCAGATAAATTATCCTGCTTTTCAATCTGGGCAATTAACCAACTACGCGAAATAATTGCATGTGCCTTCAGCAAGTCGAGCGAGCTTTTTGCACTCATTTCCGAAGAAATTACGCTAATCAAATAATTCTCAATGGGAAGTACATTAATTGCAGTAATTTTCCCATCCTCAATAATAAATTTTAGAGCGCCCTGAAACTTTTGATTTTCCTTTTGTTCCCAATGAAAATTTACACCTATGGTTACATCATTCAACTCAAATTCCGAAGTTTCAAAATCAAGGGGCGTAAAATAAAGTTCTTCGGCAGAAATTTCAGCATCCACAACATTAATCTTTCCGTCTTCAATTTGAACAGTATGAAAACCTTCAAAGATTTCGGCGTTTCCCATAAGTTGAAATTTGCCATTGAGGCTGAATTCAACTTTATCGAGTGACATAATTCCAACGCGAATATTTGGTGTGTTCATTTTTTTAATTTTTTGGTAAGTTTATCAAAATCGGCATCCGAAAGTAATACCTGCCTGGCTATATCCAAAATAACCTCTTTTGTGATTTTCTTGAAATCCTTTTCCCGCGGAGTAATAAAAACACCTCCCATATCGACCGACGCTGGGCTTAAAAGAATATTTTCATCGCCTTCGGCAGAATATTGCCACGGACGATGCAGGGCGCGTGGAAAAACCAGAATCCGCCAACTTCCTCTGCTAAAAGACGAAAGAATGTTCATCATTGGCTCTTCTTCGGCGTCGGACATTTCTTCCATTACCTGGTAAATTCGGTCAAATTCATTACTAAGTGCAATATTGTTTTCTGCTTCTAAAACCAGGAAATTTCTCAGGCCATCTTTAACAGCCCAGCATAAAACCTCATCAGCACTGAACATTTTACCATACTTTTCTTTCAGCGTTTTAATCTCATCATCAATGGGCATAAAGCCATTGTTTCCGGCCTGAAAATGAAAATGGTCGGGTGCCGAAGCTCCACATTTGGGTCCGTTGTAAAACAGAGTATAACCTTCCATTGCCTGAGCCAAATTGAGCATGCTGCAAAAGTTACCTTTTATGCACTGGGGAGTATGTGCAAAAATTGGTATTGTATAATGCTCCGGAAAAATTGGAAAAGGATTAACTAACACCGAAAATTCATTAAACATTAGCCCCCGTTGCTCTTTGGGGCGATTGGCCTCGCACAAAAAGCAGGGGCGCGCTTCAATCGACTTTGTATCCACTTTGGCAGCCGACGAAACAATCCTCCCCGGATTAAACTGAACTTTTATTGTAAATCCATCGAACTGAAATTCGCGTACCTGCACATTTTCAAGGCCTGCAAAATTTTTCCGGGCGAGATCCCACTCCGTTTTTTGGGCAGTAAGAAGTTGTTTTATTTCGTTTGAAATGCTTTTCATAAAAGACAAGAGTAAAGTACCAAATCACAGCTCTATAACACCCTTCCTAAAGTAGTGCAGAACAAGGTGGAAGTTTAAGAATGGCTATTTATTTTTTCGCTGACGAGCCTTCAACTCAATCGTTCGAATTCTATCTTTATACGTATTGTGATTGTTCGTTTTTACAATATCCAACGCCGCATCCGAATTATCGTCCCAACGGCGGCACAAATAAATACTGTCGTAAATACGACCAATCTGGTAGTTTCTTGAAATAGCCAAACCAACGGCATAATCCTCGCCATAACTGGTATTCGGAACTTTTACATCGCGAAGAACAGGTGTATAAAATGCACGGGGCGCTCCTAAACCGTTAATACGAAGTGCGTTGTTTTTTCCGTTATCGGGCGTCCATTCTTTATGGTCGATTATGCCCGGAGGAATTTCCTCCAATTCGAAATTAACCAATTGATAGGTTCCAACCACCATGGCACATTTTTCGGCTTCGAAAACATCAACCACCTTTTGCAGCGTTGAGTCGTCTTTGTAAATATCGTCGCTATCCAGCTGCATGGCAATCATTCCACAGCGCGAATCGTGCACGCCAAGGTTCCAGCATCCGCCAATACCAAGGTCTTTTCGAACAGGAATTATATGCACTACACGTTCATCCTTTTCGGCAAACGAACGGATTATTTCCGTGGTTTTATCAGTTGAATGATTGTCGACAATTATAAGGTTAAAATCGAATTTCGTTTTTTGCATCAAAACCGAATCGATGGCATCGGCAATCGTTTTTTCGCGGTTGCGCACCGGAATAATTACCGAAGCTTTCTGATTGAATGCCTTTTCATCGAATTTAACCGGTGTATGATCGGGACTTAGCCATGCCCCAACATCTTTTAAATGCTCGGTTGCTGCCTGTTCCATTTCAATTTGTACCTGACGGTTTTTCGGATCTACATAGTCAAAAATCTTCTGACCACTTTTGCGATTATCGGTTTCGTCGATGGTGTACAAAAACTCGGGCATACGAAAGAAATCGCCTTGCTGAGCCACTTTTAAACGCAGATAATACAATCCGGCATGCTCAAATTCCCGGGTCATGTTTTTAACAGCGGTTTGCACCGCCTCGGCTTTGTATAAAACCAGCGGGCCAAAGTTAAAGTCGTCACGCAAACTGCCTTCCTGGTAATCGATTACCGGATGGGCAGCCAGTTTTCCTTCTTTCACCTCGTAATAGTCGGAATAAACTTTAACAGCTCCGGTTAATTCGGCAACTTCCACCATTCGTTCAATGGCAAACTGCCCCAGTTTAACCGATGTCGTTTTAGTAAGCATCAACACATAATCGGCACCTGTTGAAGTTTCTGCAATTTTTTTAATTGTTTCGGTTGTAGTTAATCCTTCAAAAGAAAAAGCCTTTACTTTTTTACCGGCTTCAGCCACCAAATTGTCGGGCAAAAATATATTTTCAATCGAAGGATTTGCCTGTAATTCGTTAATCATTTCCGACACCCCAGCAAAACTTTCTGCGGGGATATAACAATTTATTTTTATCATGATGCTATCAATTTTCAATATTTTATAGTACGTATAAAGCTAAAAACTGCAACCGTCTTAACACTTTATTTATTCTCCTAACATTTTAAGAATTTTCGCCATCAGTTGGTTCCGCTCTTTTTCCCCTTTTACACTTTCGAAGGGAAAGCCCAGCGCCAAAACTTTATGTGTTCCATTATAAAACACCCCGGCACTCACATTATTTTCTCCGTATCGAAAAATGGTTTGTCCAGCTTTATCGAAAGGTTCAATTCCATCGGGCGATTCCACAGCATATTGTTCCAAACAATAATCGGTATTATACTCGCCCTTAAATGCAAAATCTGTATTATCCGAATAAAAAGCCCCATTTTTCACCGCATGATCAGTCCTTCTTTTAAAACCAATCAGGTTTTCTATGCGTGTAAGCTCTTCCTTATTTCTTGAAATTTCTGTACCAATATATGCTCCCGAGATAAAAATATTACCTCCATTTTGGGTGTACTTTTCCAGGGCATTTAACATTTTGCCGGTATAAATTTTAAAATGAGGAGTTAAATTTCTTCCCGGCAATATGGTTGTTTTTTCCTCTCCATACAAAAGGTCAACCAATCTATACTTTGTTAAATCAGCATCTCCGCTTTCAACAGCTTCATCGCTGGCAGTAACAAAACTATAGCCTGCCGCCAGCATACTTACCCCATGAGTATATGAAAAATCGAAAGTATTTCCCCGATAAATTGTGGTTTCCAAATCGGCATAACTTGCTCCGTGCCCGGGTGCATCATCATCGGCCCATGTCGATTTTTTTTCGAAATTATATTGATCGCCTGTGGTAGAAAAATCGTAAGCATACGCTACGCCATTATCCTGCTGCCGGAGAACACCTGCCAAAGAATCTGTATCGAAAATGGCCGGCCCATCTACGCGATCGAAACCATTTACAATAAGAATTTCGTCTTTACTTTTTTCTGAAACGCCAACCGAAATAATTTCTGAAGGGAAACTCTCGCCACCATCGTTTACCGCCGTAACTTTAAAGCCATAAACCTTTCCCTTTTCAAGATTTGCAATCGTTATTTCAGTTTTTTCAACCAAAATGCCGTTATCGAAACCATTGGTTCCAATACGTTTGTAAATCCTATATTTTTTGGGTGCTGCAGTTGGTTCAATCGCATCAAAAACAGGTTTCCAGCTTATTTTTACTGAAGTTTCATCCACAAACTCTGCACACAAGTGGTCGACTGCTAATGGTTGAACTACATAATCATTCCCATTTTGATTGGCAATAAAACGCAGCATACCTTTATAAATAGCCCGCGAAACATCGAACCTGAATGTTGGGTTAAGCACATATCTAACATCGTTTAAATTTTGATGCGACAACAACTCCAGTAACATCGTTGGTACTTGTGGCCGGCATGCCTCGCTGTAGTCTGAGTTCCACATACCACGCCGTTTCCAGTCGCAGTTATAAATAGTATTTATATCTTCAACAATTTGCGTTTGAATAATGTCGGTTAAATCGCGCGAGGCATATTTCGACTGGCCGTCAGCAAAAACAGAGCTATCAACATCGGTCGAATAAATTCCCAGCGTTCCAACAATTTCATCGTGGGGTAAAATTCCGGCATCGGTATGAAAGGCAAAAGCCATATCAATTGGAATTTTCAACCCTGAAAATTGTCTGTTTCCGGATGGCCCAAAAGGAGCTCCCATTAACCAATTTACATACTCGCCGCGACTCTGATAGTCATCTTTGTAATCATTATTGTCATTCAATTTCCACACCAAAGTATCGGGAGCACCCGAGAATTGCAGATTGTAACGGGCACCTTCAAAAAAACGGGCACGTCCTCCTGTTTTTCCATTTCTTTCTATTATTCCCGTACCTCCGCCAAAACGAACAGCATCAGCAGAAAACAGTTGTTTCGAATCATTCGGGACAATTAACTCGACCTTACACTCCTTTTTATTAACTCCTTGATTAAAATGAAATTTATCGAGATATATCCAGGTTCCGAAGCCCATTTGCTGGTCAACTTCAAAATCAGTTGTACCACCTGTATGATGCACGCGGTAAATTACTTTCCCCTCTCCCTTTCCATACGAAACATAAACAGCATAATCGCCTGTTTGGGGGATATCCGGAATGTAAGTTGCCCTGTTTTCTTTTCTCGCACTTTCAAAGGTTATTGAAGTACCCAGCTCAAACGGATTTTCACCGGTATAAGGAGGATTACCTATTGCAAATCCTGTAGGTTCCTGCTTACGCCTTCTGGGTTTCCTGAATTTACTTTTACCCGTTGAACCGTTGTTGTCCACAATCACCTCGTTGCTTTGCCAATCGCGCTCACGGGGATTAAATACATTAGCTCCGGCATTTTCGAGCATAGGCGTAATAAATGGCATTACAAATGCGGTTGGCAAAACATCTTCAAGGGTTGTAAACAATCTTGCACGTTGCCATTCCCAACGGTCGAGTTTAGGCTCGTAATACCAACCATGGCTGTTCCACAAAACAATATTTGAATTATCTAAACCTTTTGTAATTTCGAAAGGACATTGCCTGGTAACCACATTTTTTCGCTCCAATCGATTGGGCTGTGTTAATCTAGTTTTATCGCAATTTTCTATTGAACGATAAAAATTCGGAACCAGCCCCCTAATATCCATTTTATTGCAAATAATTTTCAAAGAAATATTTTGTAGTGCTACAGGCAAAAATTTTCTTATTGAATCCTGGAGTGCATTTAAATCGCCTTCGCGAATGGGCATTTCGGCCAGTGCCTTATTAAAAAACAACACTAGTGTATCCTTGTCCGAATGATAAGAAACCGAATCGACTACAACCTTTTTCTCATTAAAGTAATTCTGATTTCCCGGGTAAAAATAAGAGCTGGAAGTAGCTTTAAGCTTGCTATTTAAATGTACCTGAATAGAATCTGCCGACTGAGCAAGTACTAAAAACGGATTTAAACCAAGTAGTACCGCAACAAAAAGACACCATTTCCGACTGATACCTTTCACATATCTGCTAAAAATTAATTCTAATTCGTTCGTCTCCATAGTTGGCACAAATATGCGAACAAATATAAATCAATATTTGTATTACATATTACAAATAATATTTTTTTTTGTATTTTTGCGAGAACAGATTTAACCATAACAAAGTAAACAATTTTTTTTACAATATGATTGTAATTGCAGACAGCGGGTCTTCAAAAACAGACTGGCAATTTATAGATATTAAAAGTCATACGACTCTTGAATCGCCAGGCATAAATCCTTTTTTTCAGGACACAGAAGAAATTGCTGCATTGCAGGGTGATTTAATCGATGAAGAAATCAAGCCTCAGGTTCAACAGCTTTTCTTTTACGGCGCAGGCTGCATAAAAGGTAAAACAGATAAAACAGTGGAAGATGCGCTAAAACAAATCTTTCCGAATGCAAAAATTCAGGTGGAAGACGACATGCTCGGAGCTGCCCGGGCCGTGCTTGGCAAAAAGAAGGGAATTGCCTGTATTTTAGGAACCGGAGCTAATTCGTGTCTTTACGACGGCGATAAAATTACAGACAAAGTTCCAACCCTTGGTTTTATTTTAGGTGACGAAGGAAGTGGCGCACACATGGGCAAACTTTTCTTAAACGATTATTTCAAAAGAGCTATTCCGCAAAATTTAAGAAATAAAATTGAGAAAGAACTTAAGCTCGAAATGCCCGATGTTTTGGCATCTGTTTATCGCGAAGAATATCCGAGCCGTTACCTGGCATCCTTTTCAAAATTCTTAAACGAAAATCGAAATCACAGTTATATACAAAGTCTTATAAAAAATAGCTTTGCTGAGTTCTTTTTCAGAAATGTTGAACGTTACAAAAACTACAAAGACCTGCAGGTTAATTTTGTTGGCTCCATAGCCTATCACTATGCCGACCTTCTTAAAGAAGTGGCTTTTTCCCGTGAAATTAAAATCGGGAAGATTATCGACAAACCAATTGATGGATTAATACAATTTCACACACATACACACTAAACAAACATGACAGTTACTGAATCAACATCGTTATATGACAATCTTGACCAAATGTCGGTTAAAGAGATTTTAACGGGAATTAACAACGAGGACGCAAAAATACACCTGGCAGTAAAAACGCAAATCCCAAAAATTGAAGCCTTGGTAACCCTGCTTATAGACCGGATAAAGGAGGGCGGAAGGCTATTCTATCTTGGAGCAGGAACCAGTGGTCGTTTGGGCATTCTTGATGCTTCGGAAATTCCACCAACATTTGGGATGCCTTACGATGTGGTTATCGGGCTTATTGCAGGTGGCGACACAGCCATACGAAAAGCAGTAGAGTCGGCCGAAGACAAAATACACGGAGGCTGGGAAGACATGCAAAAATACAATATAAACAAAAAAGATACGGTGGTTGGAATTGCAGCTTCAGGAGGCACTCCTTATGTTATTGGAGCAATTGAAGATGCCAATAAAAACGGATTGCTTACCGCTTGCATAACCTGTAATCCGGGTTCGAAAATTGCTAAAGTTGCCAACATTGCCATTGAACCAATTGTTGGTCCCGAATTTTTAACAGGAAGCACCCGCATGAAAGCCGGAACTGCACAGAAACTTGTGCTTAACATGATTACAACTTCGTTGATGATTAAACTGGGACGCGTAAAAGGCAACAAAATGGTAGACATGCAACTAACCAACGCAAAACTTGTTGAACGCGGAGCAAGAATGATTGTAGACGAACTGAATATTGAAATGGATGAAGCCAGAAGATTACTGCTATTACACGGTTCTGTTCGCGCAGCAGTCGACAATTTTAAGAAATAGTACACTACTGGGGCGCGCTCCTATACAGCAAAACCAAAAAAAAATACGCCCATAAACCTCACTATTTAGAATACCAATTAGCAAGCGTAAAACATGAAACACCTGATATCCTTACTCTTAGTTCTCCTGTTTTTTCAGGCTGCTATGGCTAGAAAGAAACAAACCCTGCCAGGAATTGAAGTTTTACAGGCTTCTGGTTTTGATATTCTAAAGGGGAAAAACGTAGGCTTACTTACCAATCCAACAGGTGTAAATTCGAAACTAAAATCGACTGTTGACATTTTAGCTGAAGCAAAAGAGGTAAATTTAGTAGCACTTTACGGACCAGAGCATGGCGTGAGAGGGAACCACTCGGCAGGTGATAAAGTTGAAAGTAATGCCGACCCCAAAACCGGGATTCCAGTATTTTCGCTTTATGGGAAAACCAGAAAACCAACCGCCGAAATGCTGAAAGGCATTGACGTGCTGGTTTACGACATTCAGGATATTGGCGCGCGCTCATACACCTACATCAGCACAATGGCGCTGGCTATGGAAGCAGCTGCCCAAAACAACATCGAATTTATTGTACTCGACCGTCCTAATCCACTGGGAGGAAAGCGCGTGGAAGGAGCATTGGTTAAGGCTGGTTATTTTTCGTTTGTCAGCCAGTTTCCTATTCCTTACATATATGGTTTAACACCGGGCGAACTTGCTACTTACATTAACGAAAAAGGACTATTAAGCGATGGTATAAAATGCAAGTTACAGGTAGTTAAAATGAAACATTGGAAACGCAGCATGTTTTTTAACGAAACCGGTTTACCATGGGTGCCTACTTCTCCACATATTCCTCGCGGAAATTCGGCATTTTTTTATTCGGCTACCGGAATTATTGGCGAACTTGATGCCAACTCAATCGGGATTGGCTACACCCTACCCTTTGAGTTATTTGCCACTCCCTGGTTAAACTGTGATGCTCTGGCTGAACGAATGAATCGGTTCAAATTAGAAGGAGTTCTTTTCCGTCCAATTCGTTTCAAACCTTATTACATGAAAAAGAAAGATGAAGAACATTCTGGTGTTCAGATTCATATTACAGATTACAACAAAGTGAATCTTACTGAAATTCAATTCAGGTTAATTGAGGCAGCCCACGACCTTTGTCCCGACAGTTCAACATTTACCTCGAATCCAGAGCGGTTTAATATGTTCGACAAAGTAGCCGGAAGCAATAAAATTCGTGAGACTTTTATGAAAAATTACCGCTACGATGATATTCGTGAAATGTGGGAGAAACCTGCAGCTGAGTTTAAGGAAGAGACTAAAAAATATTATTTATATAAGTAATAACAATTCCAAATAAGCGTTATAAGTTGCTTTTTATCCATTAAAATATCTCCTCATAGCTATAGCCATGAGGAGATGTTTCGCTTCAGGAAAGAAACTTTTTGACATGTGTCGAACTTCGTTTTAATCTTTATTTCAATAATTTGCAAATACATTTGCTATTTCCTATACCAAGGCATGGCACAAGTTTATCAGCGCAAATTCGCCCATCAGTATTTTAGTATTCCAAGCTTAAATCTTACGAATACCAATACCCGGTAAATCATTTAAGGTAACCTTTCCGTCAACCACTTTCATTCCTTCGTAAATATCGTTAGAAATTAACAGGTTTCCATCCAAATCGGCCCAGTCGCACAATGGAGAAAGTTGCGAAGCAGCAGAAACGGCACACGATGTTTCTGTCATGCAACCAATCATTACTTTCATATCGAGGGTACGAGCCACGTCAATCATTTTTTTAGCTTCACGCATTCCGGTGCTTTTCATCAACTTGATATTAATACCTGTATAAACATCTTTAAACTTGGGGATATCGTGAATACGCTGAAAAGCCTCATCGGCGATAGTTGGTAGCGGGCTGTTGGCTGTTAACCACGCCATGTCGTCCAACTGTTCTTTAGGCATGGGTTGTTCAACAAAAACAACCCCTTTTCCCTTCAACCAGTGAATCATATCCAGAGCCTGATGTTTGTCCTTCCACCCCTGGTTTACATCCACGCACAAAGGCACGTCGGTAACCGAACGAATGGCTTCCACCAGTTCTTTATCGTTTTCGCGCCCCATTTTTATTTTCAAAACTTTAAACCCGGCTGCCTCCTTGGTTTTTTCAATCACCATTTCGCGTGTATCGATACCAATGGTAAACGAAGTGTTTGGAGTATCATCCGGATTCAGTCCCCAGATTCTATACCACGGTTGGTTCATAATTTTGCCCACTAAATCGTGCAAAGCAATGTCGACACAAGCTTTTGCTGCTCTGTTCCCAAGGTCAATTTTTTCAATATATTCTAAAATTTCATCCATGCGAAAGGGGTCTTTAAAACCCGACAAGTCGACCTTTCTCAGGAATTTAGTAACTGTTTCGTGCGACTCGCCCAAATAGGGCGGCATCGATGCTTCACCGTAGCCAACTATACCATCGCATTCCAACTCTACCAGCATTACAGGTGTGGTCGTTCGCGAACTGGTAGCCAGCGTAAAAGCATGATTTAACTGAAGTTCGTAAGGACGAAAAGTTAATTTCATTTTTGCGTTTTTTTGAAATTGAAAATTTTCTATTAGACAGGTTATCCTGAGCCAAAACTATTCCACCGGGAAAGGCTCCATGACTTTTTATAGGTTCCTTCTTCTATAGTTATTATGGTAAAATCTCTTTGTAGAATTCATTGTCAACCACCCACTCAATTCCTACACCAGTAATGTTTCCGGCAATACGTCGGGCGCGAATAAATCCTTTTTCGTAATGTTCGGTATATTTTTCACTATTGCGGTCGAGGCTGTTAATTCTAACTTTTCCAGAGGCATGAATAAACTCCTGGTTACCCATACACATTCCAACATGAGTAACTTTTTCTTTTTGTCCGTCTTTGGCTTTTCTTCCAAAGAAAACCAAATCGCCGGGTTGTAATTTTTCGTAGCCATTTTCGGTATCTACCAGCTCTCCATAAAAAGTTTGCTGCGAGGCATCGCGCTGTAAAATTACGCCATGAAAATAATATGCCGATTTCACAAAACCGCTGCAATCGACCATTTTTGCCGAAGTACCTCCCCATAAATAAGGAACCCCTTTAAATTGGCAAGCACTTTCCAAAACCGTATCAACCAACAATGATTTTGCTTTCCATTCTTCCAGCGACACACATTCATCTTGTTTCACAAAAGCTTCGCGACCATCGGCCAAAACTATTTTATAGAAATCATTTTCAAAACCTGTGACACTTAACAAATCGGCCAAAACCAAATCGGTTTCAACCGAACTTTCGGCATCGGGTTTCGAATACCCATAACCATTTTGCTGTTTATAAAGCACCTTTTCAAGGGCTTTCCATTCAGCCATTTCCGCAGTGGTTTTCAAAGCAATACCAGCTGCATCAACCCAACCAAAATAACGATCGGGAGTTTGAATCAGGTAAAAATCCTCATCCTTTTTATAAACTTTTACGGGAGTGCCCATAACAGCTTGCGTAACTAACTCGGCCGAATGACTGCCTTCGCCACGTATATTACAAACCGAAAGTGTAACAATACCCCAGGGATTCTTTTTGAAATCGCTCGTTGGCAAGAGTTCCACATCAAAATCAAGAGCTTGTTCTTTTGACAGTTCCTGAAGCTGATAAAAAACATTTTCAGAAGCTGTAGCACCTGACACAGTTTTTTTACCGACTTCGGTTTTTACTTTAACATTCGAGAAAAGCAGGCGCTTATCGGGAATGTTATCTTGCTGAATCTCTGAAACCCTATCAGAAATTTCGTTGCTATTCTGCTGATTACAGGAAGTCATAATTAAAATAAGGATTATAAAAAGGTAATTGAATTGCTGTTTCATCTTATTAAAATTGTTTGTTTTCTATGGAATAAGATGGAACTCGCATGATTTAATTAATCGCCTATGTGTGAATATTTCTCATGCTCGTTTTATTCCGGAGACAAATTTGTATTACATCTTACAAATATAAAATTTATCTTCTTATTAGGACCTTACGCGAAAATAATTTTTTTCTATACATAAAAACCGTTCTTTCATCTTATTAAATTGTTTGTTTTCTAAGGAATAAGATGGAACTCGCATGATTTTAATAAATCGCCTATGTGTGAATATTTCTCATGCTCGTTTCAATTATATTTTAACTGATTATGATTAAAATAATAAACCTTAGATTTATAATCGAATCCAAATTTTCAGTAACCGAAAAAAGACGATGTTTTTAAATTTAATCCAGGTATTCTACCTCCATATGATACGACCAGGTATCGAAATACAGGTTGCCGCCCTCCCACTCCAGTTCTCCACGCTGAAAATCATAAGGCTCGCTACGATAGTACTTTTTAGGCGGATAAAGTTCTTGGGCAAAATCGTCGTTCACTACCAAACGATAATTATCTAAACCATTTAGGTAAAACTCTTTAACGCGTTTATCCTCAGAATCGATTAAGCCAAACGATGGGTCAACCGGGACCCAGCCAATTCCCTGATAATACACCTCTGCCCAATCGTGCAGGTTTTTGGTTTGAGGAAGCAGATACCACCCACTTTGCCACTTACACGGAATACCAAGGCTGCGTGCCATACTCAGAAAAAGGAAAGTCTGCATGCCACAATCGCCATGTCTGTTTTCCAAAACATAAGCAGGAATGCAGGGCATTACAGAATATTCCAGAGCTCCCGCCCACGGAATATTTTGGTTTATCCAGTAATACAAAAGTTCAACTTGTTTTACAGGATTAATTTCCTTACCCACAATTTCGTTTGCCAGTGTTTTAATTTCTTCAGAAAAAACAATATGAGGCAATTGTTCGGCAGTATATTTTTTATAAAATTCCGAGGTTTTATCGTAAGGCCTGGCCTGCATCGGTTTTACATCGAACCATTGTGCTGCCGGCTCAAAAATAAAGGATACATTAAATACGGTTTCCTCATTTTTTACCGCAGGCTTTTCCATATAAACAGTGCGCTGCATCGTTTCATTTGGCGCAATTAAATATTCATCCTGACTGGCACCTAAAAATTCGACATTAGACAAACGCGGCGAACCAGTTCGGGGATAAGGCAACCAACATTTTACAATTTCCCCCTCCGGCACCTGGTTAGCCTTCAATTTTACGGTATAATTCACCTTTATTTTGCCCGAACCAAAGGCAGTTGCCGGTACTATTCCTTTTTCAAACCAGGCAGGAATTACCGTTTGCTGAAAATCGCCAACACCGCTATAAATTTTACCATTAACGGATTCTTTCAACGCCTTTGCTTCGGCATTCAATCGAAAGAAATTACTTGCCGAACGGTTAAAATAACGTTTCTCTCCATCAATAACACGCATTTCGAGCTGTTTGGCTTCTTCCCATTTATCGAGCTGCTCATCGGTAATTTCGGGATAATATTCTTTAATTTGTTCTTTAATTTCGGGGCGGGAATACGAAAATTCTTTGCGCAACCTCGTTATGTTTTCCAATTGAATTTGCAACGATTCCTTTAATTCAGGATTAATCTTTTCCTTTACAATCTTAGTTTTTAGGAGATCTTCAGCCAATAAAAAATCCCCATTTTCAAGAAGTTCCTCTATACTTTTCATATTCTTAGCCGGCTGTTGGCAAGCCGAAAACACAACAAGAAAGACAAAATAAAATACGCCAGAAAAATACTTCATAAATCCGCTTAGTAAGAATTATGCAAATATTTCTGATAAATCTCCATCGTTCGCTTCAGATGTTCTTTCATTAACAAAGCAGCGTCCTCTCTTTTCTGTTTATTAATTGCATCAAATATTTTTAAATGATATTCCAGCGTCACATCTGATTCGCCATCAACATTGGCATAAATCAAATTTCGCATTCGTGGCAAAAGCGAGTAAATAGGCTCCATCGATATCTGTACAATCGGATTATGCGTGGCTTTGGCAATTAAAAGGTGAAATTTATTGTCTAAATCGGCCTCCTGTTGAATATTGTCAGGATTACAGACCCTAAACAATTCTATATTATCCTGAATATCACTTAAGTCGTTCTGAGTTCTTTGTTTTGCTGCAAGACTTGCGATTTCAGGTTCAAACAAACGGCGTACCTCAATAATCTGGGCAATCAGGTTATGGTCGAATTGCATGTCGTAATACAAATTCAGGTTTTCGATGGCATCATCAATTTTTAATCCTGTCACCGTCATCCCGCTACCTTTGGTTATTTCAATTAATCCACGAGCGCTTAATCGGCGCAATGCTTCGCGCAAAGCAGTTCGGCTAACCCCAAACGATTCACACAGCTCTCTTTCTGTAGGTAACCTTGAACCGATGGGTAATTTTTTTTCTCGGATAGCAGCTTCTATTCTTCGCTCAATTTTTTGGCTCAGGGTAAGCTTACTTCCAATTTTACTAAAAACTTCGTCCATTGCTTTACTCATTAGCTTATCTCGTTTAATTAGAAATATTGTTGTCCTATGTATTACAAATATAACATTTTAAAACACTTCTTCAATATATGTGAACTGATGTAAAAAAATGCCATATAGATAGACACAATTTATAAAGTTTCTTAAAACCCACTTCTTTCAACATATTTTGTTCAGCAGAGTATAAAAAATTATTTATTTTTAGGCATAATCTTTAGACCTTTTAAACCATGTTTAAATATTCATTTTGTATACTTCTTACAACTTTGCTAACCTTTAATATTTCGCAGGCATCTAATAAAACCAAACCCAACATTCTTGTCATTCTAGTTGATGATTTGGGGTATGGCGATTTGTCGTGTCAGGGAGGCACTGATATTCAAACACCACATATCGATCAGCTGTTTGAAAAAGGCATAAAATTTAATCAGTTTTACGCCAATTGTACAGTATGTTCCCCAACTCGCGCAAGCCTGCTAACCGGCCGTTATCCCGACATGGTTGGTGTTCCCGGGGTAATTCGAACCTACGAAACCGAAAACTGGGGATATCTTAAAGAAGATGCAGTTACCCTACCCGAGATGTTAAAAAAAGCAGGATACAATACTGCCATTGTTGGCAAGTGGCACCTGGGACTTGAAGCGCCCAATACGCCAAACCAGCGTGGCTTTGATTTTTTCCATGGTTTTCTTGGCGATATGATGGAAGACTACTGGACTCACCTGCGCCACGGTATTAATTACATGAGATTAAACGATAAAGAAGTTAATCCGGAAGGACATGCAACCGACATTTTTACCAACTGGGCCATTGATTATATAAATGAGGTTAACGATTCGAAAAATCCATTTTTCCTTTATCTGGCCTACAATGCGCCACATTTTCCGATACAACCACCCGAAGATTGGTTAAACAAAGTAAAGAAACGGGAAAAAGGAATTTCCGAAACACGTGCCAAAAATGTTGCCCTTGTCGAACATCTGGATGACGGAATAGGTCGGGTTTTGGAAGCACTGAAAGAAACGGGTCAGGATAAAAATACCCTTATTATTTTCACTTCCGACAACGGAGGACACCTGGCAAGCGGGGCATCAAACGGAAACTTAAGAGGCGGAAAACAAGATATGTACGAAGGTGGTATAAAAGTGCCCACCTGCTTTGTTTGGAAAGACGAAATAAAACAAAAAACAAGTACCGATAACCTTGCTCTTACTATGGATATTTTCCCCACTTTATGCGAAGTGGCGGGCATTGATATAGAACATGAAATTGACGGAATGAGCCTGCTCAGAACTTTGCAGTCAGAACCACAAACTACCGATAACAGGGCTATCTATTTTATGCGACGCGAAGGCTGGGATTATGGCGGTTTATGTTACTACGCCATCCGTTACGGAAGATATAAACTAGTGCAAAATACACCATTCGAGCCCTTGCAACTTTTTAATATGGACACCGATCCCAAAGAGCAAATCCCATTGGCACCGGATTCCGATAAATTTAAAGAAATGAAAGAAAAACTATCGCAGCATATTCGCGAAGCAGGAAAAATTCCATGGCAGAAATAGAATAAAATTATTACATTGAGCTTTGGTAAATTATAAAACAGAAACTTTCTGACAGATGGATTAAGCATTTAAAGCTTTCGCTCACCGAAGAATGATTATAAGCGAGATACATTTGTTACACAAAAAGAAAGAACTATTACAAACGAACCACACATGTTCAATTAGAACACAAAAGGAGATGATAAAACCGTGAGTTATATATAATGTCTAATACATACACAATTTATAGCATATGAAAAAACTAAGCATTCTAATCATATTATTTATTTCCGCGAATATACTATCTGCACAAATAACAGAAGATACACAACCTGCCTACCTGAACCTTAACAAAGCGGAGCGACTGGAGTGGTTTAAAAACCTCGGTTTCGGAATGTTTATTCACTTTAGTTTCGACAGCCAGCTGGGGGTAGTTATCAGTCATTCTATGGCAGGGGCCTCCGACGATTATTTAAACCGATATATTAATGAATTGCCCAAAACTTTCAATCCGAAAGATTTCGATGCCAAAGAAATTGTTACGCTGGCCAAACTCGCCGGTATGAAATACATAGTTTTAACCACAAAACACCATTCGGGATTTTGTATGTGGGATACAGAAACCACCGATTTTAATATTATGAATACCCCATACGGGAAAGACCTTGTGGCTGAATATGTGGAGGCTACAAGAGAAGCAGGACTGGCTGTGGGCTTTTATTATTCGCCTGAAGACTTTAACTTTTTACATGAACATGGACTAAAGGTTCGCCGTAAATTTACCGAACCAATTCCCAAAAGCATTATGACCAAGTACCTGGAATTAACAGAACTTCAGAATATGGAATTAATGGCCAAATACGGCGACATCGACATTATGTTTTACGACGGAGGAGAAGGGCCGTTGCAGGAAAAGTGCAAACAAGTGGTTTGGGAACTTCAACCCAATATTGTTGTTACCCGCGGCGCCATGAAAACTCCTGAACAAAGTGTTCCTGGCGTAATTTCAACCGATCCGTGGGAAGCAAATTTAACCATGGGAACACAATGGGCGTTTAAACCCACCAACGAAGAATATAAAACGGGTACACGACTATTGGAAATATTGATTGAAACACGTGCAAAAGGCGGAAACCAATTATTAAATGTTGGCCCCAAACCCAATGGGGAGTTACCCGACGATCAGGAATACCGATTGCGCGAAATTGCTGCATGGAATTTCATAAATGGTGAAGCCATTGAAAAAGTAAGCCCCTGGATTTTATCGAACGAAGAAAATATATGGTTTACCTGGAAACCGGAAGAAAAAACCCTATATGCCATTTTAACTAAAATTCCGGAATGGCCACGGGGCGAAAGACGGGAATTTACACTAAAGTCGGTGAAAGCCACCGGCAATACCAAGATTGAAGTATTAGGGCAATCGGGCGAACTGGTCGAGTATCAGCCACAAACCGATGCTGCTACCTATTTCGAGCAAAAAGAAGATGGATTGCATGTTTCGTGCGTACGGGCACAGCGTATCTACAATAACCATAAATGGCCCAATCCAATCGTTTTAAAAATTACCAATGCCGAACCAGCTCTTGAGCCTCCGGTAATTGTTACAAAAAATGCGGAAATTGTATCAAGTCGCGGATACGAAAGACTGGCTCTTAAAGGAGAATTGATAAAAACCGGTAATGCAGAAAAAGTTAAAGTCGGATTCCAATATCGCGAGTATGCAGGCTTTGTTGAAGAATTATATTCCGACCAATGGAAGGAAACTGAAATTAAAGAGATGCCGCTTGGTGAATTTGAGATTAAACCGCTGATAAAAAAAGAGGGGAAAACGTATCAGTTCAGGGCTTTTGTTGAACATCCGAAGCTCAGAATTTATGGCGATATTTTAAAAATAAAATATTAAGCCGAGTTCGAGTTAATACCCCGTGTATATTTTATGTTGTACACGGGGTATTATTTTGTATTTCGAAATAATTAAAATAAAAATTGAAACGAAATTCGACCCAAGTCAAATATTTTTCAATAAAAAAAAGGGATAAGAAATAATTATTGCGAATAAATAAATTAGAGCCAAGCATACTCGAACGATGACGAACGTAGCAATAATCATATACTAATTTCAATCTATTATTTTGATGTACTATTGGATTAAAACCCTTCGGGAATAAAGATTATTTTACACCCTTCGCATAAAACATATAATACCAAAATGTATCCTTAAAATTATTTGCCAACTCTCTTTGGGCCTGTTTTTTGTTTCCTTTGTATTTTTCGAAAATTGTGGAAAAATACTTAAAACGCTCCATGGTCTGCGAACTAATCTGCAATTTTTCCAGCGAGGGAAATTCGCCCATATTCAACATTTTATAAGCAACAACCACTTCTTCTACATTTTTAGGAATGCGGCTGTAACCAGCTTTCTCCATTAGTGGTAACATACCAACTATTCCCTTTAAATCTTTTTGAAGCATTAACCAGGCCAGTTTGTACTCTATGGCAGGAATATTGCTTGAATCAGCCTCTATAACCATATCCAAATCGGCATAAGGGAAATTGGAATGGACGAAAAAATCTTGTTTTGTGTCCAGCAACCTTTTCTTCCCCAATTCTTTATCCTGAGCAATTGCTTCTTCATTATAAAGCAAAGTCCTTAAATATTTTGCCTCTTTCCGATAAAAAATCGATTTCTCCAACATCGAAATGTACTTTTCAGCAATCTCGTATTTGCCTTTAATCAAATCGGTTTTAATCAACATTTTCAAGCCCTCGGGCGAAAAGCCATCCAACATTTCAGCTTCATACGCCCAACGCTGCGCTTCGTTAATCATTCCAACTGTATAGAAATAATATTTTCCGTGCTGTAAAATCTCAACAGAGTTATCCCAGGCTAAAAGCAGCGTTCTGCCATCGGAGCTTTGGCGAAATTGAAATAATGCATCGCTAAGGTATCCGGTTTCTGCCAAGGCAATGTTGTTAAAAAAGGTTGTCAACATATTATCGGTTGAAGTTTGCTTGTTTAAGCGAACTATCTCGGTGTATTTCTGCTCGTAAAACAATTTTTCCATATTAAAATAATCGCTGGCTCTTTTATCGATTCGGGGAACCACAACAAAGGCAGTAACCAAAATAAAGACAAAAGGCGTTAAGGCAATTAAGCGAACATTTTTTATGGAAACCGATGTAACTTTTTTGATTTCGAAGCGGGTAAAAACAGGGAACAAAACAAGCACAGCAATAATCGAAACAAACAAGTGGAGCTGACCTCCAATTCCGGTAATCGAAAACGGGAACAATACCAGGTTTTCGACCTGTTGCATAAATATTAATTCCTTCCCTACAATAAAGAATGCACCACCCAGCATGCAAATAGAAATCAATTTTAGCCACTGTTTCTGCAGCGCAAAATAAACCGATATTAAGCCCATAAACACAAAAGAAAATCCTCCAAAAAGAAAATATACGGCTGGGAACAGCAGAACATAAATCCATTCATATCTTTTATTCCGGGGGCTTATTGCCAATAAGAACAGAATAAGTACAATGAATATTCCAATGTTGTTAGCCGCTTGGTACTGGTAATTTATTTGCAGAAAATAGAGAGCCGACCCAAGTAGAAAAGGGAAAAAATAAAACCTCCGCCTGCTTAAAACATTGCCAATTTTCGAAAGCAGAAAAATTATTCCGCAAATTTCGAGCGTGTTTATTAAAGCACCCAAAAACGGATAATAATAAAACGCAGTTTGCAGGTCGGACAAGTACTTCAGAAATCCGCCAGGCTGTGTTAAATGTTCCTGCAAATAGGAAGACCCCATCATAAATAAGGAAGCTTTTTCCTGGTAGAAGAACATGTATCCGGTAAATTGGTACAAATAAAAAGTACCCAATGCAGAAAACACAACAAAGGGCAATAGTAGTAATATTGGATTTGGTTTATGATTGATATGATTCATTCTGCTCGATTTATTTTTTTGACCAATTGGCCTGAATGGCTTTCTTTTTTGCTGCACGCCTCAATTCTCCCGGACTAAAATCAACTTCTGCACGGGCAAATTCTGGAATATTATAAGTTTCGATAAAGTTTTTATAATAAAGAGGATCCTCCTGGGGAAGCACAAAAGGTTTGTGCCACTTCCCATTTTTATCGAAATAGGCGATGTAAGGCCTTGCCGTTAATCCATCGTCGCGTTTGCTGCTAAAAATCATCCAGCGACCATTCGACGACCAACTGTGGTAACTATCGGTAAAATCGCTATTAACACCACATTCTTCAAGCGAAAAATCGTTCAGATTTATGGTATACAAATCCGCTTCTTTGTGCCATATAGAAAAACAGCCGTAATCGTGCAGGGTAAAAACCAATGAATTTCCATCGGGAGAAATTCGCGGAAACGAAACACTCTTCCCTTGAGCACCCGCATCAAAAACCAATTCAGGCTGACCAAACATCCGCCTTTCAGCATCAAAATCAGCCCGGTACAGGTTATACTTAATATCGCGGTAATCGTAATCTTCTCCAATCTGTTTTGCCCGGCAAAAATAAATGTATTTCCCGTCGGGCGACCACTCGGGATAGGTATCCATAAACTGTTTTTTCCAATCCACAGGTATTGCCATAATTTCATTCTTCTCCACATCGTATAAAACCAGCGATGAATTCATATCAGAGACCTCAATTTTTTTCATCTCCATAGAGTGAAAACGCTGAACAACTTCATTCGATGAAAAAGCCACGTATTTTCCCGAAGGATGCCAACGTGGATAAACAGCTCCATTTTTCATCTCTTTTGTTTTCAGATTAAAACGTTTTAAATCGCCGTCGGTAACAAAATAAGTTCCTCCCAGCGAGCCGCGAACATGCATCATAAAATTATCGGGATTCTGCTGATTAAAAGCATGGCAGTTCACACAATTATCGTCCAACACTGTATTTTCCACAAGCATCTGTTCATCAAAACTTGACAAGCTACGTCGTGCAATCTTTATTTCTTTCCATTTAATGTACCCCGGATTCAGCAAGCGATAGTATAAATACGGATCAACTTTATCACCGGCAACGGTATTCGAAAACGAATTATACTGAAGCCATGTTCCGTCCTTCTTTACAAATAATTCGTATTTAATTTCTTTTCCAACATTTTCAGTCAGTATCTTTTCCCATTTCTTTTCCGAAAAACGAAAATCACCGTCTTTTGAGTCGAGTTCATATTCACCTCCGGCCGAAGTCAGCTTCATGTAGAATTCTTCTCCACTTTCTTCAACAAAAAAATTAAGAGGTGCAATATTTTGCGGAATTACTAAATCAGAATAATCCGGATAAATTTTGGCTTTACGCTTTGTTTGTTGGATTTCGCCTTCGGGAGCCGAAGAACACGAAGCTAAAATCAACAAAAAAATCAAATAAATCAAACAATTTCTTACACTCATAAATGCTTATTCTAACTAATTTAACTTCGACAGATTAGCTTATACTATAATTTTGGGTTTTAGGGAAAAACAGAATAATTTTTCTCAGTTCATTAAATCTGTCAAAACTGGAACCAGAATTTAAAGGGGTCAAAAATAGCAAAATAAACAAGGCATTCCCTTAAAAAAATAATTCATAAATATTATCACACAATTGAGCCGATAACTTACGGTTTAAAATAAAAAGCTCAATATTTTTTAAATTTCGACAAATTTTTCACAAAAAAATTTCAATTCGTTTCTGTTTTTAATTTTAATTTTTACATTTGCTGCTCATAACAAAACAGATATGAAAATTTTATCTATCAACATTTTAGTCCTCCTAACTGTCATTCTTCGAATTACAGAGAAAGGCTAATTATGTTGTTGATTTAAACAAAAAATATTTATAAGCCTTTCTCAAAAAACGAGAAAGGCTTTTTTAATGTTAAAACAGACAAAAAAAGACAAAAAAGTATGCAGAAACCATTACGCAGCGATACTACGACCCAGGGCCGCAGGATGGCAGGAGCAAGAAGCCTCTGGAGAGCAAACGGAATGAAAGAAGAACACTTTGGCAAACCTGTTATTGCCATTGTTAACTCGTTTACACAATTTGTGCCGGGGCACGTTCATTTACATGAGATTGGACAATACGTAAAAGGATTAATAGAGAAACAAGGTTACTTTGCCGCCGAGTTTAATACCATTGCCATCGACGATGGAATTGCCATGGGTCACGATGGAATGTTATACTCCTTGCCATCGCGCGATGTAATTGCCGATAGTGTAGAATATATGTGTAATGCCCACAAAGTAGATGCAATGGTTTGCATTTCGAACTGCGATAAAATTACACCCGGAATGCTTATGGCTTCTATGCGCTTAAATATTCCGGCTATTTTTGTTTCGGGCGGACCTATGGAAGCCGGTGAAGTGGACGACAAATACCTCGATTTGGTTGACGCAATGGTTATGGCAGCCGATACCCAGGTTGACGATTCATATTTACAAAAAGTTGAAGAGAACGCTTGTCCTACATGTGGTTCATGTTCGGGAATGTTTACGGCAAACTCGATGAACTGTTTGGCTGAAGCAATTGGAATGGCACTCCCCGGAAACGGAACAATTGTTGCCACCCACGCCAACCGTAAAAAACTTTTTGAAGAAGCCGTTGATAAAATAGTTGCAGCAACAAAAGCCTATTATTTCGAAGGAAACGAAACCGTTCTGCCACGCAGCATTGCCACACGCGAGGCTTTTTTAAATGCCATGAAACTTGACATTGCCATGGGCGGTTCAACCAACACGGTACTTCACCTGCTGGCCATTGCCCACGAAGCCGAAGTCGAATTTACCATGCAAGACATCGACCAGCTTTCACGCCTTACTCCTAACTTGTGCAAAGTTGCGCCAAATTCGCACTACCATATTCAGGATGTAAACCGCGCCGGAGGAATCCTTTCAATTTTGGGAGAATTGGATAAAGCCGGATTAATGGAAACCAATGTTAACCGAATTGACGGAAGAACTTTAGCCGAAGCTATTGCAGAATACGATATCAATAGAGAATCTGCAACCCAGGATGCTGAAAGACGATTCAAATCGGCACCGGGCGGTGGAAGAAACCTGGTTATGGGTTCGCAAACCAGCACGTACAAAGAACTGGATCTCGACAGAGAAAAGGGTTGCATACGCGACATGGAACATGCCTACAACAAAGATGGAGGCTTGGCTGTTCTTTTTGGAAACATTGCAGAAAAAGGTTGTATTGTAAAAACAGCAGGTGTTGATTCTTCAATTTTCCAGTTTACAGGAACAGCTAAAGTTTTTAATTCGCAAGACGACGCGGTTAACGGTATTTTAGGCGACACTGTTCAGAAAGGCGATGTAATTGTGATTCGTTACGAAGGGCCAAAAGGCGGACCGGGAATGCAGGAAATGCTCTACCCTACTTCGTATTTGAAATCGATGCAACTGGATAAATATTGCGCATTAATTACCGACGGACGTTTCTCTGGAGGAACGTCGGGGCTTTCAATTGGGCACGTTTCGCCCGAAGCTGCTGGTGGCGGAGCAATAGGTTTGATTCGAAATAACGATAAAATTGAAATCGACATTACAAAACGCTCAATAAACCTTGTTATTTCTGATGAAGAGCTGGCAGAACGCCGGAAAGAAGAAGATGCAAAAGGGAAAGATGCCTGGCAACCTGTTGGCAGAAAACGAAATGTGTCGAAAGCCTTAAAAGCTTACGCTAGCCTGGTTTCGGCAGCTGATATGGGAGCGGTTAGATTGATCGACTAAGAAGAAGTATCAATTTAAAGTAGAGAAAAAAAGCATTGTCGTAGCGAAGGAAACAGTTCGAGGAAACTGCTCAAAAGAAATGAATTCTCTCTGGTTCCTGATTCGAAATGACAGCAACATAAAAAATATACAAACAGATAAAGCTGGCACTACAAGCCAGCAGTTAAAATAGACATCATGACAGCAAAAAAAGTTACCGGTTCTCAAGCATTAATTCTTTCGTTACTGGAAGAAGGAGTGGACACCATTTTTGGTTATCCGGGCGGTGCGATTATGCCCGTTTACGATGCTTTATATGATTTTGAAAAAGAAGTAAAACACATTTTGACGCGTCACGAGCAAGGAGCGATACATGGTGCGCAAGGGTATGCGCGTGTCTCCGGAAAACCAGGCGTTTGCTTTGCAACCTCTGGCCCCGGGGCAACCAACCTTATGACAGGTATTGCCGATGCAATGATTGACTCAACTCCATTGGTCTGCATAACCGGCCAAGTAGCTTCGCCGCTTCTTGGCACCGATGCTTTCCAGGAATCGGACATTGTGGGTATGTCGATTCCGGTAACCAAATGGAATTACCAGATTACAACGGCTGAAGAAATTCCGCGAGCCATTGCACAGGCATTCTATATTGCAAATTCCGGACGTCCGGGGCCGGTTCTACTCGACATTACCAAAGACGCCCAGTTTGGCGAATTTGATTTTAAATACGAGAAATGCACAAAAATAAGAAGTTACGTTCCGGAAACGCACGTAGACCCGCACCAGGTAAAGGCTGCAGCAGACCTTATTAATGCCGCAAAAAAACCTATGCTACTGTTTGGGCATGGAATTATTATTGGCCGTGCAGAAGAAGAATTGAAGGCATTTATCGAAAAAACCGGGATTCCGGCTGCCTGGACTTTACTGGGGCTTTCGGCACTACCATCGGCACACCCCTTAAATGTTGGAATGCTGGGGATGCACGGAAACTACGGGCCAAACCTGTTAACCAACGAAGCCGATTTAATTATTGCTGTCGGCATGCGTTTCGACGACCGGGTTACCGGTAAGGTTAGCGAATACGCAAAAAATGCGAAGGTTATTCATATTGAAATTGACCCGGCAGAAATAAATAAAATAATTAGAACCGATGTGGCTGTTATCGGCGATTCAAAAAAAGCATTAAAAATGCTTACAGCAAATGTTGCTGAAAACAATCATTCGGAATGGCTCGAAGAATTCAGAAAATGCGATGCCATTGAAGATAAAAAAGTTTTTCAGAAAGATTTATATCCTACCAAACCCGGCTTAACCATGGGTGAGGTAGTACGTATTACTTCTGAAAAAACGAACCACGAGGCTATTTTGGTTACCGACGTGGGCCAGCAGCAAATGATTGCCCAGCGCTATTTCAAATTTAAAAACTCGCGCAGCAACGTTACATCCGGCGGGCTGGGAACAATGGGTTTTGGGCTTCCGGCAAGTATGGGTGCTCAAATTGGAGCCCCCAACCGTACAGTTGTGGCCATGATTGGCGACGGTGGATTCCAGATGACTATCCAGGAATTAGGAACCATAGCACAAAATAAACTCCCGGTTAAGATTGTAATTTTAAATAACAATTTCCTTGGAATGGTACGCCAGTGGCAACAGCTATTCTTTGATAAAAGATATTCGTTTACCGAATTGCACAATCCCGATTTTGTTACTATTGCTAAAGGTTTCGGAATAAAAGGACACACGGTTGCCCAACGCGAAAATCTGGAAGAGAGTGTACAGAAAATGATCGACCACGACGGACCTTATCTTTTAGAAGTAATGATCGAGAAGGAAGACAATGTTTTCCCGATGATACCAACCGGATCGTCTGTTTCGGAGATTATTTTAGAACCTTAGAAAGGATTAAAGATAAAAGATTAAGGATAATTATATAAGCCAAAATAAGATCGTTAGTTTGTAACTGATAGCCTTTAAAGAGAGATATGAAATATTTCTCTCTTTAAAGGCACTAAATAAATGAAAATGACAACTGATAATTACTTTCGATAGAAAAAGCTCCATCTGCTGCACTAACTTTATTAATAA
>JBFHFE010000045.1:0-40342 GCA_041583785.1 Draconibacterium sp. | reverse complement strand
TGAAGGAACGGATGAAGTGCTTTTGTTGATTGCCGCTTTTGCCAACGAACCAGCCTCCGAAGCCATTGCCCGCCTTAAGAAAAAATTGGCCTCGTTTGATGAGGGTTACGATGCATTGTTTGAACGACATAAAGCAATCCATAGTAAAAAATTCAATGCCATGGCAGTAAATATCAATCCATCAGGGAAGAATGATACGCCCAATGAATTGCTTTTGCTGAATGCCTACCAGGGAGACGTTTCAACCGAACTCACACAAAGGCTGTTCGATTATGGTCGTTATTTGTTGATTTCCAGCAGCCGGGCCGGTGGCTACCCGCCAAACCTGCAAGGAATTTGGAATGGCGATTACAGGCCACCCTGGGCCGGTTTTTTGGGGATAAACGAGAATTTGCAAATGACGTACTGGCAGGGGCTTCCCGGGAATCTTCCCGAAACAATGATGGCCTTTTACGATTATTTCGATAGCGAGCTGGACAACTTCAGATACAATGCCAAACAGCTTTGGGGAACAAGGGGGATTTTTATTCCACCGTTTATGTCGCCCGAGTCGGGAATGATGCGGCACTCTGCTCCTCATGTTGTGAACTGGACAGATGCGGCAGGCTGGCTTGCATCGTATTACTACGACTACTATTTATTTACCGGCGACGAGAAATTTTTAAAAGAAAGAGCAGTTCCGTTTTTGAAAGAGGTGGCGCTTTTTTATGAGGATTTTATCGTAAAAGATGAAAATGGAAAGAATATGTTTTTCCCATCTCAGTCGCCTGAAAACCAGCCAAAAAACATGATGATAGTTGATCCGGCTACCGGAAGGGAGAAAAGGATTAAAGTACAAATGAATTCTACCATTGCAGTGGCCGTGTCGAAGGAGGTGTTTACAAACCTAATCGCAGCTTGCGAGCATCTTCAAATTGAAAAGGAAGGTATTAAACGCTGGAAGGCAATATTGGCGGCTATGCCCGAATACCAGATTAACGAGGATGGTGCCCTGCGCGAATGGATGCATCCCGATTTTGCTGATAATTACGAGCATCGCCATCAATCGCATATTTACCCGCTGTTTCCGGGTATGGAAGTTACCGAAGAATCGAATCCTGAAATATATGAGGCGGCAAAAGTCGCTATCGAAAAACGACTCCGAATTGGTTTGAAATCACAAACCGGGTGGTCGTTGGCGCACATGGCTAATGTATATGCACGTTTGGGAGATGGCGAAAGGGCAAAGGAAGCGCTTGACATTCTTTCCCGCTGCTGCCTTGGACAAAATTTGTTTACTTACCACAACGACTGGCGCGACATGGGAGTAACCCTGGATCTGACATACGGGCGATCCGCACCTTTTCAGATGGATGCCAATTTTGGTACCACAGCAGCTATCACCGAAATGCTGTGCAGCTCAACATCAGATATGTTGCGAATTTTACCAGCCCTGCCTGAAGATTGGACTGAGGGTTCTTTCAGAGATGTATTAACCCGAGTGGGTGTTAGCACCTCGGCGCAGTGGGATATGAAAAATAAACAAGTTGAAATTACCCTTCTTGCCGCACGAAATACCTCTTTCGACCTTAAGTTTTATGACGATATAAAAGAACTAAAGTGTAGCAGTCCAAAATCGATGAGTGAATCGGATTTTGGAAACAATTACAGAAAAGTTAAACTTGAAAAAGGAGAACAAATTAGCCTTTACCTTCGGATTAAATAAAAAACTAAATCAAAAATAGAATTATGAGAACTTTACTATTTATCTCTCTTGCCCTGGCCTTTATGGGCATATTAACATCATGTCAACCCAAAACAGAACAAATGCAGGAACGCCCCAACATCCTGTTTATTTTTGCCGATGACTGGGGCTGGGGCGATTTAAGTGCTCATGGACATCCTTATGTGAAAACGCCCAATATTGACAGACTGGTAGAACAAGGAACCGACTTTCATCGCTTTACTGTTGCAAGTGGCGTTTGCTCACCAAGCAGAACGGCTGTTATGACCGGGCAGTTTCCTGTGCGCCGTAACATCGATGGGCATTTTGCTACCGTAGAGTCGAATATGCGACGCAATATGCCCGACTGGCTGGCACTGGACGCACCTTTTTTACCCCGTATGCTTAAGGAAGGCGGCTATGCTACTGCCCACTTTGGGAAATGGCACCTCTCCAACAATATGGTTACTGACTCTCCTGCTCCGGGAGAATATGGCTTCGACGAATATGGTTCGTTTAATTGTTCGGGCAAACAAATGCCCTGGTACGAAGATGCCAACAATGCCATCGCATTTATGCAAAAGGCTCAGGCAGAGAATAAACCGTTCTTTATCAATCTTTGGGTTCACGAACCACACACACCACATCATGTTATTCCAAAATATCAGTGGGAGTATCGTAATTTAGAGGAAAAGGATAAAATTTATGCATCGGTATTGGCTCATGCCGACGAGCGGATTGGGGAGGTGCTCGATGCTTTGGATAGTTTAAACCTTACTGAAAATACCCTGGTAGTATTTAGTTCCGACAATGGGCCGGCTAGATCGGCAACGGCTTCAGAACTCAAAACGTTTTACGATTCTGCCACAGGCGTAGGTTACAACACGTCGGCTTCGATGGGAATTACCGGTGGCAGAAAAGGGTATAAAGCATCGCTTTTCGAAGGCGGCATCGGAGTACCTTTTATTGTGCGCTGGCCGGGCAAAGTGGCAGCAGGCAAGGTCGATGATGTCTCGCTTCTTTCAGCCGTAGATTTGTTGCCGACCTTTTGTGAAATTGCCGGGGTGGAAATGCCACAGGATTATAAACCCGATGGTTTGAGCCAGGTTGCAGCACTTAAGGGAAAGCAGGCTCCGGTTCGCGAAAAACCACTTTTCTGGAAATATCCATCGCGTTGGCCGGCTGCGGACAACAAACCCGACCATTGGGTTTCGTATGCAGTGGTTGATAAAACCTGGAAACTGGTGGCTAACAACGATCTTAGCTATGTGGAATTGTATGATATAGCTGCAGATGTGTATGAAAAGAAAGACTTGAAAGAACAGAAGCCGGAAATTGCAACTGAACTGCTTAATGAAATAAAAGACTGGCAGAAAACACTGCCTGCAAAACCCGATGAAAAGCTGTTTTCTGCTGAGCGAAAAAGTTTGTTAGATGAGTAGTATGTTTTGTCATACTTTAAATGCTTTGAATGAAACAAGGATGAGAAAAAATCATACCACAAGAGTTAGTAAAATTACTGTGGTTTGTTTTGTTTCTTGTGTTTTGGTTCTAAATTCTTAACTGATGAAAAAGATAAATATAACCAATCATTTCCTATTTTTTGTTGCCTTCTTGTTTTCCTTTCTGTTATTAATGTCAGTCGTGGGGGCTAATGCCCAAAACCGGCGTTCGAATCCAATTGTTAGTCACATGTTTACGGCCGATGTATCGGCACATGTATGGAACGGGCGCTTGTATGTATATCCGTCAACCGATGTGGCTCCTTCAAGAGGATATGCCACAATGGATGGTTATCATATATTCTCAAGCGATGATATGATCTCCTGGAAAGATCATGGTGAGGTACTTCACTCGCGAGATGTGAGTTGGGGAACCGAAAAAGGGGGCTATATGTGGGCACCCGATTGCGTGTATAAAAATGGAACGTATTACTATTATTTCCCTCATAAGAATGCCCAAATGGTGTGGGAGATTGGCGTGGCCACCAGCAAAAAACCAGCTTCCGACTTTAAAGTGCAGGGCTATGTAAATGGCGGAAATACCTTCTGCGACCCATGTGTTTTTATCGATGACGACGGACAAACCTACCTGTATGCCGTGGTTAAAGCGAAATGTTATGCCGCTAAATTAAAAGAAAATATGATGGAAATTGAAGGCGAAATGGTTCATCAGGTAGGGGTTGATGAGCATCGCGAAGGCCCTTTTGTTTTCAAGCGGAAAGGGAAATATTATATGATTTATCCCGACCACAAACGCCCGTTTAATGAAATGCAGTATTCCATGAGCGATAACCCACTTGGACCATGGGAGCCGAAAGGTACTATTTTGGAACACAACAGTATTATTACCATGCACGGTTCAATGGTTGAATTTAAAGGGCAATGGTATATCTTCTATCACAATGGTGAATTGTCGGGTGGTATAGCAACCAATCGTTCCATTTGCTTCGACCCGGTTTATTTTAACGAAGACGGAACCATTCAATTGGTTAAGAAATCGCTCGGAGTTGAATTGCCAACTTTCCATAAGGATATTAACTTTAACCAAATGTTCGGCTCTTTGCCGGTTGGCAGCTATACGCAGTCCGAATTGCTAAAAAATGATATTCAGCCCAACGCAATATCTTCTATTCAAATCCCCGAAGGCTATGTTGTCGAATGTTTCGAAGGAGATAATTTCAAGGGGAAATCGTGGACGTTTCAGGAAGATAGAATTGATTTGAATGCAATTGCTTGTAGTGATGTAATCTCATCAATTAAGATATCGAAAACAATATCAGATAATCGGGTAAAAAATCCTTCGTTTGAGCTTAGCACGCAAAAGCTGGTTAAGTATTGGAAAAGCAAAACGGTTGAGTGCACAAGTACCCTGGATAATACGGCCACGGGCTACTATTCCCTTCAATGTAAAGGCAAAGGAAGCCCCAGCGAAATTGTTCAGCAAGTGGAACTTACGCCAAATACAAATTACCAGTTGAGTGTTCTGCTTAAAGTGAAATCGGGCACTGCAGGTAAGGTTTTATTCGATACAAAAGAGGCCCTTAACGAAAGCTGCAATTTTGAACTTGACGCAGCTACCAAGGCTGATGAGTGGGTGGAGTTTAAAGGTACATTTAATAGTGGAGAAGCTGAAAAAGTTAATTTACGTTGCTCAACCACCCCCGATTTTGATGGCGTTTGTTACTGGGACAATGTAGTACTTAAAGAGAAGTAGTTAATGAAACAAGCATGAGAAATATTCACACATAGGCGATTTATTAAAATCATGCGAGTTCCATCTTATTCCTTAGAAAACAAACAATTTTAATAAGATGAAAAAATGAATATTAAAACAAGTTATACTCAATGAAACGAGCATGAGAAATTTTTCACACATAAGCGAATTATTAAATCATGCGAGTTCCATCTTATACCTTAGAAACAAACAATTTTAATAAGATGAAAAATAAAATTATTACTTGCACACTCTTGCTGTTTTTTTCAGCATTTGCTGCAACAGCACAAAACAAGTCACTAAAAAATACCCGTCCAAACATTATCCTTGTGATTACCGATGATCAGGGCATGGGCGATCTCTCCTGCATGGGGAATGGAATATTAAGAACCCCCAATATTGATCGTTTCTATGAGAAATCTACGCGTTTTACCGATTTCCAGGTAAGCCCAACTTGTGCACCTACCCGTTCGGCAATTATGAGTGGCCGTGTTCCCTTTAAAAATGGAGTAACCCATACCATTTTTCAACGCGAACGAATGGCACTTGATTCTTATACAATGCCACAAGCTCTGCAATCGGCAGGATATAAAACCGGACTTTTTGGGAAATGGCATCTTGGTGATGAAGAGCAATATTTGCCACAAAACCGTGGTTTCAACGAGGTATTAATGCATGGTGCCGGAGGAATCGGTCAGGTTAAATATGGCGATTTCCCTCCCAATGGAGAGAATACCTATTTCGACAATGTTCTTCTTCATAACGATACCATTGTTCAAACCAAAGGATTTTGTACCGATTTGTTTTTTCAAGCAGCTTTGGCCTGGATAAAAAAGCAGAATGAATCGCAGGAACCTTATTTTGCTTACGTTGCACTCAATGCTCCACACGGGCCTTTCTTTGCTCCCGAGAAATATAAAAAACGTTTTCTTGACGCTGGTTATGACGAAAAAACGGCCGGACGTTATGGAATGATTGAAAATATTGACGACAATTTTGGTGTTTTGATGGCCAAACTCAAGGAGTGGAATGCCCTGGAAAATACCCTCGTTATTTTTATGACGGATAATGGAATGTCAATGGCTCCAATGAAACGTAACGGCGAAACTATTATTCCTTACAATGCCGGAATGAAAGGAAGAAAAAATTCGCCTTATGAAGGAGGCACGCACGTACCGTTTTTTGTGCAATGGGAAGGTGTTTTGGGGCAAGCTGTTGATATTGATGCGCTAACTTCGCACATCGATTTGTATAAGACATTTTGTGAATTGGCTGGTGCAAAATTGCCAAAAACAATGCAGCAACTCGATGGACGTTCATTGGTTCCGCTGCTGGAAAATGCGGAAGCAGCGTGGACAGATCGTGAGTTATTTGTGCACTGTGGTCGTTGGAACCCGGGAGAACGCGAGGCGGCAAAGTTTATAAAATGTGCTGTACGCAACGAACATTGGCGATTTTCGAACAATAACGAACTGTATAATATAGTAGCAGATCCGGGAGAGAAAAATGACGTTTCCGACTCTAATCCTGAAGTACTGGAAAAATTGCGGGAATCGTATGATCGGTGGTGGGAGTCGGTTTTGCCATTAATGGTGAACGAAGATCTACCCAAAGTAAAGCCCGAAGATATGCCTCTTGCTAAACGCTATTATAAACAATTAGATGAGTTTGGAATACCGGATTGGAGCCCTGACAAAATCGATTAATAATGAACTTGAACCAGATGAATAGGCATATTTCTAACCAGAGAAGAATATTAGGCTTTATTGCACTCGTGTTTTTAAGTGCTGCTATAAATGCACAGGAACTGGAAAAACCATTGCTCGAATTACTCGATAGGAATGTTTACCAAGCTCCTGAAGTTTATTGGGAACCAACCAAAGACCACGGAGATATTAAAGCTCTGTTTTACGAAACCCTTGATTACAAAGGAAAACCAACACGTGCTTTTGCCTATATGGGCATTCCTAAAAGCGAAAAACCTGTGCCTGCAATGGTATTGGTGCACGGCGGAGGAGGCAAAGCGTTTTATGAATGGGTGAAAATTTGGAATGAGCGCGGATATGCCGCTATTTCAATGAGCCTGGAAGGACACGTGCCCGATGAAAATGGAGAAGGTAAGTACAGGCACGATTATAGTGGCCCAACGCGTGTTGGACGATTTGAAGATGTTGAAAAACCGCTGGAAGAGCAATGGATGTATCATGCTGTTTCCGATATTTTAATCGCACATTCATTATTGGCATCCTTGCCCGAAGTGGATGCCGAACGTATTGGTATTACAGGCATTAGCTGGGGTGGAATTTTAAGCAGTTTGGTGTCTGGTATTGATTCCCGCTTAAAATGCGCAATGCCTGTTTATGGTGCAGGGTTTTTGTACGAATCCAAGGGGCATTTTGGCGATCATGGCAATGCCACACCCGAATATATTGAAATGAAAAAATTTTGGGATCCGGCCAAACAGTTCGCATCGGGGACAGTGCCAACGCTATGGGTAAATGGCGATAGCGATGCTCATTTCTCCTTAAACATAAGCTCTCATTCTTTCCAGGTAACGGCAAATCATGCATTTATGACCATTCACCCGGAGATGAAGCACGGGCACCCTCCCGGCTGGAAACCCAATGAAGTTCCTGAGATTTATGCTTTTGCCGACCATATTCTGAAAGGCAATGATTCAGGATTGGGGCAGATTGTCAAACAGCCATCGGGTAGAAATATGAAACTAAAGTATATGTCGGATGTGCCTATAACTGAAGCTGCAGTTTATTACCTCAACGAGGAACTGACTTATCGCAGGGCTTCAGAAACAGATAAACATGCAAGACCCGGGAAATGGCAAAAAGTATTGGCAAACGTTAACGATTCGAAAAATACCGTTTCAGCAAAACTTCCCAAAGGGGCCAAAACTTATTACGTTAATTTAACCGATTCGCGAGGTTTCATTATTTCATCGGTTTTGGTAGAGTTGTAGCTGTTGTATGTTTTTATTGAAACTAAATTATGAGAAACAGATTATTAAATATAACCCTATCCATATTGTTGCTCTCGACAGGATTTCTGTCGGCTCAAAATACAAATAAAGCCAAAGCATCAAACCATGAATTGATGGAGTGGTTTCGGGAAGCGAAATTTGGAATGTTTATCCATTTTGGAGCATCTACTTCTGAAGATTATTTAGAAGAAGGGGTGAATAAAACAGAACAATACGAGGCATCGGTAAAAAACTTTAACCCAGTTGATTTGGATGCCAAAGAGTGGGTGCGAATTGCCAAAGATGCGGGCATGAAATATATTATTTTTACCACAAAGCACCACGATGGTTTTTGTAAATGGGATTCGAAATTAACAGATTGGGATGTTATCGACCAGACGGAGTTTAAAAGAGATATTGTTGCAGAACTGGCCGAAGCCTGTAAGGAAGCAGGAATAGAGCTCGGTTTTTACTACTCTGTTGCAGACTGGATACACCCCGAATACGATCCTGCTTACAGTAATCGTAAAGGGTTTCATTTTAAACCGAACCCCGACGCCGATATTACTAAATACATGGATTTTATGTACGGACAAATAAAGGAACTGTGCGAAAATTATCATCCGCGCCTTTTTTGGTTCGATGGCTCATCGGGCTTTAGAGATGCCAATCGTAAGCGCATTTTAGGCCAACAGGAAATGGTCGACTTGCTGAATTCCTACGGGGCAATTTGCAATAGTCGTTTTGGCGACGACGATGCTTTAAAGTATGTGAGCTACCTCTCGATGGGCGATAATATGTCGCCATCAGGAAACATTGGCGTGGATTTCGAATCGGCGCAAACCATGAATCACAATTGGCATTATAAAGCAGGTGATGACAATTGGAGATCAGCAGGGGAGATGCTTAAAATGTTGGTTCAAATAGTGGGTAATGGTGGAAATTTTTTGCTGAATGTTGGTCCCGACAGGAAAGGGATTATACCTTCAGAATCGCAAATCAGGTTAAAAACAATGGGGGAGTGGCTTGAAAAAAACGGTGAAGCCATTTATGGAACCAAGGCTGGTCCTTACCCTTACGAATTTAATTGGGGCTCAATTACACAACGAAAAAATGACGATAAAACAACGCTTTATCTGAACGTAGTGGATTGGCCGGAAGATGGCGTTTTTAAAATCTACGGATTAAACAATAAAGTAACTAAGGTTTCTCTATTGGCCAGCGAAAATGCACTCTCTTCGTCAGCAGAATACAATGCAGCAGCAGGATTAAATACAATAACTATTAATGTGCCTAAAACTGCTCCGGATAATTACGTTTCGGTAATTGCTGTGGAAATAGAAGGAGAACCTGCGATGGAGCAGGCATTTCTGCAACAACAAGATGGCACAGTTATTCTCGATGCTTTTTGCGCTACTATTCACGATAAGGAGTTCGTTGCCAATAAGCCACTTCGTCCTATTGAACAGAAATTATTTACGGTAATGAAAAAGGGTGAAGGGATTATGCCTGCAAGGGGATTGACTGTTGCTCTTAATCAGAAAGGACAAGCTTTGAGTTGGGATTTCAGGTTAATAGAACCCGGAACCTACCAAGTGGCTGTGGTTTCTAATGTAAATGAAGACCAGGAATGGAAAGCGGATGGCAGTATGCACGCTACGGTTGCCGGTCAATCGGTTGAGAATAAACTCGAAGAGTATGAGCGCCGGGAAAATCCACGGATGGCACACAATGTTATGAGTTCTGTATCTATTCTCGGAACTGTAGAAATCAACACAGTTGGAATGCATACGCTTACACTTGAAGTAAGTTCCGATTTTATCGACTCAAAACCCAATGTTCGAAATGTACAACTGCTACCGGTTAAAGGCAAAAAATAAATAAAGGCAAGCGACTGCTCAAAAGTCGAATTCGAAAATACTGAACTTGCAATACCTGATATGAACTAAATTTAAATCGATGAACAAAAATTATAACAAATACAGCATTATTTTCTATTTCCTTTGTCTGGCTTTCTTGAGCAGCAATTCTTGTGCTCAGAAAATTGAACCAGACTGGGAGTCGATGGCCGAAAATTACAAAGTCCCCCAATGGTTTCAGGATGGGAAAATAGGAGTCTGGTTTCACTGGGGAATTCCTTCGTCAATCGATGAAAACAGACCCAACGATGGCTCGCATTACGGGCGCCGAATGTACGGCCCTAACGATGGAGAAACTGGTGGGCAGTTGGAAATGACCGAAACGCTTTCAGCTTTTCATGCCAAACGTTATGGGCCGCCATCAGAGTTCGGCTACGAGGACTTGGTTCCGTTTTTTAAGGCTGAAAAATGGAATCCGGAGGAGCTGGTAAAGTATTGCAAAGAAAACGGTGCCCGTTTCATTATGCCGGTGGCCTGCCATCACGATAATTTTGATATGTATGATTCCTCTCACCCCTGGAATTGTGTTGACATGGGGCCCAAACGCGATGTGATGAAAGAGTGGAAAGCTGCGGCAAACAAGTATGGTCTTAAATTTGGGGTTTCCACACACCTATACTGGTCGCCACGTTTTTTTAATACCGCACGAAAATACCAAACCCCTGGCACTCTGGAGGCTAAATTGTTCAATATGGAATTCGATCCGAAGAATTATGCAAGTCAGGACAGTTGGAATGAGCACTGGTTTGCCCGCTGTTGGGAGATTATTGAGAAATACGATCCCGATATGTTTAATAACGATGCTCCTTTCCCCGATGAAAAAACCGGCAAGAGTCTTGGGGTAAAATTGTTTTCGTCGTACATCAACCGCGACCTGGAAGAAAATAAAGGTGAGCAAACCGTTGTGTTTTCATGCAAGAACGGAAAACTAAGCAGGTCGGCATTTACCTACAACCTGGAGCGTGGCAGTTCCGATAAAATTCAGCCGGAGCCCTGGATGTGGGCAACCGACCTTTCCGGAGGCTGGTTTTACCGCAAAGGTGCAGTTAACCGAATGAGTATTCCGGTAATGGTAGGAAACGCCGTGGATGCCATCAGTAAAAACGGGGTGGTGATGATGAATATAGCTTTGCGTGGCGACGGAACTATTCCTGAGAATCAGGCTGCCTATCTCAATGCTTTTGGAGATTTTCTGAAAACCTGTGGCGAGGGAATTTACGGCACCCGCCCATGGGAAATCTTCGGCGAGGGCCCACTGAAAATGAAAGATGGACGACAGGGCGAGAACCACCAGAATTTCTCACAACAGGATATTCGTTTTACAACAAAGGATGGTAAACTATACGCCTTTGTGCTGGCACCTCCAACACAGGATATTGTAATTACAACTCTTGCAGAAGGAGGATTATTGGAACAAAAAATTTCATCGGTAACAATGATGGGAAACAAAGAATCCATTAAATGGAAACGGAATGATACGGGACTAACAATTGAACTGCCTAAAACATTAAAAGATGAGCTGGTAGTTGGATTTTGTATTGAACTTAAATAGAATAAACTAAACTAAACCATGAAAACTAAACCAGTACTACTACTCTTTACAATCTTGAGTTTTGCGCTACACATACAAGCTCAGAACAGTGATAAACTAAAATCGATTAATGTAAAGTATAATACGAACTCGAGTCAGCAAGCCTTTGGTATTGCCAGACTAAGTCAAACCTTAAAAACAATCGGGTACTCGCCTGTTTTGGTTGATGCCGCGAAGGGAGGTGCTGAAGAAGGCATCTGTGTAAACCTACTGGCTTTTGATGCGGATATTAAAAAGGAAGGATTTGAGCTGAAAAAGACAAGCACAGGATTTGTAATTCGGGCTGTTGATGAATCCGGAGCCATGTATGGATTATTGGAATTAGCCGATATGATTGATATATACGGACTGGAAAACGTACCTGAAAAAACAGTAAACGCACGTTTTCCGTTCCGGGCCATCAAGTTTAATATCCCCTGGGGCTCGTATCGCCGAAATGAGTCGTTGCAGTTACACGAAGAAACCGTTAGAGACCTTAATTATTGGGAGAGTTTTCTGGATATGATGGCTGATAATCGCTTTAACACGCTTACGCTGTGGTCGCTGCATCCATTTCCATACATGCTGCGCCCAACAAATTTCCCTGAAGCCTGCGAATTTGAAGAGGCGGAGTTAAAGGAATGGCAAAACTTCTGGCACACTCTTTTTCAAATGGCAAAAGAGCGGGGTATCGAAACCTACCTGGTAAATTGGAATATTTTTGTTTCGGAAGGTTTTATTGAACATTATGCGCCAAATGCAAATTCAAATTTAGGCAAACATTTCCTCGATTCGAATAACGATACCATTATTGAACGTTATACAAAAGAATGCGTGACTCAGGTGATTAATGAATACCCAAATCTTACCGGGCTTGGGATTAGCCTTGGAGAGGGAATGCACGATATGAATGCTGTGGAGCGCGAGGAGTGGATTACCCGAACCTTTGCAGCTGGTATGGCCGAAGCGAACCGAAAGATTAAGTTCATTCATCGAGTACCGTTTACTGCCAAAGCTAACGATGCCGGTTCAACCGACAGGGCTACCGAACAAATGACGCGTGAGGCAATTGAAAGCTTGGATGTGATAAAACCGGTGTGGGTAGAGATAAAGTTTAACTGGTCGCATGCACACTCAACACCAAAACTGGTGCAGGTACATGGAGGCTCAATATCGGATGCTTATTGGAATCCCTTACCAAAAAATTATGCCATTACCTGGATGATGCGGAACGAAGACTTTTTTATGCTGCGCTGGGGCGAACCCGATTTTATCCGCGAGCATATTGCCCAAAACGGACAGTCGTATGTGGGGGGTTATTATGTGGGCTCCGAGTGTTACATTCCGGCCAAAGAATACACACATGTTCCCGGACATGAGCACATCAGCTGGTCGTATGCCTGGGAGCGCCAATGGTTGTATTACAAGCAATGGGGGCGCTTGTTGTACAACCCGGAAACCACCGATGCTGTTTTTGCTATCGATTTTGATAAACGCTATGGCAAAGGAACAGGTACAAAAATGGTGGAAGCCTATAAACTGGCTAGCCGCATGCCTTTACGCTTTGCATCGTACATTTTTAATACCTGGGATTTTACTTTGTATGCCGAGGGTATGCTTGTGCCTGCCCTGTATAAAGAATCAGGTTATAATGATAACGAATCGCCTTTCCTGTCGTTGGAGGAGTTGATGGATTTTAAGGTGCTCGACCCGGGCTATTTAAGTGTTCGCAATTATGTGGAAGCCGTTCAAAATGGGGCAGTTGATGCGACTAAAATTACACCACTTCAACTAGCCGATGAATTGCAAGAGAATGGAGAACAGGCCCTGGCGCTTGTAAAGGATTTACCAACAGACAACCCCACACTGGAATGCGAAATTATGGATATTCAAGCCTGGAGTTATCAGAGTTTTTATTTTGCCAATAAACTTCGGGCCGCAGTAGCATTGGAAACTTTTCGACTGACGGGAGACCCTGTCAAAAAGAAGGAAGCTGTGGCTCTTATTACCTTAGCAAAAGCGAATTACCAGCAGCTTGTAGATGTTACGAAACAGCATCATCAGCCTGTACCTTTGATTCAAACCGGTAAAAAACTATTTCATTGGGAAGCCTACTTAGACCAGGTAGATCGTGATATTACTGTCGCTCAAAACTATTCTCTAAAATCGAATTAGAAGTAACAATAATCGCAATATGACCAATAAAGGTCGTATTATGCAATGCGGCATTTTATAATCAAGATGCTATTGTTTCAATTACATGTCCAAATGATTGAAAAATAACCTGAGTAGTTGGGTTTTAATACGACATGTGGTAAAGTTGATATCGACAAACTAAAAAGGAGGGGTAACAAGTAGTATTTTGCTTGTATTTATTTATGGTATATTCTTCATTTTAAGTGGTTTGAAAATATTGGTTCGGAGGGATGCAAGCCCGGTGGAAACATCGGGCTTTTCTGTTTTTTGATTCTGTTAGTTTTTTTCTCCGAAATACCTAAATCTTAACCAAGATTTAACAAAAATTCACCTCTTATTTATCATAATTACAAAACATGCTTTAAAACATGGTGCTTTAACTATCTGTAAATTAGGTCGTTATGCACTGGTTATGACAAAACCAGTTTTTTCCATGGCGATTTTTAGATTTGTCATTATAATTGGTCAACCAATTTAAAGCAATTGGTCAACCAGTTTAGATAATTAAATGTAAATGTGTATACTATGGATGTTTTAGACAATTTTAAAACCATAGAAGTTGAAAGTCCGGTAGATAAGATTATTAAGCAAATTCGTCATTCAATTGTAGCCGGTCAGCTCAAAACGGGCGATCGTTTGCCTTCCGAAAGAAAACTGTCTGAAACATTTGGTATAGGAAGAACTTATGTTCGCGATGCCATAAAAAAACTTGAGTTTTACGGTATTCTCAAAACACTACCTCAAAGTGGAACGATAGTTTCAGGTGCAGATATCACTGCCATGGAAGGATTAATCTCGGATGTTATTAAGCTGAATGAAAATGATTTTTTTCACTTGGTTGAAACCCGCGTAGTGATGGAAACGTATGCCTGTAGTCAGGCTGCAATCCGTCGTTCTCCGCGCAATATTGCCGACCTGGAAGATGCTTTGGAAATGTACAAACAAAGGATAGACGCAAGTTTGCCAGGTGTAAAAGAGGATTTTAACTTTCATTTAAAAATTGCTGAAGCCAGCCAGAATATGGTGATTAAATCCCTCATGTTAATTCTTATCCCGGATATTCTCGAAATCTATCGAAAATTAAATGTTTGCGGGGGAGGAAGAGCTTTCAAGTCGTACGACGAACATAGATATATTCTGGATTGCATTATTAAGCAGGACGGAGAAGGCGCTTCAGAAACAATGCGCGAGCACCTAAAAGATGTGGTTGAATTTAGCCTGTCGTACAAAGGTAAAGAAGAGTAGATTGTAAACAAATCGAATTATAAACAGGTAACAAAATCTCGAATTCTAAAGAGATTGCCGAACTAAAATTGAAACTATGCAAGACATCGAGAAAAATAGTAGTTAAAGTAGTTAAAAAGGGCTGACTTTAGAAGTCAACCCTTAGAAGTTCGCCGGTAAATCTTTAAAATGAACAGGAACTTGCAGGTAACAAATTTCATAATAAGGAATGCACCAGGCTCTTTTTTAAATGATCAAATTAAATTAATCAAATTTTTAAAACTATAAAATTAAATGTAATGAAGAAAAACTTAAGTCTATTTGTTGTTTTTCTGGTTTTTGCAATTGGAGTTAACGCCCAGGTAACAATTACGGGTAATGTTATTGATGCAGTAACCAGCGAAGCCTTAATTGGTGCAACAATTGTAGAAAAGGGAACCTCCAATGGTACGATTACCGATATTGATGGAAATTTTTCGCTTTCAGCAAAAAGCGAATCGGGAGCAGTTGTTGTTTCCTTTATTGGATATTTAAGTCAGGAGATCGAATACTCAGGAAATACAAATCTGGATATTAGTATGAAAGCGGATGTTACCGGCCTCGACGAAGTTGTTGTTGTAGGTTATGGTATTCGCAAAAAGAGCGATGTAACAGGTTCTGTGTCATCGGTTAAAGAAGATGAATTAAATGCTTTTCCTGTTTTAAATGCTATGCAGGCAGTTCAGGGACGTGCAGCTGGTGTAGATATTCAATCGAATAATGGTGGGGAGCCTGGAGCTCCTATAAATATAAAGATTAGAGGTAATACTTCTATTAATGCAAGTAGTTCTCCTTTAATTGTTGTTGATGGTTTTGTGGGGGGTAATATGCCACAAGCCAGCGATATCAAATCTATGGAGATTTTGAAAGATGCATCGGCAACTGCTATTTATGGTTCTCAAGGAGCTAATGGTGTTATTTTGGTAACCACTAAAAAAGGTGTTGCAGGTGATATTAAGGTTGATTTTAATGCAACTTATTCAGTTCAAAGTACAGCCAATAGTATCGATTTATTAAATGCCGATGATTTTGCTGATTATCAAAATGGTGTAAGAGATAACCAGGGGAATACTACAGATTATACTCAAGGTGATTACGATACAGATTGGCAAGATTTAATTTATACAACAGGTAGTACACAGTCTTACAGTGTCTCTGTTTCCGGAGGTTCTGAAAATATTAAAGCTTATGCTTCGGCCAACTATTTTAAACAAGACGGAATCGTTATAAATTCTGATTATGAAAGGGTATCGTTCTTGGCTAACATTGATGCACAAGTAAATGATAAGCTGAGTGTAGGTTTAAATTTAACCGGAGGCAAGAGTGAAAAGAATGGTATTGCAACCCAATCTGATGGTTCTGCTACAGTAGGTAGCGATGATGTTATTTCTTTGGCTATGCGATTTGCCCCTGATAAAGGCATCTATAATGAAGATGGATCATACAGTACCAACGATCAAATTGGTGATGAGGTTGATAACCCTTATGCCGTTGCTTCCGAAAGGGTAGATGAAACTGAAATTGAAACTTTTAGAGCAAATGCTTATGTTAATTATGAAATTACAAAAGAATTAACATTTAGATCGACCTTTGGCTTAAGCACTGAAGATGAGTTTCAAGGTATTTATATTCCCAGCACATTAACCATCGCTTCTGGTGGTGTTGATGGAAGGGCTATAGTTGAGCAGGATAAAGACAAAAGTATTTTAAGTGAAAGTTACCTGACTTACACCCGTGACCTTGGTCCTGGTAAATTAACAGCTATGGCAGGTTATTCATATCAAAAAACAACCGATAAAGGTATTTATTCTGAAGGTACTGGTACCATTTCTGATGCCTTTTCATACTATGGATTATGGACTGCTACAAGTCTAATCAATGGTGGAGATAGTGATATTTATTTGGAAGAAACTGAAATTCAGTCTCAGTATGGTCGTTTAAACTACGACTTTAGCGATAAGTACCTACTTACTGCAACTGTTCGTAGAGATGGAGCTTCCAACTTTGCCGAAAATCATAAATATGCAATTTTCCCTTCAGGTGCTTTCGGTTGGAAAGTTATTAACGAAGACTTTATGAAAGATGTAAAAAATCTGTCGAATTTAAAATTGCGACTTAGTTATGGTGTAACTGGTAACCCTTCTATTGATCCCTACCAGTCATTGGCCAGCTATGCAAGTATTTATGCTTCTAGTAATGGCGAAACAGTGAATGCTGTTACTCCTTACCAGGCAGCTAATCCTGACCTTAAATGGGAATCGTCTTACCAAACAAACGTTGGAGTAGATGTTGGTTTATGGGATGGAGCAATTAACCTGACTTTTGATTATTATAACATCGATACCAAAGATTTGATTATGGTTGACAATAGTATCCCTGATTATTTCGGTTACTACAATGATGAAACCCTGACAAATGTTGGTGAAGTTAATAACGAAGGAGTTGAGCTGTCGTTGTACACTCAGAATATTGTGAAAAACGACTTCAGATGGTCTACTGATGTTATCTTCTCGAAAAATAAAAACACCGTAGTTGCCTTGGTAAATGGTGCTGATTATTTTGGAAATGGTGCGCCAAGCTATTTTAGTGTTAGCGATACTTATATCCTAAGAGAAGGCGAAGAAGTTGGTCTTTTCTGGGGGTATGATTATGCGGGAGTTTACCAGGGTGGTGATCTTCCAGAAGGCACCGCTTTATTGACATCTTCAGACGAAGTTGGCGGAGAGCCATTGTTCTACGACCTGGATGGTGATGGAAGTATTGGTGAAGATGATCAAACTATTATAGGTAATCCTAACCCTGATTTTACATGGGGATTGACCAATAATTTTACCTACAAAAACTGGGACTTAAGTATTTTCTTACAAGGTTCTCATGGTGGTGAAATTTTTAATATGACAAACGTACAGTTGTACAACGGCGATGCCAATACAACTTACGAATACTTTAACAATGCCTGGACAGAATCCAATACAGATACTGACGATCCAAGAGTTGGAAATGGCAGTTATAGAGAAATGTCATCTCGCTTTGTAGAAGATGGTAGTTATGTTCGGTTAAAAAACGTGTCGTTAGGTTATAATTTACCTGCAGAAATCACTAGTAAATTCAATATCAAAAAAGCGCGTTTGTCTGTTAGTGCACAAAATTTACTAACATGGACTAAGTATTCGGGTCTGGATCCTGAAGTAAACTATTATGGATCAAGTGGTAATAATGATACTTCGAGCAATGTTGTTCGTGGTTTCGATTTTGGTAATTACCCAACAACACGTTCTGTAAGTTTCAGTCTTAATTTAACATTTTAATAAGGATTTTAAAAGCATATAAAAAATGAAAAATATTAGATATATATTCTTATTGTTGATAGGATTGTCAATAGTTAGATGCTCGGATTTGGAAGAAAGTCCGGTAAGCTTATTATCTCCCGATGGTTTCTTTGAAAGTACAACAGATATTCAAACTGCAGTAGATGGTGCTTTAGCTCATGCAATTAACGAAGAAATTTGGGGAAGGAAACTTTCAATCGCACTTATGTTGCGTTCTGATATGGTCGACCTTCAATCGAGCCAAACAAGAAGGGTAGAGATGAATGAACATACCATTACTACAAATAATGAAATGGTGTATGACCCCTGGAAAAGAATCTGGTTAGGGATTTCCGCAGCAAATACGGCAATCTCAGGTGCCGATGAAGTGGATGTAGCTGATGATATTAAAAACCCAGTTACTGCTCAAGCTTATTTTATTAGAGCCTGGTATTATTTCCACCTGGTTAGATTATTTGGGGATATCCCTTATTTCGATGCGCCAATTACTGATACTGAAGCAGCAATGACCGTTGAGCTCACCTCTGAAGACGATGTGTATGCAAATATTATTTCCGATTTAGAGTACGCCGAAACCTGGTTGCCGGAAACTGTAGATTCCAGAGCAGTCCCTTCGAAAGCTGCTGCCAGCTCTTATTTGGCATTGGTGTATTTAACGATGGCCGGAAATGACTCAGGAAGTGACTATTGGCAAATGGCTTTCGATAAAGCTGAAGAAGTAATTAACAATGCTGGCTCTTATGATTTGGAATTAGATGATGATTATCAAACCTTATTTAATGCCGATAAAATTGATAATTCGAATGAGCCGATTTTTGCATTGGATTATAATAATTACGAAGCAGATGACAATGCATATGATCAAACTGCGCCTATGACAGGTATTCGTGGCGATGATGATGATAGCGGATGGTCGGTTGCCGTTCCATCTTATGCTGTATATCAATCATTTGATACTCTCGATTACAGAACAAGAGTATGTTTCCAGACCGAATGTACAATTGGCGGTGTAACAGTTGATTATACTAATTTTACAATAAGCGGCCATGAAGACGCTGCAGATTGGCCATATATTGCAAAATATACACGTTATCCTGGCGAGTATGCCAAAAGTAATAAAAGAGCAACAAGTCATAATTACTCAATGTTGCGTTATGCCGAAGTATTGTTAATTGCTGCTGAAGCCGCAGTAGAATTAGGTGACAATACATCAGCATTAAAATATGTTAACCAGGTAAGAGCCAGAGCACGAAAAGGTGGTGATTCAACCAATGGAGGTTATACTGAAGAAACGATTGCTGCCAGTGATTATCCAATGGATCTTACCGGAACGCTTACGGCTGACGATGTTCTTGAGGAACGTAGAATAGAACTGGCCTTTGAGTGTAAAAGATGGTACGACATTAAAAGAAGACAGCTGGGAGATGAAGTATTTAGCGCTTCTGGTTACGAAGGTGAGAAACCATATTGGGATTCTTCTGAGGATTATGATACTCCATTCCCAGAAGATGAAACAGAAGTTAATCCTAACCTGGTTAATTAATTAGGGTTATGTAAATTTAGTCATAGTTTAGAAAGTTTAGTTTAAAGCAGAAGGAGCCAATGTTCCGGCTCCTTCCTTTTCAAACTAATTATTCACGTTCTTCGAAGTACCTCGAAAGGGTTCAATAATCAATCTGTGTAATGCATAGTATATGTATAACTGTTCTGTAAATAACCACAATGTATAAAACAATCACATATTTAAATCTATTGCTACTTGTACTTTTAATCGCATGTCAGCAAGAAAAAGTTGAAAGCACAAGCAACAATGGTTTTCCAAAGTTAATCCTTCAAAAATCAGCAGTGCCTGCCATTGTCGATGGCTTGGAAAAATATCCCTTATTGAAAACATCGTTTGAAGAAGCAAAAACAGTTGCTGACAAAGGAATTGAGTCCGGAATTGTGGTGCCTTTCCCGAAAGACCCGGGTGGTGGGTATACGCACGAAAAGCACAAGCAGAATTACATTGAAATGTACAATGCCGGAGTTGTATATCAGCTAACCAGGGATGAAAAATATGCTGCCTTTGTTCGCGATATGCTTAACGAATATGCCAAACTTTATCCAACGCTGGGGATTCACCCAATGCAAAAGAATCAGGCCCCCGGGAAGCTCTTTTGGCAGGGGTTAAACGAATCGATGTGGTTGGTTTACACGATTCAGGCTTACGATTGTATTCACGATTTTCTTTCGGCAGAAGAACGGGCAAATATCGAAGATAATCTCTTTAAAAAAGTAGTTGAGTTTTTTACTGTTGAAGACAAGTATTCGTTCGACCGTGTACACAACCACGGAACCTGGGCTGTTGCCGGAGTAGGAATGACTGGAATGGTTTTGGGCGATTCGCTAATGGTGCAAGAAGCACTGTATTCAACAAAGTTAGATGGTTCGGGAGGTTTCCTGAAACAAATTGAGGAACTGTTCTCGCCCGATGGTTATTATGCCGAAGGGCCCTATTACCAACGTTTTGCATTATTGCCATTTATTGTTTTTGCGCAGGCATTAGAGAATAATATGCCCGAATTAAAAATATTTGATTACAAAGATGGGGTGCTTTTAAAAGCTGTAACCACTCTGGTGCAGTTAACCAATTCCGATGGAAAATTTTATCCTATCAACGATGTAATAAAAGAAAAATCGTGGTTAACTCCTGAATTGGTTTTTGGAACCAATATTGTATATGCCTTAAACGAAGACGCAACACTGCTTGATGTGGTGGAAGAAAAGGGGCAGGTAATGTTAAGTGCTTCCGGACTGGCGGTTGCAAAAGCAATTGAAGATGGTAAAACCAAACCCTTTGTTCGCCATTCAATGATTATTCATGACGGAGCAAACGGCGATAAAGGAGGTTTAGCTCTTATGCGTTTGGGCGACAGCGAAAACCAAACCTCGGTGCTGTTTAAATTTGCATCGCAGGGGATGGGCCACGGTCATTTCGACAGGTTAAGTATTAATCTTTTTGACAAAGGAAACGAGGTGGTGCCCGACTATGGAGCAGCTCGTTTTTTAAATGTTGTGGCCAAAGAAGGCGGAAGGTATCTGCCCGAAAATAAAACCTGGGCTAATCAAACCATTGCCCATAATACCTTGGCAATAAATCAGGAAAGTAATTTCAAAGGCGATTTAAACGCTGCCGAAGCAAGCAATCCAAAATTGATTTTTGCCGATCTTGAAAATCCAACCCTACAGGTGGTTTCGGCCACCGACGACAATTGTTACGAAGGTGCAAGCCTGAACCGTACCCTGGTTTTGCTTGAACTGGAAAACAGAACTTATTTAATCGATCTTTTCAACATTAAAAACGAAAAAAGCGGGCAGTACGATTTGCCGGTTTATTTTAATGGACAAATTTTGGATGCCAATTTCGAATATTCGAGGTTGACAGATTATAAAATATTAGGCAAAAATAACGGATATCAGCATTTAATTGTCGATGCCAAAGCAAACAAGCTTCCTTCCACTGCAAGAATTACCTGGATGAAAGACAGGGGCTTTTACACCCTAACTACATTGGCCGATTCGGATACTGAATTTTTTGTAACTCGCCTGGGCGCCAACGACCCGAATTACAACCTGCGCAAGCAAATGGGAATGCTGTTTCGCTTTCCAAAATCAAAAAACAAAAAGTTGCTTACAGTATACGAAATGCATGGGAATTACAACCCTGTAAGCGAAGCTATTTTGGATTCAGAAGGTTCGGTGAAAAATATGAAACTCGTTGAAGGTGATGACGAAAAAGTGGCTGTTTTGCTTGAATTAAAAAACGAAAAAACAATACAACTCATGCTTGATTTAAAATTTGCCGGCTCTGCAAAAAATGCGATGGCTGTGAATGGAAAATCGGTGACTTGGGAAGGCAATTATAAAATAATAACAGATTAAAATAACAGATTATGGCAAGCGAAAAATTTCTAAAAAACAGTGAAAATTGGGAAAACCTTGGTGGCGGTGTTTCACGCCAGTTCCTGGGATGGGATAACCAGATTATGATGGTGAAAGTAAAGTTTGAAAAAGGTGCAGAAGGTGCTCCTCACCAACATTTTCATACTCAGGCAACTTTTTGTCACAAAGGCAAATTCGAGTTTGTAATCAATGGCGTAAAAAGCCTGGTTGAAGCCGGAGAAGGTGTGTATATCGAACCAAACCTGTTGCACAGTGCAGTTTGCCTGGAAGAAGGGGTTTTAATCGATGTGTTTAGCCCGGTGCGTCAGGATTTTCTTGATGGAAATGCAGTTTCTTACTTCGGAGATAAAAAATAGAAATAAAAAATATGAAAGTTAAAGGATTGCGTTGGGTAATTATTGGGCTGATTTTTTTGGCAACGGTAATTAACTATATCGACAGAAGTGCCCTTTCAATTATGTGGGGTAACGAAAATGTAGAAGGCTCTATTGCTCAGTCATTAGATTTAACGAAAGATGACTACGGAAACATCTTGAATATCTTTATGGTATTTTATGCCTTAGGGCAGTTGTTCACCGGTAAAATATTTGATAAAGTAGGTACACGTATTGGCTATGTTTTATCTATCGGAATTTGGGGCCTTTCTTCTTTCTTACATTCTACAGTTCGTGGATTTCTATCAATTAGTATATTCCGTAGTTTGTTAGGATTTTCTGAAGCAGGTAACTGGCCCGGTGCGGTGAAGAGTAATGCCGAGTGGTTTCCGATAAAAGAACGCGCCATTGCTCAGGGGCTTTTTAATGCAGGTGCTTCTATTGGATCGGTTATAGCCCCTATATTTATTGCAACTCTGTTTGTGGCTTACGGATGGAGAACCACATTTATGGTTGTTGGTTCTTTTGGTATAATTTGGATTATTCCGTGGCTGCTGATTAATAAAGCAGGTCCTAAAAAACACCCTTGGATGACCAGGGAGGAACGTGATTATATTTTGAGTGGGCAGAGTGCAGCTGACCAAAAGGATACCGAAAATACAAAAGGAAAGAGTTTAATGGAAATTCTTAGTTACCGCGAATCGTGGTCAATTGTTGTAGCGCGTTTCTTTTTAGAGCCAATTTGGTGGTTGTTTGTTGGCTGGATGCCGATTTATTTATTTGACGTTTACGGTTTTGATGTGAAACAGGTAGGTATGTTTGCATGGTTTCCTTATGTTGGTGCTGCTATAGGTAGTATCGCCGGAGGATGGGTTTCGGGCCGTATAATTACAAAAACAAATTCTATTAATAAAGGACGTAAAACGACAATTCTAATTGGAGGAATTATTATGTTCCTGGGGCTGGTTGCAACCATTTTGTTTGGTAATACTGCCATCGTATTTGTGTCTATTGTATTCTTTGTATTGTTTGGTTTTCAATTTGCTATTGGTAATGTTCAAACCTTGCCAAGCGATTTCTTTAGTGGAAAATCAGTCGGTTCTTTAGCCGGATTAGGTGGAATGGTTGGTGTATTTTCAGTTATTATAATGAACTTCCTTGTACCTAGAGTGGTAGATGCATTTGGTTACAATCCAATATTTGTTGCCATTGGTGTATTTGTTCCGCTTGGTTTAGGAGCGATTTATTTCTTTGCACGTAATATAAAACCAGTAGAACAAAGTTAAAACAATAGCCAAAAGGATTTTTTCTCTGAAAGAATCAAAAGGTTGATAATGAACGAAAAGCTTATATATAAAAAAACTAAAAATAAAGTATCATGAGTTTAAAAGGAAAAGTAGCAGTTATTACTGGTGCAACAGGAGGTATTGGTTATGCCGTGGCAAAACAATTAGGTAAAGATGGTTATACTGTTGTTTTAAACGGTATTGAAGACGAAGCCGGTGCTAAAAGAGTAAAAGAGTTAGAGGCTGAAGGAATTACTGCTGAGTACTATGGCTTTGACATGACAGACTCGGCAGCGGTAACAGAAAATTTTAAAAAAATTGGTGAAAAGTATGGGAAAATCGATGCTCTGATTAACAATACCGGAGGTATAGGCGTAAGAGCCCGTTTCGAAGAAATGACTGATGAGCAATACAAGTTTGTTATGGCTCTTAACTTAGACTCGGTTTTTTACGCTTCAAGAGCAGCCATCCCTTTCCTTAAAAAGGGTGAAAATGCATCTATTATCAATTATACTTCGAATGCAGCCTGGAATGGAGCAGGACCAGGTGCAGGTATTTATTCAGCTTCCAAAGGTGGCGTGCAATCAATTACTCGTGCCTTGGCTAAAGACTTAGCAGAATATGGCATTAGAGTAAATGCTGTATCGCCGGGTACTATCGATACGCCTTTCCACGCTCAAATTAAAGCAACTAAACCAGAGGTTTTTGCTTCTTGGAAAAACAGTGTGTTGTTAGGTCGATTAGGTAAGCCGGAAGAAGTGTCGGGTGTAATTTCTTTCTTATTAAGCGATGCTGCCTCTTTTATTACCGCTGAAACAATCCAAATTGGTGGTGGTCAGGCTTTAGGTATTTAAAAGGCGAAGTGGAAAGTTGCCGATTTGGTGGTCAATTTTGCCGCTGATGAATCAACTTTTGTTACTGATTGGTATTAACCGTTGTCTGTAGTTTCTACAGCCTGCTGTTTAGATAGTTTAGTTTCAACAGCCGGGTACATAATAATTTCTGACATATTGGATTATTGTATTCGGCTGTTAACTTTTAGATTGTATTTAAGTACCAAAATAGTTTAGCAAAAAATGAAATATGCTCCGAATCAGCGGAACTCCTTCCATCTTATAGTGTAATTAACAGATAATATGAATAAGATGAAAATCAAATTAAACTTAACGTGCACCTACGTTTGTAATACTCCTGCAGAAGTATGGCGTAGTATTAATACAGATGGATACCGATATAAGGTTTTGCGTGGTTTTAGAGCGTGTTTTAAAAAATTAACAGCCTTAATACCGGTGTTTGCCCATAAACAAGTTGAAACCTTAGCAGAAGATTTCTCGTTGCATGGCAAACTGGATACTCAATTTGTAACAGCTAAAACCTCTCAGGTTTTGGGTTACCTGAATTTAAGAATTTAATACTTTAAGATACCATATAATTTATAGCAGTAAAGCGGCTGTATATTATTTAAAGATTCTATGTAAAAAACTAACTCCCTATACTAATAGAACCGTATTTAACTAAGAGTTATGAAAGGATTAAAACAAATTATTATTGTCATTATTTTAATGTTTTGCACAAATGTCGCGATAATGGCTCAAACAAAGGGGCTGGTCACCGGTACTGTTACTGATGAGAACGGTGAACCTCTTCCAGGGGTGACATTGGCAATTATAGGCACAACAAAAGGTGGTTATACTAATGTCGATGGCGAGTTCTCAATACAAGTAGATAAGGCTGTTGGTGATGTTGTGAAATTTAATGCATCATTTATAGGATTTATTTCTCAGGTTATTGAAGCGAAAGTGGGTAGCACGATTACTATTATCCTAAAAGAAGATCTACAGGTTTTAGATGAATTTGTTGTTGTTGGTTACGATACACAAAAGAAAAGTCACCTAACAGGTTCCATCTCAAAAATGGAAACGCAGGGACTTGAAAACATACCAACATCGCGCTCCGATCAATTATTACAGGGACGTGTAGCCGGAGTACAGATTCAAAATACAACCTCCGAGGTTGGGGTAGAGTCGGAAATAAATATTCGTGGTGTTGGGTCTATCAGTGCAAGTTCTCAACCTTTAATCATTGTCGATGGTTTCCCAATTGATGATGGTCTAGGCGTAGTTGATGCCGAAGATATTGCCAGTATAGAAGTATTAAAAGATGCGGCATCATCAGCTATTTATGGTTCACGCGCTGCTAATGGTGTTATTCTGGTTACAACAAAGTCGGGTTCTATTAAAAAACCAAAATATTCGATTAAAACATCCTTCGGTATTAAAGGATACCACGAACTGCATCCTGTAATGACCAGACAGGAATACGTTGACATGAAAACCGATGAGTATATTCTTTTGGGGCAAACACAGCTTCAGGATATTGCCTTTGGTATGTCAACCATCGAAAACAGTACCGACTGGCAGGAAAAAGCTCTGCATGATGCTTTTTTCCAGAAAACAAGTTTTAGTGTTTCCGGTGGAAAAGAAGAAGTAAAATATTATATCTCTACATCGTACTTAACCGACCAGGGGATTATGAAAGATAATCAGTACGATAAATTTAACCTTCGTTCTAAATTAGATGTAAAATTATCTGAGCGTGTAAAGTTAGGAACTAGCATGACCGCAGGCTACGCTAAACGCGATCGCCCAACCGTAACCTTTACCGATTTTTACCGAATCCCATCATTTATGCCGGTGCGTCATACGGCACAAACAGCAGCAATTACAGGGCAAGACGAAGGTGACTGGGCTCATGGATATGATTTTAATTCGCGTGATTATTCGGGGGTGGATCCAATTTCAGGACTGGACAGAACAGAGAATGTTAGTCTTTTTAATACAAGTAACAATAACCCTCTAATGCGCATGGAGCAAGAATGGGAATCTAGAGATGAATACCGCCTGCAAAGTTCTATGTACGTAGAGGTTGAGATTTTTGATAACTTGAACTTTAAAACTTCGAATGGTTTTAACGTAAGATATAGGGAACAGGAAGAATTTTATCCCGAAGGCTCAGCAAAGCTGGGATCGACAAGTGAGGCTTTTTACAATACCGATTTGTACATCAATTTATTAACCGAAAATACATTCTCGTATAAAAAACGTTTTCAAAAGCACGATTTAAATGCCTTACTTGGTTTTTCTGCTCAAACAATTAAAGAAAAAACATCCGGGATATATGGAATCGATTTTGCAACCGATTATATTTCAACATTAAATGCTGCAGGTAGTATATTGCAATACGACGATGACGAGATTGCTACCGGCACATGGGAAGAAAGATCTTCGATGGCATCGTTTTTCTCGCGTTTAATGTATGCTTATGCCGATAAATATTTACTCTCTGCCAGTATCCGTACCGATGGTAGTTCAAAATTCGGCTCTGAAAACCGGTGGGGATGGTTCCCTTCTGTTTCTGTTGGCTGGCGTATTAGCGAAGAATCGTTTATGAAAGATGCACCGGCTTTCGATTGGGTAGAACAGTTTAAGGTTAGAGCAAGTTATGGTGTAACAGGTACCGATAATATTGAAAACTACGCCAATGTCGATTTGTTATCTTCTGCTAATTATGCTTTAGGTGGCGAAGTGGTTTCGGGTATTGCTAATAACTCAACCACGCTTGGTAACAATGCTCTGCAGTGGGAGCAAACCAACGAGTTTAACGGTGGATTCGATATGTACTTGTTCGATTCACGTATCCAGTTGGTTTTAGATACCTACTATTCTATTACCAAAAGTTTGTTGTACGAACGTAGCGTGAATTCTATTTCGGGATATACCGAAGCCTGGAGTAACGAAGGGAAAGTACGTAATAAAGGGATTGAGTTTACCTTAACAACAGATAATATCAGAACCAAAAATTTTACCTGGAGTACTTCGCTAAATTTTGCGCATAACGATAATATTTTATTGGATTTGGGAGGCCCTGAAGAGCTTATATCTCAAGGCGAACGCGATGAAATGTACATCGCTCGTGTTGGCGACCCTTTAATACAGTATTATGGTTACGAAACCAATGGTATATGGATTTCGCAAGACGAAATAGATGCCAATGCTTCTCATAACACTTGTGCTGCCGGTGGACTCAGACCCGTTGATCTGAATGGTGATGGAACTGTTGATGATGAGGACTTTACTACCACTGGTTCTCCTTATCCCGACTTTACCTGGGGTATATCTAACCGTTTTACATATAAAGGAGCCGACCTTTCGTTCTTATTTCAGGGGTCTCAGGGAGGACAGCTATGGAATGGAGATGGCTACTATAACGAAACAAAAAGATACAATAAAGCTTATAATACAGGACGTTGGATTAACCAGGACAATCCGGGTGATGGTAAAACTCCTTATGAAAATAATGGTATTAACCATTTTCTTACCGATTACAATGTTCAGGATGCTACCTATTTCGCATTAAAAGACCTGTCTGTTGGGTATAAATTCGACGCAGCCCTGTTTAAAAAAGTGGGTTTAACCTCATTACGCGTTTATGCCAGTTTCCAAAACCTTTGGTACTACACTAAAAGTGATTATTTAGGGATTAATATTGAGGCACGTTCAACATCGGGAAATTACGACTCTCCGCTTATCGACGGCTACCAACGCGGTGCTTTCCCTACTCAACGTACGTATAATTTTGGTCTGGAGCTAACCTTTTAAGATTTATATAAGATGATGAAAAAAATAATCTTCATATTAACCATTGGAATACTCGCAATATCTTGTGAGGATTTCTTGACACAGGAATCTATTGACCAGCTTAGTGAGTCTAGTTTCTATACTACCGATGACGAAATTGATATGGCCATGATCGCAGCTTATAATGGTTTGCAATCGTGTATGGAATATGAATGGATGTTAACTGAAACGCGTTCCGATAATTCACGTATCTACACACCTAATACTACATCTACTTCCAGCCAGGTTATTATATCTATGGATGAATTAAATGTGGAAACTACACACAGTATTAATGAGACTTACTGGGAGGCCGTTTATCATAATATTGCCAACTGCAATACAGTACTCGACAATATAGAAGTAGTAAGCGATTCTACTTTAAAATATCAGCTCAAAGGTGAGGCTAAATTCATTCGTGCTTACCACTATTTTAATCTGGTACGACTTTACGGTCCTTTGTTTTTAGTAACAGAGCGGATTGGTGTCGACGATGCTAATGTGATGGAACGCAGTTCTGTGGGCGATGTTTATGAACTTATAGAAAGCGACTTGCTTGACGCAGAAGCGAATTTGCCGGAAACATACGATGAGGATGAAAAAGGACGGGTTACCACCTGGGCCGCTAAAACATTATTAGCTAAAGTATATCTTACTTTGGAAGAATACGAGTCGGCCGAAACGCTGTTATTAGACGTAGAAGCGAATAGTGGGCACAGTTTATTGTCGGCTTACGACGATGTGTTTGATGTTGACAATGAATTAAATGATGAGATAATATTTGCAGTAACTTATCTGAAAGGGGGCTATGGCTTAGGTTCGCCTTTTGCTAACTTTTTTGCAGCCAAAAGTATCCCCGAAACGTATATTAGCTACAGTGGCGATGGTTATAACTGTCCTACCTATTCTTTATACACAGCTTATGAGAGCGGCGACCAACGTAAGGATGTTACCTTAACTAATAATTATATCGACGACGATGGTTCTATAGTCTATGGAAACTGGGTTTTAAAGTATTTTTCATCTGTTTCAACCGAGTACGATGCTGAAAACGATTGGCCGGTATTGCGCTTTGCTGATGTTTACCTTATGCTGGCTGAAATTAAGCTGGAACTGGATGGTGTGAATGCCGCATTGCCTTATCTGAATTATACTCGTCAACGAGCTGGTCTTGATGCTTTTACCTCAGGCGATATTCCCGATGCCTTAAATTGCCAGTTTGCCATTGAAGATGAGCGTCGCCTGGAATTTGCAATGGAAAATCATCGTTTCTTCGATTTAGTTAGAACGAATCGTTTTATTACTGTGATGAATGAACACTTCGAAAATGAATTGATTTATGATTCGGGGGGTGATCTGGTTTCTGCCTATACCGATGATAGTTATGCTATTTATATGTCCGATAGAACAGTAGATGAATGGCAAATGTTATTACCGATTCCCTATAGTGTTTTGTCTGTAGATACGGATGCCGCTCAGAATCCTGGTTATTAGAAAAGCTTTAAAAGGCAATTCAAGTTGACTTAGAAAAAAATAAGACAGATGAAAAATATAAAAATATTAGTACCAATAGCATTATTAGTTTTATCCCTATTCGCTTGTAACGAAGAACTAAAATATGATGTAGAAGTGGAAAATGCTCCTGTTATCAGCAGCTTTTCACCTACTTCCGGTCGTGTTGGAGACGAAATTAGTATTGAGGGAGAAAACCTTCAAACGGTTGATAGTGTAACTATCGGGGGAGGAGCAGCTACTATAAAGTACCTGATTAATTCGAGCAGTATGGTGGTTACGGTTGGCTCAGAATCTAGAAGTGGTTCTATTTTTGTTGCTAACGGAGCGGGCTCTTCTACTTCTTCTACCACTTTTACAAAAGTGTATTCGGTGCCTGTTATTAATGATTTTCCTGCCTCTTCCAAGGCCTATGAAACCATTGTAATAGAAGGTGAGAATCTGGATGTGGTAACTACCGTTGCATTCGATACGGCGCAAGCTACTATTATAACTCAGCAAGATGAATTTCTGGAGGTGCTTGTGCCATTTTATAAAGCGTTAACAGCTAATATTATCCTAACTTATCCTACTGAAAATGGTGAAGCAGAAGTGGCTTCAGGTTCTCAGTTCGAGATAGAGATTGTGCCTCCTACCATTACCAACTGTCCTGCAGAATCTCCTGATAGTACAGAAATTGTTATTAGTGGCGATGACTTATATCTGATTGATAGTGTAATGTTTGGTGATGCCAAAGGAACTATATTAGCTCAGGGAGATACCACCCTTACCGTTCTTGTGCCCAAATTTAATGTAACCACAACGGTAGATGTATACCTTTACTATTATGGCAATAAGATATTAGCTGCAGAATCTTTCCAGGTGCAGGTAGCAACATTGGCTTACTGGTCCGATAAAACCATGTACAGTGCTAAAAGCAATGGCTCGGCAACAACTGGTTCTACCTTCTTTAATGCCAGTATTGGTGAATTCTATTCGCCTTGTGAGTGGGAAGAAAACAAAGAAAATGTTCACTTCTTTATTACCGTAAATAGTGGTCAGGTACGTATAAATGCTCAAGATAATACCGGAGAACAGATTAATAATTTCTCTTGTGGTGGAATAGCGTTAGCTACCGAAAAAACACCAAATACCATGCGTCTGAAAACATTAAATGCCTCTGATGCTGATGAAAGTGATTTGATTGATAAGGTTAAGAATAAAACTTTGGAAGAATTGAATAGTGCAGTGCTCGCCGAATTGGGAATTGGTGATGCCTCACTAAGCTATGTACAAACCAATCACTTCTTATTCTCTTTTGAGGAAGGTGATGTTATTCTTTTCCAACAATACAACGATGATTTATCGGAGGTAGAATATACGGGTGCTATGGAAGTGGTTGAAGTTAATTTGAATGATGATAGTACTGAAGCATCAATTAAGTTTAACGCCTACTTCGGTGCTTTTTAAGCTTCCCCGATATTTATATTGACATGTATGTTAAAACAAACAATAAATATGAATACGAAACAGCAAACTAAATCTACGAAAGTAGGTTTAGTGCTGTTGGTGCTGCTTTTTACTCTAAGACTTAGCGCTCAAAATCCTGTTGCTACTGACTTTTCTGATGGAACATGGGGAGACGTGGTTAGTGAACGTCCGGAAAGTGGCGAATTTCCCTCGTTTGAGGTGAACGGCTTTACAGTGCGTAAAGGTGTATTGAATTCGGGAACTATGAAATGTGCAAAAGGAGGGAAACACACAAATCGTATTGTTTTGGATAAAAATACACAGCGTGCTTACCTTATGTTGCCAGAACTATCCAATGTCGGGATTTTAGAAATCCACGCTTCAACCGGCTCTGATGATAAGTCCTTTGTTGTAGAGCAACGCTTAGGGCGTGTATGGGAAACTATTGGCACCTACTCAACGGTGAAGGATCGCGATAGTGTATATCTTATTCCTGTACATTTGGGCAAGGCACAATTACGAATTGCAAATAATACTGGGAGCTCGCTTTTTATTTGGCAAGTAAAAACAACTGTGGTGAGTGACGATGTGATTGCCGGATACGAAAATCAACGTCCGTTAATTACCAACTTTGCCGATGGTACCTGGGGCAGGCCAACATCTAAAAAACCGGAGAGTGGCGATTACCCATCTTCAGAGCTAAACGGGTTTGTTTTGAATAAAGCATATCTGGCTTCGGGAAAAGTGGCTTGTGCTAACGATGAAAATTATATCCACTCCGGACGTATCATCCTGGATAAAGATAAAACGGGAGCTTACTTCGAAATTCCTGAAGTGGAAATGGTTGGCGATGTGGAAATCCATGCTGCTACCGGTAGTGACGATCGCTCCTTTGTGTTGCAAGAATACGATGGGAACCGATGGATAACAATTGGAACATTCAGTTCGGGTAAAAATGAACGCGTTTATACCTATGCGGTTTACAAAGAAAAAGCAAAGTTGCGCATAGCTAATAATACAGGTAGTTCACTGTCTGTTTATCAGGTAAAAATATTCAGAACCGATGCTGCAACCATTGCCCGTCAGGCTAAACTAACTGGTTTAGTCACAAATTTTAATGATGGCACCTGGGGAGAAGTAGTTTCTGAGCGACCTGAAAGTGGCGATTATCCTACCTTCGAAGCCAATGGTTTTTGGATTTACAGTGGAGTACTGAATAAAAGCTCACTTACTTGCGTGCAGGGCGGTAAACATTACAATCGTATTGTTTTAGACAAGGACAGTGAAATGGGACGGATCGATTTTCCGGAATTAAGCGATGTGGGTGAAATTGAAATTCATGCCGCCACCGGATCTGATGCAAAGTCGTTTGAAGTATTGATTAAAGAGGGCCGCAAATGGCTGTCCTTAGGTATTTTTGCCACAACTAAAGAAGAACAGGTTTACACGATTCCTGTGAATAAGGAAAGTGCCAAACTGCGTATTCGCAATAACACTACCAGTTCGCTGAATATTTATCAAATAAAAATGCGCACCATGACAGCGCTCAATAGTTTGATGCTGACTGCTTCGGCGCCTGCCCAGGATGAGTTGGTTTATGGAAACCTTACCCGAAAGATATTCCTGGAATTTAATAAAATAATGACCCTGGGAGAAAAACCAATTACCCTTAATGGTGAAACGATAGCACCTGCGAAGGTGAGAGTACAAGGTAATATTGCAAGCATTCAGGTAAAGGTAAGTGCGGGCAAATCGCATAAACAATACACCTTGAATATACCTCAGGGCGCTTTTGTTTCCGACTTGGGTGTTGCAAACGAAAAAGCTTCTCTTAGCTTTAAAGTGCACAAAACCGTTAGTGTGCCTGATGGCTATGCAGCCGAACTGGATGCTATTTATTCCAATGCCAACATTGTGCAGAACCGTGTGGATATTTATTACCCCGAGAAGGCTGAGCAACCTGTTCCGGTATTGCTTAACATACATGGCGGTGGTTGGAATCATGGTGAAAAGGAGAGCCAAACAGGCTTCAATTTCTATTTTGATAATAAAATGGCTGTGGCTAATATGGAATATCGTATGACACCGCAGGCAAAGGCACCGGCCGCTTTAGAAGATGTACGTTGTGTATTGCATTACATTGCCAACAATGCTGAACGCTTGAATATCGATCCTCATAAAATCATTATCTGTGGTGGCTCTGCCGGAGCGCATTTAGCCCTTACTGCCGGCTATTTAGGCAAATCAAGCTCTTTTGATAAGTGTATGTTTATGGCGGCTGATTTTAAGGTTGCTGCGGTATTGGATAATTACGGGCCTGCCGATTTAGTACAATTTATGCATTACAAGTCGTTGCAAGAGTGGTTAGGCGACAAAGCAGCTGATGAGAATTTCGTGAAGTCCATTTCGCCAATCCATCTAATTAATGAAAATACACCTCCAACTTACATTATACACGGCGATGCCGACCCAACGGTTGATTACCAACAATCTGTACTATTAGAGGAAGCCTTAAAATCAGCTGGTGTAAAATACTTTTTCAGAACGGTGCCAAATGGAAAACATGGCGGTTTCTCTGAAGAGTATAAAAATATTATGCAAAACGATCTAAAGCAGTTCTTTATGGAGCTGGACATATTAAAATTAATAAACTAAAATTTAATGAGTATTGACTAAAATTTTACATTATGAAAGATTTAATTAGAATTAAACGAATGGTTGCAGTTATTGCATTTTTTGCATTAGTTGCATCGGCTTCGGCCCAGTGGACAATGTATGATGCCTCTGCTTTGCCTGGAGATGTAGATTGGAATGTGAAAAATGGTGCTGGTAGCGAAGCAATCATTTCATTGGTAGATGACACTGAAAACTCTGGAAACAAAATTCTTCAGTTTATTTCTGGGACAGCAGATAAAAATACACTTGAAGCTCCCAAATTTGATTCTAAAGTATCTGGAGGTGGAACAAAACAAGCTTTTACTGTTGTAATGCGTGCCAGAGCCTATAAATTCAGTGCGGACTCAACGTACAGTAATTTTATGGAAGTAGAAGTGAAAGATGGCGAAATCAGAGACAAAGTGAGATTTTATCCTGAAAAGGGTTTGGATATTGAGAAAGCTAATTCTAAAGAGCTCAAGGCATACCCGGATGGCCATGATTCTTATGAATTTAATATCTATAGAATAACTTTCAAAGATGGTATTACTAAGGTTTGGATCAATGACGTTTTAGCCGATTCGTCAGCGACTGCATCAACAACATCAAGCGATGCCGATTCTCGCTTTGTAATTGGAGACTCTAATAGTGGAGCAGATTACGGCGTTGAGTATGACTGGATTATTTGGGATAATGCAGATGCCTACGCTCCTGGTGAAGGAGAGGACTATCCTTCCGAATTAATTCTTGATCCATTGGCAGAGGATGTAAATGGAGATAACTGGGATATTTATGATGCCTCAGAAACTCCCGAAGATGCTGGTTTTAGTGCCGGTAGTTCTAACACCATTGGTACATCAGTAATTATAGATGATACATTAAATGCTGGAAATAAAATTTTAGATATCCGTTCAGGAGTTGCTGATAAGTGGTATTGGAGTAATAATCACCTTACTGACCTGGACCCTGATGCCGGTTTTACAGTAGTATTTCGTATGAGCGGGATTACCGCCGATTCTTCCAGTGTAGGCGAATTGGAAGTAGCTGCTGGTGGTTTCCGCGACAAAGTTCGCGTGTATGGTGACGACCGCATTAATATTGAAAAAGCAGGTGTAACTGTTGATTTCCCTGATGGGGTGACTGCTATGGACTATAATATTTATCGTGTTACTTTCCAGCGTCACGTTGAGGGAACCGACACTACCGGTTATACCAGAGTATGGTTAAATGATGAATTTATGGCAGAAGGTTATACCACAACTACTAGTAGCAGTAATAAATATACCATTGGTGACTCTAACTCTGGTAAAAGTTATGCTGCTTTAATTGATTGGATTATTAGAGATGAAACAGGTGCTTATGCGCCCTACGAAAATTCTGACTATCCAAGTACTTTAGTTCTCGACCCATTGGAAGGTGGCGTAGTAGTAGTACCGGATATCTTAACTTTCGATGAAGCCAGTATTGAAGTAGATCAGGCTGGTGAGACTATTGTAACCGGCCTTGAGGCAAATGCTGCATGGACTCTTGCAAGTGTTGACACCTGGCTCAGTATTAGTCCTGTTGCTGGCGATAGCGGAGTTGCTTCCATTACAATTACTGCCGAAGAAAATACAGGAGCCGCTCCTCGTACCGGTACTATCTACGGTATTATTGGCGACGAATTAATGGACGAGTTAACCATTACTCAAGATGGTCAGGCAGTGCAAATCGAAGCTTTATCTGCCATTGCTTCATCTGAACAGTTTAAAGATGGCGCATATAAAGAAGCAGAATATGCTATCGATGGATACGATTCTACAGCATGGGTGTATGAAGCCAGTATCGTAAATGGTGCATCGGAGTGGATTAAGGTTGCTGTGCCAACAGGTTCAGAAGTAGTTATGGTGAAAATAATGGAATATAAGAATGATGCGCGTTTAACATCTTTCAGCGTCGACTACTGGAATGGTTCTGAGTATGTGGAAATTTTAGAACCACAACTATCTGAAGTTCAGGCTTCAGCTAATTCTTTAATGTCGTTCGCTTTACCAAGTACTGTCACTACTGATACCATTAAGTTTATTTTCTACGGAAATACAGGAGTAACCGAGACCGATCCTACTGCAGCGTCAGGATGGCTAACTATTTCTGAATTGTCCGTTTGGGGAGAGGAGAATCCAACCGGAATCAGCACCCTTGACAAAGTTGACTTTAATGTGTATCCGAATCCAACTAGCGGTAGCTTTACTATTAAAAATGCAGAAGGTGCAACTATTCAACTTTTTTCACTTTCAGGTCAGGTATTGTTCAGTAAAACAAATATCGGTTACATCGAAAGTGTTAATTTAAATCTTAACAGCGGTATCTATTTACTAAGTGTTGATGGTGCTGTTACCAAGGTTATTGTAGACTAAAAGAATAATAATTTAGACTCTTTTTAGAGGATAATATACAGGAGTACAGCCAATTGGTTTTCTTTTGAAATCAGTTGGCTGCTCCTAAGCTTTAAATGAAAGTAACAGAAAGGAATGATATAATTCTCGAATCTGAAATATCGTTCCGTTCTTTTTTTATGCTGAAGAAATGTAGCTTGTTAGAGTTGTTTGTTGGTTTTAAGAAACATTATGTGGAACTATAATTTTAAAAAATTAGCGTTGTTGTTTGTCGTTGGCGGATTGTTCTGGTTTTCAAAGCTCAGCGCCGAAGAGTATACCATTAGCTCGGCTAATGAACTGAATAATATCTCCTTATCTGCAGGCGATGTGGTAACCATGACTAATGGCACCTGGTCTAATCAGGAAATAACCCTGAAAGGGAACGGAACAGAAAATAATCCGATTACACTTAAAGCCGAAACTCCAGGTGAAGTGATATTAACCGGATTTTCGAGACTTGAAATGGCTGGTGAATATCTCATCGTAGATGGCCTGATTTTTCAGGATGGCGAATTAGAAGGCGACCCTGTCGTGGCATTTCGTACTTCAAGCTCGTCGGTGGCCAACAACAGCCGGTTAACCAATTCGGCCATCATTAATTATAACCCCTGGGATCCGTCCGAAGAATACAAATGGGTCTCGATTTATGGGGTAAGCAACCAGGTCGACCATTGCTCCTTTATAGGGAAAAACCATGCCGGTGCACTTCTGGTAATCTGGATTGGCGAAACAGCCAATTATCACCGCATAAATAATAATTATTTTGCCGATATCCCCGAATTGGGCGACAATGGAGCAGAAACCATCCGCATAGGAACAAGTACCAACAGCATGAAAGATTCGTATGCCATTGTAGAACATAACTTATTTGAAGAATGCGACGGTGAGATTGAGATAATATCGAATAAATCGTGCGAAAATATATACCGGTACAACACCTTTTTGCATTGCGAAGGGACTTTGACATTGCGGCACGGAAACCGTTGCTCGGTTTACGGGAACTTCTTTTTTGGTGATTTAGACAAAAAAAGCGGCGGAGTGCGCATTATTGGCGAAGACCATAAAGTGTATAATAATTATTTCCAGGATTTAACTAGCGATGGATTCCGCTCGCCTATTTCATTAACCAACGGAGTGCCTGATTCACCTCTTAACCGTTATTTTCAAGTGAAAAACCCGACGGTGGTGAACAATACCATTGTAAATTGTAAATATGGCATTACAATAGGTGCGGGGGTAAGCGATGAACTGAGCTTGCCGCCACAAAATGTTTTCCTGGCCAACAACGTTATAGCCGATTATGAGGATAGGATGCAAAAAGCAATTGTTTATGAGGATACTCCCAATGGTATTACTTATGTTAATAATATGATTTATGCCTCCAATCAAGGCGACGCACCCAATGATGTGGATACTTCAGATCCTAAGCTGGAGGAATCAAATGATTTTTATCGTCCTGCTGGTAATAGCCCGGTGATTGGCTTTGGCATAGATACAGTGTCTTTTGTGACCGAAGATATTGACGGGCAAAGTCGTTTAACAGGCAACGATGCAGGATGCGACCAGATTGCTGACAGCGAAGTGATTTATGCTCCATATTTAGGAGATGAAGCTGGTGACTCAATTGGAGTAAATTACGAAATTAGTGGTCTCTCCGATAATTTGGACGACGAAGAAACATTACCCGATTCGGTAAGCTATAAATTGAATATTATTGACGCTATTGCAAGCACCGAACAAAACGAAACAGGAAAGGTAAATATTGCAACATACAGTATAGATGGCGATCTTTCAACACGTTGGTCGGGTGAAGGAATAGGTGCTTATATCGATCTTTTTTTAGAACAGCAATGTGAAGTGTCGTTTATAAAAGTAGGGCATTATAAAGGCGACGAACGAACCGCTTCTTTTCATCTTTTAGCATGGAATAATACCACCGAGGTTTTCGATACCTTACTGAGTAATGTTCAATCAACAATTTCTACCGACGATTTAGCTATCTACGATTTTGATAACGTTGATACCGATATTGTACGCCTCGTAGGTTTGGGCTATTCAAGTGGAACAGGAATATGGAATAGTTATACTGAATTTGAATTGTGGGGTCAGGAAAAATCAACCTTGACAGAAATTATTCAGGTTCAGAATAACCAATTTATAGAAGTGTATCCAAATCCAACTAGCGGTAGTTTATTCATTAAAAATTGTAGTAATGCGAATCTCGATATATATAGCCTGTCGGGTGTCCGAATGTTTTCTCAGGCAAATATCAACAGTCAGGATTTAATTAATCTAAAACTTAAACCAGGCATTTATTTAGTTAAAGTTGATAGTGCCCTCGGGACTTATGTCGATAAATTAATTTTGATTTAGTAAGAACGAATAATCATGAACGTTACAAATGGTCGATATTATTTAATAATCTTATTAGTTGTTGGCATTTTAGTTAATACTGGCAATAATTTAAAAGCTCAGATTGTACTTTCTGCCGATGGCACTACTGATACGTACAGTTTAATTAATAGTGTGCTTGCACCCGGTGGCACGGCAGTGGAAACACCCGATTGTGCTCACGAGGACTTTGGCGACCACATCGACCAGGTAATGGATGATGAATTAGGCGCTTATGTATTTCGTTTTCATATTCATGTGGATGAAGATAACGATCGTTGTAAAAACTTTGACCGCCAGCGTAACGAGATTAAAACCTACGACCAATCGCCTGATAATCTTAAAGCCACCGATGGCGAAACTGTAGAGTACAAATGGAAGTTTAAGCTGGATGAAGGCTTTCAAACCTCTTCCTCGTTTACACACTTGCACCAGGTAAAAGCCGTTGGCGGCAGCGAAGAGGGAATGCCTCTCATTACTCTTACCGCTCGCTCTACCAATAAGCTTCAAATTAGATATGCCGAATACAGTACTCAGGAAACCATTCATGAAGTAGAGCTTTTTCCACTTTTAGGCGAATGGGTAGAGGCTACCGAGCGCATTACTTTTGGCGAAAATGGTTCGTATCAGATAGAAATAGAGCGCATTAAAGATAGTGTTTCGGTACTTGGTTATTCCAACAGCAATCTGAGAATGTGGAAAACAGATGCCGAATTTCTGCGTCCTAAATGGGGCATTTACCGAAGCCTTAACGATTGGGAAGACTTACGCGATGAGATCCTGCTTTTTAATGATTTTAGTATCGAAGAATTGAAATATTCATCAATCGATTCCGGTGAGCAATTGTTAAATGAATTAATCTTTTATCCTAATCCTGCAACATCGCATATTTATGTTAGTAACCAGGTTAGTAATGTAGAGATTCTAAATCTTTTTGGTGAAAAAGTATTACAAAGCATTGGTGAATATAGAATAGATATAAGTTCTCTTGACTGTGGAATAAGCATTGTTAAAATGAAAAATACAGATGGTGAAATAGCCATTGGAAAATTGATGAAACTGTAAATTCTTGTAAAAACAAGAGTTTTATTATGATTAGAATGAGGGTAAAATAAAGTATAGCAGTACTGCATTAAGGAATGGCATCGCTGGTATTCATATAGGAAAATATTATAGAATGGCACTTTGGTATAATTTTATGTTTGGTAATACTGTTGGTAGATGGCAGGGGAGTGCTTTTCTACAAAGAAAGGTGCTGTGTGGATTACTTTCTTTTAATGGCTGTTATTTTTTTGTTCAGTAAACAAACTTTTAAAATAAATATAGTATGAAAATCAAATCAAAATCAGAATGTACTTATGATTGTATTTCTTTGGGAGAAGTAATGTTACGACTCGATCCGGGAGAAGGACGAATCAGAACTGCACGCCAATTCCGTGCCTGGGAAGGCGGAGGCGAATATAATGTT
>JBFHFE010000044.1:0-42177 GCA_041583785.1 Draconibacterium sp. | reverse complement strand
TTCCGCTAACTTACTAAGCCTTCCTTCACACCCTGCCGTTGCCAACAACGCACTTGGCTTCGTATTGTCTTCCCCCCGATTAGGCGACTCAGTTTTCTTTCAAACTGACGGATTAGTTTGCATGCGAGGCAAACAAAAAAGGGCCGCAGTTTGTTGCGACCCCTTTAAACTATAATTTGTTGTTTAATTTAAAATATGCGTATAGCCTTCGTTAATTAAATCTGGTAAATAACTGGCGATTAAACCGAGAGCCTGCTCATCATTCACACTATTGGGTGTAATAATAGCCTGTCTGGCCATCTCTTTCTGACTAATAACTGCATTTGTAATTTTTCGAGGAACAGTACTCCACGATTTACGAACCTCTTTAGCTCCAAATCCTGTTGCTGTTGCGGCATAACTTACTGCAAAATAATCAGTCTGAACTATGTACTCGATTCCCTCCATTGTTTTCCGTTTAACAACAGTAATAGGAGCCTCATTATGGCTGTAACTTAATGTCCAAATGGCTTTAACACTTTTCCCCAAATGAAGGCCGTTAACAGTCGTAATTTCATATTTATTAAATCCAGTGCTTCCATTTGTTGCACTGGCCGACAACGATACAAAAAATAAGGCCACTAACAAGATTGCTATATTATTCAAATTTCTCATAACTTTAAAATTTTACGGTTCAACATTTTTGTTATTGATTTCCTTTAAATCTGATGTAAATGACGTATATTTTTTGATACGATATTCTCAATTCACCATGCTTTAAAACACAAACAGAGAGCTCCTTAAAGTATTGATTTTTACGGTATTTAAGCTATTTTTAATTTTCTTATACTTTTGACAAGCAAACTAAACATTGTGGTTTAGATTTAAAACCAAATATTTGTTTTAACTTTCAATTTTAAAATTAGCCAAAAGCAAAAAAAATTATACGAATGGACTTTTTAAAACTTGCCCGGGCACGATTTTCGGTACGGAAATACAAAAATACTCCACTTGAAGAGGAGAAGTTAGAAAAGATTCTGGAAGCCGCCAGATGGGCTCCTTCGGCAGTAAATTTTCAACCCTGGCATTTTATTGTAATTAATGAAAAAAACAGACTGGAGGAACTGCATAAAGTTTATAAGAGAGACTGGCTAAAGGAAGCTCCGGTAATTATTGTAATTTGTTCCGACCATTCGCAATCGTGGAAACGTTCTTCTGACGGAAAAGATTCGGCCGATATGGATATTGCCATTGCTGTTGACCATATAACCTTAATGGCCACCCAACTGGGTTTGGGAACCTGCTGGGTTTGTAATTTTAATGTTGATGCATGTTCCGATATTCTTCATCTTCCAAAGCACTTAGAACCTATGGTGCTGCTTCCGTTGGGATATCCCAATGTTGATATGCCGGAAAAAAAACGAAAGCCAGTTTCCGAAATTGTTTCTTTGAATGAATACGGAAAGCCTTTTATTTAAAAATTCTCATCGAGATACTTTTCAAACCTATCCATACCTTTTTTAATATTTTCCAGGGAATTGGCATACGAAAAGCGAATAAAACCTTCGCCATTCTCGCCAAAGTCGATACCTGGTGTTACCCCAACGTGGGCTTTCTCTAAAATATCGAAAGCAAGCTGGTAGCTGTCATTCGACAAATGTTTAACATTAACAAACACATAAAAAGCACCCGTAGGTTCCACTTTTATTGAAAAACCCATTGTCTTTAAACGTTCAATAAGGTAAGAACGTCGTTTATTGTAGGTTTTTCTCATTTCCTCCACTTCAGCTCCTCCCGATTTTAAGGCTTCAATTCCGGCACGCTGAGCTGTTGAACTGGCACAAATAAACAGGTTTTGTTGCAGTTTCTGCATGCTCCTTACATATTCTGCAGGTGCAATTACATAGCCCAGCCGCAGTCCGGTCATTGCATATAATTTTGAAAAGCCACTCAGCACAAAGGCTTTGCTGGTAACCTCAAGAATAGAGTGCGCTCTGTTTTCATAAACTAATCCATGGTAAATTTCATCAGAAAGAATAGGTATATTAAAAGAGCTAAGTTCCTTCATCACTTCCGGCGAGAGCAAATTCCCTGTTGGGTTCATAGGACTATTAATCATTATAGCCCTGGTTTTTTTTGATATCCGTTTTTTAATTTCGCTACCCCGATATTGAAATCCATCCTCTTCGAAAACAGGCACACGAACCGGCTTCGCTCCAATAAATTTAATAAAATTCGAATAGCAGGCATAGCCTGGATCTGAAATAATAACCTCGTCGCCCGCTTCGCATAACACGCCCAATGCGAGCAAAATGGCCGGAGAGCTTCCTGAGGTAACAATTATTTGCTCGCTTAAAACGTTTACGCCATACTCCTGTTTGTATTTTTTTGCAATTTGTTCACGCAATTCGGGATCGCCCAAACTATGCGTGTAGTGTGTTCGTCCTTCTTCAAATGCTTTCTGCACAGCTTGTGACACACAAATCGGTACATTAAAGTCGGGTTCCCCCACTTCAAGATGAACTACATCAATTCCTTTCCGCTCCATTTCAGCGGCCTTTTCTAAAACTTCCATTACAATAAACGGAGTAATTTCCTGTACCCTTTGTGCAATCATTCTTACTGAAATTTGATTTTTCAGCGAATTTAAACATTCGTACAAAACACTGCAACGTAATTATTCATTTTTATTGGGCGATTGTACCCGCGTTACTTTGCTTCCCACCTGATACACCGATTTTACTTTTAATTTTCCGGCAAGAAATTGGGCGGCAAAATAAAATGGCAATGGAAAGGTTAAGGGACTGTAAAGGCTTTTAACCATTGGATTATTAAGTTCAAAGGTTCTCCCTCCCGTGCGTTGTATGGTTTTTAGCAATTGCTTGGTACGCGACCTTTCCGGCCCCTCATGGTTAATTGCTATTACCAATGAATTTTTGGCCGTTTCTTTAAACCCATGATCGTATTCAGAAACCGACATCGATAAAACTGGTATTCTTGTTACCATACTCAATGCAGTGGCTGCAATATTTGCGGTAGAAATATTTGGCCCGTTACCGAGTATATAAACGGACGACTTTCGCTTCCATCGTACCTGATTTCGAATTAATCCGCCCAGCTCAATACCCACCTGCTCGAAATGCGACATTTTACTTTTTAAGGTATTCACAGCCTCCCGGGGATCGAAACCAAATCCAAGGTAAAGAATCAACAAAGTATTTATATAGGTCTTGCTTGCTATCTGCTGCTCATCGCCCGAATGCATCAGAATCTGTTGCTTGCAGTTTTTATGCTTCCCCAATTCGCTATCGGGGTCATTTACAATTGCAATAAACGATTTAAAATAATCGGCACTCCACAGCGTTTCGGAACTTTGCCCAGATTGGGAAATGAGCACTCCATTGGCCGGATTCTTATATTTTATTAGATAATTATAATACTCGGCTGCATTTTCGGGTAGAATATTTATTCCTATATATCGAAATACTTTGGTGGCAATGTTCGATGCCCCCATACCTATATACGGAACATCCTCAGGCAATATTATCCCCTTATTTTTCTGATAACATAATTCTGCTCTGTACGGAATCTCATAAATCTCACTTTTCATCTTATTAAAATTGATTGTTTTCTAAGGAATAAGATGGAACTCGCATGATTTTAATAAATCGCCTATGTGTGAATATTTCACATGCTCGTTTCATTTGCTTAAATTGTTTATTTACAGTGCAAATCTGCTAGCTAATTACGCGCATTTTACACCTACAATAAATTAAACTTACTGGTATTTATCATCATCCTTACTGAGTGTCAAAATAGTAGAATTTGTTTCACCTCACTCTTAAAATGAATTATAAGTTACAAAAAACTACCGGAACAAATCAAACAAATAGAGAACAATATTTAAGCACTGCTAGATAAACCGTTTAGCAACTGCAAGGGCCTGTTGCAAATAACCTCCACCGAAAAGCAAATAATGATTTAGAATATGATATAACTGGTAAAGGTCATTTCTGCTTCTCCAATCGGAAGACAAAGGGTTTACCTCGTTATAAGCCGAAAAAAAACGGGATGTAAATCCTCCAAACATGGTAATTATTGAAAACTCCATTTCTCTGTCGGCATAATATACTGCCGGATCGATAAGTGCAGGACCTTGTGTGGTAAACATATAGTTTCCCGACCATAAATCGCCATGAATTAGAACAGGAACTGAATTATCAGGTATTAATACGGAAATTCGGTCCAGCAATTTTTCGAAGACTTTAATATCGGTAATGGACAAAGACCTGCTTTTTTGAATGAGCTGAAGTTGATATCGCAAGCGGTTTTCCCTAAAAAATTCAGGCCAGCAAGAGTGGTGGTTATTTTTCTGAAGTGTAGCTCCACAATAATTATTGGAGATAAATCCAAACGTGTCGGATTTATAGCGATGAATTTCAGCCAATCCTTGTCCCAATTTTTCTTCGCTTCCTTCGGTTGCGTATTCTGTCTTTAAATACTCCATAACCAAAAAACCCGGAGTTTGATCTACTTTTTTCGCACAGAAAACCTTAGGTATTTTCATGATTCCGCTTGAAGCTTTTGCCAGCTCAGATAAACTTTCAGCTTCGCGTAGAAACATATCCTCACTGCAACGGGCATTCCATTTCAAAAAAAACGTCCCTATATTTGTCTCCAGCTTTGAGGCATGATTAATACACCCTCCCCCAATATCTGCCGAGGCATAAACATTAACCCGTTCGCCTGAATATTCAAAAAGAGCTTCTTTTACATCGGCTATAACTAATTCATACATAGTACTTTAATTTTCACAAATTCGACCAAAAATAATTTCATCTTTTTATCCGCCAAGGAAATAACCTAAAATCATTTCCGCCAATATTATATTAAAAAAAGTCTTCCGGTTTAAATGTAGCGCATGCCTAACAATTGCACAGCACTTTCCTTTTGTAACCTATTTCAATCACCAGTATTTACAACAAAGTAATGCATTGTCAATATTAACCGAACAGCACTTTATTAAATTAAATTTAAAATTTAAAAAACTTTTTTAAATTTGTTACAAAACAAACCCATAATGCGTAAAGCCAGATATGTCATAATTCTACTTTGTTTTTTTCCAACCTTTGTTTCTGCCCAATACAAAGTAATGGTAAGCGATAACTACCCTCCGTTTAATTATAAAAATGAGAAAGGAGAACTAACCGGCTACAACATCGACATCATAAAGGCCATCAGCGACTTGTACCACTGCGAAATAGAAATCGCCAGTAGTGATTGGGACTCCATTAATTCGGCTTTAGAAAAAAAGGAGATAAACGCCATTGGAGGAACTCACTATCCTGGCTTTCCCGACAACGAATACCTCTACACCCGTTCGTCGGCTAGTACTTCGCATTGTTTTCTATTCAACAGCAACCATATAAAAAACTTTTCGCTCGAGACGATTCGAACCAGCAAACACCCTGTTGTTGCACTCTGGAAAAATGATGTCCTTGTTTATTACATACTCTCCATTAATCCATCCACACAGTTTGTGTATGTAAAAACCTACGAAGAGCTTATAAATATTCTCGACCGTAAAGAAATTACCTGTGCACTTGCCCAGCGAATAGGAGGAATGTACCAGGCCAAAATCATGGGAAAAGACCATATTCATTCGAGCAACCACCGAATTCTGGAAAGGAGTATGGGTTTTAAAGTTTCGAAAGATAGTTCAGAGCTGGCAAAGCTTCTAAACAATGGGCTGGAGGTTATTTTGTCGAACGGCGAATACCAGAGAATTTACGATAAATGGCTAAAGGAATATGACGAGGATAAAAATAACTGGCAAAAATATTATAAGTACTTTGTTATTTCAGGTATTTTTATTGCAGCCTTAATTCTGCTACTTCTAATTGTTAATCAAGTTCTTCAGGTAAAAGTTCGTAACCGAACAAAAGATGTACGCAAACAACTCGAGCTAAACTCCAAAATAATGGTAGAACTTGAGCAACAAAAAGAGAAAGCTGAAGAAAGCGACAAAATGAAATCGACATTTTTAGCCAATATGAGCCATGAAATTCGTACGCCAATGAATGGAATACTGGGTTTTGCCGAGCTTTTAAAAACCCAGGATTTTTCGAAAAATGAACAACAGCAATTTTTCGATATTATTTTGCAAAGCGGTAATAGAATGCTCGATACAATAAATAACATTATTGATGTTTCGAAACTGGAATCAGGTGCTGAGAAGAAACAAATTGCTGAGGTGAATATAAAAGAAACAATTGATAGACTCCATAATTTCTTTACCCCCGAAACCGATGCAAAAGGGCTCGAACTTATTGTAAAAAGCAACAGCTCCTCTTCGAATACCATCTTTTATACCGATGAATACAAATTAAATTCCATTCTTACCAACCTTATAAAAAACGCCATCAAATTTACGAATAAAGGTTTTGTAAAGGTGTATTATTCCATCTCAGATGTGGAAGCCGAATTTGTGATTTCCGACAGTGGAATAGGTGTTGAAAAAGATAAACAAGCCTCAATTTTTGAGCAATTTATTCAGGCCAATTCCTCTCACTCCAGCGGGTACGAAGGTTCCGGCCTGGGTTTATCCATAACCAGAGGATATGTTCGTATTTTAGGAGGTGAAATACAAATGGAATCGGAGCCTGGCAAAGGAACCCGTTTTTTTGTTAAAATACCCAATAACCTAGACGAATACAGGGAGACGAATACCATAAAGACTCGCACATCCGTAAATCCTGGTATTTCTTCGAAGTATAAGATAATTGTTGCCGAAGACGATTCCATTTCTTTCGACTACTTATCGCATGCGTTACACGAAATTACCTACAGTATTATTCACGCAAAAAACGGACAGGAGGCGGTTGATTTTGTAAAAAACAACCCGGATACTGACATTATTTTAATGGATATAAAAATGCCCATACTCAACGGATTTGAGGCTACCCGCTTAATCAGGCAATTTAACACAGAGGTGTGCATTATTGCCCAAACTGCCTATGCGCAGGACGGCTACCAGGAAAAAGTAATTCTGGCAGGTTGTAACGATTATATCGCCAAACCGATTCAGAAAGACACCTTGCTAACACTTATTGCCCGTTGCAAAAAAGCAGAATTACAGAGTTTATAAACAAATTACGAATCTGCTGTACGATGTTTTTTGGGCCCCTCTTCAGTGGGATGAAAGAATTTTACGAAAATAACGAATCGACAAATTCGCGTCGACGAAAAATCTGAAGATGCTCGAGCTTTTCGCCAATACCAATATATTTTACAGGAATTTTAAACTGGTCGGAAATTCCGATTACCACCCCGCCTTTTGCAGTCCCATCAAGTTTGGTAAGCGCCAAAGCGGTAACTTCGGTTGCTTTGGTAAACTGTTTAGCCTGCTCGAAGGCATTTTGTCCGGTAGATCCATCGAGTATTAAGAGAACCTCATGAGGGGCTCCCGGCACAATTTTCTGCATCACCTTTTTAATTTTCGACAGTTCATTCATCAGGCCAACTTTATTATGCAAACGTCCGGCAGTATCAATTATTACCACATCGGCATTGGCAGCCTTTGCCGAAGCAAGGGTATCGTAGGCAACCGATGCCGGATCTGACCCCATTTTTTGCTTAACAATAGGTACATCAACCCGTTGTGCCCACACTTCCAGTTGTTCTATAGCTGCAGCGCGAAAGGTATCGGCAGCGCCTAACATAACCGATTTACCGGCTTGTTTAAAATTGTAAGCGAGTTTTCCTATTGTGGTAGTTTTTCCAACGCCATTTACACCTACTACCATTATTATATATGGGCCATCGGTCTTCGGAAGATCAAAATCAGAAACATCACCCGAGTTATTCTCCTCAAGTAAGGCCGCAATTTCTTCTTTCAGTATATGATTTAATTCGCTAATACCCATATACTTATCCTGCGAAACACGTTGTTCGATACGTCCGATAATTTTCAGGGTGGTGTCAACCCCTACATCAGAAGTAATCAACACTTCTTCAAGGTTATCAAGTACCTCATCGTCAACCTTCGATTTACCAACAACGGCACGACCGAGTTTTTTAAAAACACTTTCTTTTGTCTTCGACAATCCCTGGTCGAGGGTTTCTTTCTTTTTTCTGCTGAAACTTCCGAATAAAGCCATAATACTATGATTTGCGAACGTTAAAAATAACACAAAATTTGTGAAAGAACAGTAGTTCTTAAAATTTTGTGGATTAACCTCAGTTCAACTTAAAATCTATACGCAGTTTCATCTTTTTAAAATTGTTTATTTTCTAAGGTTTAAGATGGAAACTCGCATGATTTTAATATATCCCCTATGTGCGAATAATCTCTCAATCTCCTTTCATTCAATTATTTCTGAGAATAATATTTTGAATCGAATTAAGGTTATTCAATTAATAGGTATAAAAAAAGCCTTCATTGTAAATGAAAGCTTCTCCTGCTATACAGTATATTTTCTTATTTTTTAAAATAAGTTTTAACGTCTTCATTGGGTACAATTTCTTCTTTAAAAGAATACGCACCTGTTTTCTCCGACTTAGTCATCTTAATAACTTTAGCATAACCTTTACCGGCTCCTTTTTGTAGTGATGCTACTGCTTTCTTTGCCATGTCTAAATTTATTTAATTTCTTTATGTACTGTTACCTTCTTAAGAATTGGATTGTATTTTTTCAATTCCATTCTGTCTGGCGAATTTTTTCTATTTTTTGTGGTTATGTACCTCGATGTTCCTGGCACGCCACTGTCTTTATGTTCGGTGCATTCTAAAATCACCTGAACTCTATTTCCCTTTTTTTTAGCCATCTCTAAGATTTTTAAATTTTATCGATAAAACCTTTTTGCTGTGCGTCGGCTAAAGCTGTTTTAATGCCTTTTTTATTAATCGTACGCATGCCGGCAGCAGATACTGTTAATTGCACCCAACGATCTTCATCGGGCATATAAAATTTCTTTTTGAACAGGTTTATGTCGAACTTTCTTTTGGTTCTTCTCTTTGAATGGGAAACATTGTTACCCACCATTGCACTTTTTCCTGTTATTTGACAAACTCGTGACATTTTCTTATAATTTCTTGATGTTCAAACAAACACATTACTAAAAACGGAGTGCAAAGAAAATACTTTTTTGATAAAAAATCAAGGCATTGGGTTTTTTTTTGCAAAAACAATTAACAATCAGTTGTTAATTTCTCAAAAAAGATCCCCATTCTTTTCCCTACAGCATGCAAATATATCTAAAAATTTCAATCTTATACTCCAATATTCCTAATTTCAGCTATTTACCTTTACTATCGCCCAATACAACGAACAGATTACCTTATTTCACTCGTATTTGAATTAAATTGGTTATTGTATTTAAGATTGTTGAAGGTTAGTTGAGAGCCAACCTTAACAATCCTAAATATCTCTAATTCATTGCTATTAATACCGCTGCAAATCAATTTACTCTAATAAGTGCGTATACAGAGGACAAAAATTATTGTTTATATATCACTTGCAAATATGTTTTAAAAGAGAAATCAAAATCAAATTAACATTGGATAGCTATTTCGATGTAACGACATTATACCACATGCTAATTTCATAATCAAAAAACAGGAACAAGGTTTTTGTTGCCTAATGCTATGGGAACAAATACGGGAAATAACCAGTAAGTGCTTCTGGTATAAATATGAATTTTCAATAAAGAGTAAAGCATTCTTTTACCAAGCTGCAGAACTATTTTTAGAACAGGTTGAATTAGCTAATCGAAAAATGTAACTTTAAAAGGGAGTGGTTACGTAAACCAATTACTGTTCGGATAACCAGTACCATTATTACATCATAATGAATGATAAAAATTGTTTCTTTTTTCCAACTTCTATTGATAAATATTCTCGAAGCTACAGTTCTCTGTAAGGGAAACAGCTTATGAAAAGATCTCTAGCCTCGGAAAAAAAATATTTCTATTTCAATCATTAAGAAAAACGATGGTACAAAGCCAGTAACAAAATTTTCACAGTACTATGCCCTGGGTAATTAAACTTAAAAAGACAACTATGAGCAATACTAAAAATAGTTTTTCAACAACACTGCAGAAAGACAGTTTTTACAACCTGCATGCCTCAAAATTCCAGCCCAGGGCAAATTACGACCGGACTATAGAATGGTGGTTTTTTCAAGGATACTTTTCCAACTCATTAGGTGTGCGCTTTGAATTTATGATTTCATTTTTCAGAAAAAGTGCAGAACATAAAAATAAACGAAAAGACGGCCATCTTCTTTTACTGAGTTTATGCAATCCTGTTACTGGTAAAGTTTATAAAAAGAGCAGTATCGACCCGCTATTTTTTAACGACATGTTAAATACCATCGAAAAGAATCTGCGCTTTAAAGTCGACCCCAACTACAAACAGTTATTCGAAACCGAATTAAAACGGAAAGGTCCAATTTTACCTCTAAAATTAGACAGCTCTGAAGTTATCATCGATGATGATCCGTTCAGGGTGCAGTGGAACGACCTAAAAATGCGTTATCGGGACAACAACTTTGAACTGGAATTTATCGTTCCCGAAACAACCGACAAGTGTGTATTCACATTAAAACCAAGCAGCCGGTTAATGCGACTTAATTATGAGGATCAGGTAAACGATATTCTCGGAAAAATGAAGTATGATTCGATTCCCAGATCACTTCTGGAAGGATATCTGGCAGGTAACAAAATTTCGGGCGAAGCCTGGACTGACCATCAATGGGGAGATGTAGGCTGGTTCTTCTCAAAAGACGAAAAGCCACTGGGCTGGGACTGGTTTGGCATAAACCTGAACGACGGAACCGACCTGATGTTTATTCAACACAACGATATCAACAATAATAAAACAATTTGCAAATATGCCCTTGCTCAATTTCCCGACCAAAGCATACATTTGTTTGAAGATATAGAGTTACTAAAAACAGGCTACTGGGAAAGTGAAGAAACAAGAATTAATTACCCGGTGAAATGGCGGTTAATAATCGAAAAAATAGGCCTGAATATCAGCTTCTCTCCTCTTTTTAACGATCAGGAAATTCATATTCCGGGGTATGGCAGGGCGATATGGGAAGGCGCCGGCAAAATTGACGGAATCATTCAAGGAAAATCGATTAGTGGACGTGGCCGCGGTGAATTTTTTGGTTATGGTTTTATTTCCGATTTTAAAGTTATTCAGAAAAGTTACCAATCCAGCATCGACAGGCAAATTGAAAAGATATTACCCAAAAAATTTGAACAAAGTAATGTTGAGTACTATGTAGGCAAACCTTTCTGGAAATACGATGCAGAGGTATACTCTCAAATGCTAAGTCAACCAGCCTGGGAACTAATAGCACGAAGTGGCAAAAGATGGCGCCCGATTTTTGGCATCTTATTGCTTGAAGCTCTCGGAAAATCAACCAAAAATTATGAACGCTTAATTAGCTGTTTTGAGTTGATTCATACTGGAGCATTAATCGTTGACGATGTTCAGGATCAGTCGCCATTAAGGAGAGGCGGCCCATCGGTACATCTAAAATACGGAACCGATGTTGCCATAAACACTGGCAATACCTTATACTTCCTACCTTCAAAAGAGATATTCAGACATGAATACTTAACCCACGAACAAAAATACAAGGTTCACGAAATAATGATGAACACCTTTCTGGAGTCGCATTTTGGACAGACTACTGATATTTACTGGTCGAACAGTTTAACAAAACAAAACCTGAGTACCTGGCTCGATGATTCCATAACCGAACAAATTTTGCAGATGTACGATTATAAAACTGCTGCAGGAGCAAAAGGGATTGCTGAAGTTGCTGCAATTATTGCCAACGTCGATGAACAAACCACACAAATTTGTATTAATTACGCACGTTCGTTTGCTGTGGCCTTTCAAATTATCGATGACATTCATGACTTCAGCCATTCGGAAAAATGGTCGAAAAAAAGTGGCGAAGACCTGAAAAACGGAAAATTAACCTTTGTAATCGCCAAAGCCATGACTCTTTTAAACTCTGCCGACCGCAAAAAATTAATTAACATTTTCTGCAATAAAAAATTACGCAGCTCAAAAGAGGGGTTCGACGAAGGCTCAGCCTTACTGCATAAATCGGGGGCTTTGACAATCAGCCGTGAATATGCCAGAAATATGGCCTACTCCTCTCTCGAAGAACTTAATGAACAGCTGGAAAACAACGAACCCAAGCTTATGCTGGGAATGCTTTGCAAACGAATGATTGATTTATCCTTTGATTAATAACAATAATCACCTGTATAAATGCCGGTTACCTGGGAGGAGCAACCATAACCCTAATTGCACAAATTGCAGCACTTCCCCAAACTCCTAAAGGGGAAAGCCTACCCACAACCCATTTAATGGAAGGCAAAGAGTAACAAACAACTAGAAAACCATGTCCGCCACTACCAATACAACCGGGAAAACGTAAAAATTATAATGAAATAGAAAACAACTTTAACTAAAAAACACTCTTTGAGTGCAGCCTCCCTCTGCAGAATAGAACACGAATATGTTAAGATAAAAACAGGCTAAGGAGGGCCATCCGCATTTAATGAAGTGCATAAAACAATGGATGAAAGTTCTACTTAAAATTCTGACTCCGTTTCAACCAATTTTTAAACGAATTCAAGTTGTTTTTTTTACACAAAAAACAAAAAGTTCGAGAATGGATCCTCCCAGTTTTTTCTGAATTTGTTTTAACAAACGTTGCACCTGTTTTTTCACCGTGTCGGGTTTCATCTCGAGCATTTCGCCAATTTCAGCGTAAGTTAGCCCGCTGTTAAACTTTAAAAACAGCAGTTCACGTTTTTTAGTATCTAATTTTTTTAATTCCTTTTGAAGGATTTGGAGGTGCTCTTCCCTAATATCAGAATCGGGAGCATCCTCTATGGAGAATTTTAAATTGAACTGCTCCAAAGAATCATCGGTAAGATCTAATCGCTGATTCTCTTTCAATTTTCGAACAATTATTCTCTTAAGCGATTTATAAAGATAAAATTCGAGATACTCAGGTTTCTTTAATTTTGAGCCGTATTTGTAAACATCGATAAACAAATCCTGAATTGAATCTTTCAACAAATCGCGGTTAGAAGTAATTTTTGAACCATAATCAAAAAGGACATCAACATATTCATTATATATGGTTTCGAAAGCCTGCCGATCGCCAGCTTTAAATTTATCCCATATTAACTCCCAGTATTTTCGGTCAGCATTTTTTTCCAATCCCACATTTATAATCGTGGCCAAAAATAGCAAATCAAAAGAAGGAAACAAACTGGATACGAAAATCACTAAATTAAAACCAATATCCTCAAAATTTGATTAATGAAACCATTAATTGGGGAATATTCTTTGCTACAAAAGTTATCATAACCATAAATACTCCTCAACTATACTCAAATATCCAGAAATTATTTAAGTGCTTTACGGGCTAATTACTATATCTCTTTAACTTCTCCAGAGGATAAATCTACCTGAAAATTATCGACAGGAGCTCCGTTCATAAAGTGATGTAGAATGCTTGCAAACTCATTAAAATCTTTTTCAATCTCATGGTTGCCATATTTCTTTGTTCTAAGGTCACCTAAAAAAGAATCTATTATCAGCTTATATTGCTCAATTCGTTCCATCCCAATATCATCTATGGCCAATTTATCAGCACTGCGCAATCGATAAAAATCAAATATCATATCAAAACCAGTCCAATGCTCAAATGTGCTAAAATCATCAGCTTTTGTTCCAGAATATTCCAACAATTCTCTTCCGTTTGCATTTAACAGAAAATCTCTAAATTCTATTGGCCAGTCGTTTTTCAAAAAGCGATGGCGCACCAACTCTTTCAGGTGCCAATTGGTAAATTCGTGGTATGTTTTGGCCGATAAAATAGCCTTATTCCAAATGTCTTTGGCCTTACTACGTTTCAAATACGTATACTCTTGTTCGTAGAGCGGAAAAAGTTCTTTAAAGCGAGGAACCGAATCAATAACAATAGTTCTTACCTCCATTAATTCGCTATTTTTTACGGTAAGAATTTTATATGCCGGAATATACGCTGCCAATGATGGAATTTGAATGTTCACCAAACTCTTTCCATCCTCAAATTTTCGGATTCCAGTATCGTTAATGTGCAAATGCCCCCCAAAATGAAGTTTGATGCCTGCTTCAGCAAAAATTCTTGCCACCTCTTCGCCTGGCACACGATGCAATTGCATTTTACCTTCTCCCAATAATTCTTTCATGTGGTCTGAGGCATCATCGTTAAAATCAATCATGGGATAATGGCTAAAAACCACTAAAGTTTTGCCACGTTTTTCGGCTTCTGAAGTCACTTTTTTCACCCAGTTTATGAGGTGTTTTTTATGGCTTAATACATTGGTATAACCCGTGCTTGAACCTTGATAATTCGCTGGGTTTTCAGGATTTGTTGCTGCTTTTTCTTTGGGAACATAAACATTGGCGTCAATAGCTAAAAACCACAAATCTTTTTCTGGCTCTACCAAATAACTTACATCGGGCACAGCGGAATTAAAAGGCGGAATTAAATAGTTTCTATCCTCAATTTGAGATTGTTTTAGCGCTTCATTAAAACTGTAATTTTCGTAAGTATAACTGCTAAAAGGGGTTTCCCAATACAAGTCTTCTATTTTAGGGAAAAATCCGTAATTACCCAAAGTGCCAATTATTTCTTTGTAGCCCATTTTACTGATGTCTTTGGTTATAACCACAGGATTTTCATCTGACGATTGTGGAATATACATGCCCTCTTTGCTCATAATGGCTTGTGTTTTTCCGTCTTTACCCAAAAAATCTTTTTTGCCGGCATCCATAAAAAAAGGACGAACAGGGTCGTGATTGCCAGTAGTTAACAGAAAATTGATTCCATATTTTTGAGAATATTCATCCAGAATCTTATTCAATCCACACACATTAACAGGCTGCCCATCGTCGCTAAAATCACCAGGAAGCACCACATATTTTATCTCTCTTTTTACCACATCATCCAAAGCAGCTAAAAAAGCAAAATAGTTTTCGTTAAAAATACGTGTCGATTTCAACTGCGCTCCCATGGTACGAGCAATTACATATTTCCCATTGCCCGGATTTTGAATCCCTTTATAATCAGAGTCTTGAAATTCGCCATAAATATCCTGCAAATGCACATCGGCCATAAAAGCAATTTGAACATCGTGCGCATTTGGCACTTGTTTTTGGCTGCATCCGAAAAATCCGAACATCAAAAAGACAAAACATACCAGTCTGATTACCTGCATTATATTCTTTTTTGGGTTAAATTACAACTTTGACTCAGAAGGGAAAGCATACGATTTTTTCCATCCTCCCAAATCGATTAATATCTGATCAACCATAACTCCCGGATCCAACATCCAAAGCTTCAACGTGTGTTTACCTGCTTTGTTTACAATTTGTTTTGCTGATTGCACACTTGCATTTTTCAATACATTTTCTTTCCACTCATCGCTTCTGCCAAAAGTTTGAAAATCGACAATTACCGGATTTGCATCATCGATAGAAACGGCACATCGCACTCCTTTGCCTTCGTGCACGGCATGCGTCGGAACAGCTTGTAAAAACACATCAGCCTTTCCAAAATTAAAGGTATAAAAATCATACTCCAAGGCGGGGCTATTGCCTATAATGGCATCTGTTTGCGCAGCGCCAGTTAAGGGAAGCGCAGCAACCACTTTCCCACTGTAACCAATTCCGTCTATAATTTCCCAATCCGAAAGCATGTCAGTGGTTTTTCTGGTAAAATTTTCTGCATGAATAGATACAAATCCTTTGTCCTCCACAAAACCATGGTAATTTTCAAGTTCTTCAAATTTAGGGTTGAATACCGATACTCCTATACGAATTGTAGTGTCTGCCGAAACAAAATCGATAGCTGAATTCACCTTATAGCTTTGCGGAATCAATTGATAATCGTGGCCTAAGGGAGCCTCTTTTTTATTCTCGCCAACGGGTACTTTATCCCAGTCGATACTAACCCAAAGTCGCTGTTCTTGCTCGTCCGATTTTGTACTTACTTTACCTTCGGTCTGTGAAATCTGAATCCAATCGGCCTGCGCTTCTGCTTTCCAATTTATATCGCCTTTGCCTTTAATAAAAACATCGATAAAATAACGGTTATCTGTGTAGGCATTAAAAACCGGAAGCACATCAGCATAAGAATTAATCACATCGTAATTTACTTCCATCTGGTAACTTTCTAAAGCCAAACCTAGTGCTGCTTTTGTATTGTGTAACGAATAGCTTACAGTAGGTTCTGAAAAAACGGGCAAGTGTCGAGGTGACATGCTCATAATATGTTTCCACTTGCCATTTTGTAATTCATTATTATAAAAGTCTGTTTCTGTTTGAATGCGTTGGAATGCAGCTAATGATTTTTTGCCATACACAGCAGCACTCGCGCGCCCTTGCCGGGCAACAAATTTATTTTTAAAAGCATAAAGCCACTTGTGATTTAGATTGGCCGCACCCATTACCGGATAATAAATCAACTCATAAAAAGCATCTTTTCTATGCTCAGGCATTTCTGATTTCAATTTCTCGGTGGCATCAATCAACTGCTGATATTCGGCTATTCGGCTTGTCACTTCATCACCATAATGGATTTGGGTTAGCTCCGTTTCTCCAGCTTTAGTAACAGGTTCAACCTGACTCCAGGCTATAAATTCCGGGCGGCGTTGAAATGCCAAACGGTTGTTTTCGTACATCAAATTTGTTATGGCTGTTGCCTTCCGGGCTCCAAACTCGCGAGCTGCCCAGTTGTGCATATGTGTTTTTACATCGGTACTTTTATTGAAGCAAGTCATATCCCAGGCCATATCTAAAAACAGCTCAATATTATATTCATGAGGTTTGATATCGCCACAATTTAATATCCAAACATTGCGCGATTGAAATTCATAAGCTTTACCCATCTCTTCCCACATTAATACCGGATTGGTAGAGTTAAGCCACAAATAATCGTGCGGACGTCCCCAATACGAAGTGTGGTAGTAAATTCCGGCACCTCCCGATCGTTTTTGTTCCTCCGGATTACTTAACTGACGAATGTATCCGTAATTGTCGTCGGTCCATACCAAGCTAATATCCCCGGGCACTTCCATACCTTTCTGGTAATAAGTAAGCACCTCTTTATATGGAATGAATATTTGAGGTATTTCGCTGGCGTCTTTGCCTGTTTTCATTTTTAAAATCTCACGCTGGTCGGCCACCACATTCTCCAATAATTTTACTTGAGTATCTGAATCATCTTCGCCCACAATCATTGGAGAATCGTGCTCTCCGCGCATTCCCATAGTATAAATACTTTCGAAACCGGCACTTTCTTTGGTTCTTTGCAAAAAGAGCTTTTTAATGGTTTCGGAGTTGTTATCGTAACGCCATTCGCCCATGGTTTTGTTGTCCCACTCCGCATTAATATTGCAAAGCATAGGCTCACAATGCGAGGTGCCGACCACGATAGCATAATCATCGGCCACCTGCTTATTTTCAGGATATGAATAAAAAGGCCTGGTGCACGAATGCATGGCCGGCCAAAGGGTGTTGGCGCGTAAACGCAATAACAGCTCAAATACTTTGGCGTAGGTTTTAGGTCCTATATCTCCTGTTTCGGGCTCGTAGTTTAATGCAGCCCAACGTTGCAATCCCCAGTCTTCATCGTTTAAAAATATTCCACGATATTTAACCGATGGCGAACCATATATTTTGTTTTCAACAGACACCGACAAAATTTCTTTCTTATCAGGAGTAACGTCTGCCCACCATTCCCATGGCGACACACCTATCATACGTGATATTTCGAGAAGACCAAAAGCAGTTGCACGCCGGTCGCTACCAACTACTACTATCGCCTTTGCTACACCTTTTTCTGGATTTTCAACTATTCGAATTGAATAAGTCTCCCATTTTCCTTTCAATTCTGATGCATCAATTTTTTCCTCCGAAATCAAACGGTCGATTAATTTACTATGTCCAATTGTTCCGGCTATAATTGAATTCGATGTTAGTTCGTTTGTAACAGATATTTGTTTCCCGGATACTTTTAAAATATCAGCGGCGAGTATATCAGCTGCAATTTCCACAACTCTATGATCTTCTTTATCAATACAGATAGTAACTTGCTGGTTATTAGAAACGAGAGAAAAAGATGCAGTATTTTGGGCATTTATTATACCAGAAAACACCGTAAAAATAGAAATTACAACAAAAGCTTTTATTTTATCTCTGAACATTGTTTTTTGCTTTAATTCGTTCGTAGGTATCGTTATCAAAAGCAATTCTATAAGTCGATTTAAAATGTATTGAAGGCAAATAGTAATCGGTAGAAATTACCTGTGCCCCCGACTCTTTTGCCTTTTCGAACATGATGTAATCGTTATTGCGAGCTTCTTTGGTTCCGGCATCAGCACGGGTTCTCACCAGGTAACCTTTTGCAACCAGCGTTTGTATGTAGTCGAAGTTTTTTATCGGGTTGTTAACAATTCGAAAAGCAGCTTCCGGATTTCCTTCCGGACTATTTACAAAAAGCATCCGCCCTTTTAATCCTGAATGCCCCATTAAATAACGATTTATTTTCTCTACTTTTTCATCGAGAACAAACAAAAAGCGACCTTTTACTTTCTCTATATTTGGCCAGCCATTCGTTAAAATTGCTTCTTGCAGACTTTCATAATCTCCTCGCACAAAATCGGGGGTTATTAAATCCTCGGCAGAAAAAACCGATAAAATCTCCTTGTCTAAACTATCAAAGGCTTCTTTGGAAAAAGGAAGCGGATCACGTGTCCTCTCAACTTTTTGGTCTTTTGTATTCATCAGTACAAACACAGGTGTATGTTCCGGATTTTCATCAGACCAATCCTTCATCGCTTTTAATCCATCCTTAAAAAGCAGGTGGTGACTTCTAAAGTCAATATCTTGAATATGAAACATTTTTAAACCAGGTTCTTCCAGCTTTTTTTCTTTATCGTATTCAAGAGGTTCAATTCCCATTTGCCGAACAATTGCTAATCCTTTGGGATTATTAAAATGTCCCCCCTGTGGATCGTAAAATACATCAAGTTCCACATTTCGCAAGCCTAATTCCAATTGTTCTTTAATCGAAATATGACTGTATTGCAGCGAAGTTGCTTTAGAAGAATCCGTTTTGTATAAGTAATCCCAAAGTGGTTTTTCAATGGCTATTTTGTACGAATTGTGACTACCAATAACCTGAATATCGTTCAATTTAGTTGCTTGATTCTCATTTTTGCAAGCTAAAAACAGGAAAACCAGCAAGACACCAAGAATAATTCTTCGCATACTAAGATTATTTTACTTTACATATTTTTCTTAGCCTGATATCTTGCGAAGAGGCTCCAATCATAAATTCAAAATTACCTTTTTCAAAGCTCCAATCGCCACATGCTTCGTCCCAAAACATCAATTCTGTTATAGGAACTTCAAAGCTAATTGTTTTAGATTCACCAATTCCAAAAGAAGCTCTTTCAAAACCAACCAATTGTTTTAGAGGTCGTTGCACCGATGACTTCACATCTTTCACATACAACTGAACCACTTCGTCACCATTAAAGTCACCTGTGTTTTTAACATTCAACGAAACTTTTACACTTTCGCCCGATTGGGCAATTTCCATATTGATGTAATCAAAAGAAGTATAACTTAATCCGTATCCAAAAGCATAGAGTGGCTCACCTTCAAAATATTGGTAAGTTCTGCCTTTTGTAATTTCATAATCGTGCATTGGCGGAAGGTCGCTTGCCGATTTGTAGAAAGTAAATGGTAAACGACCAGCAGGATTATAATCGCCAAATAGCACATCCGCAATGGCAGTACCACCGCTTTCACCCGGATACCAGGCATCAATTATGGCGGGGATTGTTTCATCTATCCAGTTAATGGCTAATGAACTGCCTGCAACCAGCACTACAATCACATTCTTATTTTCTTGATAGATATCTTTTAAATAGTTGATTTGGTCTTCTGGAAGACCTAATTCAACTCTGTCTTTACCTTCTTTTTCGATGGTTTTATTGATTCCCATTACGGCAATCACATAATCACTTGTTCGTGCAGCTTGTCTGTCTTCTTCGTACAAATCGCTACCGTTATTATTCGGAACTTGCCAAAGTAATTGACAAATTGCATCGCCCCCGTTATCGAAATATTCCAGCTTGATGGCGTATTTTTTACCGGCTTCCATTTTCAGTTCAACCTGGTCGGTAGTGGTGCCACGGTTGTGCCATTCATCAACGACCAGTTCGCCATTTAGCCACAAACGTATTCCATCATCCGAATTGACTCCAATTTTATAAGTCCCCGAAATATTTGGAGCAATATAACCTGTCCACCTCATAGATTTATGTCGGTAATTGGTATAGGGGTCTGGTGGTTGATTTACGGGATCGAAATTCACCACGTTATCGATGCGGGTTTGTGGAGTTCCTTCCAAAAATTTATCGTCAAAGTATTCGGCAAACAAACCTTTTTTGTCGTTTTTATCGTTACGCAGATACTCTGATTCCAGAAGGTTCAGGTTTCTTGCCGCGGTTTTCCATTTTACATGTGTTACTTCTATTTTATCACCTACTTTATTTGTAATACCTTCAAGCGGAGATATCGGCGCAATAACCGGCAATCCGCTGTAATCGCCAAATACTACCTGGTTGGCATTAAAACCTACTACCGCTATTTTTTTTATTTCTTCGACATCCAGGGGCAGAATATTCTCCTCATTTTTAAGCAAAACAATTGACTGTCTAGATGCTTCGAGTGCAAGCGCCTGGTGTTTTTCTGAACCAATTACTTCGGGAGGAATTTTGGAATAAGGATTATTTTCTACCGGATCGAAAATACCCAGTTTAAATCTGGCTTCCAATACCCGGCGTGCAGCTTTGTTAATCGCAGCTTCATCAACCAAGCCCTCCTGATAGGCCGGATACAGATATTTTGTATAGATATTATTTCCACATTCTAAATCGAGTCCTGCTTCAATGGCCACTTTTGCTGCCTTTTTTTCTGAATCTACAAAATGGTGCGACTTCTTCAGGTATGTAGGTGCGCCACAATCGCTTACCACATAACCGGTAAACCCCCATTCTCCTCTTAAAACATCATTTAGCAACCAATTGTTTGCAGTACACGGTACTCCGTTAACAGCATTGTAAGCACTCATTATCGATTGTGCTTTTCCTACCTGAATGCAAGCTTTAAAAGCGGGTAAATAATATTCACGCAAGGCTCTTTCCGATATTTCGGCATTACACGCAAATCGGTTTTCCTCTTCGTTATTGGCTACAAAATGTTTGGGAGTAGATACTACTTTCAGGTATTTTTTGTCGTTTCCCTGCAATCCCTTTACAAATGCCACCCCAATTTTGCTGGTTAAAAATGGATCCTCGCCATAGGTTTCTGGTGTTCTGCCCCAGCGCGGATCTCTTGCCATATTTATGGTTGGCGACCACATGGTTAATAAATCGCTGTATGGATTCAGCTGATCTTTCCCTTGGTTGTAAAAATTCCATTTTGCTCTCGCTTCATCAGAAATTGCAGTAGCTACATTATAAATTAGATTGGGGTTCCAGGTTGCAGAAAGAGCAATGGCTTGTGGGAATACTGTAAAACGACCTCCTTTTACCACTCCATGTAATCCTTCGTTTCCGTGATAGTATTTATCAACTCCCAAACGAGCGATTTCTTCGGAAGAAGCTTGTAGAATCGACACTTTTTCTTCCACAGTTAATCGCTTCAATAAATCATCTACGCGCTCTTGCAAAGGCAAGTTAACATCCTTAAACGGGAAATTAACCTGGGCGCTTAACAAAAGTGGCCCAATACACAAAGCCACCAGAACCAATCGTTTTAATGTCATAACCTTTATTGTTTTCTAGCAGACACTATTTTATAACATCCACATTAGTAAGTTTAACCACTACCGGGTTAGGCCATACTTTATCGTTATAAAGTCGTTGTGCCCGGCTAATGGAAATTTCCAATACTTTTTCGTGCTGCACAAAGGTTGATTTTGGGTCATTTTCGGGCCAGTATTCCACTACTAAATCATTTTGTCCCACAACGGAAATTTCAGTTTCAGGAGTAGCTTTCAGGTTCTTTAAAATAAAATTTCTACGGAAGCCTTTAAACCAGTCTTGCTCGCCAGCTATAAAAGCATAAACCGCATTCTCTTCTTCTTTCTGCACAAACCATATATCGCCATCCCTAATCATTCCATCTACGGGGCGCACTCCTTTAATGGCCTCGTCGTTTACAAACATCCAGAGTGCTAATTCGCGAAGGCGTTCTTCTTGTTCTTTGGCAATTTCGCCGTTGGGTTTTGGACCGACATTCATTAAAAAGTTTCCACCTTTGGCCCTTATATCTATCAATTTTGTAATAATCTCTGTTCCGCTTTTGTATTCTTCGTTGGTGGCTTTGTATTGCCATTGTGTTCCCATAGTCATACAAGTCTCCCATGGTCCTGGCATTGCTCCATTCGGAATTTTTTGCTCGGGAGTTGCCATTTCTCCGCGTGTAATCACAATATCAGGATATTTTTCGTGTACCCACTGTACAAGTGGTTTCTTTTGAAAAGAATCAAAAAAAGCAATATCAATTTTGCCATAGTTGTTAAATAACTCATCCAGTTGTTTTTTGTCGTACTCCAGGAGTTCAGGATTTTGGGTTACCTGGCTTCCTTCACGTTTACGCGAAATTAACTGCCCCTGCTTGTGCAGAAAGCTAAAGTCTTCAGGCGAGAAATATACCCCCACCTTTAAGCCATATTTTCGCAACGAATTAAAAAGCATCCCGGTAATATCCTTTCCGTAAGGCGTATTCATAATGTTAAAATCGGTGGTTTTGGTATCCCACATACAAAAGCCGTTGTGGTGTTTTGTTGTAAAAACCACGTATTCAGCACCGGTAAGTTTAAACAGGCGTGCCCATTCGTCGGGGTCAAATTTATCGGGATAAAATAATTTGGGGAGTTCGTTCATGTATTTGTCAAGGTATTTCTCGTCGGCACCAACCATCGAGTGGCTGATAACACTTCCCAACTGCGAATCCATACTCCAGTGGATAAAAATACCGAAGCCCATGTCCATAAATTTTTCTTCGAGCTCAGGTTTATTTTTTAATTGCCCAAATGCAGCACTGCTCAATAAAACCAGGAGTGCCATTAAGGTTGTAATCTTGTTAATCATAACGCTGATAAAAAATATTAAAATTAAGTCTAGTTGTCTATTCTGTCGGACATTTGCAAAAGTAACTTACCTCCATGGGTAATTTGGCTATGTGTTATTCGATAGTCAGTTACTTCTTCGCCATTCCATTTCACCTGGTTTGAATAAACATTTCCAGGTCCATTATTTTCTGTTTCAATAACCAATGTTTTTCCTGAATAATAATCTGGGTTTAATTGAATGGTTATTTTATCAAAAATCGGACTTCCAATCTGGTATTCCGGATTTTCGTCGGTACCACCATTCATTTGAAACAAACCAATTTTTAATAATACCGAAAGACTTCCCATTAATCCCTGGTCTTCGTCGCCATTAAATCCGGTTGATGGTGATAAACCGCTAAAAGCCTTATCTACCACTTTCCGAATCCAGTATTGCGATAAATCAGGGCGACCGAGGAAATTAAATACATGCCCAGTTTGCATTGAAGGTTGATTTCCATAATTTACAGGAACCCGACGATACTCAGGATGCAGCTCTTTATCGTGCGCACCTCCTGAAGTGAAACCTAGTTCTTCTGCCGTTTTAAATTGCTGGTTAAGTTTTTCCACCGCTTTTTCTTTGCCTCCCATTAATTCGGCCAAACCAGGTAAATCATGCGGTACAAACCAAGTTGATTGTGCTCCATTTGATTCGTTAAAACCATCTTCGTAATTGTAAGGGTCGAAATCGGCCAACCAATTGCCATCTATATCTTTTGGGCGCATCCATGTTGTTTCCGAATCGAAAACATTTTTATAATTCTTCGAGCGTTCCATAAAGTATTTATAATCTTTATCGTAACCCAACTTTTTAGCCAACTGCGCCAGTGTCCAATCCTGGTAGGCATATTCCATGGTTAAACTTGCTCCATCCTGGTGATAACCAAATTTTCCTTCAGGAATAGGAAATGGAACATAACCGTTTTCAAAATAATTCGTAAAACCTCCGCCTATATTCGTATTATGCTCATAGCCTGCCTTCTCCATAATTCCACCGGGCATGTGGTTCTTTTTTAAAGCCTGGTAAATAGCTTCTAAATTTTCAGTAACAATACCTTTCTGAATGGCACTAACCAAGAATGGTGTTGCTGATGAACCTGTCATTACATAGGTATAATTTCCTCCTGATGGACCACGGGGAACCAATCCTCCATCAGCATAGTATAACATCATCGATTGAACAAACTCTTCCATAACTTCAGGATAAACCAGTCCCCAAAGGGTATTTATGGTCCACTGTGCGCCCCAAAAAGCATCGGAGTTATAATGGTTAAATTTTGGTTCTTTGTTTTCATCCAGCGGAATTTGGCCAACTCTAAATGTATCGCCCGTATAATCGGGGTAAGCACCGTTTACATCGCTGATAATACGGCGACCTTGCAAACCGTGCCAAAGGTCGGTGTAAAAACGTCGTTGCTGTTGCTCTGTTCCGCCCTCAATCTGAATGCGGCTTAAATAGGCATTCCATTCTTTTTGCGAATCGCTAACAATTTCTTCAAAATTCCAACCGGGCAATTCGGTACTAATATTTTTTCCTGCATTTTCTACCGATGTATAAGAAATACCAGCTTTTAGCTTTACTTCTTTTGTTTCGTTTTCAAAAACCAAAAGGTAGTTTCCTGTTTCTTTGTCTTGAATAAGCTCTTGAATTTTAACATCTGAGTCGATCTTAAAAAATACTTTTGTTGGCTTAGGACGACGAATTGTAGGTGCACTGGTTACTTCACCCACAACCGTATTATCGTTTGTTTTTGACAATTGCCCGTTTTCATTTGCACATGGCCCAAGCATGGTATTCAAGTTCAACAACAAAGCAGGTTCACCTTCGCCGTTAAATGTGTATTTATGAAAACCAACACGTTTGGTACTTGTAATTTCTGCTGCAATTTTATAACGATCAAGTTCGAGGTATTGATACCCCGGTGCAACTTTTTCGGTCTCGTGACTAAAATGCGAATAAAAATCGGTAAAAATAGCTTGTCTATTATTTTCGGTTAGGGCAACCGGCATAACCGAAAGACCGGAAAGTTGCCAGGCATGAATGTGACTAAAACCTTGAATCGTATCGGTTAAATAACGATAGCCACTACCCCACGCTCCCCCAATTTGGGTGTCGGGACTCAGGTTAACCATTCCAAAAGGACGACACGCCGATGAGAAAAAGAACCAACGCGAATTCTCGGTGTCGAGATGAGGATACACCAAATCAACGAGATTTTTGTTTGTTACTTCTGTATTCTTATGTGCCGTAGTACAAGCGTTTAAACCGACAAGTAGTATTGCTATCCAATAAATAAAGTGCTTCATCATTTTTTTATGTTTTTGGTAAAAGTAGTTCGATATTCCTTAACCGATGTGGAATTTTCAATCGGGAATATGGAAAATTTATTAATAGTTGGATTTGTATCAGCTTAATTTAGTTCTACAATTTGTTTTTGAATACGTTCGTCCATATCAATTCCATTCACTTTTCTCAATACAATTGTCTGACTGAAATTTGGTAATTTTATTTTGTCCAGTTTAATTTCAGAAACATCATCAAAAACAAAAGGCGGCCGGAAGTCAGGCTGTTCGAGATTTAGTGTAACATTTCTGAAGTTAATCCCTTTTACATGGCGAACATAAAATGCCCACGACGGTAACTCGCGAAACATATGAAATTCGGGATAAGATTGAATTTGCTCTGGCACCTGACTTAAACGGCTAATTGGCACATAAGCCATTCCTTTAGAAGCCCTTCCCGGATAAGTAATTTCAATATTTTCGAGACGAACATTTTCGATATTATACCCAGGAATTCCGACAATTGACGATGGGAAAGGATTATGAAAAAAGGTGACCGCCGGACCACGCATGTCGTAATCTGTATCGGGTCTTCCAAAAGGAATTTGCGCTTTTATATCGTGAATGTATACATTTTTAATGCTTCCCGGCTTAGCTCCAGCGCGATGCCCAAGACGTATAAAAATAGCATTGCCGGTATTCTCTGCCGTTATGTTTGATACTTCAATGTTTTCAATTGCACCACCATCAACCGATTCAATGGCAATAGCCGAACGGAAAGTGTCGTAAACTTTAATGTTTTCAATTTTTACATTTTTAAAACCTCCGTATGAAGCCGTCCCAAATTTAATGGCGCTAGCGCTGGAACGAATCGTACAGTTGGCAATGTAAATACTGTCGTTTGCGTGATCGGTATAATACGATTTTAGGCAAATTCCATCGTCGGCAGAATTTACATCGCAATTAATAACCCTCACATTTTTGCAATCGGTAATATCCATCCCATCGTTATTCCAGTAAGCCCGGTTAAGTATTTTTACTCCATCAATATTCAGCTTATAACATAGCTCAAACGAAAGTCCCCAACAGGCACTATTCCATAGTTCTACTCCCGATATATTCACATTATCACACATTGAAAACCTGAATAATTTTGGGCGGGCCGTTTCGTTAGGGCGCATTCGGTTTGTATTGTATTTTGGGTCAATGCGCTCGCCTATGTGGTGCAAACTATCGATATTTAGAGCGAGTGCCCTTCCCTGCCCGTCAATTCTTCCTTTCCCCGAAATAGAGAAATTGTTTGCTTTAAAAGCCACTAAAAGTGCCATTTGCGAATTATCAGACCGACTCCCCAATTGAGGTCTTCCTGGCATTTCAATATCCATATAATCGTAAGGATTTGTACTACCCAGCAAAATTGCACCTTCCTCTAAACATAAATGGACATTGGATTTTAGTTGCAGACTACCCGACACATACATTCCTTTTGAAAAAACAACACGTCCTCCATTATTTTCGCTGGCTTTATCAATTGCATTTTGAATAGCATTCGTTGAAAGGGTTTTTCCATCGGCAATTGCACCAAAATCGCTTACATTATAATTGTTTTGAGCAGAAGCTTCGAGGTTAAATACGAGAGCCAGCCATAAGAATATTACATAGTATTTAATCATGATATTGTATTTTAAAGAAGCTGCTGCTCCTTGCCATTTATGTCCGGTAAGCCAACTAATGTCAGGTAAAATTCAATTGGCGACAAAATCTGTTTTGACGATATGTTTACTGTATTGACATTTATTATTTCGATATAAATGTTAGGTATCTTTTGCTATATCTTAAAAAAAGCAGGAGCCTATTTCAATTCTTTTAAATTATTTTCAATGGTATCCATCATTTCGAAGGTAGGAAACCCATTATTGGGGCGTCGGTTTTTAGGATCATACCAGCCTTTCCATGTTGGATTTTTATCACCATTTACCGAACGACTATAAACGGTTTTCAAGGCAGTGCGGGCTGCATCCAATCTTTCGATTGCCTGCTTCAGGAAATCTTTGTTTCCGGTATCTTCAAATTGCTTTTTGGCTTTTGACATCTTGTGCAACTCACCTTCGAAGCTTAATAAATCCACATAAATTTGAACGGGCAAAAGAACATAGTCGTGATAGAAAATATCTTCCCCACCAACTATTTCACCTCCTTTTAGAGCTTCCGCTAAAGATTGTTGCAAAATTGAAAAGCGATCGTCCCGTTGTTCGTAATCACTTTCAACCATACTATAATCAACGGGAATAGTTGATTTACCAGGGCGTGTAATCGGTTCATCGCACAAATAGGCTATGGCTTCGCGTATTTCCCAAAGGTGAAGAACATAGCCCGAACGGTTGTATTGGGCTTCGTGAAGTCTTTTCATCGAGTTTACGGCATGTGCACCCGCTTTCTCGCCAAAATATTTTGTTGCCCAGTTGTTATAAAACTTCTCGCCGTTGAAAGCTTCCACGTTGTCGGCAACTTTCGAAAACGCCTCTAAATTAAGTAAGAAAGGACGAAATTGTTGCCCGTTAACCAAACAATATTTATTAGCACCATAGTCTTTCACCATTTGTTTCATTACACTATCAATCTTCTCGGGATAGGGATTGTGTATGGTATGGTTTAGCCAAAAACCTGCGTGCATATAGGTTCCAAAATCATAGCCTTTGGTACTTTCAGGAAGAAATTCGAAGTCCACGTTTCCATCGTCGCTCCAGGCAATAATCCAGTCCTTTGGTGGATTAAAGCCGGCATTGAACATTTGCATACCATCGTGATAACAAACACATACTTTTTTTGCTCCGGGCTTATATTCATCAATTAAATCGCCCAACTCGGCATACACTTCGTTAAAAACATCAATTTTATCTTCACCACACGAACTTTGGTATTCCCAGTCCCAAACCTGGTTGCGCGGACGCAGTATAAAGATATCGGTTTTAGCAAGGGGCGTTTCTTCCAGGTAATACCTCCAGGAGTCAATCCAATCTTGCTTGTTTTTCTCCCAACAATCGGCTTTTTCCTGCGCCATGGGCCTTATTTTATAGCCCAGCGACATATCTATTTGCACCATCATACCCATATCGTGGGCATAATTTATCATACTGTCGATATACGAAATACGAATATCGTAATCGGGACGTATTTTTTTATAGGCTGGACGCTGGAAAAACTCGGGACGCCCCAGCATATCGAAAAATTGAATGGCATTGTATTTTATGCGAACCAAGGAATTTATCAGTTCTGTATAGTTCTTCCAATCATATTCCAGTTTGGGATCTTTTATGTTAGCCAGCTCATCCACATCGTTTTCAAAATAACACAATATTGGAATTTCAGGTGGCGGTATTACTTTATTTTGAAAATTGAAAGGATCTAAGCCTGGGCTTTCTTTCGTTGTATTCCCATTCCAATAGGCCAGTGGGTCGATATTTAAAATTTCGGAGCAATAGTCGTAAACGGCATATTGCATCCCCTGTACATCGGAGCCAGCCAAAACAATTGCTTTTTGCTTTGGCCCTAAATTTGTTTTGGCCCAAATTCCACCTCTTTCGCCCGGAAACCTATCGGATAATACAATTATTTTTTTGTCAGATAAATCCGCAATAATCTTGTTTGAATTTTGAGTACCAATGATAAAAAACAGCCCTTTGCCCTGAATTTCGTTGTTATCATTTAAAACGGTAACAGTTTTTCCGGTAACTTTAGTCAAATCGCTTTTTAGGTGTTGAATTGTTAATAGCTCTGTTTGTGTTGCTTTGTTGCCTGCAATAATGTAGATATTTTCTTTGGAGTTGCAAGCCTGTATGGCAAACAGGGCTGTAAACAATAACACTAAGTGAAATATTTGTTTTGCTGTTTTCATATTGGTAAATAAAAAAAATGGGAACAGGTTATTAATGTGGATTTATAGATAAGAATTCTTTTTTGCAAGAAAGATGTTTAGCCCCGGGTATACACAAACATATACCCGGGTTATCTAACTAAACAAACTTTAAAAAGCGTCTCTCTAAATTATAGAAACTTAAAACCAATTTATATTAATATCCTTCGTTTTGTTCTATTGATGGTATTGAACTGTCGATTTCATCCTGAGGGATTGGGCGCAAATAATGGTATTCTTCCATTTCTCCAATAGCCGCAGTCCATGGATTCATCCTTGTAGTTCTGTCAATCAGGGTTTGTGTACGTTTCAAATCGTACCAGCGAGTGTACTCTGCCAATAGTTCGCGGGCACGTTCGTCCATAATCATCTCAATATCCAGATTACCGTTTGCGCGATACGAAACAGCCGTCATATCATCCAGGTCTTCAGGAGTTTCGGCACACATTGGCTCGGCACCTGCATTATCCCCAAGGGCACGGTCAACAACAGTATTGTAGTAAACTTCGGCATCACCTAAATCGCCATTAGAAGCACCTTTCAGTATAGCCTCAGCAGCAATCAAATAGGCCTCTGCCGAACGGAAAAGTACGTAATCGCAGGTTCCCATGGCATCGTCGTAATCGATACCCGGCTGCCAGAATTTCCACATCAATGGAGTTTTATAGGCATCGCAATAGTTTGTTCCGTCTAAAATCCCAATCTCGTTGGTATTATAAACGGCATACTTACTTGTGCCACCAACATCCATACCATGCTCCTCGTCGCTAAGTGATTGATTCCATGGCGGGAAGAATACAACGGTATCGCCAGTTGTAAATTCAATTGTTACATCTGGATCGTTGCTATCGGGCACAAAATTGCTAACATCCGACAAGGCATACATCGCATCCACAAAATAATGTTCATAGCGTACATCCAAATCCGGGTCGAACAATCGGTACATGGCTGGAGTAACAATATAGTTTCCTGTTCCACCATGTCGGTTATAATCACTTGTTCGGCCAAGTGAACCAGGTATATCTTCAGCGCCGCTTCCAAATAATGAATGATAATAGTTTCCACCGTCGTAGGTTAGTATATTATCACTGTACTGAACTGCAAATATAATTTCATCATTTTTATCTACCTGATCGGGAAAAGTTTCCCACAATGGATTTTCATTATGTAAAGGGAACAAGTTTTTATATTCAGATTCCAAAGGATAATCAGCAATTACCATATCAGCATATTCCACAGCCTTGTCGAAATCGGAATCAGAACCGCCCAATGCACCATTGTAATTCCAACCACGTGTTAAATATACTTTTGCCAAAAGAAACTGAGCTAATCCCTGGCTTACACGGCCATAATCAGTATCATCTTGTGAAGGCAATATTGCTTCACACTCTTCAAGGTCTGAAATAATTTGCTCGTAAACCACTGATGATTCAATCCGGGTAACTTCGTGGCTAGCTGTTGTAGTTTCTTCCAAAGGCATTGGAATATCGCCATATTGCTGAACCAGGTAGAAAAAAGATAGGGCGCGAAGGACTTTAGCCTCTGCAACGCGAATGGCCAGTAAATCTTCATCCATTCCTTCAATATCTTCAGAACGAGATATGGCTGTATTACATATGGCAACCTCTTCATACAAGGTTGCCCATAAAGAATAAACCGATCCATTATCGGCGTTAAAGCTTGAATTATAACAGTTTAACGCACTACCCGTATATCCTTCATCTGCTAAATTCCATGCTTTTGAAGTAAACATATCGGTACCAAAGAAGATAAGCTCTCGAGTGTTAATAATATCGTGCAGAGGTGAATAGCAAGAATTTACCAGCGATTCAAATCCATCTTCGTCAACATAATAACTATCTGTTGTTTGGTACGAGATTGAATTCTCATCCAAATAGTCGCTGCAAGCAGTACCTGCAAACACGAACAAAAACAGCAGGGCAAAATACCTTATATTATATTTTTTCATTGTTGTATTTTTAAATTGTTAGTAGATAAATTAGAAAGTAATATTCATACCAAACATTACACTCATAGAAGGAACATCATCCCCATACAATGAAGTATTGTATTCAGGATCCATTCCGTCCCATTTGGTGAATATGAATGGATTTGAGACCTGTGCATAAAGACGTGCATGGCTTATTCCCCAACGGTCGAGTATCGATCTTGGAACTGTGTATCCCAATGTTATATCTGAAATACGAATATAACTGGCATCCTGATAATACAAAGCACTTCTGTAGGTATTGGATATGCCGTAAGGCGACCAGGTTCCTCCGGGATTATCGTAGGTCCACATATTTAAATTCAGCGCATTATAGCGCCCTTTGCCAACATTACCCATTGTTCCGCTAAGCATACTATTTTTATACATAGCACCCTGACTGGTATAAATCATGAACGAAAAATCGAAATTATCAAAAGTGAACTTATTTGTAATACCACCAATCCAATCGGGTTGTTCACCTCCAATAATTACCCTGTCGTCATCCGATGTAATTTCTCCATCGTCATTTTGGTCAATTACCTTTACTGCACCTGGCTCCAAACTGTAGTTGGCAGCTTCTGTAGCTTCATCTTCCTGCCATAAGCCATCCATTTGGTAATAATAATGAACATTTAAAGCTTCGCCAACAAATAATCCACTGCTAATATCTTGTTCAATACCATCTCCTAAAGAAACAATTTCGTTAATGTTTTTCGAGAAGTTAAGGCTTGTAGACCACGAAAAGCGGCTGGTTTTTACGTTAACAGTATTCAGCAAAAACTCAATCCCTTTATTCGAAACTTCACCCACGTTTGTAGTTACTTCTGTATATCCCGATGATGATGGAAGTTGTTCATCGTAAATCAAATCAACGGTATTTCTTTTGTACAGTTCAAGTGTACTTGTTATACGGTTGTTGAACAGACCAAAATCCAAACCAATATTAATTTCCCTACTTTTCTCCCATTGCAACTCAGAGTCAGCTAATCCGGAAGGAGCAAAACCGTAGGCATCATCTCCATCGAAATCGTAGGCTGTTTGAGATAAAGTAGCCTGGGTAGCATAAGCACTTACCGAGCTGTTACCCACAAAACCATAACTCACTCTTAATTTTGCAGATGAAATTTTGTCAAGACTTTCCATAAATGGCTCATCGCTAATTCTCCAGGCCACAGCTGCCGATGGAAAATAATCCCACTTGTTACCTTCGCTTAACTGAGAAGCGCCGTCCCAGCGAGTAGTAAGGGTAAGCATATATCTATTATCTTTAAAGCCGTAAATCATACGTGCCATATAAGAAAGAATAGTCTTCTCTGTAAGATTTGTTTCAAGCTCATCGTAAGTATCGGACGTACCCATAGCATACCACAATGATTCGTAAGCTAACTCAGAAACCTTAGCATAAATATACTCATTGCGGTACTGATATGCACTTTGAATGGCACTAAATGAAATATTATGCTCACCAAAATCCTTGGTATACGAAATAATATTATCGAGCGTATAAGTAGAATTCATTGTATTTCTATAATACGCCTGTGGGTCAAGCGAGGTTTTGCGAGACTTGGTATAAGTACCTCTATATTGCCCCCATCGCGAGTTACTTATGTAGGTTGAAATCTGCGATTTTACAGACAAGCCTTCGATGGGAGTGAACTCAACATAAGCGTTACCGGTAAATGTACTGGTACGGGTTTCATCCTGAAAGTTTTCCGGGTCTGCTTCAATAACAGGGTTTAGTACCTGGCTGTCGTCGATACCCATCCAGCAAGCGTAGCCATTCCAGTCTTCTTCGTTGTTTTCGGTTGGATTTAGCACATCATCGTAATAAATAGCTCCGGTCGGGCGGGCTCTGTATGCACTACGAATAGCTTCGTTTGACCCCAGCTCTTGTTTCGAATAGCTGTAGTTACTAGTAAAACCAACTTTCACCATCTTATTTATCTTACTGTCGAGGCTGGCCTTAATGTTGTAGCGTTGATATTGTGTTTCCTGCATGCTACCTCCTTCGTCTAAATAACCGGTAGAGAAATGGTAACTTGTACTTTCATTTCCTCCGCCTACAGAAATCGAATGATTTGTTTGTAAGCTTGGGCCAGTAATTTCTCCCAGCCAATCGGTTGTTTGTCCGGCATCCAAGCGAGCCTCTTCGGTAGAAGTTAAGGTATAACTCTGCGAATATCCGTTTGTTTCAGCGTCTACCCAACATCTTTGGTAAAATTCTTCAGCGTTTTGAAAGTCGGGCAAATGAGCTGGCAACTTCACTCCCACATAGCCGTTATAACTTACCTGAGGTTTTCCTTTTGATCCACGCTTGGTTGTAACAATAACAACACCATTGGCTCCCCTCGAACCATAAATGGCTGTTGACGAAGCATCCTTCAATACGTCGATAGATTTAATATCAGCTGGGTTCAACGCATTCATATCACCGCCCATAACACCATCTATTACATATAAGGGCGTGTTGTCGTAATCAATTGAGTTTAATCCCCTAATGTTTACATCGTAGGTGGCTCCTGGTCGTGCATTGCTTTTTGTAATAGTTACACCGGCGACTTGCCCCTGAATGGCCTGCACAGCCTGGGTTGGCGATGCACGTAAAATGTCTTCCGACTGAACAGAAGCAACGGCACCCGTTAAATCGCTCTTTTTCATAGAACCGTACCCAATGGCAACAACTTCTTCAATACCAATGGCATCTTGTTCCATAGATACGTTATAAGTACTTGAGCTTCCAAGAACAACTTCCTGAAGTTTCATTCCAACAAATGAGAATTGCAGAACTTCTGCATCAACGGGGACAGAAATCGAAAATTTACCATCAATATTGGTAACTGTTCCGTTTGTTGTTCCTTTCTCAATTACTGTAACACCAGGCAGGCTAATGCCATCCTGATCACTTACCGAACCGGTAACAGTTCGATTCTGTGCCCAACCTACGTTACCTAAACATAGCAAAAAGGCAACGGCTAGCGTAATTTTAAATAGTCGTTTCATAAAAATTAGTTTTGTTTATAAAATGGTTTATTGAATACTGAAATTCTCCCGAACGGGACAAAAGAAAAGTTTTGACACACCATAAGTTTATTCCTTTTTAGTTTTATTAAAGTTTACTGAGACAAACGTAAAAAGAAGTTAAATTTCAAGCATGGAATATTCTTTCCGTAATATGCAGAATTTAACCACAACGCATAAAACTGCTTATTTTCAAATAGTTAACTGTACAATATTTTGCAATAATTATTGGGGGGCACTGATAAAGAAGGATTAATACGGGCATCCATGCCCGTATATTTTGAATACCAAATCCAATTACTACAATCTCAATCTTGCTGTACAAATTTACTTGGGGAAGTGCCAAATTGTTTTTTAAAACACTTGCTAAAATATAGCGCATCGTTAAATCCAACCTTATAGGCAATTTCCGACACGCTTAAGCCGGTTTCTTTTAACATTTGAGCTGCCTTTTTTAAACGGTAGGATTGAACAAAATCGTTGGGCGAAGTTCCGGCTATACTTTTTAATTTCCTGTAGAGGTACGAATAGCTTACGCCCAGTTCGCGGCACAGGAAATCTTTATTAAAATCAGAATTATCGATATGTTTTTCTATCAAAACAATAATCTTATCGATTAAGTCTTCATCTATTTTCGAGACTGTAAGTTCTTTAGCAGTCACATTAACGTCGTTCTTAAATCCCTTTTGGAGTTTACTTCTGCTTTTCAAGATATTCCGGATTCGTATTTTTAACAATTCCGGCTCGAAGGGTTTGGTAATGTAATCGTCGGCACCTGTTTTATAACCTTCCATTTTGTTTTCGGCAGAGGCAAGTGCGGTCATTAAAATAACAGGGATATGGCTAATTTCGGAAGTAGATTTTAGTTTCTCACAAAACTGCAAACCATCCATATTGTCCATCATTATGTCGGAAAGAACAATATCGGGATTCTCTTTTTCGCAAACCACCAATCCTTCAAGGCCATTATTTGCCGTAAACACCTGAAATTCTTCGGATAAAAATCCAAATAAAAATTCACGCAGTTCGTAATTATCTTCAATTATTAAAATGCGCTGCTTTTTATCAGCTTTATTTTCTGGCACCTTTTTGTCGTTTACCGGTTTGGTATACTTTATCAACTCACGCGTCCTTCTGTCGGCATCGCGTTTAAAGTCAAAAACCTCCTCAACGCTATATTGCTCTTTTTCCATCGGCAACAGAATAGTAAAGCTGGTTGTTTTTCCGGGTTCACTTTCGAGGATAATTTTTCCATGATGAAGTTCAACCAGATTCTTCACCAGTGCCAGACCAATTCCGGTTCCGGTATTTGTTGTTTCAGCAGTACTATCGCCCCGGTAAAAGCGTTCAAATATTTTATCCTGCACATTCTTTTCAATACCTTTTCCTGTATTTAGCACCTTAATTTCAACATGCCTGCAATCAAAGTCCGAGCCTGCAGGCTCAACTTTTAACACCACATTTATCATTCCATTTTCGGGTGTGTACTTATATGCATTCGATAAAATATTAAAAAGAATGATATCCAGTTTCTCCTGATCGAACCATCCACGAATATTTTCGCTTTGGTTTAAAAATTGTGTCCGAATCGACTTTTCTTTGGCCATGAATTCGAAGGCTTCTAGATTCGACTCTACAATTTCAACCAAATCGGAATGGGTGACTTTCAACTTCATTCCCTCGTAAAGCGATTTCCGAAAATCGAGCAACTGATTTACCAAGGACAAAAGACGTTGTGCATTATTGAGCACAAACTGCTGAAGCCTCATTTTATCGCTCCCCTCCTCTTCTTTACCAATGAGCTGTTTTATTGGCCCCATAATCAGGGTAAGCGGCGTACGCAGCTCGTGCGAAATGTTGGTATAAAACTGTAAGCGTTCCTGATGGAATTTATCTTCCTTGTCGCGTTTTACGCGTTCAATCAGCAATTCCTGCTTTAAATGTATCCGGCCCAAAATCGTTTTCCTGATTTGATAAGTAGCTGCAAACACAACAAATACATATAAAACAATGGCCCATAAACTCAACAGAGGCGACGGCTTAATCCAAATTGAAAGTTTTGCCGGATGTTTACTCCAAATACCATCGTTGTTAGCAGCATAAACTTCGAAGGTATATTTCCCGGGCGAGAGGTTAGTGTAATGTGCCTGTTGTTGTTTTCCAAAGCGCCATTCGTTATCGTATCCGTGAAGCTTGTATCGATATTGATTATCGGTTTTATTCAGGTAAGTTGTGGAGGTAAAAGCCAGGGTAAAATCTTTATTCCGACGACTCAAACTAATTGCATTCTGATGATTAATATTTTCGTTTAAAATTACCTGGTTATTTATTTCGGTGCCCACATGCACTTCAGTATTATTTATGATTAGCGAGGTAAAAACCGGAGTTGGCGAATAATTATTTTCGACCGGGAAAGCGGTTTCGAATTGGTAAATCTGGTCGAATCCACTTAAGTTTAACCGATCTTTGCTATCCATAAAAAAACCACGACGGTTATACTGACTGCTCCGGATTCCGTTATTAACCTTGAAAAATTGCAGTTTATCGGAATTTAATTCCCATTTGGCAATGCGGTTAAAATTTAGGTTTAACCACATATTTTGGTCCGAATCGAACTGGATATTTGTTACCCATAATTTGTCGGATGTTTTAAATTTGAGGGTTTTAAACGAATTTGTGCTGTCATTATACTTATAAAGGCCATTGCGTCCACCTACAAATATTTCTCCCTCAGCAGTTTCGGCGATATTGATAAAAACATTGGGTTCTGCAATTTTTTTGTCAGTATCAGGGAGATAAAATTCGAACGATTGACTTCCGGCTTTTCGTTTAAAAATACCCAGTTGGGCTACAACCCAAATATTTTTGTTTTTATCGATAAGGATATCGTTAATTTCAACATTCCCCGTCAACCCACTGTGATGCATAAACGTTTCGGTTTTCGGGTTAAAATATTTCATTCCTTCGCCACTTGTTCCCACTAGTATGTTCCCATTTTCGGCTTCGGCAAGGGTATAAATGGGCACATTTAATTTTGAATGTTTGTAGCTTGTAAATTTTTGAGTGCGCCCATTCATTTTTATCAATAAGCCACTAAATGTACTTGCCCAAACATTGTTCTTCGAGTCGACTAACAAACCATACAACTTTTCGCCATACTGGGCAAACTGGTTATTTTCGGGAAAGTAGGTCGTTCCCATTTCGTTTTTAAATAGGATGCCGTGCGAAAGGGTCATTATCAACATCCCGTCTTTATACGGACAAAATGCAGTGGCTGTTTGCTCCTCTAACTCCTCAATAATATCGCCGCTAATCTGCTGAAACTGATTTTGGTAAGGATCGTAATTATTCAGGCCATTTTCGGTGCCAATCCATACGCTGCCCGACTTATCCTGAAATATATCCATAATTTGATCGTGCGAAATGGAATGGTTGTTTTTACGGTTGTGAAGAACCAGTTCGAAATTGCCGGTTTCAAGATCTGAAAAATCATCGCATAAAAGTATGCCACCCCAGGTACCAATCCACAATTGCCCGTTCTTGTTTCTGTTTACCGAACGAAAAAAGTTGGTCATTTTTCCATTCGAATATTCAGGTGTCGTATTGTATTGTACCATTTTCCCACTGTCTGGGTCGAATACATTCAATCCGCTGCGTGTTCCCGCCACAATTTTTCCATCCGTGTCTTTAAACAAACAATACACATAGTTATGGCTCAGTGGGTGCGCTGAATCTTCCAGGCGGTAATTGGCCAGCACTTTCGTTTTTCCATCAGCGTACAACAGGCAATAAGCTCCATTTTCCCAGGTTCCAATCCATAATTTATTGTCGTTATCAACCAAAATACATTTTATATAAGGAGGCGAAACAATATTTTCGCCTTCAATTTTTATATTCACAAATCCATCACTCTCCGGAACATAGAGATTTAGGCCTCCTTCACGGGTTCCAATCCAAATATTCCCCTTCTTGTCAATATTAATACACCTTATTTTATCATCGCTTATTGAAAGCGAATCTTCGTTGCTGTGTAAATAAGTTTTCACCTCCTCGGTAACCGGATTGTATCTCGACAGTCCATTATTGGTGCCAATCCATATATTATTTTCTTTATCCTGAGCAAGAGAAGTTACATCAGAATTAATTTCGAGGTTGTTGTTAAATTTATGCTGAATGATGTAATCGCCACCTTCGTAACGATACAGACCATTAAATGTTGCCAACCACAAAAAACCATGATTATCCTGAATAATCCGGCGAACACTAAGATTTGCTTCGCCCTCCTGTGTTAAAATTTTATTGAAATAATGATTTTGGGCGTCAGATTCAGTAGCCCCAAATACAAGTATGTTAAGAACTAAAAATATTAGGTTGTACTTATTCATACAATTAGTTTCGTAGAGTTGGTTAGCTACCTGCGTTAATTTTAAACTTCCAAAGATATGATAATCTAATAAATTCGAAAACAAAATATCTATCTCAATCTATACATAGGAATGAAACAAGCATGAGCAATATTCACACATAAGCGATTTAATAAAATCATGCGAGTTCCATCTTATACATTAGAAAACTAGAAAATTTAATTGGTTGAATTATTTATTGTTTACCTGTAGCAATTAAAACCTTTATAAGTATCAAAGTCTTTGCATTCTTACTTATTTTTTCCTGAATATTTTCTATTAACCCGAGTCGGCCTTATACCTTGCCTCAGTTTAAACTAATTTTTAGTAAAAACGAGCATGAGAAATTTTGCCCAGAGAGGCGAATTATTAAATCAAGCGAGTTCTATCTTATGCCATAGAAATAAACAATTTTGTTAAGATAAGATCAAGACTTTTTTTGAACGACTATCGGGAAAATACAAGAAAATATGCGATAATTTATGTAAAAATTAATAAAATCGAAATCGGGTTATTAACGCCAACAATAAAAAGATGATTCCCTCGAAAAAAACCAATCTTACAAGCAATTAAAGATACAATTGTAATTAGATCTGAACTAAAGCATACCTGCATCTGCCTAACAGAATCTGTTTTTAGCACTACATCAATTAAGATTCATCCTGAAACAGGATAAGTTAGTTGATAAAAAACCGCCATTGGTTGAATCCCTTTTGCATATAGAAATAAAAACCCTTATTTGGAATAATTAAAAACAATACAACATATGCCACTTCTACCATTGATACCTTTAAATAATTCATTTATTATCTACACTTCTGTTTTTATTCTATTCTGTTGTACTGACTATTTCTACTTCTGCAATGGAAAATCAAATAAAACTTTTCTACAAATTTATGGATTCAGCCTCTTGTACCGAACACCCATATTGCAAAAATACGGAAGCCAAAAACCTGCCATACAAATAGCAAAGGATGATACAAACAATAGAAAATACTGATAAAAACACATGGCAGGAGAGTCTAAACAAGGGTAAATAGTTAAGGCAACAAAGCGATATAATATGTGTTTATAACCAGGCACTCTGCTTACGCAACATAAATTAACCAGTGTATGAAAGATAGAACGGGTTGCCAAAATGCACGCTAACTGTATAAAATTTGGGGATACTGTTCTTTTTGCAAAATTTTAAAAAATTAAAAGAAAAAATATGAATAGATTTTTACGTACAATACTTTATTTGCTTGTAGCTTTAGTTTTCACTTTTTGTACAGGCAAAAAAAATACTAGAAATGAATCAAATAACAAACAATCACACGGAAAACTCGAAAATCCAAATTATAGTGTTGTTTTTCCAAACGATAAAGTAAACCGCATCGATATATATATTGAGAAAAATAACTGGGATACGATGCAGGTAGATCTTATGCCTGGAAAGGAAGGATTGCACTCATTTCCCCCACGCCCGGAAAGAAAAGAGCTGGAAGGTGCCATTAAAGGATTTGAAAATATGAACGACAGCACTCGTCAACATCCTGGGCCGAATGGTTCAGCTAAAGGAGCATTTGGGATGAGACATCCGATGGGAAAAGATAGCATTGCTCCACACAATACGGGCAGGCCAATGGGACCTCCACCCGGCGGAATGATGGCAGACTCTCAAAAAAAACCCAAGAGTGTTCCTTGCAGCGTTTATTTTAATAACGAGAAGTGGGAAAAAGTAGGAATTCGTTTTAAAGGAAATTCAAGTTTGCGGGCATCTCTTCATACCGGAATTAAAAAATTATCTCTTAAGCTCGATTTCGACCAATTTGAAGATGAATACCCGGAAACAAAAGACCAACGTTTTTATGGATTTAAACAACTCAATCTGAAAAACAATTTCAACGACAGGTCATTTATCAGAGAGAAAGTTGCAGCCGATTTATTTACCAATTTTGGTATAGCAAACCCAAGAACTTCATTCTACCAGGTTTACGTAGACTATGGGGAAGGCCCAAAATATTTCGGAATATATACCATGGTAGAAGAGGTGGACGACACCGTTATAAAAACAGCGTTTAAAAGCGATAAAGGAAATTTATACAAACCTGAAGGACCTGCTGCCACTTTTGCAGAAGGAAGTTTTACAGCTTTGGAGATGAATAAAAAGAATAACAAAAAAACAAACGATTATTCTGACGTTGAAAAATTGCAAACAATTTTAAATAGTTCACTCCGGCTCGAAAACTACGAACTTTGGAAATCGCAATTAAACGAAATTCTGGATGTACCTGTTTTTTTAAAATGGCTGGCAGCAAACTCGGTTATGCAAAACTGGGATACCTATGGAAGTATGACCCATAATTTTTATCTCTACAATAATCCCGACAATGGCTTGCTTACCTGGATTCCCTGGGATAACAACGAAGCTTTACAAGGAGGAAGAAGGCGTTCGGACAATTCTCTTTCGTTAAATAAAACGAGTGAAGACTGGCCCTTAATCAGATATATTATTGATGATGAAAACTGGAACGAGGAATACAAAAGAAACGTAGCCGAATTTACAGCTACAGTTTTCAATTCCGACAAACTATTTTCAGTTTACCAAAATTATCAGAATCTATTAAGCGATTATGTAACAGGTAAAAATGGCGAAAAGCCAAACTATACATTTCTGCAAAAAGATAGTGATTTTACAGAAGCCATTGAACAATTAAAACAACACCTAAAAGACAGGGAAAAGGCCGTTCACGATTTTTTAAGCGAAAGTAACTCGTAATTTCATGAGGTAACCTGGTTTTTCTATTTAATTCTTTAAGTGTCAATTTCGCTTCTCTGAATTTTCATTTTGAAGAATCTAAGTTCAGCAGAATTCGAGTCAAATCAGGGCGACGCCCCCAACGTTCGTCGTGATTTGCTCTATCCGTGTTTTTACGTTAAGCGCGTTAAAAGCACATGTTCTGAAATTAAAATACCCATAGCCAGCGTTTGAAGAACACCAGGAGGGCTTATCATAAAAATGATACAATAGCGCTAACAACCCGATGTAATAAAAAAAGGAATGCCAACGTCGCATCTCATGGATATGGAAACCTGAAAACTTCGGCCCTTCTTTCTTAACCCGAAATATGCCTCCTAAAATCTACTCCGCATTAAAACTTCTTCAATTCAAAACCAGAAACCGGGTTATACAGCAAATACTTTGAAATGGGGTTACAAAAAAAGCTCCCCATTTCTGAGAAGCTTTTTGCGGTGACGACGAGACTCGAACTCGCGACCCTCGGCGTGACAGGCCGATATTCTAACCAACTGAACTACGCCACCATT
>JBFHFE010000043.1:0-47240 GCA_041583785.1 Draconibacterium sp. | reverse complement strand
TTTTCTTAATGAAATAATTTACTTTATAGTAGTACTGTTTGTATATGTACTGCAAAATTAAATTATCGTGCCTTAAGATTCCTTTCAGGATTTGCGCATCCGTATAATTTATCATCTTCTAATATATTATTCGATTATTGGGTAAAAGGTAACCCTGTTTTTAAAATTATTCTATCCTCAACTTAATACCTGCCCGCCTGGCAAACGTGTAATTTCGCTTATTAACAAGCGGTTACAAGATTTGATAAAGATAAAAATTAAATTAAAAAAGAAGAAACTTTTGGACTTAATGTTCTGAGGGCTTATAAAAACAAAAAGGACGGGTTCAACAACCCATCCTTTTCTCATTAAACTAACTAACCTAACTAAACCTAAACTTATGAAAATAAACGTACCGCAAAGATATGCTCACATTCAATACACAACAAATAAAAGTTGTTAAATCATGTTAAAGCACGATATTATTAACACGTTTTTACTGGGCCACAAAGGTATACTGAATGTAACCTTTTTGTTCAGAAGGAGCTGTATCACTTTCATTAAATACGGTACGCATTGCAGCTTCCTGGGCATACAAGAATAATTGAGGATCATGTATTTTGCTATTCTCTCTGGCTTTGGCGTAAATAACTTCACCCTGGCGTGTTACTGCAATATCTACTTTAACAGTTCCTCCTCCCTGCGACAAATAAACAGGAACCGGTAACCTTACATGATACCTCTCTTCCAGATGATATATAATGTTACTCTCGCCTGTATAAATCACATTTTTTATCGAATCAGGATTCATTCCTTCCGTCGTTTCTACAGGCATTTCAATATCACTCATATCAACAATATCTTGCGATAATTGCTTGTTAACATCCGACACCAGTTGTTTTGCCGCTTCAAGTTCTTTCATGTATTCATCGTCGAAAAACTCATCAGCTGATGTTGTAGTATTTTCGGTAGCCGTTAGATTCGATCCAACGTTACTTCTTGTATTCCTATTTTCCAATGCAGGAGTTTGTTCTCCCGATTCTTCAGGTGAATTTTCTTCTTCCAAAACCTCTGGTTCAGGTATCAGATCCGGAAATTCAATAGCAATCACTTCTTCTTTTACGTCGCCTTTTTTATCAATATCGGCCAGAAGAAATGTTGAGAAAAGCAGAATATGGAAAACCAGCGTGCCGATTACTCCATAAACATTTCTTTTATATATATGTCCAATTTTTTGCACGGGACAAAAATATAAAATTAAGTTCGATATAAAACCGAACCTGTTTTGATTATTGGTAAAGTACTCTGCATTGAGCTCCGGCAAAAAATTGCATTATTAATTCATCATAAAATAAAAAGAACCGTTTAGGAGGATTGTTTCTGAAATTAAGGTAACGTTTCTATAAAAAACAATTTTAGGTAATGCCTTACAAATCGCTATTGGTTGTTCATTTGCAGGAAAAGTTTCCTCGTCGATTTACATGTAAATGTATGAGGCAGATTTCGGGTACAAAAATCGTTCGCAAATATATCTCTGATGTGAGGATACTTTTGGTACATTCGTAAAAAGTAACGGAAAGTATATCGAAGATCAGTTATGTTAAAATTGTGAAGAAGAAAATTTTCGTACATCCGCCCCTTAACCAACGAATGGCCTGTTTAACAACTACTTAAAAATTAAAAAACTGCATGGAGTAGGCAATAGAAACAATAATAATACCCCATCAGAAGGGCTTTGAGTGTAGCTTCACGTGTCCTAACCATTTCGACTTAGAGCAATCTTGTTTTATCACCTTGATTGAAAACATTAGCAATATTATAAATCATCTGCTTATAATTATCTATTTTCAAACAACATATCGAACTCCCGTTTATAATCATTTTTACAGGAATAAAAACTTTTCTTTTGGTAGTTCATACGTTTAAAATTGGTTATTTTCTATGTCATAAAATGGAACTCGCATGATTTTAATAAATCCACAAGTGTAAATATTGCTCATGCTCGTTTCAATTAATTATTTCACTTTTTACAAGAAAGAGACACGTATTGGAGCTTCACACTTCTCCCCTATTCTTGTGTCAAGAAATTATATTAAACCATGCAGATATATTCATGCCAAATAAAATCTTCCTGCATTCTTATAATCTGTATTTCAATAATAAATCAGAACACTAAAGTGTTTGCCAGCGTGTAGTTGTGTTGTACTCAATAGTGTACTCTTCGGTATGTTTGAACTCCTCAATTGAGGTAACTTCCCCTGCAATTTCTTTTAGCCTTTCGCAAGCATGATTAATGTCATTATTTTGCGATTTAAAGAAAAACTTCTTTATTTGACTGCTCACACAATTAATTAGTATTCTTACTTTTTTCATAACTCTTTATTTTTAATAATTAACTCTCTGAATCATTTAATCGTCGCAGAAGTACTGCTGCGAACGAACTCATCGACGTATTTTGCACAATAATTTCGTCAGGCAAATCAAGGTTGGTCAAAGTAAAATTCCAGATAGCTTTAATACCACAGTTTACCAAATCTTCAGCAACCTTCTGGGCCACATTGTTTGGGGTGGTAAGCAAAGCAATTTTTACATCCAACCTATTCGACAAGTGAAATAACTTATTGTATTCCAGCACATGAATGCCACCAATTCGTTGTCCAATTTTATTGGGACTAACATCGAAAGCAGCAATTACTTTAATACCCAGTGTCTGATGCTCTTGGTAGGACATAAGTGCAGAACCAAGATTTCCGGCTCCAACCAGAAACGCTTCATTTACACGGTTAAACCCTAAAAATTCTTCCAAGGCGTGGCATAATTCATAGGTGTTATAACCCACTCTTGGTTTCCCTTTTACCCCTGTTACCGATAAATCTTTAACAACCTGGGTTGGATCGCATTTCAAATCCTTACCTATGGTTGGTGCCGATATGTTTATCACGCCTTCCTCACGAACTTTTTCAAGATAAAACAGATAACCGGGCAACCTTCGCAATGTTGGTTCAGAAACCTGGTTTTTTACACTATTTTTTCTTGGTGCATTCATTTTGTTTTGATTATGAAATGTCATAGTTAATTCACTTTTAAAAATAACGATTAATTTTATTAGAGAAATCTTTCTTTATTAAAAATATATCTTTGTTAACTGAAATTTAAGGTTAAAAGAGCATATGGCCTAAACTGCAAAGAGCATGTTGCAATTTTTTCAAGATACTGATAAATCCACTATCCATAAAACTGCATTTTAGTGACAGTTATGATTGCACATCCTGATTTTCATATATTTATGATATCTTAAATTTATTACGATTTAAAAATCGAATTGTTAAAGACCTTACCTCTTCCCTGCGCAATTAAAAGAAGAGATTCTTATCATGTTCCTGGAAAAATATTCCGGCATCGATACGAATGCGATCAAGAATTCCCATTAAATCCTGACTCCTTTGCCAGCTCATTTTAGGGCTCTCAATTAATCCGGCATCTAAACATTCCATAACATGCTGTGCTTCGTACTGGTATCCGAAACCCTCGCGGTGTTCACTTTTCAAGCTGATAATTTCTTCGCCTTCTTTCCAAACGGTAACATCGGTTGGAGTAAACCAGCGTGGATTTAACACCACATATCCTTTTTCGCACAAATATTCGGTTTGGATAAGCGAATGGGCACCTAAACTTGAACTTAGGTTTGCCATCTCTCCACCCTTGTATTTAAAAATCATACTAATGCTCTCTTCCGAACCAGTTGAGGAAAAGTCGGCGAAAGTTTTAATCTTTTCAGGAATACCAAGCGAAGAAAGAGCAGCAAAAACCGGGTAAATACCAATGTCGAGCAATGAGCCACCACCCAATTTGGTATTGTACAACCGCTTTTCTTCAAGAAAGGGTGCATTAAATGCAAAATCAGAGCGAACAATTTTAAGTTTACCTAATTCTCCAGATTCGACAATCTCCAACGCCTTATTAAAACTCGGTTGAAACATGGTCCAGAATGCTTCCATTAAAAAGCTATTATTTTCTTTTGCACAGGCAACCATTTCTTTTACCTCTTCCAAATTCAACGCAAAAGCTTTTTCGCATAGCACAGCCTTTTTATGGTTTAAACAAAGCAAGGTATGTTCGCGATGATGCGAGTGTGGCGTCGCAATATAAACAACGTCAACTTTCGGATCGTTAAGCATTTCCTGGTAACTCCCATAAGCTCTTTCAACTCCCCACTGATTGGCAAAGTTTTGTGCGTTTTCCAAACTTCTTGAAGCAGCAGCATAAAGTTTTGCGTTTGGCAAAAATTTTAAATCGTTGGCAAATTTGTTGGCGATATGGCCACAACCCAGAATGGCCCAGTTATAATGTTTATTCATCTTATTACAATTGTTATTTTTAATTGAAAATATGAATCTATCATGATTTTTATATTCGTCGTTCGTGTCGAAAATTGCGTCATGTTCGTTTCATTTTTCTGTTATTTTCAAAAAATACTGTACTCGTTGCAAATAGGTATTTCTCACAAAGATTTCAGAAATATTTTGAATACAAAATAAAAACTGCCATTTTTACGCCCCACATCAATCGACTATGAAAAAATTATTCTATATCCTCGTTGCACTGAGCTTTACAGCGTGTTCGGGAAATCAATCCGAAAAGAAAAGCAGTACTGTTGCAAAAGATGCTGCATCGGTAAAAACAGAAGCCCAAAAGCCACTGGGCGGAAGTATCGTTCAAGAAACCCTAAAAAGCGAAATGATTACCTTTGAAGGAGGGACTTTTATGATGGGTTCGGAAACTGGCCTTCCACAGGAAAGTCCGGCACATAAAGTAACGATAAAGTCATTCTCTATTGATAAATCTCCGGTTACGGTTGCTCAGTTCCGCATTTTTGTTGAAACAACAGGCTATAAAACGGAAGCTGAAAAATATGGCGACTCAGGTGTTTTTAATCTCGAGAAACAAAGCTGGGAGCTACTCCCCGGGGCTTTCTGGGCAAAACCCTTTGGACCAAACGGACCGGAAGCTTCCAACGATCATCCGGTTACACACGTTAGCTGGAACGATGCCGTAGCTTATGCCCAATGGGCAGGCAAACGCTTACCCACCGAAGCCGAATGGGAATTTGCAGCACGAAGCGGTAAAAACTCGGGCGAAAAATTTAGCTGGGGAAATAAAATTGAGGTTGATGGAAAATATTTTGCCAATACTTGGCAAGGCAGCATGGACAAACCTGAAACCAAAGACGGATATTTATTTACCTGCCCCGTTGGGACTTTTGGAGAAAATGAAGCCGGATTAACCGACATGGGAGGAAATGTATGGCAATGGTGCGCCGACACTTACAAAGCCTATCCAGGGAGCAAGGCTCCAATTCGCGAAGATTCTAATGTTAAGACTATCAGAGGAGGTTCGTTTTTTTACGATCAATACGGCGAAGACAGTTTTTCGGTTAGCGGGCGTTCTATGAACTCGCACGAAACCTCATTATTTAACACTGGGTTCCGTTGTGCAACTGATGCAGACTAGAATCAGCCGATTGTATTCGGGTTGTTGACTATTTGACGATCAAGTTCCCAACATTGAATATACTGCCCTGTGTTAAGCATCCTGTAACGAATTTTACTTCACACCTGATTTTGCCGAATTAAAATATTTTTGAAAGAAGGCAAAGCGTTGCGATTTACTTTTCGAACGTTTTTCGCGAACAAACGCAAAATGAAGCGGCGAATGCTTTTCTAACTCGGTTAAATAGTCTTTTGAGTACCAGGTGTTGTTCAAACCAACCGATTCAATTATCATGATTTCGATGCTGCGGTTCATCAAATTCAGAAAATCGTCGTTTTTTTCGCCCATGAAGCAACGCATTTCATCTAAAGCAACCCGCCCAAAATGAATGGTTTTGTTTACAAATTTCTCCATTTCTTTTTTTTGTAAATACGAAAACATTGTTTTGGTAGAAGCACTTAAATCTTCTTCTACATCCTGAATGTCGTCGAGTAATTGCAAGTACACACCATAACCAAACAGAGCTCGTTCCTGCTGGCGGGTTAATTTTCCGGCAACCAGGTAGCCATCGGCTAACACTGATGCCCCACCTTTTTCGAAACATATAGTTTGAATCTCTTTGTCGGAGAAACCATCTCCTTTTATCATTTTTAAGCTATCGGTTTGTCCTTTCTGAATTGCAAATAGACTCTGAAAAACTTCAGCGAATTCACTTCGGGGAAATTCCTCCTCGAACATTGCAATCAGTTTATAAAGTTGTTGCTCGGTAAAATTCTGAGGTAAAATATCTTCACCATGCAGCCGATCGTTAAAACGTTCTGAAAAGATTTGTTTCTCTTCTTTCGTTACCGCTAAATCATCTAAAAAGTTATCGCTGTATGGGTAAATCATAGAATACGCAAATACCGAAGGAGTAATTTTTACCGGAACATTTGCCATTAGCTGCACACCATTCATAATCCACACGTTGCGCATACCCTGGTAAATACTTTCAGGCTTTAATTCGGGACCAAAATCCCGCGCTTTAAAGAAAAAATCTTTAGAAACATTTTTAAATTCTTCGGATAAGATTAATTGCAAGTGGTCTTTTTCGAAATCAAAAACCCTTTCTAAAAAAGCCTTAAACACAGGAAAAAACGCTTTCCTGCGATCTTTTCTGAGTTGTTGTGCGTTTTTGTGCTTTTGAAGCTCCTTAATTTTTTCCTGAAAGAGTTCGTAGTTAGATTCTCTTTTGTACTTTTCGTCTTCGGAATAAACTTTTGGGAAGCGGGGAAAATGATCTGGACTCTTCTCCCAAATTTTAATAAAATGATTGACGTAATCGTGAACCGGCAGCATATGTTTAATTTTACCCTAAAATAGCAGAAACCAGGAATAAAAATTCAATTTATTAGATAACCGGTGGGATTTTGGGGATTAAAGAAGAGTTTAGGGCTGTAAAAAAAACTGTCATTTCGAGATAAGTGCTGACAATAAATCGGTTCTTTAAACAACAGATTTCTTAGTCGTGCTTAGTTCGAAATGACAGTTAAATTGAATTTATGCAATATTTGTATAAACAGCCTGAACATCTTCATCTTCCTCCATTTTGTCCAACAATTTTTCAATGTCGTCCATTTGTTCTTCTGTAAATTCGACCGGAGTTGTCGCAATTCTTTGTAGTTCGGCCTTGGTAACATTTATGTTAAGCCTTTCGAATTCATGTGCCATGTCGCTAAAACTTGTATATTCGCCATAGGCATAGAACATACCTTCGTTTTCTTCAATTTCATCCAAGCCTGCATCAATTAATTCCAGCTCGATATCGTCCATTTTCAGACCTTCCGGCATTTCGAATTCGAAAACAGCTTTGCGCGAGAACATAAATTCCAGCGAACCATTGGGGACCTGACCTCCACCACTTTTGTTAAAATAGCTTTTTACGTTAGCAACTGTACGTGTAGTATTATCGGTAGCAGCTTCAACAAATACCAAAACACCATGTGGGCCTTTGCCCTCGTAGGTAACCTCAATAAAGTTGGCTGCATCCTTTCCTGACGCACGTTTAATGGCGGAATCAATATTGGTTTTCGGCATATTTTGTGCCTTGGCATTTAAAATAGCCGTACGCAAAGCCGGATTCAAATCGGGATCGGCCCCCCCCTCTTTTGCTGCAATTGTTATTTTTTTCGAGAGTTTCGGAAAAATCCTCGACATTTTATCCCAGCGTTTCTCCTTTGCTGCCCTGCGGTATTCAAATGCTCTTCCCATGAATTTGTCTGTTTTGAAATTTGGTGCGAAAATAAAAAGCAGAACGATAATTTCCAAACTTTACCACCCTCATTCATCCGATTGGAGTAATCTTTAACAATCCTATTGCACGTAACTAAAAATTAGGCACAAATAATTCAGTTTTTTTGGACGATAGTCAGCAACCGAAATTGTTATAACTTTCTTGGTTTACAAACCTTCGCCTCCTTTTTGACTTTCGCCCCGCACTTTACACACTCGTATTTAGGATTTGTTTTATCCTGAAAATCTTTCTTTTTACAAACTTTTTTACTCATTACCAATTTCCCTGTTCGCGATGTATAATAACAACATTTACAGGATAATTGTTTTGCAAAAATTCAGCTATTTTTTCGGCCGAATACACCGAACGATGTTGGCCTCCGGTGCAGCCAAATCCGATTGACAGATCCGTAAATCCCCGCTCGAGATAAACCTTAACCGATTGTTCCACCAATGTTTTTACAGAGTCGAGAAATAAGCCAATTTCAGATTTATGTTCCAGAAATTCCTGAACGGCTAAATCCTTACCATTAAGTGCTTTGTATTCTTCGTAGCGCCCCGGATTATTTATAGCACGGCAATCGAAAACGAACCCTCCGCCATTGCCAGAAGGATCGTCAGGGAACCCTTTTTTGTAGGAAAAACTGGTAACCCTAATGGTTAAATTTGATTTCTGACGGCCAATTTCTTTAAGCACTTCCGAATGCGTTAACTGTTTTAAAACGCTAATCAACTCGGGAAGCTCAATCGGGAGTTTTAAATCATTAAGCAGTAATTCCAGGTTTTTCAGAGCGTAAGGAATACTTTTCAGAAAATGTTCTTTTTTCTCGTAAAACCCACGAAATCCATAGGCACCCATTGCCTGCATAATCCGGATAAGTACAAATCCTTTAAAATAGTCTGCAAAGGTTTCTTCATCAACTTTCATCAATTTTTTCAACTCACCGATGTAGTAATCGTAAAGCTGCTTTCGCACACTTTCAGGAATATCGGCTTTCCCATCGTAAAGCAGCGAAGCCAAATCGTATTGCAAGGCTCCCTGACGGCCTCCTTGATAATCGATAAAATAAACCTCACCGTTTTTCAACATCACATTTCTCGACTGAAAATCGCGATAAAGGAAATAGTGCGAACTTGCGCTAAGAAGAAAATTACTGAAGAGCTGAAAATCATCTTCCAAAGCCTGCTCATCGAATTGAATCTTTGCCAGTTTCAGAAAATAGTATTTAAAATAGTTCAAATCCCACATCATCGACTGCTTATCGAAAGCTTCGCGCGGGTAGCAAACCGAATAATCAATATCCTTTCCGGCTATTATCTGAATTTTTGGCAGCACCTTTAATACCTTTTTGTATTCGGAAACAATATTTTCGGAAAACCCCTCATTTTCGCGGGTTCTTGTTAGAAAATCGAATAAGGTAGTCTCCCCCAAATCTTCAAGCAGATATTTTTTCAGATCGGAACTTACTGCATAAACTTTAGGAACAGCAACGCCCTTGATGTAGAAATGATTGCTAAATGAAAGAAAGGCCGTATTCTCTTTTACATCGTTATTAAAAGCACCGATAACGGTTCGATTTTCATTTCCCATCCGACAGTACTCGCGATAGGAACCTGATGGAGGCAACATTTCAAAACTTACAACTTTCTCTCTAAAATGCGTCTCAAAAAGTTGAATGATTTCTTCTTTTTCTGATGTATTCAATTGTCAAATATTAAATTATTATTCTTATACTTTTTCGTTTCTCTCTTACTCTGCCTCTCTGCTTTCCGAGAGGTAAAATTATGCTAATCGTAATCCAATCATTTTTAATTCTATAAAAATCACGTTTATATTCACGAATGATTTTTTTACAAATAAGAATTAAACTTACATTTATGTTTTCAAAATACAACTATGTATAAAACAAACTTCAAAAGTATTTATTTTTTAAGATTACTACGAAATTTATTTGTGCTGATCGGTATTTTCTCTTCGCTTTGTATTGTTGTGGCTTTTAGCGAACAACCCTACTGGGCTTATCACTGGCTGGGAACCAGCAAGTCGGAAATGAAATGGAAACCGGAAGTAATTATTCTGCTGGGAGGTGGTGGAATGCCCAGCGAATCGAACCTGATGCGCAGCTGGTATGTTGAAAAAGCTGCTAAATCCTTCCCCGGGGCACAAATAATTATTGCCATGCCTGGCGAGCTATCCGATAGTACAAGCACTCCGCAACTAATGAAAGAAGAACTGGTTATGAGGGGCTTAAATCCAAGGCAAATTACTTTTGAACCTGAAGGAACCAACACTCGCTCGCAGGCGTTAAACTGCCAGCGGAGCGTAAAAATGCAAACACCTGTTTTGCTGGTAACATCACCCGAGCATATGCGGCGCTCTGTTCTTTGTTTTCGAAAAGCAGGTTTTGAAAAAGTAAATGCCCTCCCCGCTTTCGAAAATGCTGCTGAAGCTGATTTTTCGTTTTCCGACGACGAGCTAGGAGGAAACACAACTCTTGTACCCGATGTTGGGAGCAATATGAATATGCGTTATCAGATGTGGAACCACCTAAAATATGAAATTCTGATTGCCCGCGAAATGGTGGCGCTGAGTTATTACAAGTTAAGAGGATGGATATAGAAATTATTTAACCCGAGATAAGCCTTCGAAGATCTATTCCGCATAGGACGTACAGATTATTCAACATTAACTACATAGCACTCTAAGCATTACATCCAAAACAACAACAAGTTAGAATTAAATGTACTACGAGTATAAATTTGTGTAATGTTAAAGGAACAGAGCTGATAATAGAACTATAAAATTTACACTCTATTTAAATCTTATTCCAAAGTTTTGTAATAAATTTTCACCCAGCTTTCACCTTTCAACAATTCCAACTTATCAAGAAAACGCTCGGTTTCAATCAGTGTCTTTCTAAAATATTTTGGTTTTTTACTGTAGTTAAAAAACCCGTGTTCCTGGCCTTTATAAGCTATAAGCACACACCTGTTTCCTTCCTGTTTCATTAAACTTTTAAATCGTATCACATTTTCGTAAGGAACAGTTTTGTCGTTTTTACCATGCATAATTAAAGTTGGCGGTACACCAGCTTTTACATGGTGTACTGGAGATATTTCAAATTCGCGACCATGGAGTTTTTCCATTCCGTAACCTTTCTTACCTGTATCAAGTACAGGATTAAACAGTACCAAAGCAAAAGGATGGGCCGAAACTGACAAATCTTCATTATCTTCATTCATGTCATCAATAATAGCGGTGCAAGCTGCTAGATGGCCTCCGGCAGAGCCTCCTGAAGCAACAATCTTTTGTGTATCCACTCCCAACTCGTCCCCATGTGTTTTTATGTAACGCATGGCCGAACGTGCATCTTTTACACTTTCAAAGGGAGTAGTTCCCTGACGGCTTTTTACCCGGTAATCGGGACAAATTGCAACCATTCCGCGCGAAGCCAGATAAGCGGCCTGTTGTTTGAATTGTTCGGGAGAACCGCTGGTCCATCCCCCCCCAAAAAAGAAAACGATAGCAGGTAATTTTACGCCTTCCAACACTTCGGGTTTATAAACTGTCATTTCCAACGACTCTCCATTCACTTCTTTATAAACCACTTTGCTGGTTTTATAGGAATACGCCTGGCCAAACGTCTGAATTTCTGCAAAAAATAGTATCAGCAGGATAAAAATCTGTTTCTTCATTTATAGTTGAATAATAAGTACTGTTTCTTTGTTATCGCGAAGAATATCGACGGTTATCGTTTGTCCGGCTTCCAGGGTTTGCAAGCGATTCATATAGTCGTAAATATTCCCAACCTTATTCCCATCAATAGCGGTAATAATATCCCCTTTTAACATGCCGCCTTTAAATGCCGGTTTCCCTTTGGTAACTGCATCAATACGCATTCCTCGTTTTTCGAGTCCCGCATAATCGGGCATAATACCTAGTGTAACTTTAAACCGCCCACCCCTACTGCGCTGGAATTTGCTTCCTGCTTCCTGAAAAGTAAGACGATCGTTTCTGTTAACTATTTCATTTACCAGTTCGTACGAATAACTCATCACCTTTTTTGCCCCTTCAAAGTTAATAAACTCAGCATCGTCTTGTGGCGTGTGATAATCGGGATGGGCACCTGTGGAAATAAAAAAAACGGGTATATTTTGCAGGTAAAAAGATGCGTGATCCGACGGGCCAACTCCTTCGCCCGAGAAAGCCAACATAAGCCCGGGATTAAAATCGTTTAGAATCTGTTCGGCTTCTTTCGAGGTTTTTGTACCTCCAATACTCAATGCATTATCCTCATTATTAAACCTTCCCACCATATCAAAGTTAAACATGGCAACCATTTTATCCGTTTGAACCGGGGGATTTGCAGTAAAGGCTTTTGAGCCAACCAGTCCCATTTCTTCGGCACCGAAGGCTACAAAAATGACACTACGTCTATTACTTTTTTCAGCAGCCAGTTTTTCGGCAAGCTGAATAACTGCTGAAACGCCAGAAGCGTTATCATCTGCTCCATTATGAACAGCAACAGTATCTACAGCTCTCGAGCCGGAGCCCGGACCTCCCATTCCAAGATGGTCGAAATGGCCTCCAATTACAAGATATTCATTTTTTAATACCTCATCGTTACCGGGAAGCATGGCAACCACATTCTGAGTTGTAGTTTCTTTTAACTGAACATTTACCGACACCGTAACCTTTGTGGCGGTTTCTAAATTCACACCGGCGTCTTTACTTATAAGTTTTTCTTCCAATGATTTTACAGTTTCTCCTGAAGCCAATAAAATTTCGTTAGCCACCTTTCGGGTAACTTGCAAAATCGGAATAGAATAACGGCTGCTGTTTTTATCGAAAAATAAAGATGAAAGCTCATCTTTTGCGCTAAACTTTGTTCCGGCTACCAAAATAATTCCGGCAGCGTTTTTATCGGAAGCTTTTAAAGCTTTGGCTCTTTCTGTTGAGAACTCAAGATACGGGCTGTTGGCGTTATCCAAATCGGGGTCGCCCTGCAGGGCCAGAATCCATTTCCCGGTAACATCAAGCTTTTCAAAATCGTTCCATTTCAGCGAATCGCGGTCAACCTCAATTCCATAACCGGCAAAAACAACTTCTGCATCTACTTTTGTATTTGCTGAAAAAGCATAGGGTAAAAAATCTTTTTCAGCAGTAAACGGTTTATCTCCAACTAATAAGGTATTACCTTCGCCCAGCTCGGCTGAAGTAACCAGGTTAAATGGCTGAAATCCGTTATCGAACATTAACTCCAAACCTGCAGCCTGAAATTTCGAACGAATAAAATTAGCTGCCAACCTATCGCCAGACTCTCCTGGTTTTCTTCCTTTTAACGAATCAGAAGCCAGGTATTCAATGTTTTCCTTAATATCTTCTATCGTAATTTCAGGATTAAATTTTGGGCCACACGAAACAATGAATGCTACCAGGATAACAAAAACGATAATCTTCATTTTAATAATTTTAAAATTTCAGTTAACCTATAAACCGAAGCGAAAATAGCTTAATCTTTCGATTTACCCGGACAAAAACGGTTTAAATCGTTATCGAAAATTAGTTTGTAATAATACACATTAATCACCATTAAAAAAAAGGAGATGCGTATATTTACAACTTCATAAAAACAAGATGATTTGATTTCATTTGGCACAAAATATTGGTTTATCCTCATCCTTGCTGTTGCGCTGGCAGCTGTTGGAATCGTTATTTTATTGTATTTCAGAAATAAGGCGAACAAAGAACTTTCAAAAATACAAGTTAGAACTTTAATCGTATTGCGCTTCTTAAGCTTCTTTATCATTGCATTTTTATTGCTATCGCCATTTTTTAAAACCTTAAAAAAAATAGTACAAAACCCGATTATTGTAACTGCCTGGGATAATTCAGGGTCGATGGTTGCTACCGGCGATTCGTTAAAAGAAGCATCGGCGGTTAATAAACTTCGAACCCAAATAACCGAAAAGTTATCAACTGATTTTAAAATAGTTGAATATACTTTTGGCGAAACTGCCGGCATAAACGGAGCGTTAAATTTTGCCGAAAAGAAATCGAATTACAGCAAAATACTTTCGGAAGTGAATAACAACCATTTTAACCAAAACATTGGTGCATTAATTATGGCCGGCGATGGTATTTACAACCAGGGGAAAAATCCGCTTAACCTTGTAAGCGAGGTTAATTTTCCAGTATACACCATTGGTTTTGGTGATACTACGGTTATTTCCGATTCAAGAATTGAAAGTATCCGCGCAAACAGAACCGCCTTTTCAGGGAATAAATTTCCGGTTGAAGTGGATGTGCAATGTTCGAAAGTAAAAGGTGAGGTTCTAAAACTTTCTATTCTTCAAAACGGAGAAGAACTTGAAAGCATAATGATTAATCCACCTAACAACAATTATTTTTTTACAAAAGAGTTTTTTCTGGAAGCAGGCACTCCGGGCTTGCAACATTTTTCAGCACAAATACAGCCAGTTAAAAACGAACGAAACATCAAAAACAATCGTTCAGGTTTTGTTATTAACGTTCTGGAAAATAAACAAAAAATATTGTTTATTTCCGATGGCTCGCACCCTGACATTGGGGCCATAAAAAATACGCTTGAGCAACAAAAAACTTACGACATTTCGGTTTTTACAGAAGAGCCCTACCCTTCCAAACTGAACGATTTTAACTTAATTATTTTAAACCAGTTGCCGAGTTCCGGAAAATCGGCATCGAAGATTATTGAGACCGCAAAAATAAACCGACTGCCGCTTCTTTTTATTATTGGTAATAAAACATTTTTACCACAATTAAACACCTTAAACCAAGGTGTTAAAATCGAGAATCTGGCTGGCAGCAGCGGTGAAGCACAGCCCTTGTACAACCCTGCTTATGCAACTTTCAATTTTTCGGAAGAATTTATTGAAAACATACCGAAACTTCCACCTTTACAGGCTCCCTTTGCCAATTACAAAATGGAACCCGAATTTACCCCATTATTTTATCAAAGGCTTAAGGGCATAGAAACCGGCAAACCTCTTGTAGCCACCGGGAAAATTGACGGACGAAAAATAGGATATATTTTTGGTGAAGGAATTTGGCGATGGCGTTTATTCGATTATTACCAAAACCAAAGCCATGTAAGGTTTAACGAATTTGTTAATCAGCTCGTTAAATACCTGGCATTACGCGAAAATGAGGATAATTTTATTGTTGATTACAAACCTGTTTATACCGAAACCGATGATGTAAATTTAAGTGCCGAGGTGTACAACGACGCTTATGAACCAATTACTTCGGAAGAGGTAAATATTGAATTAAAAAATACGGATAATGAGAATTACAAATTCACTTTCGACATACAGGGCAAGAATTATGCTTTAAATGCAGGGCACCTGCCAACCGGCGATTACACTTTTACAGCCGAAGTTAGCATTGGCAACGAAAAATTTACCGAAACCGGAAGTTTTACAGTGGTTCCGGTAAGTATTGAAAATATTATAATCCGAGCCAACCACAATATGCTTTACCAACTGGCCAGGCAGAGTGGCGGAGAATTTTTTCTTCCAGACCAAACCGAAACATTAATAAACGAAATAAAAACAAGTAATAAACTAAAGCCGATAAGTTATTCTCAAGAAATGATTAACGAACTCCTAAACTTACGCTGGATGTTTTTTGTTGTATTATTAACAATGAGCGCGGAATGGTTTTTGCGTAAATACTGGGGCATATATTAAAATTGGTTTAATACTGAGCTATGAGTTATTTTATCAAAAATAAATTTGTTTTACTCCTATGGGTTTTACTCCTTACAATCTCTTGTAACACCACTAAAACAATTATTATTGAAATACCCAAACCTGCTGAGAAAGAACTTCCTGAGCATATTCAAAGCCTGGCTTTGGTAAACAGAACGGTCGATAATCAATATTCAGACTGGAATACCGATTCGTTGCAGAAGATATTTTATACCCAAAATTTCAGGGTCGACACTTTTGTTTACGATATTCAGGCAGCCGATACTTTGTTAAAAGCTTTGGGTGAGCTTCTATACGAGTCGGGGCGTTTCGATTACGTTATTCCGAAAAACCGGTTTATAGAAGCTGAAAAAAGCTCATTTTTTTCCAGCACAATGCCATGGGCCGAGGTGAAGAACATTTGTGAAACTTTTAAAACCGACGCTGTTCTTTCGGTTGACATGTATAAAACCCGAGTGATAACCAATTTTAAAAAAGAAAGTTACTTTGATCAGGAACAAAACGGCTATTTCATTGCGGCCTTCGCCCAGATGAATGTAATTTATGAAGTACTTTTTAGAGTTTACGATCCGCTAAAAGAAAAAATTGTTGCAAGTGAATTCTTTAAAGATACCTTGCTATGGGAAGATGGTGCCAGAACAACGCTAGAATTGTTTCACCGATTCACTCCGGTAAAAAAAGCACTCGCCGAAGCCGGAATTGCTGTTGCGCTTGATTTTTCAGAAAAAATAAGTACTAACTGGCAAGAAGAAAAAAGACCATTTTATGTTAAAGGAGATGCAAATTTAAAACACGCTGGCATGCTTATTGACAATGGAGACTGGCAAGGTGCCATGGTTTTGTGGAAAGAAACGGTAGAAAATACCAACTCGAAATCGCTAAAAAGTAAAGCACAACTTAATATTGCCATTGCCAATGAAATTCTGGGAGATATTGATAATGCCATTTCCTGGGCCTTAGATTCATACAACACCATGTACCGCCAGATAACTTACTATTATCTGGAATTATTGGAAGAAAGAAAAAAAGAAATCAAAAAATCAGAATAAATGAACCGATTGCTATTGTTAGGTTTCATTCTTGTAAGCATCTCTTCTTGTACTGTTTACAAAGAATATCCAATTGATGTATATACTCCTGGTCCCATTGCAGTTCCGTCAGATGCCCAAAATGTGGCCATTGTTTACCGTAACTTTAAATACAAAGGCGATACTTTACAACACTATTACAAAGACGATTTCCGGCTTCGTAAAGCAAAAAAAGACCCACAAAATCTCGACAGTATTCTGGTTAGTATGTGTATAAACGAACTGGCCAAAAACCTAAAAGAAAAAAATACTTTTTCAAACATTCATATTATACCTGAATTGTTTAAACCGCATGCTGCAACACAACTTCCGGCTTTAAATTTTGATGTGGTAAACAAAGTAAGCTCATCAACCCACTCGGATTTGTTGATTTCGCTGGAAACTTACTCCTATTTTTTTTCAAAGTATTCAGCCACGCCTGAAAATCAAAGCAAGTCGCACGAAGTAATTACAGCATCCGTTTGGGCGGTTTATAATCCAAAAACACAAAAGCTGCTGGAAAGAAAAACCATGATTGACACGCTCTTTTGGAACAATTATGATGATACAGGCAACTACCAGGGTAATAAAAAATTACCGACGCGTGTTACGGCACTGAAAGTAGCCTCGCAAATGGCAGGAGAGAATTACTCGAAACGTTTTTTTGCATCGTGGCAAACCGTTAACCGAATGTACTCGATACCCCCGCTGCCCGATTTTGAAACTGCCGACCAATGCGTACAAAATGGAGAATGGGACAAAGCCATTCTGCTATGGAAACGTTATGCTTCGGACGACAACGGGAAGATGGCCATAAATGCCCGGTACAACATTGCTCTGGGATACGAAATGAAAGACGACCTCGAAACTGCTCAAAAATGGCTTAACGCTGCCTTTCAGATAGCAAGCGATTACAAAAGTAGAGAAGACCAGAAAATGATAATCAAATACCAAAAAGTTCTTCAGAAACGACAACAAGAAATTTCGCGACTTAATCAAATGTAAATGAAACCCTCTTACTTATTACTGTTTCCAATTCTAATCCTAATGTGTTGTCAGGGCTGCAATACTTTATGCAACATAAAAGTTATCGATATTGAAATCTTGGAACCTGGCAAGATAATACTCCCTGCCAACTACAAAAAAGTGGCTATCCGTTACAATAATTGCAATGTAGCCCCTCACCCGTTTTATGGCACCTCTTTTTTTAATGGAAGTGCCATAAAAGATGAGGCCAATACCGATAGTCTGGCTTCGAAGATTTATTACGACTGTTTTTTTGAATCGCTATACAAACAAAACTATTTTGACTCGATAATTGAAATTAGTCCTGCCGACTACAGCTCAACGGCGGTTATCGATACAATCACTCATTCCTTTATCTTCGGTTCCGATTCAATAATTTTAACGCAGGAACTTGCAGAAAAGATAAATGTTTTTCATTTCTCGCAAACGCTAAAAGAACATCCGAATACGGAACATAACTTTACCCAAACAAAATATTTACATCCCCGCTTTGGCCTCTATACGCCCGAAGATATAAGCAATATCGCCGACTCAACCGGAGCCGATTTTTTAATTTCTCTCGATTTCTTTTCTTCAATCGACGGTGTTTATTTCAATAGAAATAATTTAGTAGCCACCGAAGCAGTACCCACCCAGGCTTATTGGAACTTTTACGACTTAAAAAACCAAACTTTCCCTTTTGCTCTGAATAAAAAAGACACGCTTAGCTGGTCGGAAATAGCCTATCGCCTTAAACAATTAGACGAAATTCTTCCTCCGCGAAAAGATGCTGTTTTAAACGCAGCCGACATGGCAGGTACGCAATTTGCTTATTTTCTGGCTCCTCACTGGATTCCGGTTCAGCGAATGTACTATAGCTCGGGGCATGTCGAACTAAAAAAAGCAGAAGAACTGATTAACCAAGGCAATTGGTTGGAGGCCGCCAAAATATGGAAAGCCAATGCAAACAACCCAAATAAAGCGATTGCAGCCAAAAGCAAATACAACTTGGGTCTGGCTTGCGAACTACAAGGTAAAATCGACGCAGCACTCGACTGGATTGTTAAGTCGTATCATGTTCTTGGTCAGAACAATGAAGAACATGCTTCAAATTGCATGAACTATATTACCATTTTAGGCCTACGCAAACACGACACAAAAATGCTTAACACTCAGTTTCAAGAGGCTGACGAACATCCTGAGTTCGACTATTAATTCTTAAACTCAGAAATCTAAAATTGTAATATATTCCTGCTTTTGCCATCCTGCCAAAGATGTAGCACAATTGTGTTCCCATTACTACAATTCGGTTGTAATGAAACAATTAACCCATTTTCAGCGCAGTGAATAATCAGGATACGTAATCGTACTTTGTTAACTTTTCCCAGGAAATGAGTATCCATTATTGAAACGAATTCCCTACTTTTACCATCAACGTTGATTTTCGACATTAAAAAGATGAATGGCACTATTCATATAATTTACTGATTACCGACGTTTAACTCAAATTCTGGCAAGATAATTCACTGATATTAATACGTTTGTATTTTTGTCATGTACTAATCCCAAATGTGTAAAACAGTTCGATATGAAAAGACATTACAAATTGATTATAAGCATATTACTACTAATACTAACTGTATTAATAGAGCCGATTTCTATTTGGCTTACACATAGTACAAAAATTGATTTCTCGCTTTTAATCTCTCAAAAACGTAATTTAATTATAATTGGATTTTCATGGTTAAGTATCCTATTAATTAGAGGGTTAAAAAATAATATTTTAAAACGGTACGACATTTCAAAAGAAGACAACCTCGAGTCGAGAAAACGTCATACTCAAATATCTATTTTGGAAAGAGTAATCGTATTTACTATAATTATTATATCAATCGGTTTAATTCTGCTTTCTTTTGAAGGAATACGTGAGATTGGGATTGGAATATTCGCTTCTGCAGGTGTAGCAGGTATAATAATTGGTCTTTCGGCGCAAAAAGTTGTTGGAGCATTGTTGGCTGGGATACAAATAGCAATAACACAGCCATTCAGAATTGATGATGCTGTAGTAGTTGAAAACGAATGGGGCTGGATAGAAGAGATAAATCTAACTTATGTTGTTGTAAGAATTTGGGATAAAAGACGCTTAGTTTTACCTTCAACATACTTTTTAGAAAAACCTTTCCAAAATTGGACACGTAATAATGCGGATATTGTAGGAAGTATTTTTCTTTACACAGACTATACTGTGCCTTTTGAGAAGCTGAGAAAGGAACTAAGCAGATTGTTACATGAAACTGATTTATGGGATAAAAAAGTAAATGTTCTTCAGGTAACTGATTCAAAAGAATCTACTGTTGAGATAAGAATACTTGTTAGCGCAAAAAATTCACCTACAGCATGGGATCTTAGAGTATACATTCGTGAAAAAATGATTGATTTTATTCAACTCAATTATCCTGATAGCTTACCAAAAACAAGAGTAATAATAAAAGAAAATGCAAGCCTGAAAACAGCATAACACCTTTAACAGATTATTTATACAAAATATGAGGAAAGAGAATATTAATGTTGAAGATATAATCCAGGTTACTATTGGGGCATCCGCATTAACTATTCCTGTTGCATTTTCGGAAGAATCCTGGAAATTAAGCGAATCTCTGCCAACTTTGAATCTTATAGTGCTAATTTTATTGTCATTATTCTTTATAAATATTTATTCATTTCAAGGAATATTTCAGGGACAAATTAAACATCGATTATCACATTTTGTATTGAGGACAATTATAGACTACATTATTACCTTTTTGGTAGTTTTTATTATTTTATTTGCCCTAAACAGAATGCCCATATTAGAAGAACCATTGATTGCTTTTAAAAGAATAATAATTCTATCGTTTCCTGCATCAATGGGAGGTGTAATTGTTGATGGATTTGATAAAGAATAATTTAATACTTATAGTTCAGATTATAACGATTTTGGATAGCACACACAAAGTATAAACCTAATACAGGCAATGTGCCGAAATAAACGAATTAACGGTTAATAAATAACGGTGCATGTTCGGCCCTAAATTAAGAGCAAAAGGAAAGCAGGCGGGCACAAAAATATCAGTATTTTGTTTTCATACTGAAACATGTGTTTCAATTAAATTTTAACTGTAATAATCGTGATTTAGCATATGGAATACCTTGGTTCTTGTTTATGTAAAGGGATTAAATTTAAAATAATAGGCAACTTTGAGAATTTCTATTTGTGCCATTGCAGATATTGTAGGAAAGATACAGGGTCTGCTCATGCTGCAAATTTATTTTCAACAACTGCTAAACTTGAATGGATAAAAACAGAAACAGAAATTAAAATTTTTCAACCCCCAAAAAGCAATCATGTAAAAGCATTTTGCACAAATTGTGGTTCAGCGTTACCTAATCTACAAATGGAAGGTAAACTATTAGTAGTTCCTGCAGGGTGTTTAGATACTAAATTAGAAAAACAACCTGATGCACATATTTTCATTTCGAATAAAGCAAGCTGGGATGAGTCTCTGGAGAAAATAAATAAATTTGAACGCTTACCTGAGTAAGTCGGAAATTTAGACAGTGTTTTGTGTTTGTGTTTTTATGGTTATAAACTTTGATGAATAAACGACCAGAGGAAATTTATAAATTTTATAATTATGTATCACTTTCTGCTAAAAAACAGCTAACCCCGAGTGGATATTTTATTTACAACTTGGGTTATTACGATTAATGAGAGCAGCGCCAAACTTGTTGAGCTTTGTCGAATAAAGCAATAATCATAAAATAAAAATCCAGCACAATTGAAGTTTTGCTCCAAATTTTTAACGCCATAGCAACAAAGAAGAAATCTATTTATCAATTATTTGCACATGTAATTCGTATAACACATTACTTGTTCCTATTTTATTATTCGTGCAATGCGAGCATCCAAGGCAGCCTGATCGGCTGTAAAACTTGCCAACCCTGCCAGATTCAATAAAGTATCAATAGCAAGCTCCCCATTTTCGATGCGTTTGCTCCAGCGTTCATGTTTCGGGATTTTTCCATCGGAAGAAATATATTCTAAATCTTTATCGCTTAAGTACGGAAACATATCGCCGCAGCCAGCCTCATGCACCCTGGCAATTAATTCGGTGCCGTCAGCCGGACAATGTTCATCCAAATCTTTGGCCAGGGCAATTTCCTGTTCGCTTACATCCCACAATTTTTCAGGAAAATATCTGGCAGCTTCCTCAACTAAGTCAACCGGGTAAATCCTGTTTAGTTTCGATTTAAAATCCCCATCCATATTTTCCTTGCCATCGGCAGCTACTTGTGTAGGCATGGTAAAAACATCGGTTCCGGCCAATGCATCCAGTTGTGGATAATTGCGCAGGCTGGCAGCAATTAACTTTGTTGGAACCGGATTGTTTTGTGTGAGTTCGGTTACGAGTTTTTGGCTTGAAATTACAGTGCGCTCCCCTGCTCCGTTCCCGTTTCCGAGACCATTATTTTTGATATAAGCACCAATCCTGCCTAAAAAAACATTACAGTAACTGGGTTTTGTAATGGCTGCCACTATAACATTTTGTCGTGCCGAAAACTCGAGCGTAAAATTAATTTTCACTCCCAACTCTCGAAGTTTTCTTGCCCCCAACAATCCTACGGCGGTATATGGAACCTTAACCAAAAATTGGTCGGGACAAATATCGAAGTAACGCTTCCCGTAGTCCACAATAGCATTAAAATTATGAGCCGTATTTGTGTGAAGCTCAACACTAACAAAGCCGCCAAATCTTCGGGCAAGTCGTAAGCCGTGTCTTGCATTTAAAATAAAAGCAATTTCTACAACCTGCTCCCGAAACGGCAATTCTTTAACAAGGTCGCGGGTTTCGGCAATAAACGAGTCGTAAATACCCTTCTGAATTTCTTTATTTACAAGCGTATTATTCGTAGTAAGAGCTGTCATTTCCGCCGACCAAATTTTTTCGGCCTCCTGTATATCGCCGGTATCGAGCCATAATTCGGTTCCGGTTTTTCTTAAGCCACGCCAAAACTCATCTGGTTTCCCAACAACTCTTTCTTCATCAACTCCTTCTAAAATAAAATCTTTTATTTTCTCTTTCATTGATTCTTTCATAGCAGTAATGTTAAGTTATTCACCTATAAGTTACGATAAACTAACGTGTTAGAATCAATATTAACAAAGAAAAAAACGAAATAAATTTTAACAATCCCCGGTGTGATACGGTTATGCAGCCATTCAACAAATTTCACGATTTTCGAAATAATACTCCCTTCTTTTTTTCTCAAACAATACCTCTTTTTCGATAATGCAAAGGCGACTTCCCTTCCCACTTCGAAAAAGTAGAAGAGAAATGCTGCGAAGAATAAAATCCACAATCATAGGCAATATCAGTAAGTTTCTTAGCCGAGGTTTGCAGCATTTTTTTTGCTTTTTCAAGGCGAAGGAAAATGAGATAATTTGCAGGAGTGTAACCGGTGTTCTCTTTTACAAATTGCGTTAAACTAGTTATTCCCAGATTACTGTATTCGCTCATTTCTTCCAGTGTCCATTTTTTGGCAAGATTATTTCGTAATGTTGCATCAAACTCCTGAAAGCGGTTTTGCGTAATTCGAATTTGATTATCACGATTTTGAATGTGACGTACAACCTGAATTAAAAACTCTTCTGCCATGTTCGAAGCTCGACGAAAGTATCCAAATTCCTTTTTAACCAGCTCGTTTTTTAACTCAATAAACAGTGCTTTTAAAATATGTGCTTTTGCTAGTTTGTGGTTTTCGTTGGCCGAAAACACCTTTCCAATCAGTGCGTTTTCTTCCGGTTTCAGCCTCGACCAGGTTCCCAATTCAAATTTTCCGTTGGAAAGAAACAACTGTGGTTTTATAACCACCCAGTAAATTTCTCCTAAATCGACCACTTCGCGTGGGCTGCCGTGTTTTTGCCACGGACAAGTTACAAAACCATCGCCGGGCAAAAGCATATATTCTTTTCCTTCCACAATCCATTGGTAACGGCCTTTTGTTACATAACAAATTTCTATCCCTTCGTTAAAATGAAGGCTTAAAGGTTTCTGTCGGATGTCTTTGTATTCTTCGAAACCAAAATCATTAATAAATTCAAATTCATCAATAAATTCTGAGCCCGAAGCAGCTGGGTGATTTTTAGAATAGAAAAAATGCATTTTTACAAAATCTTTCAATGCGAAATTATGGTATCTTTCTATTTTATAAAAATATTTCTTTGTAAAAAAGAAAAAGGTCCAGATAATAACAATTGATAAAAGTAGAATTTTACAGGGCACTTTAGACGAAAAATTGAACTCAGAAAAAGATGAAACGAAAATTACAAATAATTGCAATCCTCTTTTTGTTTGCGGGAATAACGAGTAAGGCACAAAACGATCAAACCAAAACTCTTTTCAACCTGGCAGCAAAGTCAAAAAACTGGTTCGAAGGATTTCAGAACAACCTGGGCAAGAACGAATTTGAATACCACAGCTTTCGTAACGATGTGAGCAAATCGTTAATTACCCGTTGCAAAGACGGTAAAATGGCAATTGAATGGGAAACCGAGGCGATTCCGGATAATTATTCAGAAAACACTGCAGGCTTTTTGTGGATTGCCTCAATCGATATTACCGGCGATCATCTATTTTTTGATGTATATATTAATGGGGAAAAACGTTTCGAGATTCCAACGTCGAACCATAAAGACTGGACCATTAAAAGTGAAGGAGGCACCCTTTCGTACCTAAGCATGGAAGCCGACCAGCATGGAGATGTATGTGGTTACATGATGGTGGAAATCCCACAAGAATGGCTGCAAAAAGGGAAGCCTCAGATTATTAAAATAGTTGGACAAGCCAACGACAGCTACGCATGGCTCATTGTCTTTCAAGCTGACGATGCACTAAAATTTATGCAAAATTCAATAGAGCAGGATGTTTGGATGGAGCTGGTTTTTGAAAATTTGGGTAAAGAACTAAATGGCACAATCAATGCTCCATTTTATTTATCAGACAAAACTCTTAATTATAAATCGGGAAATGAAAGTGGTAAAATTCAACTTAAAAATGAAGGCGATTTTGCTACCGGAACTTTTACTCTTCCCGCTTCTGCATTAAATAAACCGTTTGAACTGAATGACCCCAATGGAGAAGTCTTTGTGGTGAATTCGTTGGGAGAAGCTTACAAATCGACAAAACTACTGGCAAGAACTATTTTGCTGAATGAATGCACAATTATTGGAGATAAAATACAATTGTCAGCAAAAAGAAACTACAAACCTAAAACAGTGAGTAGTATGCTGAAGCTTTCGGAATCGCATTTAGCAAAAGGAAAGATATTTTTGATAAACTCGAGTCACCAGGATATTGCCTGGATGGATTCGCCTGAAAAATGTGTAGTTGAGCGCGATACAATGCTTCTTACACCCCTTTTCGAATTGGCTCAAAAAGACCCAAAATACCGTTTTGATGTGGAAGATGCATTAATGTTAAAAGAGTTTATTGAGCGCCATCCCGCTAAAAAAGAGCTGGTAAAACAACTGCTAAACGACGGTCGGATTTCATGTGGTTCGACCTACACTCAGCCTTATGAAGAGATGCATTCGGGCGAATCGCTGGCACGCCAGTTTTATTTTGGAGCCAAGTGGTTAAAAGATGAATTTAACTACACAGCCAACGTTTACTGGAACGAAGACGTTCCTGGCCGAACCCTCCAAATGATGCAAATTATGAAAAAAGCCGGTACAAAATACATGATGATTAGCCGCCACGAGCGTGGATTGTTCAATTGGTTCAGTCCTGATGGTTCGTTTGTTACTACCTTTACTCCCGGACATTATTCCTATGCTTTTGGTCCGCTTCAGAAGAATTTCCATGAGGCAGCGCAATTTCTGGCCTCAAATTCGTTAGATTGGGAAAAGTATTTCACAAAAGAAAATGATGCACCGGTAATTCCTCTTTTATCGGATTGGGACATGGCTCCGGCGAAAAATTACAGCCACCTGATTCGCCAGTGGGAAGCGATTGACCAGTTGCAAAATGACAAAGGAGAATATGTTCCTGCAAAACTTCCTGAGTTTGAGATAGCATCAACACCTGAGTTTTTTGATGCGCTAATAAAGTCTAATGCTGATTTACCGGAAATAAAAGGAGAACGCCCTGCCGTTTGGTTGTACATTCATGGCCCATCGCACCAAAAAGCACTAAAAGCCAAACGCGCTTCGGATATTTTACTGACACAAGCTGAAAAATTTGCATCAGCAAATGCTCTGGTTGATGGTTCTTTTAAAAATTATCCGAAAACTGAACTTGATGCAGCCTGGGAAGCAAACATTTATGCCGACCATGGTTGGGGTGGAAAACACGGTGATATTACCGATGCACTTTTTCAAGCAAAATACGAATTTGCCAAAACCGAAGCGGAGAAGGTATTGGATAGAAATCTGAATGAACTGGCTGCAAAAATCAAAAAAGACACAAAAAAAGGCCGGCCTTTAGTAGTATTCAACAGCTTAAACTGGGATTGCAGTAATCCGGTTTCGCTGGACGTTTCTTTCGCCAAAAAGGAAGCATTTTCGGTTAGTTTAAAAAATACAAAGGGAAAAGAAACTGCTGTTCAACTAGAAAATATTGAAAGATATTCGGATGGTTCAATAAAAAAAGCACAGTTAAATTTTATGGCTAAAAACGTTCCTTCAGTCGGATACAAAACCTACTATTTGCAGGTTTCGGAAAAGGAAAATGCAATAACAGAACAGGAATTTAAAAATATAGTTGAAAACCAATTTTACAAAATAAAATTCACCAATGGCGGACTCGCTTCAATCTTCGATAAAGAATTGCAAAAAGAGCTGATTGACAGCAGCAAATTTGCAGCCGGCGAGGTATTTACCATGCGTTCGGAAGGAAACGGGGCAGGCGAATTCGACGCAATTCAGCAACCCGACATGGCAGGTTTCGATAAAACAGGAAACTATAAAACCTCTTGGATAATTGAAAAGAACGGTCCGGTTTATACCTCCTATAAATACCGTCAAAAGTTAAGAAATGCAGTAATTGAGCAGCATATAAAATTATATCATTTAGAGAAAAAGATTGATTTTGAAACCGCCTTATTAAACTGGGAGGGGGAATTGTATCGCGAATTTAGAATGGCTGTTCCGTTAAATATGACCGACGGACAAGTAGCTTACGAAGTTCCGTTTGGAGTAGTTGAGGTTGGCAAGGATGAAATGGAAGGTGCAGCCGGAGAGCGCTACACCATGCCTTGTAAAGATTTTCACCCACGTGGAATTGAAAACTGGATAAGCTCGAGCAACAGCGAATTTGGCGTAACAATGAGTTCGTCGGTGGTAGCTGCTGACTGGATTGACCCAACGGATAATCCAACTGCCAACCAGGTTTTACAACCCATTCTTCTGGCATCGCGAAAAAGTTGCCATTGGGAAGGAAACGAATACTTGCAAACCGGAAATCATTATTTCAAGTTCTCAATTACTTCGCATAAACCAGGTTGGGAAAACGGTGCTGAATTTGGCCGCGCTGCCAACGAAAACCTTCAGGCTGTTTGGGCCGACTATACCTTTACAAATGCTTCGCTGCCCGAATCGCAAAGTTTCTTCTTCGTTGACCAAAAGAACGTATTGCTTTCAACGGTAAAAAAAGCAGATGATAGCGATCAAATTATTATTCGCGTAACTGAATTAGAGGGAAAAGATAAAGCCGTTAAAATAAGCGGGTTTAAGCATTTTAAGCAGGCTAAACTTACTAACCTTATTGAAGACGAATTGAAAAACTTACCAATTTACAACGGTGAAGTAAATTATAATTTGGGGCAGCATTCCATAGAAACATTTAAATTAAGAACAGACTAAGCGGAAGAAACAAGAAGCAATTCTTTACTTTGCTTTTTACAAGTTCAACACTTCCCGATTTTTTTTGAATAATCTTCAAAATTTCGCGTGTATTGAATACCTTTGCCACCATGCCAAAGGAAATTTTAATTTCGGAATATCTGGAACTTTCCAAACAAGTTCCATTAATTGACGTACGTTCACCGGGAGAATACGAAAAGGGGCATATTCCGGGAGCGATAAACATTCCACTTTTTAACAACGCCGAACGTGCCCATGTCGGTACTGTTTACAAACAACAGTCGAAAGAAGCAGCCATTACGCTGGGCTATAAATATGTCAATCCAAAATTGGAATGGTTTATTACCGAATCGAAAAAAAAAGCTACTGCCGGACGAATTGCCGTTCATTGCTGGCGCGGAGGAATGCGTTCACAGTCATTCGCAAAACACTTGTCGGAAAATGGATTCGATGAAGTTTTTGTGATTAAAGGCGGCTACAAAGCGTTCAGAAACCACGCTCTCGAATCCTTTAAAACCAAGGCTAACATATGCATCTTAGGCGGGTACACCGGTAGCGGGAAGACCCATATTCTGTACGCTTTAAAAGAAATGGGCGAACAGATTATCGACCTCGAAGGATTAGCCCATCACAAAGGCTCCGCATTTGGGCGAATGGGCGACGGCAGGCAGCCAAGCATAGAGCAATTCGAGAACAACCTTTTTTTCGATTGGAAAAAACTTAATTACTCCAAAAGAATCTGGATTGAAGATGAAAGTCACCGCATTGGTAACGTAAACATCCCTATGAATTTCTTCGAAAATATGCGGAGTCATCCAGTAATTTTCCTTGATATCTCAAGAGAAGAGCGGGCCAAAGAACTGGTAGTTGATTATGCCGGAGAAGACAAAAAAATGCTAGCTGAATCCATTTCACGTATATCGAAACGATTGGGCGGACTGAATACCAAAATAGCACACGAACACCTCAATGCCAACGAATTTTACGAAGTGGCTATGATTACCTTAAAATATTACGACAAGTATTATCTTCGGGGACTCCAAAATCGCGAACACGACAATATTTTCACACTAAAAATTGAGAAAATTGAATTTCAAAAAAATGCAAAACAAATTTTAAACCATTATGAGTCAATCAGTAAAAAACAATATAAAACTAACGCAGTATAGCCATGGCGCAGGCTGTGGATGCAAAATATCACCAAAAGTTTTAAGTACGATTTTAGAATCATCAATCGATATGCCTGTCCTTCCTAATTTATTGGTTGGCAACGACAGCCGCGATGATGCAGCCGTTCTTGACATGGGAAACGGTACTGCGATTATCAGCACCACCGATTTTTTTATGCCCATTGTTGACGACCCGTTTACTTTTGGGAGGATTGCAGCAACTAACGCCATCAGCGATGTATTTGCCATGGGAGGAAAACCAATTTTAGCCATTGCTATTTTAGGTTGGCCAATAAACAAATTATCACCCGAAATTGCCCGCGAAGTAGTCGAAGGCGGTCGTCAGGTATGCAAAGAGGTGGGCATCAGTTTAGCCGGAGGACATAGCATCGACAGCCCCGAACCAATTTTTGGACTGGCAGTTACCGGACAAGTAGACCTTAAAAACATTAAACAAAACGATACAGCTACCGAAGGATGCCAACTTTTACTTACCAAACCAATTGGTGTTGGAATTTTAACCACAGCGCAAAAAAAAGGTGTTTTAAAATGCGAACATAATCAGGTGGCTCCCGATTTAATGTGCCAGCTGAACACACCCGGGTTCGAACTGGCAAAAATAAAGGGTGTAAAAGCCATGACCGACGTTACGGGCTTTGGATTACTTGGACACCTTACTGAGATGTGCGAGGGAAGTAACCTGTCGGCACATATCGATTACCACAAGATACCTACACTGCCCATGTTGAAACCCTATCTTGAACAAAACTGCGTGCCCGGCGGAACTTTAAGAAACTGGGAGAGTTACGGCAAAAATATTTCGCTGAAAGACGAAGCTTACAAAAATATTCTTTGCGACCCACAAACCAGCGGAGGATTGCTTTTAGCAGTGTCTCCCGATTCAGTTTCCGAGGTTCAGAAATGTTTAATGCAATTTAGTATTGAGGCAGAACCATTTGGCACATTGGTTAAGCGTAACGAACAACTAATTACAGTAATATAATTTTAGACTGTTCAGCAGAGACTGGGCAAACCGGTCCCTGCTGAACAATCCTACATAAAAGTTTAAAAAATGAAAGATGAGAATAGTAAGCCGGAAACGCAACCAAACAATCCTCTTCATGGAAAAACACTGGAAGCCATTTTGGTTTACCTGGTGAGTTATTACGGCTGGGATGAGTTGGGCGACCTTATCCGCATTAACTCTTTTCGAAGTAATCCGAGCATAAAATCGAGTCTTAAATTTTTGCGTCGTACTCCCTGGGCACGCGAGAAAGTGGAAAAACTTTATGTTGAAACCATCGAAAAATAGCTGTCTGTAGTTTTTTTTTAATTTCGTTTAAGATTTTAAAAGCCACATTTTATTGTTGCAGTACTTGCAATGAAATTTGCAACTTCTGAGTAATACAAATCCTTGCCTGAAACCTGCCAGGGCTTTCATTTCTAACATAATTTCAAAACTAAAATACAAGGTAAAATTAATTACTACCCGCATTAAACATACCTGCAATAACCTTGTTGTATTAAATCTTATGTAGCACTTTTGGAAACATAATAACCCGAGTCCGATTTATAATCCAGCCTCAGTTTCAACTAGTTTTTAGAAGAAATCGATACATTTTTTATTGGACTACTTTTTTTGCCTGCTGCAAGAAAAATCGGGATAATGCAAGAATAAAACGAAATGACAGCTACAAAAAGTAGTGGAATAAGAAAGAAAATAATTAAGGAAATAACAATGAAGAAAATAGTACAATTTGGCGAGAAGGTAGAAGGATACAGCATTCCGGTTTTAAATGAAAGAGAAATACGAGCTGCGGCCGGAATCATGTTTCTGGTAATGTTTATTTGCATTCAACAAGCTGGTTCGGGAAACTTTACCCCAATAAAATATGCCGTTGTAGGATTTCTTGTTGATTTTTTGATGCGTGTTTTTATAAACCCAAAATTTGCACCTACATTAATTATTGGCAAGTTGATTGTTAGAAACCAAACTCCTGAATATGTTGGTGCGCGCCAGAAAAAATTTGCCTGGAAAATTGGTATCGCATTGGCAGTTATCATGTTGATTCTATTGGTTATTGTAAATTCATTTAGCCCAATAACTGGTCTGATTTGTTTCATCTGCCTGATATTTTTGTTTTTCGAATCAGCTTTTGGTATATGCCTGGGTTGTAAAACTTATCCCTGGTTTTTTGGAAAAGAAAATTTACAGTATTGCCCCGGTGAAGTTTGTGAAGTGAAATCGAAACACGAAATACAAAAGGTAAGTTGGCCCCAGATTTTAATTGTTTTGGCCTATGCGGCATTTATTGTTGCAGTTTACTTTTTATTTGGCGAATTCTTTAAGGTTGCTCCTTTTGACTTGTTCGGGTTAGGAGGTCATTCGTAAAAATCATTGTTGGTAGATTTTCAGGACTCACTCGCTTTGTTCTTCACTTCGTCGAAGGGTACTTCTCATTGCGAGCGGAAGGCAATAGTAAGCAATTTTTGCCGAAAATCCCTTTGGTCAAAAAACAAAACACCCTATTCCCAAAACACAGAACGCTCATAAACAATTATTTAAACATCATTGATTGGGTAAAACCGATAAACTATTTTAGCTTTAAATTCAGCACAATATCTCAATATTGCCTGCTGAATTTAATCCACTTCTCCCTACTTTCTGCCAAATAAAATATACTGGTTAGAAACACTTCATTTAATTTTAACAGATATTATGACTATCTTTGGAGACAGCAGAAGAGAACATAAAAATATGAGTCGACTTATTATTGCATCGAATAGATTACCCGTACAAATTAATAAAAATGAGAATGGATTGCAGGTCACATCAAGTGCAGGTGGCCTGGCAACCGGTTTAAAATCGTACCACAAAGGAAATGACAGTTTGTGGATTGGATGGCCGGGGGTAATCCCGGAAACGGAAAAAGAACAAGAAGAAGTGAAAACGTTGCTCGCGAAAGAACAATGTCTTCCGGTTTTTTTAACCGAAGAACTGATTGAAAATTATTACGATGGGTTTAGTAATGCAACGCTTTGGCCATTGTTTCACTACTTTACCGACTTTACCGTTTTTAAAGAAAAATATTGGCAAGATTACTCGCTAGTAAACGAAAAGTTTGCAGATGCAATAATTAAAAATGCAAAAGAAAATGCAACGGTATGGATTCATGACTATCAACTTTTACTTGTACCAAATATTTTACGACAAAAACGTCCCGATTTACTCATTGGTTTTTTTCTTCACATACCGTTTCCATCGTTCGAATTAATTCGTATCCTTCCATGGCGGGAAGAAATAATTTCAGGAATTCTGGGATCAGACTTAATTGGCTTTCATACCTATGATTATGCCCGACATTTTATTAGTTCGGTTAAGCGAATACTGGGTTACGATGTTGATTTTAACCAAATTAAGATGGAAAACAGACAAGTATTTATTGATGTTTTCCCGATGGGTATTGACTACAAAAAGTTTGAGAAACAAGCCCTGGAAGTGCAGAGCAAACCCATACAGGAACGTTCGAAAGAACACCAGGACATTGACCGTTTTCTGTTGAGAATGCCCGACCGTAAACTTATTCTGTCTATTGACAGGCTCGATTATACAAAAGGAATTCCGGAGCGTTTAAAGGCCTTTCGGTATTTTCTTCAGAAACATCCCGAATACAACGAAAAAGTTTCGCTGGTTTTGTTAACTGTTCCCTCGCGAACAGACGTTGAACAATATCAGAATTTAAAAAACGAAGTGGATGTATTGGTTGGAAATATTAATGGAGAGTTTGGTACATTGAACTGGAACCCGGTTATCTATTTCTATCGTTCGGTTCCATTTGAAAGTTTAATTGAGCTTTACAGCTCAGCAGATATTGCCTTGCTTACTCCTTTAAGAGATGGGATGAACCTGGTTGCAAAAGAATATATTGCATCAAAAGTTAATCATAAAGGTGTTTTAATTTTAAGTGAAATGGCTGGTGCTTCAAAAGAGCTTGGCGAAGCAATCGCAGTAAATCCGAATAATATTGCAGATATGGCCAATGCAATTTATAGGGCTCTAAACCTAAGTGACGATGAGCGGGAAAAGTCGATGAAGACCATGCAAAGTCGAATTAAACGTTACGACATTCATAAATGGGCTGCAGAATTCATGAACGCTTTAAGCGTAACAGCCGAAAAACAATTGGACTATCATGCTCGTAAAATAACGGCACAGCTAAAAACCAAAATTATAAGCAATTTTACAAAAGCCCGTTCCAAAGTTATTTTTCTAGATTACGACGGAACCTTACAACGATTTTTCGATAATCCGCAGGCCGCTTCTCCCGATAATGAATTATACGATTTACTGGATAGGATTGCTAATACCGAGAATACTTCTTTGGTTTTGGTAAGCGGACGTGACCAGAAAACTTTTGACAAATGGTTTGGCAATAGAAAATATAGCTTAATAGCCGAACACGGAGCATGGATAAAACTTGTAGGAAAACCCTGGATGGAAAGCAAACCTATTCATTCGGAATGGAAGGAGAGTATTTTGCCGGTATTGGAATCGTATGTTGACCGTACTCCCGGCAGCCTGATTGAAGAAAAAACCTACTCCCTGGTGTGGCACTACCGTAAAGCAGATATTGAATTGGGGCAACTTCGGTCTCTTGAATTGGTACACGACATTTCAACCCTGATTTTTAACCAGGACCTCGAAATTCTGGAAGGGAAAAAAGTGGTTGAGATAAAAGTGTCGGGGATTAATAAAGGAGCTGCTGCGGCTGATTTCATATACAATAATCCTGCTGATTTTATAATGGCCATTGGTGATGACTGGACGGATGAATTTCTTTTCAAAGAATTACCTGAAAAATCACACACGATAAAGGTAGGAACTGAGAATTCGGCAGCAAAATATTTTGTTACCAACTACAAAGAAGTAAGATCTTTATTAAACGAACTTATTAAGAAAGATTAAGAATTTCCATTTATATATGTAAAAAATTTTATTCAACCTACATTTGTATAGATTTGCACGCTTTTCTGGTATTTATCTATTTTAATAATCGTAGGAATGGACAATTTAAATTACGCAGTTATAGGAAATTGCAAAAGTGCAGCTTTAATTTCAAACAAAGGATCAATAGACTGGTGCTGTTTACCCGATTTTGACTCCTCTTCGGTTTTCGCAAAACTTTTAGATGAGAACAAAGGCGGAAGTTTCGAAATTATTGTAGACAACTGTTATTCGATAAAACAAACTTATATACGAACAACAAATATAGTTTCAACAATATTTAGTTGTGGAAACGATAGTTTTGAAGTGGTTGATTTTATGCCACGTTACCGAAATGATGACTTTGGCTATTTTAATCCTTCTGAGATTATCCGATATTTTAAATACATTTCGGGCCGTCCGGTTTTTTCAATAAAATATAATCCTAAAATTGAATATGCCAGATACAAAACAGCGTTTTATACTGATGACGAGTACATTAAAAGTTATACCACCGAAGGAGATTATGACTCATTTTACCTTTATACAGATTTGGATAAACAATCCATTCTGGATGAAAAACCTATAACTCTGCAATCTGACGCTTTTGTGCTATTATCCTACGATCAGAAGCTTCTCACACAAACCCTCGATCGTCAATATTTAAAACTGCAAAAAACCAAAGTATATTGGCTGGAATGGTCCAACAAACTTACTTCGTTTCAAATGTACAACGACGAAATTGTAAGAAGTGCTCTGGTTTTAAAACTTCTGAGTTACGATAAAACAGGAGCCGTTTTAGCGGCAGTTACCACTTCTCTTCCCGAAACAATTGGCGAAGAAAGAAATTGGGATTACCGCTTTTGCTGGATTCGGGATGCTTCGATGGTAATTAAGGTTATGTCGAATTTAGGACATTTGAATACCGTAAAACGTTTTATGAAATTTATTATTGATATCATTCCTGACAAGGATGAAAAGATTCAGATAATGTATGGTATCAATCGTGAAAAGCTGTTAACTGAAGAAACCCTTGACCATTTAAGTGGCTACAAAAATTCTTCCCCCGTTAGAATTGGAAATGCAGCATATCTTCAAAAACAAAACGACATTTATGGTATTTTAATGGATGTTATTTTTCAGCAACTTACCAGCTTTAAAGTTTCGCTCGAAGACAGTGAAGCACTATGGACAATTGTAAGAAGTATTGTACGAATAGTTAAGAATAACTGGGAAAAACCTGACAAAGGAATCTGGGAAATAAGAACCGAAGAGAAACATTTTACCTTTTCAAAAGTATTGTGCTGGGTCGCTATCGACAGGGCAATTAAAATTGCTAAATTTATTCATAAAGAAAAATATATCGAAGAATGGCAAGCAATTGCTGACACCATTAAAAACGATATTCTACAAAATGCATGGAATGAAAAAGTTGGTGCCTTTACTCAATTTTATGGCTCTGAAGATTTGGATGCAGCAACATTGCTAATGGAATCGTATGGTTTTATTCATGCAAAAGATGAAAAATACATTAAAACTGTTAAAGCAACAGAAAACGAACTTTGTGTTGATGGGTTGATGTACCGCTATAAAAATAAAGACGATTTTGGTTTGCCAAGTTCATCGTTTACAATTTGTACTTTCTGGCTAATAAATGCGTTAAATGCGATTGGCGAACGTAAAAAAGCAAAGGGGATCTTCGATCAATTACTTTCTTATTCAAATCACGTAGGACTTTTTAGTGAGGATATTGATTTTAAAACAAAACGCCTTTTAGGTAATTTTCCTCAGGCATATTCTCATTTGGCCTTAATTGAAACAGCAATTAATTTTGCAAAAGGAAAAACTACCGAAGACGAACAGATACTTGATGCAATTCATTAATAAGCTCTGATTGTTTCGAGATATTTAGAGATTACCATAACACAGAAACTGTTATAACAACACGTTTCACTAACTTACATCGATTCACCATGGTGTTGCCATCGCGAATCGACGTAAGTCATTACCTTCCTGCATTTTACCCCCCATCACTAAGTTAAAATACTTCATCTGGGGTCGAGTCATAGTTGTGCTATTCATAAATTTATTTTTAGGAGTAACAACTACCGTAAACCCTATGCATCCGGCTAGTAAATGTGTTGTATATCATTATAAAAACATTCCGTGTACGCACACGAAAAACAAATTATTCTTAGCTTTGTTACCAAATAAACATCTAAATCAAAATTTATGATTCTTGGCTTACTTAAAGAACATGGCTCAGAAACCCGTGTAGCTTTACTCCCCGAGACCGTTAAAACCTTTACAGACCTAAAAGTTGATGTATGGGTTGAAAAAGGAGCCGGAGAAACTGCCTTTGCAGCAGATACCGACTACCTGGCCGTTGGAGCAAAAATAGTTACTCGTGATGAGTTATTCAACAAGGCAGAAGTCCTTCTTCAAATTCAGCCACCGGCTGAAGGCGACACCGAAAAGATTAAAAGTTCCCAGGTATGGATTAGTGCCTTTAATCCGCTTTGGGAAACTTCGTTAGTAAAAACTTTCCTCAGCAAAGGAATTACAACATTTAGTCTGGATTTAATTCCGCGAACCACACGAGCACAGGCGATGGATATACTGTCGTCTATGGCAACTGTATCGGGCTACATGGCTGTGTTAGAGGCTGCGAGTAAATTACCAACCTTCTTCCCCATGTTTATGACAGCTGCCGGCACTATTCGCCCGGCAAATGTTTTGATTTTGGGAGCAGGTGTGGCAGGCTTACAAGCCATTGCAACTTCGCGAAAGCTAGGTGCACAAGTGCAGGTTTTTGACGTGCGCTCGGCTGTTAAAGAAGAAGTTATGAGCCTTGGAGGCAAGTTTGTTGAAGTAGAAGGTGCCACCGAAGACAAAGCTGCCGGAGGTTACGCAGTTGAACAGACTGAAGAGTTTAAAAAGAAGCAGCAACAAGCCATTAATGATGTGGCCGCAAAATCGAACGTGGTGATATGTACTGCGCAAATTCCGGGACGAAAAGCTCCATTATTAATTCCAACTGAAGCTGTTGAAGACATGAAGCCGGGGTCGGTAATTATCGACCTGGCAGCATCGAGTGGAGGGAACTGCGAATTAACTAAAAACAACGAGATAGTTGTACATAAAGGGGTTACCATTATTGGGCAGTCGAACTACCCGGCACAAAAACCATTGGATGCCAGCCGTATGTTTGGTAAAAATGTACTAAACTTTATGAAATTAATAATTGCTGAGGACGGGGCATTAAACCTGAATTTTGAAGATGATATTGTTAAAGGAACCTGCATCACTCATGCAAAGGAAATTTACAACGAACGAGTTAAATCAGTAATCGAAAAAGCATAACAGATATGGAACAAGTACTAACATTTTTCTTTGAATACAAAGAAGCCATTTTTATCATTGCCCTCTCCATATTTGTGGGCATTGAAGTAATTTCAAATGTCCCTGCCGTATTACACACCCCACTTATGTCGGGAGCCAACGCAATTAGTGGTGTAATTATCATTGGTGGAATTATTCTTGTTGGCCATGCCGACCTAACAACGTTTTCGGTAAACCTGGTTTTGGGAATTTTGGCCCTGATTTTTGGAACACTAAACGTTGTTGGTGGATTTGCGGTTACCGACAGAATGCTTGAAATGTTTAAAAAGAAAAGAAAGTAGTGAATTATGGATAAAGTAATAGGAATTTTAAACGGAATGGAATTTACCATTGGCGATTCGCTACTTGAACTCAGCTACCTGATTGCGGCCCTTTTATTTGTTTACGGATTGAAATTGCTATCGCACCCCGCCACAGCCAGAACAGGAAACTTATGGGCTGCCGGAGGTATGGGCCTGGGCATGATAACCACTCTTTTATTGCATAAAGATGCCGGCGGAAATGGAATCCCATTAACAAACGTTTGGATAATATTGGCAGCTATTGGTGTTGGTTCGGCAATTGGATGGATGGTGGCTCGTAAAGTTAAAATGACAGCCATGCCGCAATTGGTATCGATTTATAATGCAACAGGAGGTGCTGCTTCGATGTTAGTGGCATTGCTTGAATACCCAAATGCCGTTGCGGGCGATGTACAGTCGATTTTAGTAACAGTACTAGGTTTAATTATTGGTGCTATTGCCTTTAGTGGAAGTATGATCGCTTTTGCAAAACTAGATGGTAGAGTTGGCGATATTATGAAACCATTTATGACCTACCTTAACCTGGTTTTATTAATTGTTGCAATCGGAATGGGAACTTACATTGTAATTTCTCCCAATCAACCAGCCGAAATGGTTTGGGCAATTTATACCTTACTTGCTATTTCGCTGGTATACGGGGTTATGTTTGTTATGCCAATTGGTGGAGCCGACATGCCGGTGGTAATTTCGTTATTAAACTCACTAACAGGTATTGCCGCAGCTATGGCCGGTTTTATTTACAATAACCAGGCGATGATTTTGGGTGGTATTCTTGTGGGAGCCGCCGGAATGATTCTGACCATGCTGATGTGTAAAGCCATGAACCGTTCGCTCATTAATGTAATTGTAGGAGCATTTGGAGGTGGAGCAGTTGCCGGAGGTAGTGATGTGCAGGGATCAATTAAAGAAATTCAATTAAGCGATGCAGCTGTACTTTTAAGCTATTCGCAAAAAATAGTAATTATTCCGGGTTATGGTTTGGCAGTGGCGCAGGCACAACACATTGCTCACGAATTAGATAGTATACTGGAAAGTAAAGGTGTTGAAGTAAAATACGCTATTCACCCGGTTGCAGGTCGTATGCCAGGGCACATGAACGTGTTGTTGGCCGAAGCCGATGTTCCTTACGAACAGCTGGTTGAAATGGATGATATTAATCCGGATATGCCAAATGTTGATGTCGCAATTGTTGTTGGAGCCAACGACGTGGTTAATCCGGCAGCATACGACGACCCGGGTAGTCCGATTTACGGAATGCCCATTATAGATGCTCACCTGGCTAAAAATATTATAATTATGAAACGTGGTATGGGTAAGGGCTATGCCGGAATTGAAAATTTGTTATTCTTTAACGACAAAACCAGAATGTTATTTGGCGACGCAAAAGCATCCATCTCCAAATTGGTGACCGAAATAAAGAGTATGTAAGAAAGCTGCGAGCCATAAGCGTTGGGCTTCCAGCAAGAGGAGTAAAAATAGCCATTCCGTTAGGGATGGCTATTTTTAATCTATAAACCACAAAGCAGCCAGCTCGTGGCTAAGGCTCCCGAAAAATAGGAACAGACTATGAAAAGGTTTTTCGCTTCGAAAAAAAGAAATTATTCCAACTTTTATTTCACTAATTTGGAAATACAATTGAGTTGTACACCATATTTCCCACTAGCAATAAGAATGTAACTGAAACACATTTTGCCATCTGGTACTGCCTGGGCAAAAAGCAATAAAAAATATAAAAAGAACATGGTCCTTTAATTTTTAATAAAAACAGCTTTGCTTATTTAAAAATAATCATCCTTTGTTCATAATATTCTTACTCAGACTTCAGAATTTCTGAGATAAAAATAGGTTTTAAATATTTGACATTCCAAAACATGAACATTATATTGCTGTACAAACCATTATTAGGACGATAAAATGTTTGAAGATTTTACCCTTACAAGTTACGCATCTGCATCTCGCTTAACCAATGGACAATTGGAAAGGCAAGCACACATTATTTTAAAAAATAATCAGCTCATAACCTTTGTTGAGTCGGTCTCGCAAATGGTGCTGATATTAAACACTCACCGTCAAATTATATATGCCAACAAAAGTTTTCTGCAGTTCTGCAAATCATCAAATCTTAAATCATTAATTGGACAACGCCCTGGAGAATCATTAAATTGTGAAAATGCTTTCAAAACGCCAGGAGGTTGTGGCACTTCTGAATTATGCAAGTCGTGTGGAGGCACAAAAGCACTTTTGGAGTCCATAAAGGGAGTTAAATCTACCCATGAGTGCAAAATACTGACACGCAACAGTGGTGCTGTTGATTTACGGGTAACAGCAACACCATTTAATGCCGATGGAGAAAAACTGACCATACTCTCAATAAGCGATATCAGTCACGAAAAAAGAAGAATATCGCTTGAACGTGTGTTTATTCACGATATTCTTAACAGTGCCGGAGCTATCGCGGGCCTTTCTTCAATTTTAAAAGAAATTGACGACAAAGAAGAAATGACAGAAATCGCTTCAACCATTGAAAATGCCGCTAATAACTTAATTGAAGAAATTAAAATACAGCGCGAATTTGCTGTAGCAGAGCGGGGCGAGTTAGTGCCGGATTTAAAAGAAACCGAATCAATTAAAATCCTTGAAGAACTTGCCTGTATTTATTCAAACCACGACGTGAATCCCGGAAAAAAAATATTGGTTCACCCAGCCTCTGAAAAAATGTGCCTGAAAACTGATCATGTTCTTTTAAAAAGAATTCTAGGTAATATGATTAAGAATGCATTGGAAGCCTACCAGCCCAACGATGAAATTAATCTAAAATGCATTTCTGCAGGTCAATCCATACGCTTCTCAGTACACAATAAAAGTGTCATCAAAAAACAAATTCAATTAGAACTCTTTAAACGATTTTACTCGACAAAGGGCAATGGACGTGGCATTGGAACTTATAGCATGAAATTACTGGGAGAAAAATACCTTAACGGCAAAGTTTGGTTCGAAAGCTCCCCCACAAAGGGGACAACATTTTTTATCGAACTTTAGAATAAATTTTGTACTTCCATCAAACTTCCCCATTCATCTCTGCTGTACTTTCATTAATTTTGCGGTATGGTTAAGAAACAAATTTTAGAGAAAATTATCAGATTATTAGAACAAAAAGCTACCGAAGCTGAAATTGCTATAGCTTCGGCTAAAGAATCGCGCGACAGCGAAACAAAAAGCAGCGTTGGCGATAAATATGAGACCGGCCGTACCCTAATGCAAATGGAGGTTGAAAAAAACAGGGTTCAACTTAACAAGCATAAAAACCTCATCAATGAATTGCAAAAAATAGACCTGCAAAAAAAGTTCGACAAAGTTGAATTTGGAAGTTTGGTTATGACCACCCAAAATAACTACTTCATTTCAACGGCAATCGGTAAAGTTGAAATAGAAGGGACAAGTTTCTTCTGCATCTCACTGGCCTCACCCATTGGAAAAGAACTTTATACAAAAAAAGCTGGTGACAGTTTTTCGTTTCAGCAACAAGAAGTTAAAATTATAGACATTCTCTAAACCGCACCAACACAGACAGTAGTAATCATTTCATTATAATCGCTTTACAACAGACCCGTAAGTTGTTAAAATTTCTATTTATCTACTCCTCTCTGAAAGTGCTTCGTTGCATTGCGCTCTGTTTTACAAGAAATTAGTTTGATGAGACTGCAAGAAATCTGTTTAATGTTAATAGGAAAGTAGCGATTTAAAATACAAACATGATAAATTCGGTTTCTTACCTATATTTGCCAGCTGATTTTTAAAATTTAAATTTTATGATTTCGATCGATGGGCTTGCAGTAGCATTTGGTGGTACAACATTATTTCAGGACATAAATTTTGTGGTAAACGAAACCGACCGCATTGCACTAATGGGGAAAAATGGTGCAGGAAAATCTACCTTGCTTAAAATACTAGCGGGTGTTCAATCCCCGTCGAAAGGAAAAATATCGGCTCCTCAGGACGCAAAAATTGCCTATTTGCCCCAGCATTTAATGGTCGACAGCAAACGCACTCTCTTCGACGAAGCTATGCAGGCTTTTGCTTCCATGCTCGAAATGCAGATTCAGTTGGAAGAATACAACCACCAACTGACCATTCGTACCGACTACGAATCGGATGAGTACGCTAAAATTATTGAACAGGTTTCTGACTTAAGCGAAAAATTATACAGCCAGGGAGAAGCCAATTACGATGCTGAAGTCGAAAAAATTCTACTCGGACTGGGTTTCGAACGAAAAGATTTTACCCGACCTACAAGCGAATTTAGTGGAGGTTGGCGCATGCGCATTGAGCTGGCTAAAATATTACTTCAGAAACCTGACCTAATTCTTCTGGATGAGCCTACTAACCATCTGGATATCGAGTCGGTACAATGGCTCGAAGAATTTTTGCTAAACCAGGCAAAGGCGGTGATTGTAATATCGCACGACCGTACTTTTGTTGATAACATTACCAACCGCACCATAGAAGTTACCATGGGTCGTATATACGATTACAAGGTAAATTATTCGAAATACCTGGAATTACGCAACGAACGCCGCGAACAACAGCAAAAGGCATACGATGAACAACAAAAAATGATTGCTGAAAACCAACAATTTATAGAACGTTTTAAGGGTACTTATTCGAAAACGCTGCAGGTTCAGTCGCGTGTAAAAATGCTTGAAAAATTACAAATTCTGGAAGTCGACGAGGTAGACACATCGCACCTTCGATTACGCTTCCCTCCATCGCCACGTTCGGGAAACTATCCTGTTATTGCCGACCAGGTAGGAAAGTCGTTTGGTAATCATCTCGTATTTTCCGATGCCACCTTTAGCATTAGCAGGGGAGAAAAGGTAGCTTTTGTAGGCAAAAACGGCGAAGGGAAAACGACCCTTGTAAAAGCAATTATGGGCGAATTAGATTACGACGGCACTCTTACGCTTGGTCACAATTCGCTTATCGGTTATTTTTCGCAAAACGAAGCGTCTCTTTTAGATGAGAAGCTTACCATTTTTCAAACCATTGACGATGTAGCAAAAGGCGATATCCGAACAAAAATAAAAGATATACTCGGTGCTTTTATGTTTGGGGGCGACGACTGGGATAAATTGGTTGGTGTACTTTCGGGTGGAGAACGTACGCGTTTGGCGATGATTAAGTTATTGCTCGAACCGGTAAACCTGCTTATTCTTGATGAGCCAACCAACCACTTGGACATGCGCACCAAAGACATTCTGAAACAAGCACTAATGGCCTTCGATGGAACACTAATACTTGTATCGCACGACCGCGATTTTCTGGATGGCCTTGTTCATAAAATTTACGAATTTGGCAACAAGCGCATAAAAGAACACGACGAAGGAATTCGCGATTTTTTGGAACGCAAGAAAATGGAACACCTGCGCGAACTAGAGGTTAAAAAATAAAAAGAGAGGGAAAAGTCATTGGCCATTAAAAAGCCTACGACCAATCACCTGTCGTGCTTTCCATCTTCCTTACATCCCTTGTGTTATCTGATGGAACGAAATGTGTAAACTTTTTTCATAAAAGCGAATTTGTTTGGTTTCGAAAGCAGTTACCAAACTCAAAGAAATTCCTTTTTTCCCGGCACGTGCTGTTCGTCCGCTTCGGTGTGTATAATATTCGTCTTTATCGGGTAGTTGATAATGAACCACAAACGAAAGTGCTTCAATATCGATTCCCCGCGCTGCCAAATCGGTAGCCACCAGCAAACGCAAACTTTCGTTTTTAAAAGCCCGCATCACTTTATCGCGTTCCTTTTGTAATAAATCGCCATGAATGGCTCCACTTGCAATGTTTCTGGAAGTCAGTTGCAAGGCTAAATTTTTGGCGGCAGTCTTTGTTCTGCAAAAAATAACACCTCTGTTTGTTCCTTCTTTTTTCAAAAATTGCAGCAGCGCATACAGTTTATCCTTCTCTTCGCAAATCAGGTATTGGTGTTCAATATTTTTATTCACCACATTTTTATCGCTAACTTCAATTCGAACGGCATTGGCAGACAGGTGATCGCTAACAATTTGTTTAATTCCATTTGGTATGGTTGCCGAAAAAAGCCATTTGTTTTCCGCTGACGAAGTAAAACGAAGAATTTCATCCAATTCGGACTTAAATCCCATGCTTAACATTTCGTCGGCTTCATCAAGAATCACTGTTTTAACATTACTCAAATCAACCGCATCTCTTTTAACCAAGTCGATAAGTCTACCGGGTGTGGCTACAACAATGTGTGTTGGCCTTTTTAAAGCAACCAACTGCCTTTCAATGGGCGCTCCACCGTAAACAGCTTCGGTGAATATTTTTGCTGAATATTTTGTAAACTTGAATAACTGTTTGGCAATTTGTTGCCCGAGCTCTCTTGTTGGGCAAAGAATTAATCCCTGTACCTTATTTTGCCCGGGATCCACTTTCTGTAATAGCGGCAATCCGTAAGCGGCCGTTTTTCCCGTGCCGGTTTGCGCCTGTCCGACCAAATCGGTATTCGAATTTATTAATATCGGAATAACTTTATTTTGTATTTCGGTTGGCGTAATTATATTCAGTTCGTTTAAACTTTTTACAAACTTTTTGCCTACTCCTAATTCTTCAAATTTGCTCAAAACCCTTGTTTTTAAATTTGCCGCGAAAGTACAGTTAAAATTCTGAACAACAATTGTTTTTCCAAAATCATGTGGTTCAACGAAACATTCAGTTTGCATTAGGCTCTCATTTTTATGGTAATACCGTTTAATCGAAAACATTTACCTTACTTTGTTCCTTTATAAGATTATATGACATTCAAAGAATTAGAAATTATTGATCCAATCCTCCGGGCACTCGATGCCGAAGGATACACCAACCCAACACCCATTCAGGAAAAATCGATTCCAAGTTTATTGCAACGCAGAAATTTATTGGGTTGTGCACAAACAGGAACCGGGAAAACAGCAGCATTTGCTATTCCAATACTACAGCATTTATACAACGACAAAAATCTGAAAAGCGGATTTAGAGATATAAAAACGCTAGTGGTAACGCCAACGCGTGAGTTAGCCATTCAAATTCAGGAAAGTTTTACGAAGTACGGAAAATATACCGGCATAAAAAACACAGTGATTTTTGGAGGCGTAGGTCAGCGACCACAAACCGACGCTCTTCACCGAGGTGTTGATGTACTCATTGCCACTCCCGGAAGATTACTCGATTTGATGAACCAGGGATTTATTTCGTTAAAACACATCCAATACTTTGTATTAGACGAAGCAGACCGCATGCTTGACATGGGATTTATTCACGACATCCGTAAAATAATTTCCAAGTTGCCGGCAAAACGTCAATCCTTGTTTTTTTCGGCTACCATGCCACTCGACATCTTGCAACTTTCAGCAAAAATAGTAGGTGATAATCCCGAAAAAGTAACAATTCAACCCGAGCAAACCACGGCTGAGAAAGTGGAACAAGCCATTTATTTTGTAAGCAAACGAAACAAACCCATGCTGTTAACACATCTGCTAAAAACAGAAGAATATGCATCGTGTTTGGTTTTTTCGCGTACGAAACATGGCGCCGATAAAATCGTAAAGTTCCTAAAAGGTGCAGGTTTAATTGCCGAAGCAATTCATGGAAATAAATCGCAGGGAGCGCGGCAAAGGGCATTAACCAACTTTAAAAATGGCGAAACAAAAATTCTGGCTGCAACCGACATTGCTGCTCGCGGTATTGATGTAAAAGAACTGTCACTGGTAATAAATTTCGATTTGCCAAACGAAGAAGAAACCTACGTTCATCGTATCGGAAGAACCGGTAGAGCCAGTGCCAGCGGAATTGCACTTTCGTTTTGCGATGCCGATGAAAAGCCTTATTTACGTGGAATACAGAAGTTAATTAAACAACGAATTCCGGTTATTGAAGACCATCCTTATGTTGCAGATGCTGATGAAAAACCAACCAAAAGCAAACCGCCACAAGGACATCAACGCCCAAAACGAAAACCACGTCAGGGACAAGATGGCGCAAGAAAAGGGCAGGGACAAGGAGAAAGAAGCACTAAAAATAAACGACGCGGCGATTCGAACCGTCCTACTTCGGTGAATCGCTCCAGGTCACGTTCCCGTTAAAATTAAACGAAAAACAAACGTATAAATCAGATTATTTTTACGTTTGTTTTTCGAAAAATTTAAGTCCATAAAATGATTACAAAATACATTACCGACAAAACCTTAAAAAACACTGATTTCTCAAAACAAAAAATTGAAAAAGCCGATTACGAAAATTGCACATTTACCAATTGTATATTCTCCGGAATTGACATTTCAGGTTTTAGTTTTGAAGATTGCACCTTTACGAACTGCGATTTCAGCAATACAAAAATTACCAATACAGCTTTAAAAAACATTCAATTTACAAGCTGCAAACTCATTGGCCTGCAGTTCGACGAATGCAACCCATTTCTACTTGATTTTTCGTTTGAAGGATGTTTACTCAATTACTCTTCTTTTTTCCAGCTTAAAATTAAAGGCACAAAATTTACCCGTTGCATTTTACAGGAAGCTGATTTTACGGAAACAGATTTAAGCAACGCTGATTTTACCGAATGCGATTTTTCTGGCGCCCTGTTTGCCCGGACAAATTTACAAAAATCCGATTTCAGAACTTCATCCAACTTTTCAATTGATCCCGAACAAAACCAGCTTGCCGGGGCAAAATTTTCGCTCGACACCTTGCCCGGACTTTTACAGAAATATAAAATTATTATTGCCTAGGCGTATAAAATAGTTAAGCTTCAATGGCAAAATTACAGGAAAATACGCCTCCGGGCTCAAGAGCTTCTATCCCGGTTTTGCTTTTTAAGTCGCCATTTGCATTATCAAAATCAGCGATACCATGCCAAGGTTCGAGACAAACAAAAGGCGCGCCCGGTTTTGCCCAGATACCAAAATACGGATAATCCTTAAAATAAAATGTAAACTCATGCTCGTGTTGTTTCGATTTTATCTTTATCCACTCCGAGTTTAATTTTGTAAAAATCAATGCATCGGCATTAAACAAATCTTTGGTTAATTCAATCTTATTGGAATCGTTCAAATAGTTTGCATCCACTTTGTCGGAAATAAATCCTTTCTCGCTAAGCAATAATTTGTCTTGCTTCTCGGCATGAGAAAATTCCAGATAGTAATCCTCTAATGCTTCATTTTCAAAAAAAGGAACCCTAAAACCAGGATGTGCTCCTATGGAAAAATAAATTGAATTGCTATCGGTATTCGTTACCACATATTCTACCAAAAGTTTTTTCTCTAAAAGCGTGTATTTTACCTGAAGCTGAAAGTTATAAGGGTATTTTTTTAGCGTTTCTTTAGAGGCGCTCAGCTGAAAAATTAAAGAGCTTTCCGATTGACTAATAAGTTCAAAAGGCATGTCGCGGGCAAAGCCATGCTGAGGAAGGGAATAACTCTTTTCATCCACCGTGTAGCTTTTGTCTTTTAAGGCCCCCACAATGGGGAAAAGTACCGGAGCATGACGACTCCAAACATTGGGATCGGCCTGCCAGATATGTTCGGTATTGGTTGCTTTATTTTTGAAACTACAAAGTTCGGCACCTTGCTTTTTTACGGTCACCTGAGCGAATTGATTGCTTAAATCATATTGCATATTTCGAGCTTTTAATTGAGCTGCAATTTAGTTTTTTTTGAGAAAAAAAAGTTCTTCCTTTTGAATTGAAGTTTACTCCCCACAAAAATTTTAACCTGTATGATTTAAAAGAATCGAGTAGGGTAAATATAGAATAAAACCATATTCTATATTTATCCCTCTCACAGAACCGTGCGTACGGGCCTCGTACACGGCTCATGCTAAACCTTATTCTGTACTTCGTAGTACTGATGCAACGTATTTGTCTTTACT
>JBFHFE010000042.1:0-49264 GCA_041583785.1 Draconibacterium sp. | reverse complement strand
CTCCAAATTATTGAAGCATTTTTATTGAAACTTTTTTTCTAAATCCGGCAAGCTCTTGACAACTGTTGTTCGCCTTCTCATGCCTGCAATTTAAATACCTTCACTATTCCTTTTCAATCCCTCTATGAACGTTGCCACGGTTTCCCTAAGCGGCTGCAAAAGTAATCAAGCTTTCCACCTTTACAAACTTTTACTCAAGAAAATCAATCGAATAAATGCTGTAAAACATACAACATGCTGATAATCACAAAACAATTAATATGAAAATATTTTTAATGCTGCACTTTTAAATAGACAGAACACATTTTCTCCAGGTTTTAACTGCATGTTTTTCTGCGAGGCTTCAGTAATTTCTACTATTATATGCTCGCCGATATCTACAATACAAAAGGCCAAACCGTCTTGAAAAAATACTTTTTTAATGATGCCCTGAACTTGGTTCCTCAATGAGATATTGAGAACCGGTTCCTTTGAAATGGCAATATTCTCGGGTTTAATTAAAACCTTCAGAGGTGAGTTTATTTCAGCATCGTAGTGAAGCGATTGGCTTAAAACCTGAATTTGTAAACTACTTATATTACTTTTAAGTAAAACCATATTTTTGAGAGGCAACGAAGCAAACACATATAAATGCAGAATATTAAACCACCCCGACTCGTGCATTACATGTAAATTACTTTCATCTAATATAAGTTCGTGGAATTTTCCGTGGGCCAGAATTTCGCCTTCCTGTAACAATAGAAGATTATCGGTGAGGCTTAACAAATCAGGCAAATCGTGACTTACTATGATTATAGGAATTTGAAACTTTTTATGTACAGCATTGAGGAAGGGGATTATTTCTTTTCGTAGCCGTGTATCTACGGCGGAAAAAGGTTCATCCAGCAACAAAATCTGAGAGCCACTTAAAATAGTCCTCCCAATTGCAATTCTCTGTTTTTCTCCACCTGAACATTGCTCCGGTTTTTTATCGAGTAAGTGCCCAATTTTCAATATATCGGTAACCTCTTCAAAAATAAGGTTATCGTCGTTTTTTAGCCTTCCATAATTGAGGTTCTTTTTAATCGAATAATGAGGGAATAGCCTCACATCCTGAAAGACGTAACCTATTTTTCGTTTTTGGATGCTTACGTTCGTCTTCTCCTCCGAATCGAAGATTTGGTTTCCGTTTAAATGAATATATCCGGAGTCCGGTTTTACAATTCCGGCAATTGAATTTAGCAAACTGGTTTTCCCATGGCCTGATGGTCCAAATATTCCCGTAATTCCATCTGTAATTTCGGCCTTTACGTTCAGTAAAAAATCCTTTCGTTTTAGTTTGATATGAAATTTAAGTACAGGAGTCATACCGTTTTACGTTTAATAATTCGTCGATTCAGAAACTCAGCAACAATCATTGCCAACAGCGACAGCAGCACTGAAACCAATACCAGACGCATGGTTGATTCTTCCTGCCCGGGTACTTGCATTTCGGAAAAAATAGCCAATGGCAGGGTTTGGCTTTTCCCCTGAATATTACCAGCAAAAGAAATTGTTGCCCCAAACTCTCCCAAACTACGGGCAAAAGCTAAAATAAATCCGCTTATTACACCGGGCAAAGCCAGCGGCAAAGTAATAGTAAAAAATACCCAAAAGTTGGAGGCGCCCAAAGTACGTGCAGCTTCTTCCAGTTTTTGGTCGACCAACTCGATGGATAAACGCACTGAACGAGTTACCAAAGGAAAGGAAACAAAAACTGCAGCAATTACCGCCGCATAAAACGAAAAGGCGATTTGAATACCAAATCTTTCATAAAAAAAAGAACCGATAAAACCACGGTTACCAAATACCACTAATAATATATAACCTGTTGTTATGGGAGGCAAAACCAGTGGCAAATGCAAAATTCCTTCTAAAACGGATTTTCCGAAGAAGCTTTTCCGGGCTAAAAACCAACCTATGGCAATTGCCAACGGTAGTGTAATTAAAGAACAAATTACAGCAACGCTCAGCGATAGCTGTATTGCCGACCATTCTCCTGCAGTATATTTAAAGAGTTCACTCAATTTTAAATCCGTGTTTTATCCAAATTGTTTTAGCTTCGTTTGAGCTTAGAAATTTATTAAAAAGCTGGCCTTGTTCATCATTCTTTTGTTTTAATACCATAGCATAAAAACCAATTGGAGAATACAATTCGGAAGGAATTTCTGTAATAATTTTAACTTTCCGCGATTGTAATGCATCGGTTTTATATACAATTCCCATTTCAACCTCGCCCAATTCTACGACCATCATTGCCGAGCGAACATCCTTTGCAGGCAGAATCCTGTTATCCAAAGCTTTTGCATATCCCGCATTCTCAATGGCTTGCCAGGCATAATCTCCGGCAGGCACATGTTTTGGGTCACCTATTGCCAACCTGCCTTTAAATGTTTCGGTAAAACTGTGTTCAAAAGAAAGAAAATCGATGTCGCTATTAGCTGGTGCAATTACTACCATTGAATTTCCAGCAACCTTTTTTTTGGTTTCGGGAACCATTAAATGAAGTCCGGTTAAATAATCTACCCACTTTTCGTTTGCCGAAATAAAGACTGCAGCTTGGGCTCCATGCTCAATTTGGCGGGCAAGTGTTCCCGACGATGCAAAATTCAGCTGAATACTGCAATTATGTTTTGCTTCATAAATTTCGACGAGCTCGCTAACCACATTTGTTAAACTTGCAGCACAAAACACCAATAGTTCGTCCTGTTTTTCTTTTTTGTTTTGAGCACAAGCAAAACACAACAACGACAATAATACAAACAAGGTTACCCTTTTCATTCTCATTTAAATAGTTAAAATTATTCTCGTCTCTGAAACGGCCGTTATTTTCAGTATCCGTTTAAACATCTATCGTCACCAAAAAAATGAAGAACCACTTCCCGTTTAAACCAACCCAAGTTCGACTTTTCAATTTCTAACCTCAGATTTTATTAATCGAACTCGGGTTACTCAAATGAACAAAAAACAAGCCTTTCTGATTAATCAGGATAAAATCCTTTTTATAGTTGCTTGCCTAGACAGCTTCTTCCTGCACCAATTTTTCGTTACAAAAACGTTTTAAATCATCGGTAAAACCAAGCATGCGTGTTAAATCGGCGCGCGTTGGGTCTTTGGGTTCGAAAACTTCCAGCGAACAGAAATTCATAAAACTATTTACAAACCTTGCTTCTTCATGAAATATTTCAGGAACTTCTATTTTCTTATCCACCTGACGGAGCATTGCTGTTATTCCCGAATGTTCGGGCAAGCTACCTGCTTTTATACATAAAGCGGTCAAATAATTTTCTATACCCATGCTTAGTAGGTTATAAACTACCTGGCTTCCGAATTTTCCTTTATTAAATGAGCCAAAAGCCGATTTTGAATAGCTGTTGCCTTCGTCGATATATTTTTCCCAGTTTGCCATACTTTTAAATTTTAGTCGGAAATCCAAATAAGGAATGCCGAAATTTTTATTTTTAATACTTTATTAGAATCCAGAAAAGTTAAAAATGCCTCGATATTTATTGTAGCTCCAAAAAATACACTTCTACAATTCTTAATATCAAGTTGTTATATTTAACGAATTATTTGAAATGAGATTATATACTTCCTGGAAATGCAAATCTCTTTTCAGCTTACACGAAACCGATTTTATTCTTGCAACCAAGGCTACCAGTTCATTTTTCGGTAAGAATATATTTTGTTTCTGAAGAATTTCATTAACAGCACCAATGCCCGAATGTTTTCCAAGTACCAACTCGGTTTCTCGTCCAATTTCGGAAGGGTTAAAAGGCTGGTAAGAAAGCGGATTCTCTTTTAAACTGCGACAATGAATACCCGATTCGTGCGAAAAAACCAATTCTCCCGATACGGGTTTTGAGAGTGCTAGTTTTCTGTCAGATGCTTTTTCAACCAGCTTCGAAAGTTGAACCATTAGGTTTCCATTAAACTGAAAATCGTAGCCGCAAGAATATTTCAGGGCAAAAACCACTTCTTCGAGGCAAGCATTTCCAGCCCGTTCGCCCAAACCATTTACCGTTAAGCTTACACTTTGCGCCCCTGACTGCAATGCAACCAGATGGTTGGCAGTTGCCATCCCCAAGTCGTTGTGCCCATGAAATTCAAAGTCTACATCGGGGAAAATATTTTTTAAATTATGAAAAAGAGTTTGTACCGACAGCGGATTTAAAACGCCAACGGTATCGGCAATACGAACACGTTTGGCACCATAAAAAGTAGAAAGATGAATGTATTCATTTAAAAAATCGGGATTTGCTCGCGAAGCATCTTGCGCCCCTACAGCCACAAATTCGAAATGATTTGTAGCAAAGTTCATTATATCGGGTAAGGTTTTCCCAACCCAGCTCCGGTTTTTTCCTAAGGTTTCAAGCTGAATATCAGAAACCGGAAAAGAAAGATTTACACGTGTTGCTCCACATTTTTGGGCGGCCTCTAAATCGCTTATTGTTGCCCGACACCAACACGTAGAATTAAACGAAAAACCCTGACTTGTTAAAGTCTTGATATCGTTTTGTTCGTTTTCGCCCATTGCAGGTGTGCCAATTTCCAACTCAGGAATACCCAGCTCATCCAGAGAACGGGCAATTTCCATTTTTTCTTCCAACGAAAACACAACTCCGGGCGCTTGTTCCCCATCGCGGAGAGTGGTATCAATAATATGTGGGAAGCCTTTTTTTTTCATGGCATTCAGCTTTAAATTAACAACGATAGACTCTACATAACAGACCTGTAACACCCCGGACTAAGTTCGGGGTGATTCATTCATCGAAATCTGATTAGTTTTGATACAAAAAGAGGGGGTACTGCGAAATAACAGTTTAACTTATTCACTAATGAGGTATTCCTCTACAGCTTCCCCCTCTTCTAATGCATCTAATATTTCGTCAATTTTTTCTTCGTTAATACCACCGTACCAATAGTTGTTTGGGTGTACCACCATTACCGGCCCCTGCGAACACACGTTCAAACAAGCGGTAGAAGAGACCGCGGCGTCAAGACCACGGTCGTTACATTCTTCCATTATATATTGAATCAAATCGGCTGCTCCATTTTTGTTACAATAACCTTTTGCATCTCCAGCAACCCGGTACGAGTTGCAAACTAAAATGTGATAATCTGGTTTTTTCATCTCATTATTATTTTAAATATTATAAGCTATTCGATATAATTCGCTTAGAGTAACTCATTTATTTAAGTCCAAGCTTAACTCTAAGCTCATTTCATTATTTAAAAATTAGTCGGAAGACCAAAGCCTGAAATCCGAAGTTTTATACGTTTTTATCTCTATTCCCACTTTCTTTCCAAGTTGTTATTTTATAAATATTTCAAGAATATGGCTAAACAATGTTTCTTATTCCAAATGCGTATGAACCATAATTACACTTGCTGTTGTTACTTCAATTCTGATGGTTTGTTATCCCTTATTGCTATTCTTGAATGCAGAGAGAAATCTCAACTTTAAAAAGTTTTTTCTCAGACTCATCGAAACAAGAGAACTTAAATTTTATCCACAACCAGTTCCTTTACCTGAGCATTCGGAGCCACAAGCAAAAACGTCAGATTTTTTTAATGTTTTAAGCTCTTTACCTTTATAAACAGCATCTAGTCCCTCATCGATTAATCCCGTCATTTCAATTATTTTTATTCCGGCGCGGCCAATAATTGCTGATGGAGAAGGTCCAATTCCCCCCACAAGCAGAGCCCGGCAATCATTAATATTTTCTGCCAACAATTTCCAGCGTTCAGCACCGGCTCCCGGTTTTGGAGTAGCACGCTGTTCTACCATGCGATAACCATTGGGAGTTTCGCGGAAAATATACAGCTGAGCGGCTTCACCCAAATGCTGGTTTACCAATAATCCTTCGTTACTGGCCACAGCAACGTGAGGTCGGTTGGTATCCACATTTACTGATAGTTTGGAAACCTCAGTTAGTATTTGTTTGGCTTCGGCATCGTCTTTGCCCAGCAATCCCACCGCATCGGCGCGACAACGCGAACAATGGGTCATTGGTGGAAGATGTTCTTTTATTCCTTTCCGAAGTTCTTTCATCATTTCAGGACTTGGTTCTTCGAAGTCTTCAAAAGGCGTTCCTTCAACCGGATAAAGCGGAATGGTATTCATCAGGTCGACACCAAATTCTTTCATTTTTTTGGCCACATCAACTACCACATTGTCATTTATTCCAGGAACAACAATTGTATTTGCTTTCACCGTAATTCCTGCACGTTTTAAGGCGCGAATGGCTTCCATCTGATTTTTCAATAAAATTTCTGCAGCCTGTTTACCAAAATAACCACGCTTTTCGAAACGTACCCATTTGTACAATTTCGATAAGGTTTCTGTTTCGGTAGCATTTATAGTAATGGTAACATGGCTTACATTCAACTCTTTCAACTCATCGACATAAGGTAACACGTTTAATCCGTTCGACGACAGACAAAGAATCATTTCAGGAAACTCGTTACGAATCAATCGTAATGTTTTCATGGTTTGAATAGGATTTGCAAACGGATCGCCGGGACCTGCAATTCCCACTACCGATAAATGCGGCATCTTCTCTTTTAAACGAATGGTATAAGCTAGTGCCTGCTCGGGTGAGAGCACTTCGCTTGTAACGCCAGGACGACTTTCGTTTACACAATCGTAATCGCGTTTACAGTAATTACAATGAATGTTACATTGCGGAGCAACTGGAAGATGTACCCTGGCATATTTGCCTTTGGCATCTTTATTGAAACAAGGATGTGCTTTTATGTCTATCATAGTTGAAAAATTAGACCGAAGTCGTAAATTTTTTAATAACTGAAAATCGAACCTGCAACTTGTATTCTGCAACTTCTTTCAACTTTCTAACTCTCTTTTACATATATTTATAGCCAATTGGCGATGTGGTTTGCTTGTGTTCGATTAAGGCGTTCACCACTTTGTCGAATAATTCTTGTGTGCCGGTGTAGCCTAAATGTTTTATGCGCTGGCCTCCTACCCTATCGTGAACAGGAAAACCCACTCGAATAATTGGAATATTTAACTCGCGGGCAATGTAATAGCCTTTGCTGTGACCGATTAAAATATCAGGTTTGTTCTCTAAACTCCACTCGCGAATGCTTTCAAAATCGTAGCCTTCTTTCACTACCACATTATTTTTATTCTCCGGACAATATTTTTTAATTTCCTGCTCTAACATTCCGCTTTCTCCACCCGATGCAACCAAGGCCAGCTCAATTCCTATTTCGTCGAGGAAAGCAGCCATGGAAACCACAAAGTCTTCTTCGCCGTACACTACTGCTTTTTTGCCAAAGGTGTATTTGTGTGCATCAACGTATGAATCAATTAAGCGGCCACGTTGTTTGGTATATTTTTCAGGAATTTCATTCCCGGATAATTCTCTGAGTGCATCGAAAAACGCATCGGTTTGCGTAATTCCGATAGGCATGGGCAAATTAACAGTAGGAACATCCATTTCGTTTTTCAGAAATTGAGCACCTGTTCCCGACAAGTTTTTATTTTTTACTCTTCCGGCCAGACTCCCATAATTTAAGATGGTTCCAAACTCAATGGAAGCTTTGGCCGAACCACTTTTTTCGATTGCTGAGATCGGCGTTCCTCCTTCCGGAATTCGGTGATAGGTATCCCAAACCGGATTATCCAGACTTTCAGAATAATCGGGAAGCAATGTTGATTCAATACCAAAATCGGCGGTAATTTCTTTTAGCAACCGTAAATCTTCGGTTGATACAAAACCCGGGAAAAGGTTGATATGATTTTGCGTTCTTCCCGATTTTGCGAACTTTTTGACCACTGCCGAAACCGCTTCGTGAAAGCCATCGATGTGTGTTCCCTGGTAACTGGGTGTTGATGCAATTACAAAATCGGTAGTAATATCTTTGTATTCTTCCAGAAAATGATACAGAAATAAACCCACATCGTCGCCAATGGTTTCGCTTAAGCAGGTTGAGGCAATTCCAACGATTTGAGGTTTGTAAGAATTGATGATGTTTAAAATTGCCGCTTTAAAATTTTCGTCGCCACCAAAAATGGTGGAGTCCTGTGTAAAGTTCGACGATGCAATATCGATGGGTTCTTTGTAATGGGAAATAAGGTAACGGCGAATGTAAGTTGCGCAGCCCTGCGAACCATGAATAAGCGGAACACAACCTTCGAATCCTTTATAAGCTACACTTGCTCCGAGCGGAGAACAAAGTTTACAAGCGTTCTGAGTCGCCTTGTAACTATCTTTTGCTTTTTTTACTGAATTAAGTTCAAACATAGCTTTCTATTTTACAAATTTCCAAACGGGGCTGGTTACCGAGGCAAACACCTCTTTGGCAAAATTCATCATACCCACATATCCGGCAAGCGCTTCTTTACGCTCGTGATTGTGGTCGCAAAATCCTAACCCCAGTTTATGGGCGATTGGTCGTTCTTTTACCCCACCAATAAAAAGATTGGCTCCGGTGAGTTTTACAAATTCCGATAGTTCGTTGGGGTTTGAGTCGTCAACGATAATTGTTCCATCGTCGCACAATTCTTTCAGTAAAGCATAATCCTCGGCATTTCCGGTTTGAGAACCCACCACAACGGTTTTCATTCCCAATAAACGAAGGGCTTTTACCAGCGAAATGGCTTTAAAAGCACCACCCACATAAATGGCGGCTTTTTTACCTTCCAGCTTCTGACGATAAGGTTGAAGTGCTGGTAATAGTTTTAAAATTTCGTTGCTTACCAACTCGCGGGCTTTTTGCATCATCTCCTCATCTTTGAAGAATTTCGCTACTTCATACAAAGCATCCGACATATCTTCAATTCCGAAATACGAAACTTTCATGAAAGGAATGTCATATTTTTCCTTCATCTCTTTGGCCAAATGCATAATCGAACCTGAACATTGAACAACATTCAGGGATGCATGATGTGCGCGGCGGATTTGCTCCACACGGCCATCACCAGTCATGCACGAAATTATCTCGACGCCTAATTTTTTATAATATTCAGCCAAAATCCATAACTCACCGGCCAGATTAAAGTCGCCAAGAATATTGATTGAATATTTTGAAGGTTTAAAATCCTTATTGGTACCAACTAGTTTTGAAAGCGCTTCGCAAGCTATTTTATAACCATCTTTTTTGGTTCCGTTAAACCCTTCCGACATAACAGGAATTACATCGATTCCTTTTTCGCGGGTTACCTGGCGGCAAACAGCCTCTACATCGTCGCCAATTACACCAATAATACAGGTTGAAAATACAAAAGCCGCTTTAGGTTGATGTTTATCGATGAGTTCGATTAAAGCGTGGTATAATTTTTTTTCGCCACCAAAAACAACATCGCGTTCTTTTAAGTCGGTAGTAAAACTAAGGCGGTGTAACTGTGGTCCCGACGAAAGCGAACCACGAATATCCCAGGTGTAAGAAGCACAGCCCACCGGACCATGAATAACATGCAGGGCATCAGCAATGGGATAAAGGACAACTCGTGAGCCACAAAAAACACATGCTCGTTGCGAAACTGAACCAGCAAGACTCTTTTTTCCGCAAGAAATTTCAGCAGTGTCTGCTCCTTTGGTGAGGATTTGATTTTCGCGTTCTTTTAGAAATTGAGCCATAACAAGTTAATTAATTTGTCATTTCGAAGGAGGAACACCGAGAAAGCTCTTTGCTGAAAAAGATTCCTCAAATGCCTGCCTCCGTTTCGAAATAACATTGAATGAAAATTAAAATTGCATCTATCGTTACATAACAAGTTCGAATGATTCTTCCGGAGCGGTTGCATCAATTTTATCCATGATGGCACCCAGTACTTTTTCCAGAATACGAATACCTCCCTGGTATCCGGCAGTTGGGAAATAACTATGACCAACACGGTCGAGAATTGGGAATCCCATGCGTACAAAAGGAATGTTTTCGTCGCGGGCAATATACTTGCCATAGGAGTTTCCTATTAGCAGGTCAACCGGTTCGTTTTTAATCCACTGGTGTAGCAAAAACATGTCGGCATTTGCACCATTTTTGAATTTTGCCTCCGGAACCTTGTCGCCTAAAATCTCTGTCATGCGTTTTTCAAAACGTTTTCCGGGAGTTCCTGAAACAATGTAAACAGGTTTCATATCCATATCCAACAAAAATTCAGTTAGCGGAAGTAAGGTGTCGGGGTCGCCAAATAGAGCTACACGTTTTCCGTATAAATATTGGTGCATATCGGTAACCATGTCGATTAAACGACCACGTTCTTCTGTAATAATTTCAGGTATTGAAACTTTCCCGGCAGTTGCTAAAGCCTGAACAAAACGGTCGGTAGCACGAATTCCAATTGGCAAATCGTTCATAGTAAACGGCACTTTGCATTTGTTGTCGAGCATAACGGCCGGTTTTTTGGTTCCCCATTCGCCCAATGCAACAGTACACATTGAGTTACCCATACTGGTAATTTCTTCAACAGTTGTTCCTCCCTTTGGATACATTTGATATTTTCCAGTCATGGGTGTATCAACTACATCCGATGTGTCGGGAAGAAGTACCGTTTTAACCTTCATCAAGCCGGCAATTCTTTTTAGTTCGCGCATATCCGATGGTTCTACCCAGCCCGAGAGCAAGTTCACCTGACGAATTTTTTCGTTTGTGTTGAATGAAAAATACTTTACCAAGGCCTCGAGCATATTTTCGTACCCGCTAACATGCGATCCTACATAACTAGGTGTTGATGCCTGAATAACGTGTTTTCCTTCCGGAATTTTGCCATCGTCTTTTGCTTTTCCAACTATCTGCCCAAGGTCATCGCCAATGGTTTCCGAAAGACAGGTTGAATGAACAGCAATGATATCAGGATCGTAAATGGTAAATATATTATCGATGGCCTGCAGCAGGTTTGCCTGTCCCCCGAAAACTGAAGAACCTTCGGTAAACGAACTGGTTGCAGCCATTACTGGCTCTTTATAGTGACGAGTAAGTGCACTTCGGTGATAAGAACAGCACCCTTGCGAACCGTGACTGTGAGGCAAACATCCATGAACCCCTAAAGATGCGTACATGGCGCCAACAGGCTGGCAGGTTTTTGCCGGATTAACAGTTAATCCTTTTCTCTCTTTTACTTCTTTTGTTGTATGACGTAGTAACATAATTTTTCCTCCTATTTATTAAGCATCAACGGTTACGCATCCAACAATTTCCGGTTCGTGTTTCCACGGTGCATCCACCAGCTTCCAAATATCGGTTGCCAGCATACGTTCCATCTCTACATAGAAATTTATAGCTCCGCCAAATGCGGCATAAGGACCACCGTAGTCGTACGAGTGTAATTGTTTTAATGGAACCCCATATTTCTGAACCACATATTTTTCTTTAATACCTGCGCAGAATACATCAGGCTTATAGAACTCTATCAGTTTTTCAGTTTCCCAGTGGTTCACATCATCGATAACCAGCGAGTTCTTTTTCATCTCCGGCATCATACCTTTGTAGTCTTTAAACTCGTAACCCGATTCTTCCAATTTGGCTTTTCTCTCGACCAGGTCATCGCGGAAGCGGGTTTCATCTTTGGTAACCGTCAGGTCTTCAATATTACGCGTGTCCGCATCAATTTTGATATCCGGAATTACTTCGCGGCCTTCGTAATCGTCGCGGTGAGCAAACTCGTAACCTGCAGAAACTGTTTTCATGCCCAGCTCCTTAAACAAATCCTGGTAATGGTGCGCACGCGAACCACCCACAAACATCATTGCTAATTTGCCTTCTACTTTCGGACGAACTTTATCGGCTACAGCTTTTACTTTTGCAAATTCGCGTTCGATAACTGCTTCCACCTTGGCTGACAATTCAGCGTCGCCAAAATAATCGGCCAGTTTGCGAAGTGTTTTTGCTGTTGATTCTGCTCCAATAAAATTCACTTTTATCCATGGAATACCGTATTTTTCCTCCATCATTTCGGCAATGTAGTTGATGGAACGGTGACACATTACCATGTTTAAATCGGCAGTGTGCGAGTAGGCAAAACTTTCAACAGTAGAGTTTCCACTGTATGTAGAAAGAAGAGTAACTCCAATTTCTTCGAAAATGCGTTCAATTTCGAAAGCATCGCCACCAATATTGTATTCACCCAGCAGGTTTACCTGGAATTTTCCGGTACGCTCGCGGTCGGTGTTACCAACCACATGTTTAAATATACCGTTGTTTGCAATGTGGTGACCAGCCGACTGCGATACTCCGCGGTAGCCTTCGCAGCTGAAACCAAAAATATTGATTCCCAATTCAGCTTTCATTTCGCGGGCAACAGCATGCACGTCATCTCCAATCAATCCTACCGGACAAGTAGAGAAAATACCAATTGATTTTGGTTTAAAAATTTCGAAAGCCTCACGAATAGCGGTTTTCAGTTTTGCTTCTCCACCAAATACAATGTTTTCATCCTGCATATCGGTTGAGAAACAATAGGTCATAAAGTTGTCCTCATTTTCCATTGGCTTGGTTTGGTTACGCCTTGTTAACCAGGCGTAAAAGCTACAACCAATTGGTCCGTGAACCAGGTTAATAATATCGCGAGTTGGTCCTAAAACCACCCCTTTACAACCTGCGTAAGTACAACCACGTTGTGTAATAATTCCGGGTACGGTACGAATGTTTGCAAGAATCTCCTGCTTTTCATCCGGGTCGTTAACAACCATTGACTTTGCCCGTTTTTTTGCCACTTTGCGTGGGTATTTTGCCAGAATTTCTTCCCTCAGTTTCGAAGGATCCGGCAATCCGTTTGAAAAATCTTTTTTCTGCACCATAACTCTTTTGTTTTAGAGTGTTAATTCACCTGAATCGCCTGTACGAACATTAACAGAATCGTATATCGGCATCACAAATATTTTCCCATCTCCCGGAGAAGGAGTCTGGTTTACTTCAATCAGTGTGTCAACAACAGTTTTAACCTGTTCGTCCGGAACTACAACGGTAAGTACACGTTGTGGTCTAAGCCTTGGCTCAGCACCCAAATGGGTCAACGCTTCCGGCATATCCTTTTTAGCTCCTTCCATTACCTTAGCATCCCAAAAACCTTTTCCCCTGCCAAACACATGACCTGTTGCAGTCATCGATGTAATTCCAGCCTGGGTAAGTGCCCTTTTGGTCTTATTCATTTTATCTATTCGAATTATTCCCATTACTAATTTCATAGCTTCAGATTTTATGGATTATAATTCGTTTGAACCACGACTAATTGTATATGCTTCATCAACTGGCGACACGAAAATTTTTCCATCACCAAATGCACCTTTAGGCTCAGATCGTGCAGCCTCCATAATGGTTGTTACTGCAAAATCTTTATCTTCATCTTTTACAACTATAATCAGCATTTCTTTTGGTAACTCATCGTATGTAACATCACCGATTTTTATACCGCGCTGTTTTCCACGCCCTACAACCGGGATTTTAGTTACGGCAATGTAACCTGCTTCAAAAAGGGCTTTTAAAACTTTACTTGATTTTTCGGGGCGGATTATCGCTCTTATCATTAACATAAATTGTCCTCCTTTATTATTTTTTTATTATAGCTGATAGCTTATTAGCTGGCAATACCAAAGTCGATTAATAATTTCTCCAATGCGTCCATCTCCAGTGGTTCAGGAATTACGAAAAGATCGTTTTCGTCGATGGCTTTTGCCAAAGCGCGGTATTCATCGGCCTGTGCATGTTCTGGTTGGAATTCGATAACTGTTTTACGGTGAATTTCGGCTTGTTGAACCATGTTATCACGAGGCACAAAGTGAATCATTTTCGTTCCCAACTGACGGGCAAGTTCTTCAATCATTTCGCGCTCGTTATCTACTTTACGCGAGTTGCAGATTAAACCACCCAAACGAACTTTACCAGCCTGAGCGTATTTTTTAATCCCCTTGCAAATGTTGTTGGCAGCATACATGGCCATCATTTCTCCAGAAACTACAATGTAAATTTCTTCGGCTTTTCCTTCGCGAATTGGCATGGCAAAACCACCACAAACCACGTCACCTAATACGTCGTAAAAAGTATAATCGATTTTATAACTCTCGTCCCAGGCGCCTAACTGCTCTAAAAGGTTTATTGAAGTAATAATACCGCGACCGGCACAACCAACACCAGGTTCAGGACCACCAGACTCTACACAACGAACACCTCCGTAACCTTCTTTTACAATGTCGTCCAAGTCAATATCTTCACCTTCTTCGCGAAGCGTATCTAAAACTGTTTTTTGGGCCAGCCCACCTAGCAGCAAACGGGTTGAATCGGCTTTAGGATCGCACCCCACTACTTTAATTTTTTTACCTGCTTCAACTAATCCAGCTACTGTATTTTGGGTAGTGGTTGATTTTCCAATTCCACCTTTCCCATAAATTGCAATCTTTCTCATGATTTTTGTTTTTTAAGTTTATTATTGTTTGACTTCCTATAAGCCATAGTTATGCCACGAAACATACCAGGCAGAAACTATTTCACAAAAAACACAATACAACACACTGCCTTTCAATACATTAAAAAAATATAATTTTATTTTAGTTGACGAATCAGGGGTAAAGAATCCTACATTTATGTAGAACATAACTGATGCACACACTTTATGGTTGCATAGTCGGGATAGTCATGTTTTAAGGGACTTGCAGGGTGTTAACATTGGGGTAACTTACATTTTGGTAGGAAAGGGAAAATTGGCTTTTGGTATTAGGAAAGCATTTGAACAATTAATTCTTTAGAAAGAATATTTCATAATCAGGGGTTACCTTCTTGAATAAACAAGAACTTAATTATACATAGCAATAATTACCTTTTAAACATCAGGGCAAAACTAAGCCCGCAACTCAAATACATTATGAAAAAGAATTTCAAACTATTTGTTTATTTGTTTATTACTAATTAACTCTTGCGAAAAAGAGTTGTTTAACGAGCAAGACGAAGATATTGAAGTATTTAATGTGGATGATGCAAAGGCATGGCTGGAAGCAAGCTATCCAACTAATATGTCATTAAAGTCTGGAACAACAGAAGATAAGGCGTATCATTTGGGAAAATGCAATGTTATTGACTGACAGTACGGTTGAAATAGTTGAAACTTTTATATCAGCAGAGGGAAGTTTTGGTTTTGCTACCGTTGAAGCGTTCGAAACTTGGGCTGTTTCAGGAGAAGTTGGATACCTCAGCTCTCTTACCAAACTTGTTTTCTTAAGGTCTAAAACGGATGGTGAAATTATTTCATTTTTATGAAGAAGCTCTTAAGTATTCTTTTACCGATGAAATAGACGGAGTGCATACCTACGAGCTGGGATCCGATGAGTATTCAATTATTTATGAGTCAACTAAAGATTGCTTAGAATGAAACGAGCATGAGAAATTTTTCATACATAAGCGAATTATTAAAGCATGCGAGTTCCATCTTATACCTTAGAAACAAACAATTTTAATAAGATGAAAAAGTTACTTTTTTTCTTATTTGCCTGTTTTACTGTAATGTGCACAACGTCTCCCCAACAAGCTGAAAAAGAAAAGATTTTTTACATTTACGACAATAAGCAAATATTAAGGAAGTCGGAAATAGACCAGCCATCGTGGAAAGGACTTATATATGAAACAGATGTTTATATGCCCAAATATTACGATTCAATTCTTATTAGCAACAACCGAAAAATATACAGCCTGTTTCATTATGAACACCACACTGATTATTACGACACTGCTAGCTGTAATGCCTATAGCGACACCTCGTTTGTTGCACAAAAAAAGGTTTTAGACACTCTCGACTATTGGGATAGCGATTGGTTAAGCAAAGAATCAAATTTGGACTCTTTATGGCAACCAATTCGGTGTTGGCGTTGTGCGGGAATTTACGACACTGCTCAAATTTATTTAATTTACCCTATAGAAAACACCGACTCGTTAATATTCAGACAGGTACACCGTTTTTTTCATCAAACACAATAAAATATTGTATAAACAATAGGCTTGACCAGATTACAAATAATTTATAAGGAAAGTTTTTCTCAGGAAGATTATGACGCCTATAACGACCTCGTAAATTCGTCCAAAGATTGCAACTAAAATGAAACTACAAGAATTTAATTTACTGTTACTTTTATTAATTGGAGGATGCACATTTAATCAAAATGAGAAATCTTCGTTAAAGAAGAATACTTACTACTTTTTTGATAAAAAGCAGGTATTTAAACAAGACACCGTTGGTTCTATCCTAAGCTATTCAATTAATACCCCGGTTTATAGCAATTGGAATGATTCTCTTAAAGTACAAATTAGCAGTAGAGGGCATTTGCTGTTTCATTTTACAGAAAATGATTCTTTAAACAAAAAAGATACTGTGTTTACGGCATCAAAACTTAAGCTAGATTCAATCGACTATTTTAATTCTGAATGGCTAGAGAACGAAAAAAACTTAATTCAGTTCTGGGATAAATCTACCTATGAAAAAGGAGGTAGAGCGGATACATTGAATATTTTTCTTATAGAACAAAAGCCAAGTTCCGACTCTTTCGTTTTTAAAAGAGTTCATCGCTTTTATATGCCGGGAAGAGAAGGATAAAAATTGTAAGGAGCAAGAAAACTAGACTATAAATTATATAAGCTTGACTATAAAACCAATCAATTGGAGTTTGCCGGTTGAGCTTATTTAACGTATCTAAGTTTTGACTCATTTACGCTGTTAGTCAATTCTACAAATCCAGATTCTTCTGCCAGAAATACATTGGAGGCACACAATCGGAGTAACCCAATTTCTCATACAGTTTTTGGGCTTTTAGGTTATCGTTACGAACTTCGAGATTGATTTTGCAAAAACCCATTTCTTTGGCGTAGTTTTCAATTTTAGTTAAAAGAAATTCACCAACACCTTGTTTCCTGAATTTAGGCGAAACAAAAAAATCGTGAATATTTATTAGAGATTTGGCCTGCCAGGTAGAGAAGTTGAGGTTACAATTGACAAGGGCAGCAAAATGATCACCAATACAAACAAAAAAGCCAATATAGCCGCAATGCTGTTTTAGTCCGTCAATAATTTTGGGGCCAAGCTCTTCGGGCATCGACTGGCCAATACCCATTTCATCTTCCATGTAATCGTTTAAAAGAAGAATTACGTGCTTGCAATGTAGCGGATTATTAAGGTCGACTCTTATGAATTCTTTTTTCGGCATATTTCTCTTTGTTACTGCAGGAATAGATGTGAAAATGCAAAATAATTTCTGCATAAAAAAACCTATCTGCAATTTACAACTTACACCTTGTACCTCCAGGCTTCAATGTTATACTTTTTCAGACGAGTGCCCAACATACGCTCTGTAACCTGCAGGTATTCGGCAGCTTTGGTTATATTGCCATTTGTTGATGTTAAAGCATCGCGAATCAGCTGTTTTTCTACTTGTTCAACGGTATAGGTCATTCCTCCTTTTGCAAGGGTATTTGTCGAATCGGCGGTTTGCAGCGACGGAGGTAAATGATAGGCATGAATTACATTATCGGTGCTTAAAATGCAGGCTCTTTCAATGCAATTCTCAAGCTCGCGAATATTTCCCGGCCACAAATAAACCATAAGCATATTTAATGCAGAAGTGGTTATCCGTTTTATTTTTGTTTGATTCTCTTTGTTAAATTTCCCAATAAAGTGGTCAACCAACAAAGGAATATCGTCGCGGCGTTCGCGTAACGAAGGAATATAAAGCGGGAATACATTAATCCGGTAGTACAAATCTTCTCTAAAATCTTCCGTCTTAATCATCTCTTCCAGCTTACGATTGGTGGCACAAATTATCCGGACATCCGATTTTATGGTTTGCGTTCCTCCTACCCGCTCAAATTCGCGTTGCTGAATCATTCGCAAAAGTTTTACCTGCGTAGAAAGCGGAACATCGCCAATCTCATCTAAAAAAATAGTACCGCCGTTAGCCAGTTCAAAACGTCCTTTCCGCTGTGCGTCGGCTCCGGTAAAAGCCCCTTTTTCATGACCAAACAATTCGCTTTCAATAAGCGATTCGGGCAATGCCGAACAGTTTACTTTTATAAAAGTCTTTCCTTTTCGGGTACTTGCTTCGTGAATAGCATCGGCAACCAATTCTTTCCCGACTCCACTTTCTCCACGAATAAGCACTGTTGAATTTGTTTTTCCAACCATTTGAACCAGGGAATATACATCGCGCATTTTACCCGAGTTACCAATCATATTCAGGCTTTTGTTACCCGAAAGCTGACTTTCCAACTCCTGATTCTTCTGTTTTAAGTTCTCCAGTTCTTCCAGCCTTTCCTGACGCCGGCGTGCGGCATGCACTGCCATCGACCCAATAATTGAAAGCAAACGAGTATCCTCATTAAAAGTAATATGGGGATTATATATGCGGGTAACGCTAAGGGTTCCGGTCACCCGCCCTCCGTCTATTATCGGCACGCATATAAAGGTAAGTTCTTTACCGTCTTTATAAAGTTCTTGTTTTGTTTTATTCAAAAAAAGCGACGATTTCGATATTTTATCAACCACAACAGGGCGAGCCATTTCAACCACCTTACCTGTTATTCCCTCTCCAAGTTCATATTTCGCACGGGCTTGCTGAGTGGTACTCACTCCATAGGCTGATTCAATATAAATCTTTGAATTTTCGCGGTTAAAAATCGACAAAAAACTTCGCTCGGCATCCAAATATTCAACTACCATGCGCATTATGGTATTCAAATCATCCTTCAACTGTTTACTTTGAATTAAACGCTGGCTTACATCGAAAAGAAGCGTCATTTCGCGCAATCCGTAACATTCTTCTCCGATTTTTTTACATTTAAATTCCATTTGCAAACGCTTATGAGGATATTTACCATTTGCAACAAAATTGCTATTTTATAAAGATATATGACACACTAAAAGAAACATATGCCATCTTTTAACACATTTTTAACCTCACACAGGACAAATAGCCATGTTTTTATCCAATTTAAACAGCGTCTTGAATCCCGAACCATTAACTTTGAATATCTTTGTAAGGCAGAATTAAACCTAAAAAGTGTATTTTCGTTTCTCAATTAAAAAAACAACATAGTGTCAAAAAATCTTGTAATTATACCTACATACAATGAAAAGGAGAATGCGGAAAAAATGATTCGCAAAGTTTTTTCGCTAAAAACACCTTTTCACCTGTTAATTGTTGAAGATAATTCTCCAGACGGAACAGCAGATATTGTTAAAAAACTGCAGAAAGAATTTCCGGGGCAACTTCATATTCATGAAAGGCAAGGAAAACTTGGGCTGGGAACAGCGTACATTGCCGGTTTCAGATGGGCACTGGAAAGAGATTACGAATACATTTTTGAAATGGATTGCGATTTTTCGCATAATCCTGATGATCTGGAAAAATTATATTCAGCAGCCGTTGCTGGTGCCGATGTTGCCATTGGCTCGCGTTATATTACCGGAATTAATGTAGTAAACTGGCCGCTGGGGCGCGTATTAATGTCTTATTTCGCATCGATGTACGTACGTGTTGTTACCGGAATGAATATTAAAGACACCACTGCCGGATTTAAATGTTACCGACGCAAAGTTCTGGAAACCATAGATTTTGACAAAATAAAACTGATTGGGTATGGCTTCCAGATTGAAATGAAATTTACAGCTTACAAGTTCGGCTTTACTATTAAGGAAGTATCGATTGTGTTTACCGATCGCCAGGAAGGAACATCGAAAATGAGTGGCGGTATTTTTAACGAAGCTCTTTGGGGTGTGTTAAAAATGAAAATGCGGAGTTGGTTTAAAAAATACGAATTGAAAGATTAACTGAGGCTGCCTGGTGCAGCCTTTTTTGTGAGAAGGTATGAACAAAACCAGCTTCGAATTGATTAACTTTGTTAAAAAGCAGGAATTATGAAAACTTTAATAAAAGACGCAACAATTGTAAACGAAGGACTAAAATTTAAAGGAAGTGTTTTAATTGATGACCAACAGATAAAAAAAATCTTTCCTCACATAATACCTGCCGATTTCGATTTAAGCGAAACTGAAATAATTGATGCTTCCGGGCTACTACTTATTCCGGGGGTAATCGACGATCAGGTGCATTTCCGCGAACCGGGCTTAACGCACAAAGGCGAAATAGCGACCGAAAGCCGGGCGGCAATTGCCGGCGGAGTTACCACTTACATGGAAATGCCCAATACAATCCCACAAACTACAACCCAACAAGAGCTACAAAAAAAATTCGACCGGGCTGCAAAGGTTTCGGCAGCGAACTACTCGTTTTATATGGGAGCTACAAACAATAATCTGGATGAGGTATTAAAAACCGACCCAACAAAAGTTTGTGGTATTAAAGTTTTTATGGGCTCATCAACCGGAAATATGCTTGTTGACGACGAACAGACGCTCTCTGAAATTTTTAAAAACGCACCTACATTAGTTGCTACCCATTGCGAAGACGAAGCAACAATCCTGAAAAATACAGAAATTGCCCGCGCGCGGTATGGCGAGAATGTACCTATTTCGCGCCACTGCCATATTCGCAACGATGAGGCCTGTTATAAATCGTCGTCGAAAGCAATTGAACTGGCTTCGAAATTCGATACGCGATTACACGTACTTCATCTTTCTTCGGCAAAAGAAATGGAGCTGTTTTCTGCCGGAAAAGTAAAGGATAAAAAAATAACTGCAGAAGTTTGTGTTCATCACCTTTGGTTCGACGAACGCGACTACATCGATTACGGAACCCGCATTAAATGGAATCCGTCGATAAAACATGCCTCCGACAAAGAGGCACTTTGGGAGGCTTTGCTTTCGGATAAAATTGATGTAATTGCCACCGACCACGCCCCACATACTTTAGAAGAAAAAAATAATAGCTATTTTAAAGCTCCATCGGGCGGACCGTTGGTTCAACATTCGCTGGTTGCCATGCTCGAAATGGCAAAAAAAGGATTCATCACGGTTGAGAAGGTAATAGAAAAAATGTGCCATGCACCGGCTGATTTATTCCGGGTAGACAAACGCGGCTATATTCGCGAAGGATATTTTGCCGATTTAGTATTGGTAGATCCGAACAATGAATGGATGGTGTCTCCGGAAAATATTCTATACAAATGTGGTTGGTCGCCATTCCAAAAAACGCAGTTCTCGAACAAAGTGATTTCTACCTTTGTAAACGGCCAGCTGGTTTTTTACGAAGATCGTTTACTTTCAACAACTGCCGCGAAAGCGGTATCGTTTAATGGTTAAATAAAAGGAAGCTAAAGTTAGTAGATACAGGCAAGGTGGTTTCTTTTAAGCAACCACCTTTTTAACACCCATAAAAAATTCGCCACAAGCGGTTGTACTTTCAAAATTTCGTATAAAACGCGTTTCGTACTACAAGCGTATTATTTCTCCAGCACGTTCGAGGGGAGCACTTTTGCGGCTTTTGCTCCAAGTTTTTTAATATTTTCCACCCGGCGAACAAGGTTGCCACTTCCGGTATGCAATTTATTAAGCGCGGCATCGTATGTTTTGCGCGTTGTTTCCAGGTTGCGGCCAATGGTTTCCATGTCGGTAATAAAACCTACAAATTTATCGTAAAGAGCTCCTCCCTGCTTAGCAATCTCAATCGCATTACGGGTTTGGTTTTCCTGCTGCCAAATTGATGAAATTGTTCGCAAAGTTGCCAGCAACGTCGATGGACTTACAATCACCACTTTCTGCTCCCAAGCAAAAGAGAATAATTCCTGGTCTTCCTGAACAGCCACCCCAAACGATGCTTCAATCGGGATAAAGAGTAAAACAAAATCGGGCGTGTTTAATTTACTGGCCATTTGGTAGTGTTTTTCGCTTAACCCTTTAATGTGTTGTTTTAAACTTAATAGATGTTCTTTAATGTTTTTGGCCCTATCGTCTTCGGTTTCAGCGTTAACTGCCCGTTCGTAGGCAATCATCGAAACTTTCGAATCAACTATAATGTGTTTATTATCGGGTAGATTAATTACAATATCGGGCTGAACACGTTTCCCGTTGTCGGTAAAATCGCTGAATTGTTTCATGTAACCCTGTTCCCCTTCGTTCAACCCTGAACGTTCAAGAATTCTTTCCAAAACAACTTCGCCCCAATTGCCTTGCTTTTTCACATCGCCTTTTAAAGCTTTGGTAAGGTTATTGGCTTCTTTACTGATTTTGGAGTTAAGGTCGTAAAGTTTTTTTAATTCGGCGCGCAGATCGGTTTGGTCTTTTAAACCTTGTCTGTAGGTATCTTCCACTTTTTTTTCGAAAAGCTGAATTTTCTCTTTAAGGGGATTTAATACCTCTCCAATATTTTTTTGATTTGCAGCAGTAAATTTTTCGCTGTTTTTTTCCAAAATTTTATTGGCCACATTTTCAAACTCGGTGGTAAACTTTTTCTGCATATTTTCCATTTCCCGTTTCTGGCTTGAAAGTTTTTCATGCAGGAAAGAAAATTCGGCTTCAGCCCTCGCCAGATTCTGTAATTTTTGCTCATTCTGGCTTTCAGTTTCTTTCAATTTATCCGATAAATTTATATTATCCTTATGCAGGTTTGCAACTCTTTCTTCCAGTTGCGCCTGAGTTTTATCAAAACCACTTTGTATTTCGAGCCACTTTTTATCGGCCGATTGCGCTCTTAACTTATAAAAAAGATAAGCAATAACAGCTCCAATACAAACACCAACTACCAGATAAATAATTTCCATGACAGTAAAAATTTAGGGTATAAAAAAACCGGTACAATTTAACTAAAAGTACCGGTTCTCAAATATCTTGTTAAGCTATCTTACCACTTATAAACAATCGAATTGATATTCATTCCGGCACCCACCGAACAGAAAATAGAGTAATCGCCTTTGTTAACTTCATGGCCGTTCATTTTCCCTTTTAATACCAAATCCATCAGCGTAGGAACTGTTCCGGTTGAGGAGTTTCCAAGTTTGCGGATGCACATTGGCATAATTCCTTCGGGTATTTCTTTCTCGCCATACAGTTTAAATACACCAGCAAGAATGGCTTCATCCATTTTTTCGTTGGCCTGGTGAATAAATATTTTTTTGATGTCGTGCAATTGCAGCCCAGCTCGTTCGATGCTATCTTTTACCACACCCGGCACTGTTGTTATGGCATAAATATACAATTTACGTCCCACCATTTTCACAAACAACTCATCGCTTTTATAATCGGGATTGCTCGATTCGCCCAAGGTGAGAAGGCCGGCATATTTAACAGAATCCGAACGACTTGAGTGCGACAGGATACCAATTGGCTCCTCGCTCTCAATAGCTTCGACAATAGTTGCCCCTGCACCATCGGCATAAATCATAGAATCGCGGTCGTGCGGATCGGAAATACGAGAAAGCGCATCGGCGCCAACAACCACGCCTCGTTTCATAAAACCACTTTTTATGTAGGCGTCGGCAATTATCATGGCTTGAGTCCACCCCGGACAACCCGAAATTACATCGTGGCAAATACAGGCAGGATTCTTAATTTTCAATTTATCTTTTACCTTATTCGCCAACGAAGGCAACGCATCAATACGAATATTTCCTTCATTAATATCGCCAAAATTATGCGCGATAATAATAAATTCAAGGCTTTCTTTATCAATACCGGCATCTTCGCAGGCATCAGTAATTGCCAGAGCAGCCAAATCGGATGTCACCTGATTTTCGCCAGCGTAGCGCCGCTCTTCAATATTGGTAATTTCCCTAAATTTCTGAATAATCTCTTCGTTGGTTTTATCTTCGATCTTTTTTTTCGAAGGAGTAAAAAACTCATTCTCCAGGAAATAACTGTTTTTAACGATTTCAGGAGGAAGGTAGCTTCCCGTACCAATAATCCTTGTGTATGTTTTCTTTGCCATAAATCCCTACTTCTCCAGGCTTTAAGCCTTATCCTTATATTTTTTTAATTCAAAATTATCACCATCAAAAATTCCATAAGAGAAACTTCTAATCCAGTCACCCAACAAAACAAACCGGGTATTTTCATTCATTCTTTCGTTTACCATTCGGTGGCGATGCCCCATAACAAAATAATCGATCGAATTTGTTTGTAAAAAGTCCGCTGCAAATTTATACATTCCATCCTGATTAACCATAAAATCATCGCGATAATCATTCTTTGATAACCTACTGGCAGCCGACCACTTGTGTGCAAGGTAAAGTGCGAAATTTGGGTGCAAACGCGAAAACAACCATTGTAAAGGTTTACTTGTAAACATTCTCTTTAAAAACAAATAACCTTTGTCGTTGGAATCGAGCCCGTCACCATGAGCCAGAAAAAATTTTTTCCCACGGATTTCTCTGATTATCTCTTTTCGAAACACGGTAACCCCAAGCTCTTCCTGCAAATAATCGAAAACCCATAAGTCATGATTTCCCGGGAAAAAATAAACAGGTATTCCTTTATCAGCAATATCTGCAATTCGTCCTAAAATACGGGTAAATCCCCGGGGCGCCACTTTTTTGTATTCGAACCAAAAATCAAAAATATCGCCCAGCAAATACAATTCGGCAACATCTTCTTTTATTTCATCGAGCCATTGTGCAAACAGAGCCTCCCGTTCGCGGTTATTATTTAAAGCAGGCGCTCCAAGGTGTACATCGGAAACGAAATATATTTTTCCCTTTTCTGACAATATTAATCTTTTTTGAATATTATTTCAGCAATTGAGCCAAAGCCTTATCCAATGCGGGGCCTTTCAGGTTTTTAGCCACAATTACCCCATCTTCGTTAAGAAGGTAATTGAACGGCACTGATGGCACGTTATAAACCCGCGCGGCGAGTACACTTCCTTCCATATCACCCACATTAATCCATGTAAGTTTATCCTTATCAATTGCATCTACCCATTCGGCACGTTTTTGATCAACACTTACCTGATATATTTCAAATCCTTTTCCCTTGTATTTTTTATAAGCTTCAGTCAGAACCGGATTCTGAATACGTGAGTCACGGTTTTCTGCTGCCCAAAATTGCAATAATACTACTTTCCCCCTCAACGATGACAAAGCCACCTCTTTTCCTTCAGGATTGGGTAATACAATGTCGGGACTATTATCGCCTTGTTCCTGAATAAATTTCTGCATTTTATCAGCCTGTTGCTTCCGCACAAACTGCAAGGTATTGTTGTAAAGAGCTTTTACTTGTTCCGATTGCGGGTATATTGAATTCAGGGCCGACGCAGCTGTTTTCATCACCTGCAAATCGCGAATAATATAAAATTGGTCTTCGCTGTTAAACTTTTGATACAAAGCTAAAACACTGGCCATTGAGAACGGATTCTTTTGTACAAAGTTGGTTGAAAACTCAATCTGCTTCTCAACAATTTTATCGTATTCCCTGCCCCATTCCTGACGAATTTTATCGTAATCGGGATTTCCCTGATATAAATTATGTAGTGACTGTAACGAATCGAGTTTATGACGTGTTTGCTTTAACTGGCTGTCTAACTCCTGAACCTGTAGCGATCCGAGCGAACCACTTACCTTATATTCACTATATAGGTTAGCCGCATCGGCCTCAATGGTAACGTTCTCTGCCGAATCAACCAATAGTGTTATAAAATTATGGTCGGACAGCTTTAACAAGTAAAAGGTTGGAATACCGACAACTCCTTTAAACTCGAATTTACCTTTACCATTTATTTTGGTTTCACCAACTTGCTTTCGCGAAGAAGTAAGTAACTCTTCCAAATAAATTGTTTTGCCTTCGGCATGGGTAATTTTCCCTTGAATGGTAAACTGCTTTTCTTTTTTACAACTCCCAAGAATAAAAATAGTTGCTGCCAGTAAAAATAAAACTCTATACGTCATTTTAATTAATTAAAGGGCGTAAAATTAATAATTTTGGGTACATCAAAAATAGCAATACCCGAAAATTACATATTTAAAAATCCCAATACTGCACAAACACCTACAACTACCTGTTAATGAAGTGCATAAAGACCAGAATAAATATTATCATATTACCTGTACCTTACATTTTTAGGTCTATAAAATTAGGTTCGCTTAAAATGCGTAAAATTTTCAATACGTTTGTAGTGTTAAATGCACATTGAAAAATATAGTATAAAAAGTGAAAATACATTACACACTCGATAATTTTAAAGCATGCAAGCCCGTGGTTACCATTGGAACTTTTGATGGCTTACACAAAGGTCATCAAATGGTTATCGGGCAACTTATTGCATTGGCAAAAAAGAGAGGGGGCGAATCGGTAATTTTCACTTTCTACCCGCATCCGCGCGTGGTTACATCGCCCAACGAAACAAACCTGCGCCTACTTACCACAAAAGAAGAAAAAATTATGCTATTTGAAAGGATGGGCATTGACCATCTGATAATTTATCCGTTTAACAAAGAATTTGCAGGGCTGTCGTATTCCGAATTTGTGCAAAATATTTTGGTTGAGAAAATGGGGACTCATTGTTTAGTTGTGGGTTACGACCATCGTTTTGGGAAAAACCGCGAAGGAAGCTACGAGGATTTAAAAAAATGTGCAGAAAAATACAATTTCGAGGTCCGAAAAACAGAGGCGCTTTCGGTTGACGTTGAAAAAGTAAGCTCGACAAAAATTCGAGAAGCCCTTGAAAATGGGGAAATACAAAAAGCAAATAAATACCTGGGCTACAACTTTACACTTCACGGAACAGTTATCGACGGGCAACGGCTGGGGCGAAAACTGGGTTTTCCTACTGCCAATATCGAAGCTTCCGACAAATATAAAATAATACCAGGGTACGGAGTTTATGCTGTTTTGGTTAAAATAGAAAAATCTATTTTTAAAGGAATGCTAAACATTGGTATGCGCCCAACCTTTAACAAAAATGCCGACAATCGCAGTATTGAGGTAAACATTTTCGACTTTTCGGAAAATATTTACGGCAAGGAAATTACGCTCATTTTTTTCGATAAAATTCGTAACGAGCAGAAATTTGACGGGATAGATGCCCTTGTTGAACAATTGAAAAAGGATAAAACAACGGCATTAAAAATACTTGAAAACAGTTAATCGATTTTCACCAGTCCGCAACTAATGGGCAGATGGTCGGACTGTTTAAAATCGTAGGTTTCGAAATTATATGATTCAAATCTATCGTCATGAAAAATATAATCAATTCGAAAAGAAGGTAGCTCCCCAATATATGTACGCCCAATCCCTGTCCCTGAATTCACAAAGGCATCCTGCAAATTTTCTCCTATCGTTTGATACGAAAAAGAAATTGGAGTATCGTTAAAATCGCCACAAACGATTACAGGATAAGGCGATTGGTCGATGTGTTTTCGTATTTCACGCACTTGTCGGGCTCTTCGTTCGAAAGCTGTTTTCAATTTAGCCCCCATCTCCTGCACTTCCTGAATATTTTCCTCCTCTGTTATGCCGGGTGATTCGATTATGGAATATTTTTGCGGATTTATATTATATGATTGCAGGTGAACATTAAAAATCCGAATCGTATCGGGCTTGATGAACACGTCGGTATAAATTGTAATATTTCGCGAATCGTCGAACCTAATTTCGCCCATATTAATAATGGGGTAACGGGTCATGGTAACCGAACCATAAGTGGTACTGGTGCGCGCAAATTGGTAATGTTTTATGGTTTCGAGTTTTTCAACGGTTTCTGCCAGGTTAAATATGTTGTTTTTTCTTAGCCGCGCCTCCTGCAGGCATATAATGTCGGCTTCCTGTTCCTCTAAGAATGCAATAATTTTTTCGGCATTTTGTTTTCTGTGTAAACTCCCATCGCCCATAAAATGCTCCACATTATACGATATAATTTTCACATCAACCGTTTCGCTTGTTTTTCTTTCAAACTGAAAATAAGAACTCATATAATTCCAACCAATCAGAATAATAAGCAACGACAGAATCAGGTTTCGTGGCTTTATCAGCAACCAAAAAAACACAAATAAGGCATTAGCTATCAGTAAAAAAGGATATGCCAAACCAAACAAGGATGGAACCCAAAACAAATCGGGCGGAATAAATACCGACAAATAAGAAATAACCAATGCCAACACGAGCAGCACGTTAAAAAAGAATATTATTTTAATAAAAAAACTCTTCACATTTTTCGGGTTACTGTTTTGCAATATAGAAAAAACGCACAGCTTAAAAGCATGTAATAATAACGATTTCCCAGATTTTTATTGCTCCTGGTTTGTTGTTAAATACTTCATTACTTCCGGCAGGCAAGCATTCTGTCACGTCCGTTTAAGTCTTTTCTTAATTCAATATTACTGAATCCCATTGCTTTAACCAAGGCCACCATCTCTTTCCCCAGGTATTCGTTTATCTCGAAAAATAAACATCCGCCTTTCTTTAAATTTACCAGAGCAAATTCTGAAATCGTCCGATAAAAAACCAGCGGATTTTCATTCTCAACAAAAAGAGCTCCTTTGGGTTCGTACCTTAGCACATTATCGTCCATCATTTCTTTTTCAAGCTCCCGAACATAAGGCGGGTTGCTTACCACGACATCGAATTGGGGCCAGTTATAATTTCTCCAGCTCAAAATATCAGCCTGTATAAAATTAACATCCAGATTATTTCTTGCGGCATTATTTTTTGCAATTTCCAACGCATTTTCTGAGATATCGACAGCAGTAAGGTCTGCCCCGCCAAGTTCATTTTTTATGGCCAGGGCAATACAACCACTGCCTGTTCCAACATCCAGTATTCTGGCTGCCGGGGCAATCTCAGAATGAATTATCCAATGCACCAACTCTTCGGTTTCGGGACGCGGGATTAACACGGCAGGACTTACCGTTAATCTCAAGTCGTAAAACTCGGTTTCACCCAAAATATACTGAATCGGTTCGTACTTTTTCAATTTGGTTACCAATTCTTTTATGGTCGCAAGTTCATCGGCACTTACTGTTTTATCTTTTTGAAGAACAATATCGGTGTAAGTTAAAAACAAAACCGATTCCAGAATAAGACGAACAAATCCCTGTATTTCGGTATCGGGATAATAAGTTCCCAATTCTGATTTAATATATTGAATAGTTTTCTGCATTGTTTACTTTTGCTGTTGCAAATTTAGTTTTTCCTGTAAAATGACAACCATAGAAAAATATATTAACCGCTGCATAGAACTCGCGCAAAAAGGAGCTGGCTATGTTTCGCCCAATCCAATGGTAGGATGCGTTATTGTACATCAGGGCAAAATTATTGGCGAAGGGTTTCACCAAAGATACGGTGAAGCACATGCCGAAGTTAATGCCATTAATTCGGTTACCGATCCGACCCTCTTGAGGGAGAGTACCATATTTGTTTCGCTTGAACCTTGTGCCCACTATGGTTTAACCCCGCCCTGTGCTGATTTAATTGTGTCGAAACAAATTCCGAAGGTGGTAATTGGCAGTATTGATCCCTTTGCAAAAGTTGCCGGGAAAGGAATTGCCATACTGAAAAATGCCGGGATTGAGGTAACAACCGGTGTATTAAAAGAAGAATGCGACGAGCTGAACAAACGTTTTTTTACTTTTCACCAAAAGAAAAGGCCCTACATTATTTTAAAATGGGCGCAAACGCTCGATGGTTTTATAGATATCGACCGAACAGCAGAGGATTATGGAGAACCAACCTGGATTACGGGCAAAGAAGCACTGTTGCTGGTACATAAAATGCGGGCCGAAGAAGATGCCATTTTAGTAGGAACAAACACGGCCGAAAAAGACAACCCTTCGCTGACTGTGCGTCATTGTGAAGGAAAAAATCCGCTGCGTTTGGTTTTAGATAAAAACCTGCGTTTATCGCACAATCTCCACCTTTTCGACAATTCAACTAAAACACTGATATATAACTCAATAAAAGAAGGCACACAAGAAAACACTGAATATATAAAAGTAGATTTTGATAAAAACCTGCTTTCTCAAATTCTAGATTCGCTGCATCAAAAAAATATTTTGTCGCTAATTGTTGAAGGAGGGAAACAAGTGCTTGAAACGTTTATTGCCGAAGACCTTTGGGACGAAGCACATATTTACACGGGAAATAAAAACTTTAAACGCGGAATTTTAGCACCGAAATTACCAGGCAGCCCGGAAAAAACAATAAAAATTAAACAGGATAGCTTAAAAATTTTCAGAAACAAAAATTAGTTTGCAAGCAGTCTTGGCCCGTTGGGAATAATATTAATTTTAAGTACGTTTTCAACATACATAAAATAATGAAAGAGTTTGTGGTTTAATTCAAAGCCATAGTCTTCGTTGGGATCATAGCCAACCACTTGTTCAAAATTCCATCTTCTTGAAGGATGCAAACATTTCTGATTCCAGGCTAAAACATACTGCTGATTCCAGGCTTCGTAATACGACTGCGAACGATACATTGCCGGAGATTTGTAAAACTCGTACCAGCTTTCAAATTTGGAATCGAAAGTTTCCACATCGTATTCAACACTATCTTCTGCTATAATTTCAGTTTCGCTTTTATTTACCTGAACTGCATTTTTTTGAGTAGAACATGCATACACAAAAACCACCATCATCACCCATAATAATATCGACCTCATTGTTTTCATATTTGTTGTTCTTTTTATGATACGAATTTTGCACAAAAATTGTTTTTATTCAACTAATTTCTGAAATTTATCGATAAACAGCAATAAAAATTATGATTGAGTGGAGTCAATTTTGGGGATGGTTTTTACTGGTATTCCTACTAACGGCAATACCAGTAACCTTCATGATTATTCTCGAGAAGCGTTCGCCTTTTAAAACGGCTGCCTGGATAATGGCTTTGATTCTTTTGCCAATTTTTGGCGTTATTTTTTACCTGATTTTTGGACAAGAATACCGCAAACGAAAAATGTTTTCAACCCGCGGACTAAAAGGCCTGAAGAAATTGCGCAGAGTAGCTTCGGAACAACTTAGCGAAATAAGCCAAACAAAACAAAATTCGCCAGGCGAACTACAAGAAAAAGAGCATATAATCCGGCTGTTACTCAACAACTCCAATGCCTTACTTACCAAAGGAAACCAACTCGAAATACTTAAAGACGGCACAGAAACGTTCGCAGCCATTTTTAAGGCAATTGAAAAAGCCCGGCATCACATACACCTTGAATCATACATTTTTATGGATGATAAAATCGGCAAACAATTAATCAAATTGCTGAAAAAAAAACGTGCACAAGGCATAGAGGTTCGGATAATTGTTGACGACGTAGGAAGCTGGAGTCTGAGAAAGAATTTTTTCAACGACCTTAATGCTTGTGGGATTCAAATTTACCCTTTTATGGAGGTAAGGTTTCCGCGGCTCACCTCGCGGGTAAACTACCGCAACCATCGAAAGATTATAGTAATAGATGGAACTACTGGCTTTATTGGCGGATTTAACATTGCCGACCGTTATATTGAAGGGCATCGCCGTATTGGGCACTGGCGCGACACCCACCTCGAAATAAAAGGGGATGCAGCCACATGCCTTCAAATTATTTTTATGCTCGACTGGTATTTAGTTTCCCACCAGAATTTATACGGGTACAAATATTTTCCGGTCTTTACCGAAGCAGAAGGTGTGCCGGTGCAGATTTCTGCCAGTGGCCCCGATTTCGACTGGAAAGGAATCTTGCAGGCTTATTTTGCTGCCATCACCAATGCGCGAAAAAAAGTGTACATAACTACTCCCTACCTGATGCCTCCTCCCGAATTACTAACCGCGCTGGAAACTGCAGCGCTTAGCAATGTTGATGTACGTGTTATTATTCCCGAAAAATCAGATGCTACGCTTTCGAGATGGTGTTCCTTTTCGTATGTGGAAGAATTGCTCGAAGCCGGCGTTCGCATTTATTTTTATCAGGGCGGTTTTATCCACAGCAAATACATGCTTGTCGACGATTCGTTTTCTACCATTGGCACAAGCAATTTCGATTTCCGAAGTTTTGAAACCAACTTTGAGGCCAATGCTTTTATTTACCAACGCGAATTTTCGCAAAAACTGGAAGAACACTTTTTAGATGATTTAAAAAACTGTCGCGAAATAACCTTAAAAGAATGGCATCAACGCTCGTTATTTTTTAAAGTTCGCGAAGGTTTAGCGCATATTGTTAGCCCAATATTTTAGAAGAAAAAACTGGACGGCAAAAGCCATGTGAACCTATAATTTTCGACCTGCCGAGAGAATTTAATATTTATGATTCGAATCAAATTTCTCATTCAACAAATCATAGTCGGTATTGTAAATGGATTGTTTCGAGAGTTCTTTTATACGCTTTAAGCCGGAGAGGTAGAGGTAAACCACAAATGCAACAAAAACAATGGTGAGCCATGCTATTTCGGTAAAAAGAATAAAATCGTACATACCATGAAGTAAAATAGGAAGCAGCAAAGCCTTTTGTTTCAAGCTTCTTCGCTCTTTTTCGTAAAACTTTGCCAGACCAAAATAAAAGCCCATAGTTACACCGAAGATGGCATGTGCGGGCACGGCTGTAAGGGCTCGCATAACTCCTGTACTAAAACCTCCATCCATTACATAAAGTACATTCTCAACGGCGGCAAAACCCAGCGAAACATAAGTAGCGTAAACAATCCCGTCGAATTTTTCGTTGAATTCGGCGCTTTTCCATATTAACAGATAAAGCGCCAGGTATTTAAATAATTCTTCGGAAAAGGCTGCCACCGCAAAGGCCTTCCAGGCGGCTGCCAAAAGGCCCGGAAAAGAATCGGTAAAGCCGTTTAAAATCCCCTCAACAAATAAAACAGGAATAACAGTTAATGCACCAGCCAGCAAAGCCTTTAGTAAAAGCTGAATGGGTTCTTTTTCGTACTTATCACGAAAATAAATGTAAGCAGCAATTATAACAACCGGAGCAAGTGAAACAATTAAAAGGCCCATATTAAATATTCGATTTTGAATGTTGTTGATACCTATCTGCCGTTAAATATACAACCCAATTAACAACAAAATGCCGCATTAAAATTGTTTTTTCAATTCCGTACAAACGAAAAACAAACTACATATCCAATGCGGCATTTATATTCAAACGGGTATAAAAGGAATTTACAGCGGACGACAACCTCTGTACCCCTATTTTATGCTCTGAATAAGCTCTTTCAAAATCAGCGTCATTTTAGGCTCGGCTTTCATGGCCACTTCCTGCACTTCTTCGTGCGATATTTCCACAATTTCGCCAGGCACACCGCTGTCGGTAACAATCGAAATTCCGAATACGATTAAATCCATATGGACGGCAACAATTACCTCTGGAACGGTTGACATTCCAACAATATCTCCTCCAAGAATTCGAAACATATTATATTCGGCAGGCGTTTCGAAGGTTGGGCCCGATACACCAACATAAATACCTTCTTTTATCTCAATACCATTTTCAAGTGCAATTAGTTTTGCTTTATTGCGCAGGCGTTTGTCGTAGCATTTACTCATATCAGGGAAACGCACTCCCAATTCGTTATTATTTTTTCCACGAAGCGGATGTTCGGGGAAGAAATTAATGTGGTCGTTTAATACAACAATCTCCCCCACTTTCCAATCGGGATTTAAGCCACCACTGGCATTTGAAACAAAGAGGTGCGAAATACCAACAAATTTCATCACCCTAACCGGAAAGGTCACTTCTTTCATATCATAACCTTCGTAGTAATGGAAACGCCCCTGCATAGCCAGCACATCTTTATTCCCCAGCTTTCCGTAAATCAATCGTCCGGCATGACCATCGACTGTTGACACCGGGAAATTCGGTATTTCGTTGTACGGGATTGAATCAATAATTTCGATTTCATTCACCAGGCCCCCCAGCCCTGTGCCTAAAATTATACCTACCTCAGGACTTGCCTGAATTCTTTCTTTTATAAAGTTCGCGGTTACTTTTATTTTCTCCAACATAATTTAAAATCTTCTTGTTAAACGTTTTTTTTTCTTGCTCAAGGAAATCAACTTTTACAGGTAAATAATACAATGCATTTCTTAAATCATCAGGTAATTCTTTAAAATCTTTAAACCGCATCGAATCTTTTTCAGTTGTAATAATAATTGCGTTTCCCTTGTTGAGCGCAGCAAATTTATCAATTATTGTTCGAATATCCTGTGTTGAATAATTATGATGATCGGGAAAAACCAGGCTTTCGATAGTATTAGAAAACTGCTTTAAATAATTACGAATAAGCTGTGGCGAGGCAATTCCTGTAACAAGCAATATCGAGTACTTCTTCTCTTCATAAAAGGCCTTCCCCAAACTTTTTGCTAAAAAAACGGGTTGCAGATTATCATATTCGAGTTTTGTAAAATACAGTTTTTGATAAGGTAACAACCCCACGTCGTTTTGCAATATTCGGCGCATAATTGGTGTTACCTCGTCGGGGCACTTGGTAAAAATAATAATGTTTGCCCGCCGCATTTGAGAAACCCCTTCGCGCAAACGTCCCACAGGCAATAGTTTATCACTTTTAATCTGGCGATTATAATCGATAAGCAAAATATTTAATCCGGGCGTAATTCTTCGGTGCTGAAATGCATCGTCGAGCAATACAACATCGGGCACTTTGCCATTTTCGGGTTCAAGCAATTTTTCCACCCCGTCAACCCTGTTTTCACAAACAGTAACGGCAACGTCAGGAAATTTATTTTTTATTTGCAGCGGCTCGTCCCCCACTTCAATGGCAGTAGAATCAGTTTCGACCCAACGGAAACCTTTTGTTTTTCTTTTGTAGCCACGGCTAAGGGTAGCCACCTCGAATTTCTCGCTTAAAATCGACACAAGATATTCAACATGAGGGGTTTTTCCTGTTCCGCCAACAGTAATATTTCCAATCGAAATCACCGGCACATCAAACTCCCTCGATTTGAAGATATTCAGGTCATAGGCCTGGTTTCGAATATAAACAGCTATTCCATAAAGCCAAGAGAGAGGATAAAGTAGAAGTTTTAACATCAAATTAAATTCAAAATAATAAGCTAAGATAATAAAAAAGGATGCACCTAAAAACTGCTGCATCCTTCCCTCTTATAGAAAAACGAGTTCGATTAATAATCTGAGTTTAAAAATTAATAATCGAACCCGGTATATTCGTTTCTTTTAGTTCACATAAATATCGTATGGCATGCGGGCAAAAATCCCATTCATTCCCGACATTTTTTTGAAATATTCGTAATAACGGTATTTGTCGCCCAATTCGTTTTTAATAATACGCATACGAACATTGTCAGCACCAGTTTTAAACATTTCTTCGAACGGACTTGGCTGAGCCGGTAAAGCAACGGTGCGGTAGTTCTCTAACCCTTCCATTTCGGCTGCCATATTTATGGCATCCTGCAAACCTCCAAACTCATCAATTAATCCAATTTCTCTGGCATTTTCGCCACTCCACACACGACCTTGCCCAATTTCATCTACTTGTTCTTTTGTCATTCCGCGACCTTCTGCAACGTGCGAAATAAAATTATCGTATCCATTTTCGATGGTTTCCTGCATCATTTCGCGTTCGTAAGCTGTCATAGGGCGTGTCATTGTAAGCAAATCCGAATTTTCATTGGTTTTTACAACATCGGTTGTAATCTCCAGTTTATCGTTTAACAACTCGCCAATATTTGGTATAGTACCGAAAATACCAATAGAACCGGTGATTGTATTGGGGCTGGCCACAATTTTATCTGCCGGGCACGAAATATAATACCCTCCCGATGCCGCCAAATCGCCAAACGAAACTACCATGGTTTTAGCTTCAGCAGCGAGTTTTACTTCGCGCCAAATGGTTTCTGAGTCAAATACAGCACCTCCGGGCGAATTAACACGCAATACAATGGCTTTATAGGTACTGTCCTGGCGTACTTTGCGAATTTCTTTTCCCAGTTTATCGCCTTCAATAACTTCGCCACCTCCCATCGACATACCAATATCGCCACTGGCATAAATGACGGCAATTTTATTACGACTGTATTTTTTTGTGTTGCCTTTTACCGAAGCTTTGGCATAATCTCTAACGCCAATTACCGGAACACCTTTTGTCCCATCAATTCCGGTAATCTCTCTTAAGTCGTCCAATACTTCGTCGCGATATTTTACGGCATCCACCAATCCTTTATCAACAGCAACCTGCCCTTTTCTTAACGACAGAACCTCATCTGCCAGTTCGTTCAGTTTTTCAACCGGAATTCCTCTTTCTTCGGAAATACCATTTAACATGTGGTTCCATAAACTTCCCATGTAGGTGAGCTGCTGCTCGCGATTTTCAGCGCTCATTTTATCGAGCATAAAAGGTTCTACTGCTGCTTTAAATTTACCATGGCGAACCACCTGCATTTCCACTCCAATCTTTTTCAGAAAATTTTTATAGAACATCATCTCACCTCCTAATCCACGAAAATCAACAGAAACTTCGGGATGAACCACAATTTTATCGGCCACTGTTGCCAGGTAATAAGATTTCTGCCCCAAAATATTTTTGTCGGCACAGGCATAAACCGGTTTGTCGCACGAGTCTTTAAAGGCAATTAACATATTTCTGATTTCTTCAACCGAGGCCATACCTCCGTTAACCATCGACAAATCTAGATATATACCTTTTATTCTGTCGTCGTTCACTGCCTTTTCAAGCGATTTGGCAACATCGTCAAGTCCAATGGTTTTTGCACTACTAAACATTCCCGGAAGCTCCATGTCTTCAAAAGGATCGTTCGGAGCACGGTCAACAAGTTTGCGATCCAGGTTAATGACCAACATCGAATTATCCTGAACGCTTACTTCCTGGTCGGCCGAGGCTATAATAACTCCTATAACCGCGAACATTAATAGGCAGCCAATAATCGACAAGGTTAAAACTCCCACCACCGTGGCTAAAACATATTTAAAAAACTCCTTCATATCTTTTATCTTTTAAGAATGGTTTTTAACTTTATAAAATAAGTAAGGTTTTCCATTTAGAATTACAAATATACCATTCTATGAACAAGGTTTTTCTAGGAATAGGCGGAAATATAGGAGATAAAAACAAAAATTTTATCCGCGCAAACAAACTGATTGCCGAAAAATTAGGAAAGATCACTCAAATATCTTCGATTTATGAAACGCCGCCGTGGGGTTTCCATTCGGACGATGTATTCTGGAACCAAATTTTAGTAATTGAAACAAAGCTTGAAGCCGAAGAATTGCTTTGGCGGATTAACGAAATTGAAGAGATGTTTGGCCGGAAGCGAGGAGAAGAACGGTATTCGTCCCGACAAATGGACATTGATATTTTATATTTTAACGAAGAATTTTTTGAAACCAAGACCCTTATTATTCCTCATACGCGCATTCAGGAGCGAAGGTTTGTGTTGGTTCCTCTTGTTGAAATTGCCCCCAATTTTAAACACCCTTTACTGAGAATGACCAGTGTTAAAATGCTGGAAATATGCCGCGACAAATCGCTAATTAAAAAGGTGATTTTTGAGGAGTAATTCACTTCTGCAACCTTTTGCCAGGAATTGTCTATAAAAAATTGTTTTGAAACGGTCGGTTTATTCTTAGAAAGACACGTAAAAAGTTATTAAATTTTTAAATAACTTTGACAGCCAAATCAAAATAATTAACGAATAGATGAAAATCAAAAAGCTTTGCCTACTCATAACTGGCCTATTTCTTTTAAATTTCTGCACAACTAAAAATCAGCTAAACCTGGTTAAAAACCACAAAACTGAATACAAAATTATTATTCCGGCATCTGCAGATACACAAATTCAAATTGCCGCTAAAGAGCTTCAATCGTACCTCGAAAAAATTTCCTCTGTAAAAATCGCCTTAACAACTGACGAGCAGACTACTCGACCACCAAAAACAATATCTGTTTTTTCAGATCCCACTTTAAATTCGCCGCATACTGTTTCGTATAAAGCAGAAAAAGAAAATCTTGTTATTTCAGGAGGAAGTTCGCAAAGCACTTTATACGCTGTTTACGAATTTTTGGAAAGGGAATTGGGCTGCCTCTGGCTGTCGCCTGAAGAGGAAAAAGTTCCTACTCTTTCCACAATTTCAATACCTGCAAACCTGAATTACATTTATACGCCAGATGTTACCACCCGAACCATGCACTCCGAACTATTTTACAACTACCATGGTTTTGCCGACAAACATAAAGTTACCCACGAAGCATTTCCATATTATGTTCCTACGGCACGGGTGCATACTTTCCACCGTTTTGTTCCCGAAAAAACATTTGGCGATAAGCATCCGGAATATTATGCATTAAGGGGAAACCAAAGGCTACACACCCAGCTTTGTTTAACCAATCCGGAGGTGCTACAAATTATTAAAGATTCGGTAAGGATTTATTTTGAGCGATACCCTGAAGCGAGTGTAATTTCGGTCAGCTCGAACGACAACACACAATATTGCCAATGTGAAAAGTGCCAAAAAATTGACGGGGAAGAAGGCTCGCCCAGCGGAACTATGATTCGTTTTGTAAACGAAATAGCCAAAGAATTTCCTGATAAAACAATCTCTACGCTGGCCTACCAATACACCCGCAAACCCTGTAAAACGAAAGCTCTCGACAATGTACTAATTACACTTTGCTCGATAGAATGCGACCGTAGTGGCCCCATAGAAGAGAAAAGCCCTGATTTTGCAAAGGATTTAATGGGCTGGAAAAAACTTAGCAATAACATCCGAATTTGGGACTACACCACACAATTTACCAATATTCTGGCCCCTTTTCCAAATATATATAGCCTGCAACCCAATATTCAGTTCTTTAGAAACAACCATGCAAAGTGGATATTTGAACAGCACAGTAATCTTCCGAGCGAACTATTTGAATTGCGCTCGTACTTAACCGCCAAATTACTGTGGAATCCGGATATCGATGCGGAGCAAGTAATTGCAGAGTTCGTTAACGCTTATTACGAAGAGGCTGGAATTTATGTAAAAAAGTACATCGACACAATTCATAAAGAACTTCTAAAAGACCCAGACTTCTTCCTTTTTACAAGTGGCGATCCTGCACAAGCTTTCGATTCATTTCTTAGTCCCGAAAACCTAAAACAGTATAATGTATTTTTTGATGAAGCAGAAAAAGTGGTGGCAAACAAACCTGAAATTTTAAAACGCATTAGAGTGGCACGAATCAGTACCGATTATGCTTCTTTGGGAATGGCAAGCAAAAACATATCTCCTGATTTTCAGATGCTACACAATGAAGAACCCGCTGACGATACCATAGAACGTTTAAACAGATTTAAAGAAAGCTGTAAAGCAGCCGGAATTATTTACACAAATGCAATGGGCTATACAGTAGAAGACTACCTTGCGCTGTTTGAGAAGAACATAAAACGCGCTGCTTCCCCAAATATTGCAGCAGGAAAAACCGTAAAACTTCTAACAAAACCTAAAAAATACGCCGATGAAGATCCACAGACATTAACCGATGGAGCTATGGGAGGGAGCAACTTTTTTGCCAACTGGCTGGGATTTGAAGGAAATAATATGGAAGCAATTATTGACCTGGGAAAGGAAGAGCAATTCAGCAACATATCAACCAGTTTTCTTCAGCTAACCAACAGCATTGTTTTCTTTCCGAAAAGAGTAACGTTTTCGTGCTCAAACAATGGAAACACATTTACAGAGCTTAAAACGCTTGCGAATAAGAAGCCTATTTCGAAAGAAAGCAAACGCAACGATATTGCATATTTCGAAGCTAGCTTCAACAAAACCAAAGCTCGTTACATTAAAATAACAGCCGAAAATGTGGGCAAAGCTCCATTTTGGCATAATGCCGCCGGATTGCCTGTTTGGATATTTGCTGACGAGGTAATTGTTAATTAACACTAGTTAGTTTATGTATGAGATTTCATCTCTCGCGGGTTATTATTTTCAGCCGTTTTGATGGTATAAAAATACCAGAACAAATACATCAGCATAGCAGTAAAATTTAAACGTATAAAAAACAAAACCGATTGAAGGCTAGCCTTCAATCGGTTTTATATTCTTCATATTTTGTCAAATAAACTGGTAATGTTTATTTAGGACCAGTCAACTAAAGCGGGAAATAATTGCGACACCTTACAGGGATGAAGACTATGCCTTAACTCCCACTAATCCTGAATACCTTCCGTCCACTCCGAATTATATAAATAATCGTTGTATGGGAAACGCTGAGAATGAATACTTTTCACACGCTCGTATAATTCGACTTTAAAATCTTCGACATTCGATTTTTCTTTGGCAGAGATAAAAAGTGCCGGCGTATTACTTTTAGCCATCCACGAATTCTTCCATTCTTCAAGGGTAAAATTAGCTTTGGTGCGTGGTGATAAATCATCATCGTCTTTTTCCTCGCAGGAAAAGGCATCGATTTTATTGAAAATGTACATGGTTGGTTTATCTCCTGCATCAATTTCGGTTAATGTATTATCCACCGTTTCAATCTGTTCTTCAAATCCGGGATGCGAAATATCAACAATGTGAAGTAAAACATCAGCTTCGCGCACCTCATCAAGAGTCGACTTAAACGATTCAACCAAACCATGAGGCAGCTTCCGGATAAACCCAACCGTATCGGCCAGCAAAAACGGAAGGTTCCCAATTACCACTTTTCGCACGGTAGTATCGAGTGTGGCAAAGAGTTTATTTTCGGCAAAAACCTCCGACTTTGCCAACATATTTAATATGGTAGATTTTCCAACATTGGTATAACCAACCAAGGCTACCCGAACAAGTTTTCCTCTGTTTTTTCGCTGAGTGGCTTTTTGTTTGTCAATTTTTTTAAGTTGCTCTTTTAACCTCGCAATTTTGTCTAAAATAATACGGCGGTCGGTTTCAATCTGTGTTTCCCCCGGACCGCGCATTCCGATCCCTCCTTTTTGACGTTCGAGGTGAGTCCAAAGTCCGGTTAAGCGCGGCAGCAAATATTGATATTGCGCCAATTCTACCTGCGTTTTTGCATGTGCTGTTTGCGCCCGTTTCGCAAAAATATCGAGAATAAGGTTAGTACGATCGAGCACTTTGCATTCCAATAACTTTTCGATGTTTCGCAATTGCGTTGGCGAAAGTTCATCATCGAAAATAACGGTATCGGCTTCAACAACCTTAATATAGTTTCCAATTTCCTCTAACTTTCCGGGGCCTACAAAAGTCGCTTTATTAGGAACCTCAAGTTTTTGGGTAAATTTTTTCAAAACCTTAGCACCGGCAGTATCTGCTAAAAACGCCAATTCATCCAAGTACTCTTTTACCTGCCTCTCGTCCTGATTTTGATTAATTAAACCAACAATAACTGCCTTTTCTGTTTCTGGTGCTGTTTCTATCATGTTTTCTGACTTCTATAAAATTTACTGGATAACCAAAATTTCTTTTAATAAGCTCCGGTGTATGGTACAAAAAAACTCCTGCTTCAATAGAAACAGGAGTGCAAAAATATTGTTTTTTATTTGTTACTGCAACACGAAGTTAATTGGCACCGTGTACGATACGTTAACTGGTTTACCACGTTGTTTTCCTGGCTTCCATGCAGGTAGCGCATTTACAACGCGTAAGGCTTCTTTATCCAACGAAGGGTCAACACCCCTTGCAATAGAAGCATTGGTAACCTGACCTGTTTTTCCAACAACAAAAGTTACATAAACTTTACCCTGGATTCCATTTTCCTGAGCAATTACAGGATATTTTATGGCGTTGGCAATGTATTTACGCAATGCTAAATCGCCACCAGGGAATTCGGGCATATCTTCTACAATAAAGAATACTTGAGTTTCTTCTTCTTCCTCTTCTTCTGCAGTTTCAATTACCGGAGCAACATCAATTACAGTTTCATCGTCAGCTTCCGAATCTTCAATTTCCAATTCGTCTTCAATTTCCACATCATCATCAACAATGTTCAAAACTTCCACAACTTGTGGTGGTGGTGGTGGTGGTGGTGGTTTCACCTCTTGTTCACGGGTAATTGGAATAATCTCTTCCTCTACTTCAGCAGTCTGAATAGTACCCAAAGACTCTGCTTTGCTAGGTTTAGTGGTCCATTCAAAAGCCAAAAGAGTAATGCCTAAGGCAAGCACTAATCCGAGTAACAGAAAGGTACTCCTGTTAGATTCGAGGTTAGCTTTTGGTGATTTTTTAAGTTCCATACTTAGTTATTTTTATTTGTTTTTATTCGTTTTCTACCGCCTTTTTTTACGGGGTCTAAAGATAAAAAATAATATTTACTTCCAAGATAAAATTAGTTTAATTTCAAACATCAGGTTTTCACCTTTAACGAACACGGTTCATGAGTCCTATTCTGAGCGCTTCGATATTGTGAATAACAAAAACTTTACCAAAAATTTAAATGACAACTAATTCTTGCTTTGGCTCTCTACACAGATTGTTTTTAATTGTACAAATGTAAGAATTCTGTTAAAAATATTTACGAATCAAACTCTGTAATTTATCTTTATTTATTGGCTTGGTAAGATAGTCGTTGCAACCGGCATTAAGCACTTTTTCTTTGTCGCCAGGAAGTACAAAAGCCGTTTGCGCAATTATAATCACCGATTCATTAAATTCCCTGATTTTTCGGGTTGCCAGGTAGCCATCCATAACTGGCATTTTCATATCCATAAACACCAGGTTTATCTCCTTATTCTGGCGGCACTTTTCGATGGCTTCGGCTCCATTTGTGGCGAAACTTACATTAGTTGATATTCTTTTCAGCAAAATAGACAAATGCAACCTGCTTATTTCATCATCTTCTGCAACCAAAATACTTAGATGCTTATTGGGCATGCCGTTATTAATTCCCAGGGCATTACTGCCGCTCTCTACAGGTTTTGAATTGGCTGATTTATAAGGTATGGTAAAGCAAAAAACGGAACCTTGGTTAAGCGCTGAATCCACTTTAATTTCTCCACCAAGCATTTCGACATACGATTTAGTAATAGCCAAACCCAGCCCCGATCCTTCAAATACCCTTGAATCATCGATATCGGCTTGTTCGAAACGATTAAAAATTGCGTCAAGCCTGTTTTCAGGTATTCCAATACCTGAATCCTGCACATAAAACTCTAAAAAGTCATCTTTCTTTTGGGCTCCAATTTTAAGAAATCCTTTATCGGTAAACTTTATCGCATTCTTAAGCAGGTTCGAAATAATGGAGCCGAATTTATTTTTATCAATTATTATTTCAGCATCATCATCTTTAATTCGATTTTCGAGGCTTATCTGAAGTCCCTTGTTTTTTGCTTCGAGTTCGAAAAATTGAACCAAGTTCGATAAATGCCTGCTTACATTTACTTTTTTCTCGGAAATATTAATTTGACCGGTTTCTATTTTCGATATTTCAATAATATCGTTCACCGTATTCAACATGCGTTCGCCACTTTTTTGTATAATACTAATGTAGCGACTTTTGTCTTCTCCTGTTAAGTCGGGTTCCTGCAATAAGCTTGTGAATCCCATAATTCCATTCATCGGGGTTCTTATTTCGTGACTCATATTTGCCAGAAATGCCGTTTTAAGTCGATCGCTCTCATTTGCTTTTTCTTTTGCAGCAATTAAATCCGCCTCATACTTCTTACGTTCGGTTGTTTCTACAAATATCTCCATCAAGGCTTTTACGCCGTTAAACCACATTCCTTTATGTATAATATCGAACTTTCTTCCGCCAAATGCTTCTTCGGTTTCAACTTTACTTATTTCACCAATCTGAATTCTCTTCCGAAGCGGACAATTTTTGTATTGCTTTTTATCATCACGGTATAAGTTCCAACATGTGTCGCCTACCTTAGCATCGCCTGCCAACGACTGCATTTCCGGATTAAGAAATAATATTTCACCTCTTTGGTTAACTATTTCTATTGGAAAAGGAATTGTATCGAGCAATGTTTTATTAAACCGATTCGACTCTTCCAGCAATACATTTGTCTCTTGAATTTGTGTAATGTCTTGCAAAATTCCATATACGCCAGTATTTCCCTTCTCTTCAAATTTTGTAATTGAGATATTCACCCATCGAATTTCCTGATTTTTTGTAACAATTCGATAATTTAGAGAATTTGTCTGTCGATCGGAAGCCATAAAGGAAGCAATACTCACGGCAGCCTTCATTTTGTCATCCGGATGCACTAAATCCTTCATTAAAATATTTCCCGAGATAAAATCAGCCTCATCTAAACCGGTAATCTCTTTTACTTTTCCGTTCATAAAATCAACAGAAGAATCAGAGAATGCCCGAAATGCAATTCCATTAAAATGTTCGGCGAACGAACGGTACTTAGCTTCGCTTTCCTCCAACAACCTTTGCTGCCGCACTTCCTTGGTTACATTTTTAAAGGTACAGTACGTTTGCTTGAAATCGCCATTGGCTCCATATGATGCAGAACCATCGAGTTTTATATCGATAAATTCGCCATTTTTTGTTCTCAACCTTAACGGAACACTCCTCACTCTTCCCTTCGATATCAGTGTAGGAAAATTTTCCACAAAATCAGACACAAAATCTTCATGTAAAAATTCGCCATACCATCGGCCAAGAACATCCTCTTTTGCATACCCCATTGTTTTTAACCATGCAGGGTTAACTTCAACAATTTCGCCTTTACTATTTAACGATTGAAGCGGCAGGGGGGCATTGGTATGAATCGAGATGTATTTTTCGGTGCTTTCTTTTATACTTTGCTGGTAGTTTCGTTTTTCAATAAGCTTTGAAATTTCGTTGGCAATAATCTGTATGTTGTCGAGATCTAAATTCGTATATTCATGTTCTTTGTTGCCAATACAAAAAATGTAATAAACGAAATCGTTTAAAGTAACCGGAACACTCATGTATCTTTTAAAATCGACTCCTCCATGCGGCAATTCTTTTGGAACAGCCATGGTGGACACGTCGTTGTATACATGTGCTTTCTTTTCCCGAATACAATCGCCCCAAGCCCCCAGACTGTCAATAGTTGTTGTAGTCCGAATAAATGAAGCCTCTGCTTTTATTGGAGCTTCCAATTTCCAGGCAATAAGTTGTATCGTATTTTGTTCGGTATTTACCTCATAAAAAAAGCCAAATTTGCTATTGGTAATTGCTACCGTTTTATTTATAGCTAATTCATAAAGATCTTTATTATTTACAACGGAAGCGCTTTTATGAAGTTCGAGAAGAGCCTCATTTCTTTGGGCTTGAAGTACCTTGTGTTTCTCGACTTCTATTTTTTCGGTAATATTATTTAATATGTATAAATAGGAATGCTCATTTTGCCACATTAATTCATTCACTTTATAATTGAACGACAAGACCTTCCCTGATTTACTAACTACGCGAATAAATGGCTCACCAGCAACAGTCTGTCCGGAAGCTCTTTTTTGAAATTTTTCGAAAGCTGTATCTTTATCTTCCTCGTAAATGAAATTCATAAACGATTTACCTAATACCTCGTCAATTATATATTCGGAAAGAGCCATTGCTTCCGGATTTACAAATTTTACAATTCCGTTCTGAACAACAAGGATTGGTTCCTGTATGCTTTCCACCAACAACCGATACTTTAGTTCACTCTCTTCCAACACCTTTGTTCTTTCACGAACCAGTCTATTGAGTTCTTCCTTTTCATCCCTTAATTTATCTTCTGCCAATTTTGTTCGCAAAACAACTTTTAACTGAGCAATCAATTCAACGGGTTCGAAAGGTTTCGACACTAATGCGTCGGCTCCTAAATCCAGGGCTTTCACCTTACTGTTGGCATCAATTCGTAAGGCAGTTATCATTACAATAGGAATGCTACTTGTATGCTCATCGGCCTTTAAAAGCCTACACACCTGATAGCCATCCATTTCGGGCAGAATAATATCGAGCAGAATAACATCTGGCTGTTTTTCTTTAGCCAATTGAATACCTTGCTTCCCCGTTTGAGCGGTTATAACTTCGTACTCGGGCAGCAACATTTTCAATACTGCTTTTATGGTAATTAAATTATCGAACTGGTCGTCAATTGCAAGAATTTTTCTCATTTTGGGATTTTTCATTTTTGGCCACTATTTACTTAAAAGCAAAGCATTCTTCGACTCTTAACAACTGTAATATGGCTGCATAAACAGTATTCAAAAATTATTAACTTAATAATTAAATAGTAATTGTATCAAATGGATAAGCGTCCCCCATTGATTTTTTAAATATAATAAAATAATAATTGTTTTAAATTTTATTAGTTCAAAAATCACAACATATTGAATATCAAAATATAGCCCCTCGCAAAACTCTTTTTTTTACAGATAAAACGAAACAGACAAAATGGTGCCGAAGAATTATTGAAATTTTAAATTCTACCCAACAAGCAATTTTTCCTTTTTGGTAATACGAGGTAAAAAAATATTTTTATATTTGCACACGCTTTGGGGGATTAGCTCAGTTGGCTAGAGCGTTTGACTGGCAGTCAAAAGGTCATCGGTTCGATTCCGATATTCTCCACCTGATTTTCAGAGAGTTACGAATTTATTTTTGTAACTCTTTTTTTTGATACATACCAGATACATACAAAATTGACGTTTATAAGAAAAGTTCTACACACTTAACAGCCTTGTTTCATCAATTATGGAACAAAATGTACAGAATGGTGAGTATATCATCTTTATCAACCGCAATTTTAATCACAAGCCGGCTTGAGGGGCCGGTGCTCGCAAGGGCGTGCAAGTTCGAGTCTTGTTCTGGGCACAAAAAACTCCCGATTGATTAAGTTCAGTCGGGAGTTTTTATTTATAGATAACTTATCTTCCCAAATTGTCTTCCGCAAAAAGCATCCAACTTTCCTCAAATTATATACATACGAAAAAGCTGTTATATAGAAATTTGCCACCATGTAATCTTAAAATGAAGAAGCATGGCAAATTCAAAAATAACATTCGAATTCACTCATTTCTATCCGGGGTTTGAACCTCAGAAGTTTTGGGATTTTCATGTAGACCATGAATGGTATACTCAGTCTGATATAATGATTGGCGAAATTTCATTATTGAAAGAAGGTGAAGGTCATCCTTCAGGGTTGGGAGCACTACGTAAACTAACCATTGGAAACATAAAGCTTAAGGAAGACATTGTTGGGTTCGATGCGCCTCATTATTTTAGTTTTGCAGCACGCAAAGGAGGTATGCCTGTTAAAAACTATGTAGGGGAGTTACCGGTTTTGCCCGTGCAATGGACCAACAGCTCGACGATAGTATTGGTCCTTACAAAGAGCTAAAACAAATTATTGCCAAAATGATGCAAAGCATCAGCAAACCCGGACAATATAGCGAACCTACCGTAATAGCCGGTACGATTAGTAAAGCGATAAAAACTAAAAACCCAAAGACGCGATATGCCGCCGGTAAAATGGCAAAACAATCATTGCTTGGCAGAAAGTTATTGAGTGACAAGGGTTTTGATAAGCTGTTTTTGAGAATGGTGAGGAATTATGGCAAATAGCAATGTAACAAATAAGTTATCTGTAACTTACCTCTTGAGAAATATAATAAACATGAAAAAATTGGCTACTACCAAAATGTATACATCATCAACCAAATAGTTTAAGTAACAAGCCCATTTTCTGTCGTTTATTTGTATCGTGAAAGTTTCACCAAAAGAAGAACAAAAACGATTAATAAAAAATCATCATGAATACTAAAAACAAATTTGGAAAGCAGGGATGGACGCCAGAATTAATGGAATCTCAAAATGGAAAAACATTCCTTATTACGGGCACAACAAGTGGTACAGGGTATGAGGCAGCCAAGATACTTTTATCTAAAGGTGCTAGCGTAGTGATGTTAAACCGTAACCCTAAAAAGTCAGAAGACACCATAGCTGCTTATAAAAACGAGTTGGGTAATCATATCGACGTATCATATATCACTGTGGATTTAGGAAAACTTGCTTCAGTAAGGAAAGCTGCAGAAGAAGTGCTTAAGACGGTATCTCGTATTGATGCTTTAATGCTTAATGCTGCTATAGCGCAGGTGCCTAAGCAGGTGATAACAGAAGATGGTTTTGAGAGTCAGCTAGGTACAAACCACTACGGCAATTTTCTATTGCAAGGCCTACTGTTTCCACTGATTGAAAAATCTAAAGGACGTATCGTAACGGTAGGCAGTATGGGCTATGATATGGGCATTAAAACCATCAAATTTGACGATATGAACTGGGATAAAGATTACACAGGTAATAATGCCTATAGCCAAAGTAAACTGGCACAGATCATGTGTATTTACGAATTACAAGATAGATTAGAAAAAGCTGGTAAAACAACTGTCAAAGCTTACGCATGCCATCCCGGCTCTTCCAGAACATCCCTTATTAAAACAAGTGGTAGTTTAATGTTGAGAATTACTTTTGGACTGATGAAATTATCACCATTAACACAATCAGCTGAAAAAGGTGCCTATCCTGAATTAATGTGTGCTACCGAAGAGAATTTAGACCAGAAAGGATTTTATGGACCTACCGGACGAAGCAACTGGGTTGGTCCGGTTGGAGCACATAAACTTGAGCCACACGCTAAAGATAAAGCTGTTGCCAAAAAATTATGGGAGCTTTCAGAAAAGGAAACAGGTATTAAATGGAATTTTTAAATAGTTAGAATTATGGATATCTTAAAAACAGCACAGGATTGGGCCAAAGCCGAAGTTTTTTCCTCTTCATTTTTCATTGTTTTCGGAGTTGTATTTGTAGCCCTAAGCATTGGCTTTTGGCAACTGGGAAAAACTGACCTGGCAAAAGCATACATCATCCCTACCGCAGTAGCAGGCGTATTACTTTTAACCATAGGAACTGGATTAGTATATGCCAACCTTAACAGAATTTCAAGCTTTTCGGAAGACTATAATAAGGATGCTCCGGCTTTTGTTCAGTCAGAAATTGAGCGAGTAGATGGAACTTTAAAGGAATACAAAACAGTCGTATTCACTGCTATTCCATTAATTATTATAGTCTTTGCACTTATTCTATTTTTTGTTAACGCGCCAACATGGCGGGCAATTAGTATCACAACCATAGCAATGCTAATGATTATTTTGTTTATAGATGGTACTGCCCATGCCAGAATTGAAGACTATAAAAATCAATTGCTATTGGTAGACAAGTAGTTAATAACTATATAAACTTAAGCAAACGAGGATGAGAAAAATTCACACCTAGTTGACACCTTAAAATCATGTGAGTTCTCCCGCATTTCGCGGGACAGGCTATATGACCATTGAAAGAAAATTATAAACATATGAAAATATTATATTTTACAGCAACAGGTAATAGTCTGCATATTGCAAAATCGCTTGGTGGAGAACTGCTTTCAATTCCCCAAATGGATAAACAGGGAATCTACGATTTTACAGACGAAAAAATTGGAATTGTATTTCCG
>JBFHFE010000041.1:0-49266 GCA_041583785.1 Draconibacterium sp. | reverse complement strand
TGAGTGAATTCCTTTACGCATATCAACTGGTTCGCGAAAGAAATAAAAACGAGTAGTATCGCTGAAATTAAAAATCATAGTACATCCTTTTTGCATGAAAATTAAGAATGTAAAAATCAAAAGTTTTATCCTGAAAAACTATACGTTATTGTGGAGACGGATACGTTGGTGCTACGATTATCGAAAAAGTTCAGTATAACTCTTTCAGATTATTGCAAGCTGAGTAAATATAAGCAAGCGGAAGAACCTTTAAAGGCTTGGATTTATGAAGTAAAATACTCGATTTGGAATAATTCAAATGAATTGAAGGCAAAATACAGGAATGCCAATGTTGTCAGTTCAAAACGGGTAGTGTTTAATATAAAAGGTAATGAATACCGCTTAATCGTTGATGTTGAATACAAACTCAAAATTGTTTTTATAGTGTGGTTTGGCACACATATGGAATATGATAAAATAGATGCAAAAACAGTAAGTTATGAAAACTAAAATATTAAAAACAGAACAAGAATATAACGAAGCATGCGAAAGGGTTTATCTTTTGATAAACAGCTCTGAAGATGCGATTGACCCCAATAGTCCAGAAGGAGAAGAAATGGAACTCCTTTCCTTGCTTATAGAGAAGTACGAACACGAAAATTACCAGATGGAAGCCCCGTCACCGATAGAAGCCATTAAGTTTAGGATGGAACAAATGAACCTGAAACAAGCAGATATAGCACCGCTGTTCGGTGGAAAAACAAGGGTTTCTGAAGTTTTGAATGGAAGAAGGTCACTGACTTTAAAAATGATAACTTTATTAAACCGCTACCTGGGAATCCCCCTGGAGTCTTTAATGAGAGGAAATAAGGAAATTAAACTGGAGCCTGAAATGAAAGAGAAATTATTACATGTTTCTTCAATCAAAGAATACCTAAGCAGCGGAAGAGCAGCAGTCTCTTAAACTCCTTTCCTCCGCTCGCCATCCTTTTTCCACAAATTTTTTTTTTATGTTTTTTTGCAGTTTCCCCAGGCGCCGCTGGTGCGGATCTGTGATCCGTACCAGCGGCTGTAAGGCTGAAAAGCACAAGAAAACTGAAATGTTTTTTGTTGCAACAAAAATGTAGGCTGGCGCTAACTTGCAATCAGTGGCCGGATAATAGCGCGGTATATTATGGAGCAATTATGTTATATTTTGAGAAACAAAATTACAAAACAATGAGTCGCAAATACAAGTTCCATAAACCAGTGATAAAATAATTTAAGCAAAGATTTTAAGGATGTTACATAATGCCATTTTAAGTGTTTTTACATGATAACGAAGGCGTAATTTTTGTTATAATTGAAATTGAGAAAAAGAAAAAATAATGCCAGCGGTTAATTTTGTATATGTAATGGCAGACAATGTAGTAAATATAAAGGTTTGTAGCCCGCTCAAACTGCATAGCGGTTTGACAAGTAATAAGCCCGCAATTGGCTACGCCATTTCCAGTTTACCATTGTTGGTACAAAAAAAATATTTTACGCGATAAAAAAGTTAAAGGCTAGTATATGAAAAGACAGAATACCTTATTTTTAACCTTAGGACTTGGAGTTTGTTCGGTAACATTATTAGTTGACCGTTTTCTTGTAACGATTTCAGATTGGTTAGTTATTGTATTAATGTTAATTGCTAGTGCTTCATTAATTTATCATTTAATATTTTTGAGAAAAAATAAATAGAAGCAAGAAGTTGCTTATTATTGATACTTCTCAATTCAACAATATTTTGTAAAAAAAAGAGTCAGAATAGGGACTGTTGTAACCTAAAACAGAAAAAGATTTTGGAAGTTGAGTCGGAATATTTTATTGAGAATTGTGGATAATGCACAGAATAATGGAAATAGAATCAATCGCGCATATATGTCGAACTTCGGTTAGAACACTATCTTTGTTGCGAAATAGTAAATTAAGTTGAAATAATATACCATCGCAAATATGTTATGTATCCGCTCTAAAACAAACAATCCGGCCTTTAATATAGCTACCGAAGAGTATTTACTGAGAAACAAAACCGAAGATTGTTTCTATTTGTACATAAACAATCCATCAATAATTATTGGAAAACACCAGAATACCCTTGCCGAAATAAACGTAGAATATGTTCAGCAAAATAATATTGATGTAATCCGTCGTTTATCGGGTGGTGGTGCCGTATTTCACGATCCGGGAAACCTTAATTTCTCCTTCATAAAAAAGGGAGAATTGGAGAAAAAGGCTGATTTCAGAAAATATACACAGCCTATTCTGGATGTACTAAAAGAGTTGGGTGTTGATGCAAAATTCGAAGGCAGGAATGACCTTACTATTAAAGGGAAGAAGTTTTCGGGAAATGCAAAACATTTCTTTCAAGGGAAAATCCTTCAGCACGGAACATTGCTTTTTAGTTCAAAACTTCCCGATTTGTCGCAGGCTTTAAAAGTAAATCCCTTAAAATATCAGGACAAGGCAGTAAAATCGGTTAGGAGTCGTGTTACTAATATCTCGGAGCACCTTGCTGTTCCCGTTTCGTTAGAGGATTTTGAGAGCCAAATTATTAACCATGTTCGAAATTTGTACAACGATTCGGAAATTTATGAGTTAAATGCGGCAGACCTTGAAGCAATCAATAAACTTGTGGCAGAAAAATACAGTACCTGGGATTGGAACTTTGGGCACTCGCCTAAATACAATTTTCAAAAGGGGATAAAAACAAATGGGGGGCATATCGAAATTAACCTTGAAGTAAGAAAGGGTGAAATTAAAGCGGCAAAGATTTTTGGCGATTTTTTCAATACCAGGGATATCCAGGAGCTGGAAAAACTTATGGAAGGGGTGCCACACAACCAGAAGCACATAAAGAACGAATTAGCCCGTATCGGAATCGATAATTACTTATCGAATGTTTCGCTTGATGAATTTGTTGAAGGCCTTTTTTAAACGGGAAAAATTTGTTTTCAGGAGAAAATGTTTTCTGTATTTGAGTCTTTGGGAAGGCAGTACTCTTTGCCTTGTTTTTATAGAAGTTTGAGAATTTACGGTTCTCCAATTGCACACGAATAAAAATGCTAAAATAAGCTAAAATATAGCCTGTGGACCTGGCATAACGATACAGATTTCATAATTTTTTGTTTATTTGTAAATAGAATATATTAAGTCATAATTCAGGTGCCCAGATTTTATGCTTTAAACTATTATTCTATCTATCTACCAAGGGCAAAATCTGAAGGTTATTAATATATAAATAATTGTATTATTGTTTTCGAATTCTACGATCCGACGGGAAGATTCGTTGTGTTTGTTGGTAGAATTTAGTGGCCGGATTAACGGAGTTCGTCTGGTTAGTATTTCAATAATATTGATGGTAGCTATGGTGTTTCGTACAATTTATAATGAATAGTGAAAATTGCCGCAAGAGGATTGCTTTGTCCATATAAGAGCAAAGAAATTCCATATTCTTGCTGTTTATGAACATTATTTTTGTGGGTAAGAACAAATGATGCTCAATTGTAAATTTTCGAATGGGTAAAAGCAATTGCGAGACGAATGGAAAGCTTCGTTCTTTTAGAATCATCAAGAGTTTCATCGAATACAAATGAAGTAACCAATTTAAATGAAAATGAATTATAAAATTAGTAGAATTATTATCCTGGTGTTAAGCCTTGTTTCTTTCATGTTTTGGAAGGTATGTGCCAATACTAATTCAATCGGAGCAAGAGAGAACCACCCCCGCATTTATTGCAACAACAACATTCAAAAAGACTTTGTCAATTCGGTAAAACAAACTAATTGGAAAAAAGAGATTATTGAAAAGAAGCAAAAAAATATTGATAAATATATCGGGTATTGCAACGATGAGCCTGACTGGTTGCTTTCGCGTTTACAAATGAATTGGAAGACCAAACATGACAAGGTGTATTTGCGTGGAGGAGACTTTTCTCATTCAGAAGGTGAAGCACCTGTGCCAACGGTTCGTTTTTCAGGAACACGCGATTGGGCCACCAAATATAGTTTTCCTTCGCTCGAAAATATTGAACCTTATTTTGATGATGAAAGGGGTTTCTACCTAAAAAACCGGGAAACCGGAGAAATGGAATGGGTGCATCCTTCGGAAGTGGGGCATGGAATTGAAAGTGTAAACCGTAAAATTATGGCATTGGTTGAAGATGCTGCCTTTTTGTACTGGTATACCGGCGATGAAAAATATGCCGAATTTGCCGCTCCAATTTACGATACCTACATGAAAGGGATGTATTATCGCGAGGCTCCGGTTGATTTAAATAACTCTACTCAGCAAAAAATATCGGGGTTGGCAACCTTCGAGGTTATCCACGAACAAATTGTGGTTTCCTTAACCCTTACCTACGATTTCATGTTCGATTATTTCAAAAAGAATGGCTATGATATGGCTATATCGGCCGGAGTTTTTCAGAAATGGGGCGACCAAATTATTACCAACGGAATTCCCGACAACAACTGGAATTTCTTTCAGGCAAGGTTTCTTACCTATATCGGATTGGCTCTCGACAATAACGAATATTACGAGAACGGGAAAGGGCAGCAGTACTACCTCGAGCATACTTTCGACACCTCAACCGACAGGCAGATTGCATTAAAAGAAGCCATTGGTAATTACGATTACAAAAGTGGTATCTGGCCCGAATGTGCTTCGTACTCCATGCACGTTACTGAAACTTTGCTTAAGATTCTTACCCTGTTGGATAATGCTACCAATGCCGATGAGTTTAAAAATTACTCGATAGTTGAAAAAGCTACCCTGGCTACATTTCAATACCTGTTTCCCAATGGCGAAATTGTTGGTTTTGGCGATTCGAGGCACCAGTCACTTCCGAGTGAAAGTTTTGAGTACCTGATTGCAAACTACCGAAAATACGGCAAAGAAGAGAAGGAAAAGCAGATTACAGCTTTGTTTAAAAGCGTGTCTGAAGAGGAGATTGAAAATAGAGGGAATGGCTTATTTGAACTGTTTTTTTATGTTGATAAGCTGGTGGAAACCGAAGAAAAAAACAAGGAAGAATTAATTGCAACTTTAACTTCGCCTACGTTTTATGCACCCAATGTAAGTTGGTTTATACAACGAATGGGAAGTGGTGAAAAGGCTACCGTTGTTTCAACATTTGGTGCCATGGGAAATCACGCTCATGCCAATGGCGTGGCAATAGAAATGTATGCCGATAAGCGGGTAATTGCTCCCGATATGGGCAAAGGGCCCAGTTACTGGCACGAAGACCACCGTAATTATTATTCGCGTTACCCTGCGCATAATACGGTTGTGGTTGATGGAATATCCGACAGCGAAGCCATGCGCGTTCGTCATCCTTTTAAAATGGAAAATAATTTCCCCGAATCGGGTGACAAAGAAAATATTTTTAAGCAGGTAACTTTTTCTGATGTTTCGTTTGTTGAGCCCAAAACTCTGGCCAATCAGCAACGACTTACTGCCTTGATTAATGGGAAATCGGGCAAACCTTATGTCTTAGATATATTTCGCTCGGAAAAACAGGGTGCTGAAAAACAAAAACATGAGTATTTTTTTCATAGCATCGCGCAATCGATTGCATTTTTCGACGAAAAGGATGCCCTGCTTTCATTAACTCCAAGCAATGAATTAAACGTTGAAGGGAATATAAAAGCTTACGATTATTTTACCGATGAACAATCTGTTACAACTTCGGAAAATGTAAAGGCTTTGTTTAAACTCGAAAGCAAAGAGAATCTTGCCAGCCTGATGAAGGTGTGGATAAAGGGAGGAGACAAACGTCAGTATTTTTCGGTGAATGGGCCAAAATCGAATGCACTAAGTAAGGAAAGTACTCCTGCCGATATACTTAACGAAAAGGTTCCTGCCTTTGTGGTTCGTAAAAATGGTGAAGCCTGGAACGAACCGTTCGTTTCTGTTTTTAATCCATACATTGAAGGAGATGATAGCGTAATTTCTAATGTCTCTTTTGCTGAAGTTGAAGTTAATAAATCGGCTCAGGCAATAAATGTTGCGCACAGTAATGGAGTCACCAACGATTTTATTGTAGTAACCCGCTCGGAGAATGATATTGTCGATTCAAATGATTTGTATCTGAAAGGGCTTATAAGTGTAACAAGAGAAACAGAGCAAGAGTTAGACTTTATTTTTGCTGCCGGAATAACCCGCTATTCTTTTAAAGGGTGGGAGCTTCTTGCTTTTGGAGAGCCTGTAACCTCTTCAATTGAAAGATGTGAACTGGGATTTGAAATTCAAACTGACAGAGCTGTGTTAATAGGTATTCCTAAAGCCTTTAATCCCGATTACGTAGAAATTTATGCCGACGGGAAACTTGTTGAAAAACGAAAAGGAAACCTGAACCGAAATGACCCGGATAGGGTCGATTTTAAATTCGAACGACCAATTGAAAAAGCAGTTATTGTACTGAAAAAATAGAAATAAAACGATTAAAAGATATACCATTATGAAGAAGAGATTGTTTCAAATCCCTGTGCTTTTATTAATACTGATAATAGGTTCGGGGATGAAAAGTCCAAAAGATACTATTTACAAGAATGGATGGATTGATTTTAACAAAAATGGAGTGAAAGACATTTTTGAAGACCCGGCACAAAAGGTAGAAGACCGGGTAAATAATCTTATCTCGCTGATGAATGTGGAGGAGAAAACTTGTCAGTTGACCACTCTGTATGGCTTCTCGCGGGTTTTGGAAGATGAGCTGCCCAACGAAAAATGGAAAAGCCGGGTGTGGAAAGATGGCATTGCAAATATCGACGAACATTTAAATACCATAGCAGGCCGTCCGTCGACGTACACGGAACATGCTTATCCGTACAGCAATCATGCAGAAGCGATTAATACCGTTCAAAAGTGGTTTGTGGAAGAAACCCGAATGGGAATTCCGGTTGATTTTACCAACGAAGGCGTGCATGGTTTATGCCATAAAAAAGCTACGCCACTGCCTGCGCCAATTGGTATTGGCTCTACATGGAACAAAGACCTGGTTCGCCAGGCAGGCGAGACGGTTGGCCGCGAAGCTAAAGCGCTTGGCTACACAAATATTTATGCTCCCATACTTGATGTGGCCACCGACCAACGTTGGGGGCGTGTACTGGAATGTTACGGCGAAGAGCCATATCATATTGCCGAAATGGGAAAACAGATGGTGGAAGGAATCCAGTCGCAGGGAGTAGCGTCAACCATAAAACACTTTGCTGTTTACAGTGTGCCAAAAGGCGCGCGCGATGGCGAAGCTCGTACCGATCCGCACGTAGCTCCGCGCGAAATGCACCAGCTTTACCTTTATCCTTTCCGCAGGGTAATTCAGGAAGCTAAGCCAATGGGGGTAATGAGCAGCTACAACGATTACGATGGTGTGCCGGTTTCTTCAAGCCATTATTTTTTGACCGAACTTTTACGTCAACAATATGGTTTTACAGGCTATGTCGTTTCCGACAGTGAGGCTGTGGAATATGTTTCCGACAAGCACCACGTAGCACCCGATTATAAAGATGCTGTGCGCCAGGTAATTGAAGCCGGACTAAATGTGCGCACCACTTTCCGCACACCCGAATCGTTTATCGAACCTTTGCGCGAATTAATTCAAGATGGAGAGCTATCGATGAAAACAGTGGACTCGCGCGTAGCTGATGTATTACGTGTGAAATTTGAGTTGGGCTTGTTCGATAGTCCTTATGTTGAAAATACCGCAGCAGCCAACGAGCTGGTTCATACCGATGCCGATGCCGCTTTTTCGAAAAAAATTAACCAGCAATCGTTGGTGTTGCTGAAAAACGAAAATAAATTATTGCCGCTTGATATTAAAAAGGTGGACAAAATATTGGTTACCGGACCTTTGGCCGATGAAGTAAGTTTTACATATAGCCGCTACGGTCCAGCCGACAATCCATCAACTTCGGTGTACCAGGGAATTAAAAAGTATGCCGGTACAAATGCACAGGTCGATTACATACAGGGTTGTGATATTATTGACCCAAACTGGCCGGGAAGTGAGATAATGTACACTCCGCTATCAGCTGAGGAGCAGGCCGGAATTGATGCTGCCGTTGAAAAAGCCAAACAATCGGATGTTATCATAGCCGTGGTTGGCGAAGATGAAAAACGAGTGGGCGAATCACTGTCGCGTACAGGCCTCGATTTGCCTGGCCGTCAGTCGCAGCTGGTGCGTGCCTTGTATGCAACCGGAAAACCGGTGGTACTGGTTCTTATTAATGGTCAGCCCCTTACCATAAACTGGGAAAACAAATTTTTGCCTGCCATTATCGAAGCCTGGTTTCCGGGAACTGAATGTGGAAATGTAATTGCTGAAACGCTTTTTGGTGATTATAACCCGGGAGGCAAATTATCGGTTACTTTCCCAAAAACAGTAGGCCAAATTCCATTTAGCTTTCCTTATAAACCAGGTTCTCATGCCGGACAACCGGGCGTTGGTCCCAATGGTTATGGAAATACACGTGTGGTTGGGGCTTTATATCCCTTCGGATATGGGTTAAGCTACACAACATTCGAGTATAGTAACTTGCAGTTAAGTAGCAAAGCGCTTCAGTCGCAAGCTGATGTAGAGGTGAAATTTGATGTGAAAAATACTGGCGAAGTCGCCGGCGACGAAATTGTTCAGCTTTACCTGAAAGATGTGGTAAGCAGCGTAACAACTTACGAATCGGTATTACGCGGTTTCGAACGTGTTAATCTAAAACCGGGTGAAACAAAAACGGTTTCGTTTACCCTTCATCCCGATGACCTTAAAATTCTTGATATCAATATGAACTGGACGGTTGAACCCGGTAAATTCCAGGTCCTGGTTGGTGCTTCTTCAGAAGATATTAGGTTGAAAGACGAGTTCGAGATCTTGAATTAATAAAAGAATATGATGAAGTTTAAGATTCTTTTTATATTCTTTTTTTCATGCACCTTGTATGCGAAGGCAGCGCGGGTCGATACTTTTTATGTGGAAAGTAACTGCATGAATAAAAGCATTCCCAACCTGGTTATCCTTCCCGATTCGTATGATAATCAGGAAGGGCATTACCCGGTGCTGTATTTGTTACACGGAGCTTATGGAAATTTTAAAGATTGGTTGAAAAAAGCTCCGGCTTTAAAAGAATACGCCGACCAATACAATTATATTATTGTTTGCCCCGATGGAGGTTTCACCAGTTGGTATTTCGATAGTCCAGTGGATGCCGAAATGCAGTATGAAACTTATATCTCCAACGAATTGATTTCGGTAGTCGACCAAAATTACCGCACCATTGAAAATAGAAGTGCCCGTGCCATTAGTGGTTTGAGCATGGGCGGACACGGTGCTTTTTACCTTGCTTTTAAGCATCAGGATATATTTGGAGCGGCCGGAAGTACCAGTGGAGGACTGGATATTCGTCCTTTCCCAAATAATTGGGACATCGCTAAACGACTTGGAACCTATGCCGGGAATAAGGAGATTTGGGAAGATAATACAGTAATTAATTTAGTGTATCTTTTAGATGGTAAAAAGCTTCAACTCATTTTCGATTGTGGGTTCGACGATTTCTTTTTTGATGCCAACATACGGATGCACGAAAAATTACTGGAACGAAATATTCCGCATGATTTTATTGTGCGTCCGGGAAAACACAACAATGAATATTGGTCGAATTCGATAAAATATCAGTTGCTGTTTTTTCATGATTTTTTTAACCATAACGAGTAAGTATTTTTAACCAGATGAAACGAGTATGAGAAAGTCTTTACACATAAGAGATCTGTTAAAATCATGCGAGTTCCATTTTATACCATAGAAAACAAACAATTTTAATTAGATGAAAACAAATTTATTTATTGCAGTAATTCTATTGTTATTGTCAGGCTGTTCTGCAAAAGAAGAAGGATTGGATATAACACAAAATATTGATTACTGTGTAGACAAAGCAAAAAGCGCTGCACAAACACTGGATGCACCCGATAAATACCCGCGCAATATTCCCGATGGTGAAACCAACTGGAAGACCAAAGGAGTTCGAGACTGGACAAGTGGATTCTGGCCCGGTATTTTGTGGTATGCTTACGAGGCTTCGGGCGATGAGGAAATAAAAAAACAAGCAGAGAAGTTTACTCAACCCATTGAATTAATAGCCCATTCATCGGCTCAAAATCACGACATTGGTTTTATGGTGTATTGCAGTTTTGGAAATGGATACCGTTTAACCGGAAACGAAGCCTACAAACAAATTATAATCGATGCTGCCGATACTTTGGCAACACTTTTTAACCCAAAAGTGGGGACTATTCTTTCGTGGCCCAGAAATAAACAATACCAGCACAACACCATAATGGATAACATGATGAACCTGGAGCTGCTATTTTGGGCATCGAAAAACGGTGGCGAAAAAGAATTATACGATATTGCCGAGAAGCATGCCGAAACATGTATGACTACGCTTATTCGCCCTGATTTCTCGTCGTACCACGTAGCTATTTTCGACACGCTTACGTGGCAATTTGTAAAAGGAGTAACGCATCAGGGGTATGCCGACGATTCGCAGTGGGCGAGGGGACAAGCCTGGGGAATTTACGGCTATGCCATGTGTGCCCGCGAAACCGGCAGGACAGATTTTTTAGAAACTTCACAAAAATTAGCCGATGTATTTAACAGCCGTTTACCGGAAGATGTAATTCCATTTTGGGATTTCGACGACCCTGCCATACCAAATACATCAAAAGATGCTTCGGCAGCTGCTGTGGCAGCTTGTGGAATGTTGCAAATTGCAGAGTTAACAAACGATGAAGCCACAAAAGAAAAATATAAAAATGCCGCGCTTGCTTTAATTGAAAATCTTTCGAGCGAAAAATATCTGAGTGGTGATGCCAATCAGGCTTTTCTACTGCACTCAACCGGTCACCACCCAAAAGGAAGCGAAATTGATGTGCCGATTATTTATGCCGATTACTATTATTTGGAAGCTTTGCTTAAGTTGAAAAAGATGGAGGAATTGAACTAAATTATAAAACACAAATTCAATAAACTAAACGAACTAAACCATGAAAAAATTTATTATTAAACCTGAAATAAATCTACAAAGCCTGGCATTTCTTTGCCTGGCTTTTACTCTTTTCAGTTGTCAGATTAAAACAGCCAAAGACGATAATTTTTATGAAGCTGACGTCGTAATTTACGGAGGAACTTCGGCTGCGGTAACAGCTGCTGTTCAGGTGGTTAAAATGGGGAAATCGGTAATTGTTGTTTCTCCCGATAAACATTTAGGTGGATTAACCGCCGGTGGTTTGGGCTATACCGATACCGGAAATAAATCGGTAATTGGTGGTTTGTCGCGCGAATTTTATCACCGTGTTTGGATGCACTACAACACCGACCAGGCCTGGAAGTGGCAAAAGCACAGCGAGTATGGAAACCGGGGACAGGGAACGGTTGCCATGGATGGCGAAAACCGGACCATGTGGATTTTCGAGCCACACGTTGCTGAGCAGGTTATGGAAGATTTTATTGCAGAAAATAACATTACTGTTTTCCGCAACGAGTGGCTCAATCGTGAAAATGGAGTAACAATAGAAGAGGGGAAAATTGTTTCTTTCAAAACCCTTTCCGGAAAAATATATTCAGGAAAAATATTTATAGACGCCACCTACGAAGGCGATTTAATGGCTTCGGCCGGTGTTTCGTATCATGTTGGCCGCGAGGGTAATAATGTGTATGGCGAAACCTGGAATGGCGTTCAAACCGGAACCTTACACCACAAGCATTGGTTTTGGGAAAATATATCTCCCTACAAAATTCCAGGCGATCCGTCAAGCGGAGTTCTTTATGGGGTTTCAACCGAAGATCCGGGAAACTACGGCGAAGGCGACAATAAAATTCAGGCCTATTGCTTCAGAATGTGTATGACCAACCACAACGAAAACCGTGTTCCATTCCCGAAACCTGCAAACTACGATGCCTCGAAATACGAGTTGTTGCTGCGTTCGCTGCAAACCGGACGAAAAGATTTCTTTGAGAAGTTTGATGCGATTCCGAATAAAAAAACCGATACCAATAACCACGGTCCGTTTAGCAGCGATTTTATCGGAATGAACTATGATTATCCAGATGCCAGTTACGAGCGCCGTAAGGAAATTATTCAGGAACATCGCGATTATCAGGCTGGTTTTCTTTGGTTTATGGCCAACGACCCGCGCGTGCCCGAAGACCTGCGCTCGGAAATGGCCACCTGGGGATTGGCAAAAGATGAATTTACCGATAACGAAAACTGGCCTCACCAGATTTATGTGCGCGAAGCCCGCCGCATGATTGGCGAATATGTTACCACCGAGAACGACGTTCTGTTGAAGAGAGAAGTTCCTCAGTCGGTGGGTATGGGCTCGTATGCCATGGATTCGCACAATGTACAACGATACATAAAACCCGATGGCTTTGTGCAAAACGAGGGCGATATTGGTGTTAAACCCCCGGCTCCGTATGCTATTTCTTTTGGCTCATTACTTCCCAAAAAAGAGGAATGTTCCAACCTGCTTGTTCCCGTTTGTGTATCGTCGAGCCACATTGCTTTTGGCTCAATTCGGATGGAACCGGTTTTTATGATTTTAGGTCAAAGTGCTGCAACCGCGGCCGTTTTGGCCTTGGATAAAAACATTGGTATACATGATTTGGCTTACGACGATTTAAAAACTCAGCTTTTGGGAGACAAACAGGTGCTGGCAATACCGGTAAAATAAATTATTTGGAGCTATGGCTTGTTTCTAATCATAGTTTAAAGGGGAGCTCTTTTCTGTTTCAGGAAGAAAATACTATAACTGTATGAGAAAAGGAAGAACAAAAAAGATAATATTCATCTTTTTAGCAGCATTATTAATCGTTGTTTTTGTCAATTCACGAAATAATAGGAGAGTTCCCTTGCAGCCCGGAAATATAGAAGTTCCGCATGAACGAACTATAAACTGGAACAATAAATCCGTATTTTATGATTCGATTATTGATAGTTGGGCACAAAAAAAGATAGAATACGGTAAAAATGGAGGGAAGGTTAATAATCCAAGAATTTTATTGGCACGCCTTCATTCAAAAAAGGATATAGCGGAAACCAACCATATTATTATGAACTTGACCCCCTGGGGAGTTTGCGGCTCCTCATGGGCTCTTAATAAGATGGGGGATTATGATTTTACCATTACTGTATTAACCACTATTTTATGGCAATTTGGCAATAACCCGGAATTGTTGCACGAGGAAACAGTACAGCATTTTCTCGATGTATTGCTAACCGAAGAAGGCAATAATTACCGATCCTTTGCCCCAAATACGTTGGGATTGATTCCTGAAACTGAAAATCATCTGCTGATGACTGAAGGTTCGCGCTACCTGAAAAACAGGTGGCTGGTTTTAAACGGCAACCTCGATAATAAATACGACAACAGCAGCAATGGGATGGAAGCAAAAATAGAAAAGCTCCTTTCCGAAATGCAAGCAAAAGGTTTGTACGAATTCAATTCCATGCCCTATGTGGGGTATACCATAACTGCACTGCTAAATCTGGAGGCCTACGCCTCGGAGAAGATAAGGAAGGAAGCTCGTAATGTATTGGATTACATGAATTATTGCTACGCCATAGGAAGCTATGGCTATAAATATTTTCCTCCAATGCGGAGGAGGTACGAAAGGCATAGTTGGCATGAATTGACTACCGGGTATCATTCGGTATTTATGAAGGCCTGGATGAGTTTTTTGCCAGGAGAAAAAACTAATTTGGAAATAGGCGCAGGTAAGGCGCATGCCATAATTGGGGCTTGTATGCCCTACCGTCCTGCCGATAAAATAACGGAACTTCTGCTTAATAAAGGCAATGGGTATTTTATAAAACTGGGACATGGTAGAAAGGCTTGCCCGGAAATATATTCGGCGGGAAAAAAATATTTGCTTTCGGCCGGAGGAGCAAACCGCGGAAAGATGTCGCAAATTGTTCCAAGGCCTATTACGCTTTTAATTGGTGACAGCGCTAAAAATTTGAGAGAAACTTTTCATCTCTCCGGCCCAGGGACTGATTTTATGGAATGGAATAACACCGGGGTATACAAAAACTTTGCTTGCGCTGCAGGCCCCGTTAACATCCCCCAAGCGTACCAGCCTGTACTGCAAAATAAGGTGTGGTCTGTTTTCGAGCTGGCTGGAAATTTGCATGTTGCAGTTTTTTCTTCAGAAAATCTTGGTATTATGGCTGTTTTTGAGAATCAGGTGCCTGAAAGAATAATGCAAGCTCTGGAAGCCAGCAATAATGATAAAGACGTATTAAAAACTCAATTCAAATTCCCGGGTGGTTCGTTCGTCGAATATGATGTAAATGCTCCTAGAAACAAATGGGTTATAACAGGGGTTGATAAACAGACAGTTGAGCGGGAATACGATAGTTGGCCGCTTATAAGTGCTGAGTTTGAATAGTAAGTTTAAATCGTTACCAATAAATTATACTTGTAAAAATTAATAGTCGATCACGGGCTAATAAAGCTTTTTGATGTCCGTTTTTTATTAGTTGTTTATCATAGAATTTTTCATGTGTGGAATTTCTCTTTATTGGCATAAGTTTTAAATATTGATAATTTAGGTGGGATGTTTTAAATAAATGCAACAATCTTTCTAATAATTGCATCATTGTTTATAGTAAAATGAGGCTATCGTTTATAGTTTTGGGAATCGAAAAAAATAATAGTTGATTCTTACATGAACTTCGATAATTTAAACGAACAAAACAATGAAATAAACTAAACTAAACTAAACCGAAAACCTGCACTGTTCTTAAACCTCAATCTTTTAATTGGTAATTCAATAGTTGTTAAACCGGCTTTTTCGTCGATGAAAGGTGCATAATCAAGTTACGTTTCCGAATTGTAGTATTTTCTGTTGTGAAAAATTAATCGAACTAAAACTAATTTCTATGAAAATAATGACCAAACGTTTTCTCCTGCTTTTATGTCTGTGTTTCATTTCCGTATTTTCGCAGGCCCAGGAAAGATTTATTAAAGGTAAGGTTACTACTTTCGATAGTATACCACTAATACATGCCGAAGTAAAAGTTTTTAGTACAAAACAAATTGCCCTAACCGACACGCTAGGAAGGTTTGAAGTTAGCTGTGCTGAAAAGGATAAACTGAAGGTGAGTGCCAGAGGATTCGCCACAAGAAAGGTTAAGATTGATGAAAAAACGAAAATAGCATTGGTTAATTTGAGTTTTAAATCGGCGCCTAAAAATGTGGAAGTGGCTGTTGGCTATGGACATATTAACGAAAGGGATAAGCTTTATGCCATCTCTTCGCTTCAAAACGAAGAAGATAATTTTTCCAGCTACTCAAACATGTATGATTTGATTCGCGGAACGGTTCCTGGCGTGCAGGTTGTTGGTGACGAAATTACCATTCGCGGAGAGAATTCAATTAACAGTTCAAGTGTACTAATTGTGGTTGATGGTGTGGAGGAATCTTCGACTGTGCTCGATCGCTTATCGCCTTTTGATGTTAAAAGTATTGATATACTAAAAGATGGTTCTTCGGCCATTTATGGAAATCGAGGGGCTGCTGGTGTTATCCTTATTACTACCAAAAAAGGGGGCGAATAGCCGGAGCTGCAAGTCAAAGAGAAGATAGTTTTACCTGGGTAGATTTGAATAACAGAAATACAATCGTATCAACCAAATAATCTATTAACAAAGTGTAAGAAAACGAAATAGAGTCTGTCAATAAGCTTAAGTGTTGGTTCTGAATGTTCATTTTCTAGGCTTTCGAATTGAATAAAATCCGGGTTTACTGGTGTAAGCGGGCATTTTTTTGATGAGAGTAAGCAGTAAACTGATTTTATGGTCCCACACTAAATAATCTTTCGGTATAAAATTATGAACAACAGGATAATTAAATATTGTTTTTTGTCGATACTGGTGCTGTACTTTTTGCCGCTTCAGCTTTTTAGTCAAAATTCGGCAGAACAACTGTCTGCAGGCGATGAGCTGTACAAGCTGGTGGAGCAGAAATATGGCATTGATGAAATTTTGGTAAATGGAAGACATTTCGATAATCTGTACGTTCACGATTTGGGGCATCCTTATTTTGGAGAAGATACCTACAAAAAAGGTTACCTGCTTACACACAAGCAGAAGTATAAAGATCTTTTGCTAAAGTATAATATTTTTGACCAAACATTAGTGGTTCAATATGTTGGAAAAGAAAACTCCCAAACGGAATATCTTCCTCCAGTTGAATTTATCTCCGAATTTAGCTTTGAAAATCATAAGTTTAAGAAATACGACTTTCCCAAAACAGGTGAGCGGTTTTTCGAAGAGGTTTATGTGGGCGAAATAAGTTGTTTGTGTTTGTGGCGAAAAACCAAGGATAAGTCGGAACATAATGTAACTTTTATGGCTCATAAATATTCCGATTCAGAAAAGAAATATTTTTTGTTAATGGAGGATGTGCTCTATTCCATAAAAAATAAATCGGCGCTGTTAAAATTGTTTCCCGAACATAAAACAAGCATTTCTCAATTTATTAAAGCAAATAAAATTAAGCTGTACAAATCTCCCGACGACAAGGTTTCCGAATTAATTGCCTATTGCGAGAGTCTGAGGAAATAATTAAACGAAAACGCCGAAAGCAATAACTCTAAATGAAACGAGCATGAGAAATATTCACACATTGGCGATTTATTAAAATCATGCGAGTTCCATCTTATACCATAGAAAACAAACATTTTTAATAAGATGAAAAAACTAACAATAAGTTCCCTCCTGTGTTTCCTCTTTTTGTTTGTTTACCCGCAGCAAGATGATGTACGGTTTTCAGGAACTTTTAAAAATACCCCTTTTGACAAATTTGCAGCTTCAATAGAAGAACAAACTTCTTGCCGGTTTCAATATAAAGAGGAGTGGATAAAAGATGTAAAAGTAAATACTGCAGGAAATAATCAGGAGCTGAAAGCAGTCCTCAAGGAAATTCTGAACGAATATAGTTTAAACTTTTATATTGATAAGAATAAAATAGTAATCGTATATCCGGGGCAGAAAATTGTGGAGACGCTTCCTGATTATGTCTCGGTTGTTGCCGCAGATGAAGCTTATTTAGCCGATACCACAGGCGCAGAAAGCGAACTTACCAATGTTGAGAGAAATTATATTGAAGGGAAAAAAGAGATAAAAACAGCGGTGAAGAGAGTTGGACAGGGCAGTAAATTCTTTGCCGGAAGAAAATGTGCCATTCGCGGAAAAATAAGGGAGCTGGAGTCGGGGCAGGCAATAGTTGGAGCCACTATTTTTATTGAAGAAACAGGGAGTGGGGCTGCTTCCGACTTAGATGGATATTTCAACCTGGTTTTGGAACAAGGCGAGTACAATGCTGTTGTGCGTTCGGTGTCGATGAAAGAAAATAAGTTTATTCTGGAAGTATATTCCGATGGAGAACTTAACATTGACATGGAAAAAGAGGTGATAAGTTTGAATGAAGTACGTGTTGTTGCTGCCAAAAACGACAATGTAGTGGGGATGCAAATGGGATTCGAACGAATGACCAGCAAAAGTATGAAAGAGATTCCGGCTGTTATGGGCGAAAAAGATATATTAAAGGTAGCCCAATTGCTTCCCGGGGTGCAAAGTGCCGGCGAAGGTTCTTCTGGTTTGTATGTTAGAGGAGGAGGTGCCGACCAGAATATGTTTTATATCAACAAAATACCGGTGTACAATACGTCGCATTTGTTTGGTTTCTTTTCGGCCTTTAGTTCTGATATTGTTAATTCTTTCTCGCTGTATAAAAGTAATATTCCGGCGCAGTATGGCGGGCGCTTGTCGTCGGTTTTTGATGTTACAACCCGGCGGGGAAATAAAAAAGAATTTTACGGAAAGGGTGGGGTAAGTTTGGTTACCGGACATTTTGCCCTGGAAGGCCCGGTAATAAAAGATAAAACCTCGTTCGTGCTCAATTACAGGGGCACCTATTCCGATTGGTTGCTAAAGAAAATCGACGATGTGGATATTCAAAACAGTAACGCCATGTTTTACGATGTAAGTGCTGCGCTGAATACCGAAATCAACAAAAATAACTCATTAAAGATTTTTGGGTATAAGAGTCAAGATGAGTTTTCGCTGGCTTCTACCGACGATTACGATTATTCAAATACCGGGGCTTCCATAAATTGGCAGCACCTCTTTTCTTCGGCCTTTCATGGCGATTTTGCACTGGTACACAGCCAGTATTTCAATGGTCATAACAGTAAAGGGAATGTGTCAGAAGCTTATCGGCACGAATTTGAATTGGGCCATACCGAGCTTAAAGCCGATTTTCAGTACCATTTAAAAAACGATCATCAGCTGGCCATTGGTGCAGGTGCCATTTATTATAATAACGAAAGGGGAGAACTGCTTCCTTATGGCGACGAATCCACAAGAATTTCGATTGACCTGGGTGAAGAACAGGCAGTGGAATCAGCTGTTTACCTGAGCGATGAGTTCGATCTGTCGGCAAGGTTGCGTGTGCTGGCGGGCTTGCGCTACAGCCGCTACTCCTTGTTAGGGCCGCAGGATGTTAATATTTATTACGATAATTCTTCCATCGACGAGAATAACATAAAAGAGGTTCAGTCGTTTGGTTCGGGCGAGATTGTAAAAACCTATTCGGGCATAGAACCACGCCTTTCGCTGAATTACGATTTGCGCCTGCACAATTCGGTTAAGGCTTCGTACAACAGAAATAATCAGTATATTTTTATGTTGAGCAATTCGGTGGCCATATCGCCAACCGATATGTGGAAGCTCTCCGATTATCATCTGGAACCTCCGGTGTCTGAACAGGTTTCGCTGGGCTATTACCATAACTTTCCGAAGCAAGGACTGGAAACTTCGGTTGAGATTTACAAAAAATGGATAAACAATGTTGTTGAGTACAAAGATGGCGTCGATTTTCTTTCGGGCGATCCTACCGAAATGCTGTTGCTGCAGGGAACACAGGATACGCATGGTTTGGAATTTATGTTGAAAAAGAAAACCGGGAAGCTTTCGGGAATGATGTCGTACTGCTACTCGAAATCGATGGTACAGGTGAAGAGCGACATTGCAACCGAGCAAATTAATAATGGCCAAGCATACCCGTCGAATTACGACAAGCCACACAGTTTTAACCTGGCAGCTACCTACAAAACAAATATGCGGGTAAGCCTTTCTACTATTGTAGAGTACAGTACCGGAAGGCCCATAACCTATCCCATTACCTCGTATTACTCTAATGGCCAGGAAATTTTGTATTATTCCGAACGCAACGCCTATCGCATCCCCAATTATTTCAGGGTCGATTTTTCAGTTAATGTGGAAGGAAATCTGAAGAAGAAAAAGAAGATGCACAGCTACTGGATGCTTAACGTTTACAATGTTACCGGTCGTAAAAATGCGTATTCAATTTATTACGAGTCGGATAACGGAAGTATGAAAGCCTATAAACTGTCCATCTTTGGGCAGCCTATAGTTACGCTATCGTGGAACTTTAAATTCGGAAATTATACCAGCGAATAACAATCCATTAATTTTTGTGTCGAAATGTTTAAAAGTAAAAACATATTTACATTGCTAGCCATTGTTATTCTTTTTACGACTTGCGTTGAAGAATATTCTCCAGAAATTACAGAAAGTACCGAGTTACTTGTAATAGATGGTAGCATAATAAGAGGCGACAGCCTGCAAACGGTTAGCGTATCGTGGTCAACATCGATTGATGACAGTTATTATAATCCGGTTTCGGGATGTGCTGTTTGGGCAACCAACGGGCAGGGAGTGGAATTTACTTTCGAAGAAAAAGATGATGGTGAGTACTCCGCTGTTATCCCAGATGCATATTTAGCCTACGGCAGCGAATATAAAATTACCGTTATTACTCCCAATGGTAACGTATACGAATCGGATTATGAAACCATATACGAAAGCAGCGAGATTGATAGTTTGTATTATTTGGAAGAAAACTATCAGTCTTCTACTGTTTCGAGCGACTTAGGGTTACAGTTTTACATCGACCTGAAAGCTGATGAAAGTGCAACAAAAAACTATCGCTGGGTATTGGAAGAGACCTGGGAAACGCATTCGCTTTATCCTAAGATGTATTCTTATTGGTCGAATGAAATTTATTACGTGATTACTGAACTGGGTGGCTCTTACGATAGTCTTTCAGTTTGTTATAAAACAGAAGCATCTTCAGAGGTATACATCGCTTCAACAGATAACCTTATGGTAAACGAAAAGAAAAAAATTCCGCTGGTTTATTATGCCGAAACCAGCTATAAATTAAATTACAATTACAGTGTATTGGTAAAACAGTATGCGCTTACCGATATGGCTTATGTGTACTGGAATAAAGTTATGGCAGCATCAACAGAAAGTAGTGGGATGTATCAAACTCAGCCCAGTTCAACTGTAAGTAATATTTGTAATGTCAACGATCCGGACGAGGTGGTTCTCGGTTTTTTCTGGGCCAGTTCATATTCCGAGAAACGAATAAATTTTAGCGGACCATTAACCGAGTACCACGATGCGCATACTTGTGGCTTACAGGAGCTCGATCTTTCTGAGGGCAATCCGCCTTCGAACCCTTACGAGCCAACCTATCTGGTAAACCTTGGAACCGAAAGTGCCCCATTGTTTTGGTATGCCAACCCAATTTGTTTCGATTGTACCTTGGTAGATGGAACGACCACAAAACCCGATTTTTTTGATTAATAAATGGAGCAAAAATATTATACAATGAATAGAGCCGTTTTGCAAATAAGCGATAAAAGTAATACTCGAGTTTATGCCGCATTGTTTGTGCTAATCATTGCTTTTATTGCGACAGCTTGCATCGAAGAATATGACCCTAAAATTATTACAGAAACCGAATTATTGGTAATTGATGGTTGCATAATAAAAGGAGATAGCCTGCAATTTGTTTATGTTTCGCGCTCTACTTCTATTGACAACAGTTATTTTAATGCGGTTTCGGGATGTGTTGTATGGGCAACCAACGGGCAGGGAGTGGAATTTACTTTCGAAGAAAAAGACGATGGTGAGTACTCCGCGGTTATCCCAGATGCATATTTAGCCTATGGCAGCCAATTTAAAATTACCGTTATTATACCCAATGGTAACGAATACGAATCTGATTACGAAACCATATACGAAAGCAGCGCCATTGATAGTTTGTATTACGAAATTGAATCTTATCAATCGTCTTCTGTTTCCAGTAATATTGGCTTGCAGTTTTATTGCGATTTAAAGGCCGATGAAACGGCTACCCTAAATTATATGTGGTTGCTGGAAGAAACCTGGGAAACGCATAGCCCTTTTCTTATTGCAAAGATTCTTGATCAGGAGACAAATGAAGTTACTTATTTCGATCCTGCCACAGATAGTTTGCAGGTATGTTATGATACTGACCCTGTTAGTGAAATTTATACCGCATCGACTGAGAACCTGACTTCAAATGAAAAGAAAAAAATACCACTTAGGTACATGGCCGATACCAATTATAAGATAAATTACAATTACAGTATTTTGGCAAAACAATATGCTTTATCTGACGCGGCTTACGATTACTGGAGCCAATTACAGGTATTAAGTTCCGAAAGCAGCGGTATGTACGAAACACAGCCGAGTAACGTTACGGGCAACATCTGTAATATTAACAATCCGGATGAAGAGGTGCTGGGGTATTTCTATGCCGCATCGTACTCCGAGAAACGCCTGAATTTTAAAGGACCTTTAACCGATTATAACAGTGCACATACTTGTAGTTTAATAGCTTATGATGTGGATAATCCTCCTGGTTATGAGCCGGTTTACTTTAGTACCACCGGGCAAATCGCCGATCCCGTATGTTTTAATTGTACATTAATGGATGGAACGCTTACTAAACCCGATTTCTTTGAATAAAAAGAGACTAACAATGAAACGAGCATTACAGAATATAACAATGAAACGAATGAAGATTAAAAGATTGCACCGGTTAATGTTTTATACTTTGTTATGTTTAGCAAAAACCTTACCTGCGCAAGAAAAGGTCCATACCCGGTCCGACGAAATATACACCTGTGCTTTTCGTGAGGAGATAACCCTATATACCGATCGTTCGTTGTATGCCGTTGGCGAGGAGATACTTTTTAAAGCGGCTTACCAAACAACTATTACAAGCAGCAAAAGGTTTAGTACGGTATTGTATATGGAATTGATAAAACCCGATGGAACGGCTCTTGTTCAACAAAAAATTCCTCTAGAAAACAACGATGTTAGCGGGCATATTTCAATACCCGAAAATTTGCTTTCAGGCATTTATTACCTGAAAGCCTATACAAAATGGATGCGGAATAATCCGGTGGAGTCCTATGGCTATCAGTTGGTTAAAATTGTAAATCCGAATAAATCCGAAGTTAGCAAATCAGCAAATGGTAACGGAAACAGCAGTGCTCCCGATTTTAAAGGGGTAGAAGAAATACAGGGTATTGAGGTAATGCTCAACAAAATAAATTATGGCCCAAGGGAGAGAGTGAATGTGGTTCTACATGCTAATGCTGCCAATTCAAACAACTTCTTTATTTCGGTAGTGAAAAAAGGTGCAAAAGATGTAACGAAAACGTGGATTGAATCAAATGTAAAATGGCCCACAAAAGATACACCGGCCAAATTTTATCCCGAAATAAATGGTGTTACCTTAAGCGGGAAAGTGCTCGACGCGTCGCACAATAAAGCCGTTGAAAAGGCAGAGGTGAGCATGGCCTTGCTTAGCCATACTTCTTACTTGTTAAAATCAACAACCAACTCCAACGGCGAATTCATATTTTCGCTCCCGGAAAATGGACAGGTTCACGATTTTTTTATTAATGCAGAAAAAGAAAAGCAGGAGCTTGCCATTGAGATTGATAAAGAATTTTGTAATAAGCCGGTTCATCTGAAGGCCTTGCCGTTTAGCTTAGCTGAAGGCGAAAAGGCTTTGGCAAAGGAGGTATGTGTTAATACACAAATTACCCGGGCTTTCAGGCAAATGAACAATTCGGCCTTTGCTGAGCCAAAAGAACAGTCTGATCTGAGCTTTTATGGGAAGCCTCAAAAAACGTTCTTTACCGATACATATATTAATGTTCCTACTATTCTCGATTTTATCGTGGAAATAGTGAAAGAGGTAAAGTTTTCGAAAAACAAATTAGTGCCATCGTATAACAGCAGCTTAAACAATACTTTCAACTCCTTGCCTTATTTGCTTTTGCTCGATAACGTGCCTATCTCAAATCTTTCGGAGGTTTTAAGTATTGTTACCGAAAAAGTTGATCGCATTGAATTGAACAATTTCGGATATGTTCTTGGCAACCATTCGTATTGTGGTATTGTAAGTGTGTTTTCGAAAAATAACGATATGGCCGGAATAGAACTGCCCCCAAACAGCATGTTTTTTAAATATTCTTTACTCGATGAACTTGTTGAAAAACCTGCAGCGGAAGATTTCTGCGAAAGGAAGGACATTCATTTCCCGGATAGAAGAAATTGTTTATATTGGAATCCAAACCTGAAAATGAGCTCGGGGGAAGAACAGCAGTTCTCCTTTTTTACATCCGACGTTTCCGGAGCTTATCAAATTATAATACAGGCCATTTCAGAAGATGGAACACCTGTATATAGCGAGCGTACATTTAATGTTGAATAAAATGATGAAACTTATCAAAAAATTATTTTTAATGGTTAGCCTGCTGGCAGCTTTATCAGCTAATGCCCAGGTGATTAATGCTGGTATTGGAGGAAATAACACGACTCAGTTGTTGCAACGAATCGATAAAGATGTTATTAGTGAGCATCCCGATTTGACTATTGTAATGGTGGGTACGAACGATATGCTTAATTCCCGAAAGATGATTTCGTATGACGCATATTCATCCAACCTGGCGCTGATTGTTGAAAAACTGAAAGCCGCCAAAAGCGAGGTGCTTTTAATGAGCTCGCCACCGGTTGACAGCTCTTATTTATTTACCCGCCACGACAAGCATTTGTATGCCCAGGAACCCAATGAAATAATGGATTCGGTAAGCCACATAGTGGAAAAGATTGCTGCCGATAATGATGCTTTGTTTCTGAATTTGTTCGAAACATTTAGCACAATGAATTTGCCACGCCACGATGAGGATTTGTTTTTTAGAAACCCAACAAATAGCGGGGCTAAAGATGGCGTTCATCCTACTGCTTTGGGCTACCATTTTATTGCAGTTAATGTGTTTCAATTTTTGAAAGAAAAGAAGCTGTTAACTGCCCCATATAAAATTATATGTTTTGGCGATTCAATAACAAATGGAGCAGGAGCCAAAGGAGGAGGAACGGTTACCGGAGAAAATTATCCGTCGTTTCTATCGAGAATGGTAAAAGCGTATTGTAATAAGCAGGAAAAGTAGGTATTTTCTGTGTTTTGGATGAAGTCGTTCATATTTATTTGATGGATAGATTTGTATACTAATATTGTAACTATTAATTGATTTGAAGAGAATGAAACGAGCATGAAAAATATTCACACATTGGCGATTTATTAAAATCATGCGAGTTCCATGTTATACCTTAGAAAACAAAAATTTTTAATAAGATGAAAAAGTTTTATAAACTATGTCTGGTAGTGTGTTGTTTTTTGAGTTCAGGATATTTGGTAAATGCACAATCAACACCGGTTGATTTGGTAAATCCTTTTGTCGATACTCACAATTCACGTTGGTTTTATTTTAATTCGGCCAGCCGTCCGTTTGGGATGGTAAACCTTAGCCCCGATACAGATACGGATGCAACCTGGAGCTCGGGTTATTTGTACGATAGCAAGTCGGTTCGTTGTTTTAGTCATATACATGCGTGGCAGTTGGCAGGTATTGCCGTTATGCCCACAACCGGCGAGTTTAAGGGACATTTAGGAATGGATGCCTACAAATCGGCTTTTAGTCATGATAGTGAAATTGCCAAACCAGGCTACCACAAGGTTGTTTTAGATGATTATGGTATTACCGCCGAACTGACATCTTCAACACGTGTTGGTTTTCACCGATATACTTTTCCCGATAATAAAGAGAAAGCGATAATTTTCGATACAGGAGCAAAACTGGCACATGGACCAACCGTTTTTTCGAAAGTCTGGAAAGTAAGCGATACCGAAATTGCGGGCGTTCAGGTAATCAGCAAAACAGGGCGCCGCCCCAAAGATACTCCTGTATATTTCGTTGCCAGAGTGAACAAACCGTTTTCTTCGATAAAAGGATGGGAAAATAAGCAGCTTTTGGAAATTACACCTGATACGATTCAGGGAGTGGATGCCGGTGCTGCTCTGTGTTTCGGTAACGAAAATGCTGAAGAAATTTTAATGAAAGTGGCCATTTCGTATGTAAGCACCGAAGCGGCTCGAAAAAATCTGGATTCAGAAATCAGTCTCTGGGATTTTGATAAAGTGGTTCAGGAATCAACAGATGATTGGAACAATTGGTTAGGAAGAATTGAAATCTCGGGCGGAACAGAAAAACAACAGATAAAATTTTATACCGATTTGTGGCGTTCGCTTTTAGGTAGACGAATTATTAGTGATGTAGATGGAAAGTACATGGATATGACCGGCGAGAAACCGCTTGTCCGCACCGTTCGTTTAGATGAAAAAGGCCAGCCGCTGTTCCCGCATTACAATTTCGATGCCTGGTGGGGGAGCCACTGGTCGCTGAATATTTTGTGGTCGATGGTGTACCCCGAAGTAATGGATGGCTTTTGCAATACCATGGTCGATATGTACCAAAACGGTGGCTTAATACCACGCGGTCCGTCAGGTGGAAATTACACTTTTGTGATGATTGGCGACCCTTCGGCTCCGTTTTTTGCAACCGCTTACAGCAAAGGAATAAGAAACTACGATGTTGAAAAAGCATACGAAGGCTTACGAAAAAATGCCTTTGTAGGAGGCTCGCGCGACCACGCCGGATACGAACATAACTCTCCGGCTTTTGGTGGTGGCATGCAATACTACGAAAAACAAGGCTGGGTGCCCGAAGGAATTGAAGCTAAAGGCGGGCATAAAGACGGCGCATCAATGACCCTGGAATATGCCTACCAAGACTGGTGTCTGGCCCAAATGGCAAAACAACTGGGCAAAACCGACGACTATAACTTTTTTATGGAACGTTCGCTGAACTACAAGCATCTCTGGAATCCGGAGACAAAAATGATTCATCCGCGCGAAATGGATGGCAGTTGGATAAAAGACTTTCAACCCGTTGTGGAAGGATTTAATGCCCGTGGTTTTTGCGAAAGTAACTCTGCTATATATACGCATTTTGTTCCCCAGGATATGGGTGGATTAATTAATCTTTTTGGTGGAAATGAAAAATATACTGAGTTTTTAGATTGGTGCTTTAACGAAGGAGAAAAGCTCGATTTTGTGGGCATTAATAAGAATCATGCCTCAAATTGGATTGATTATGGCAACCAGCCGGGAACCGGAATGGCACACTTATTTAACTACTCGGGAGCTCCTTGGTTAACTCAAAAATGGGTGCGCAAAGTAAAAGAAGCGTACAGCGACATAACTCCGTACGATGGTTACAAAGGCGACGAAGACCAGGGACAAATGGGCGCACTCGGCGTTTTAATGGCAATGGGTTTGTTTGAACTCGATGGCGGCGCTGCGGCAAAGCCTTATTACGAAATTACCAGCCCCCTTTTCGAACAGATTACAATTCTTCTGAATAAGGCGTATTATCCGGGTGAAAAATTTGTAATTAAAACCGAAAATAACCAGCCTGAAAATATTTACATACAATCGGCAAAGCTAAATGGAAAGGATTGGCAGAATTGCTGGTTCTATCACTCCGATTTCGAAAAAGGCGGAATGCTTGAAATTCAACTCGGAGAGGAGCCCAACAAAGATTGGGGAGTTAAGCAAATGCCTCCTTCACGCGATCGCTAGCCCTGACTGAAGCTGATCCTACTGAATCTTTTCTACAGGTCATAATGGATGGCATCTCAATGCGTTTTTGCAAGCAGAGATGCCATCCTTTTTTTTCCCTGATTTTAATTGAATTCAACTCATAAAATTTATTAGTTTTAGTGTTTGAAATACTTTACTAAACTAATCTTGGTGCTATCAATTAATAAAAATATTTCGCTCCTTTTGTTTGTATTTTTCGTTTCGCTAACAACTTTGTTTGCCAGCGAAAAACGATTCGAAAAAATCGACATGGCCTCAGGCTTGTCGCACAACACTGCCTTATGTTTGCTCGAAGACCACAACGGCTTTGTGTGGATAGGAACCCGCGACGGGCTAAACAAATACGACGGCGTAAATTTCGAAATTTACAAGCATGTTTTTTTCGATTCAACCAGCCTGGTAAGCAACCAGGTAAATTGCCTCTGCGAAACAAAAAATAACGAAATATGGGTGGGAACAGCTAATGGTTTGTGCCTTTACCATTCTAAAGCTAACAAGTTCCGAACAACTTCACTTCTGGCTGAATCTAAGCCGTTCGACTCGTATTATGTTAGAACGATATTCGAAACAGCAAATGGAGAATTATTGGTGGGAACAACCAAAGGATTGTATGTTATTGATGAAAAAAGAGAAACTGTTAAGTTCTTATTCGTTCAGAACGACAGTACAGGCTTAGCAAACAATGTGCGAAAAATTTACCAGGATAAACAGGGTACTATTTGGATTGGAACAAGCAATGGGCTTTTCAAAAAAAACGATAATGGATTCGAGCGGTATCCCTTCGAAAATAGCGATGGACAATCTCCCTTATCTGTGAGGGAAATTGTGGAAAACGACGAGGGTTTATTATGGATCGGAACCGAGGGCCAGGGGATTTATGTGCTAAATGTTAGCGGCGAAAAGCCAAAAGTTTGCTTGACTCTTTCTACCAATAACAGCTCTCTGCCATCGAATACGGTGCGCTCAATTCTTTTCGAAAACGAGGAGAATGTTTGGATTGGAACCTTCGGTGGTTTGTGTATTTACAACCCAAAAACACAGAAAAGTAATGTTTATCAATATTCCGATAAAGTACCCCTAAGCATTAGCAATAACTCGGTGCAGGATATTATTTGCGATGCACAGGGTGGAATTTGGTTAGCAATTTACCTGGGCGGCGTAAACTATTTTCACCAGCAAAAAAATATTTTTCAGCACCGCTTGTGGCAATCGGGAAATAGGATGGAGAAAAACAATGTAATATCTGTTTTGCTTGAAGACGATTATGAAAATATGTGGATTGGGACTGAAGGTGATGGGGTTTACCAATCGAAAGATGAAGGAAAAACAATTGCAAATAACCTAAAGTTCTCCGACTCGGAACGAATAGAAAACACCATAAAATCGCTGAGCTATGGCGATGGAAGTCTTTGGATAGGTACGCTTACCGGTTTAATAAGTTACCAACTGGCTACTGGGAAGATAAAAAAGTACTATCATCAGCCGGGCAAAAGCAATTCTTTAAATAACGGGCATGTTTTGGCCCTTTTATACGAAAATGACGAAAAACTATGGATTGGCACTAATGGAGGCGGTGTGCAGGTATTTAACCCTCAGAAATCGACCTATAAAAATATTGCACCCTTGCGAAACAAGCATGTAAGGTGTTTCTTCAAAGATTCAAAACAACGAATCTGGATTGGTTGCGAGCAGGAAGTCTTCGTCATTAACAACGATGATAGTCAATTAATCAATTTGTCGGAAAGTATTGAAAATTGGGTGAAATCTGAAATAGATGTGATTTTTGTTACCGAAGATTCGCAAAAGAACATTTGGTTTGGAACGCGGGGAATGGGACTGTATCTGATAAAAAATAATAAACTGTTTTGGTTTAATACGGGTAATGGCTTAATCGACAATACCGTTAATTCCCTGCTCGAAGGTTCTAACAATCAATTTTGGATAACAACCAATAAAGGCTTGTCAAAAATTAGCATAGAAGATGACAAAAAAGGAAATCCAAAAATAGTGTCGCGCACGTATTCGGTTAGTCAAGGCGTTCAGGGACTTCAGTTTTCGTCAAACTGCGCTTTAAAATCGAGGGCAGGTAAATTGTTTTTTGGAGGAATAAATGGTTTAAACTCCTTTGCTCCAGCCGAAATTATTGAGAATAAGATTAACCCAAAACTTGTTTTTTCTGATTTGATGGTAAATTACAAGGTAATACAGCCGGGAGCAGTAAATTCTCCTTTAAACGAGTGCTTAAACGAAACGAGTAATCTGGTTTTAACTTATAATCAAAGCGATTTTTCCATATCCTTTACCGGAATAAATTTTATTAATCCCGATAAAAACCAATACCGGTACATGGTTTCCGGAATCGACGACTCGTGGATAGAAATGGGAAACCAAAACAATATCAACTTTACCTATTTCCCCGTTGGAACACATGAAATAAGAGTGCAAACAACAACAAATCCCGAACAGTGGGGCACCGATTTCCGAAGTCTGCGGGTTACTGTTTTGCCGCCCTGGTGGAAAACATGGTGGGCATTTTTGATTTATTTCGTTGTACTGATTTTGCTCCTGGGAGTATTTTTTATTTTGTCGCAACGCTGGGCAAAACTGAAAAATAAGTTGGCTATGCAACAGTTTCAAAGCGATAAAGAAAATGAGTTACACCAGCTTAAACTGAAGTTTTACACCGATGTGTCGCACGAATTAAGAACGCCTTTAACGCTTATTTTGGCGCCTCTCGAAAATCTTATCTCTAAAACGGAGCTTCCCAATCGTTTCCGAAATCAGCTTATTCAGATTCAGCGCAGCGGCTTTAGGCTAATGCAATTGGTAAATCAGATTCTGGACCTGCGTAAACTCGAAACGGGGCACGAAGAATTGCAGGTTGCCGAAGGAAATATTATTCGGTTTTTTACTGAAATAAGCCTTGCATTTAAAGAAGTAGCTTCGTCGAAAAAAATAACTTTTGAGTTTGTTCCTCATAAACAAGAACTTTCGTTTTGGTACGATCGCGATAAACTCGAAATTATTGTTAATAATTTGTTATCCAACGCGTTTAAGTTTACGCATCAGGGAGGTTTGGTTAAACTTCTCTTGGCCGAAATAGCAGGACAGGAGATTTTGGAGCCTTTTGAAGGGCTAAATAAAAAGAACCATTACCTTCAGATTAATGTAATTGATAACGGCGAAGGTATTAGGCCAGAAGATTTAAAAAATATCTACACACGTTTTTTCTCGAAAAAGGAAAATGGCAAACAACTTTCTCCTAATGTCGGTGTTGGTCTGGAACTTACCAAGCGCATGGTGGAATTACACAAGGGAGGTATAAGTGTTAGCAGCAGTATAAGTGAACAAGGAAGAAAAGAAACCATCTTTTCCATTTATTTGTCCCTCAGCAAAAATGTTTATTCGCCTGAGGAAATCGATGTTGAGTTTAAAAATAGCGAAGATCGTAGCCTTTACACTACCGAATTTTTGCAACGCGAAACGGCCATTGGTGTGCAGGAAGAGTCGACCGGGCAAGGAGTAACACAACACGCCGATGAGTTTGAGCGGATTTTAATTGTAGAAGACAACCCCGAAGTACGCAACTTTATAAAAGAATTGTTTGCCGACGACTACGAAATTAGTGAAGCCGAAAATGGCGAAACTGGGCTGCAAAAAGCCATCGAGACCAATCCTCAATTGATTATCAGCGATGTAATGATGCCCGTAATGGACGGTATTGAATTGTGCCGAAAAGTAAAAACCGATGCCCGCACTAGTCACATTCCCGTAATACTTTTAACTGCCCGAACTGCATTGACCTTCAAATACGAAGGGCTTGAAACCGGTGCCGACGATTACATTACCAAACCGTTCAGTGCCCGTTACCTCAGGCTGCGTGTAAAAAACCTCATAAAGCAACGCCAAAGTATTCAGGAGCATTTTAAACGCGAAGCTATTTGCGACCCGGGTAGTGTTACCCTTACTTCGGTTGACGAAAAGATTCTGAAGAAAGCCATGGATTACATTCTGACCAATATTTCGGATCCTGGCATTAGTGTGAATAAAATAAGCGAGCATGTAGGCTTAAGCAGAGTACATTTTTACCGAAAAATTAAGGCCATTACAAACCAAACTGCCGTTGAATTTATCCGGGGGGTTCGTTTAAAAAGAGCTGCAACTTTACTCCGTCAAGACAAAATATCGGTGAAAGAAGTTCGGAATCTGGTTGGTATCGAAGATGCTGATTACTTCCGCAAGTGTTTCAAAGAACAATTTGGGGTAACGCCTTCCGAATACAAATCATAAAAGAGTTAACAGTCAGTATGTCAGTGTTTTGTTGTGTATTGCAATGTCGGTAGGTTACATTTGCCCTGCTTCTTTGTAACACAAAAAATCTATCAATGTAACATTCTCCCTGCCTATATGTTACACTTTTTTTAACTTTTATTAACCATGTATTCTACTTTTGAGTCAACTAATAAAACAGACTTATGACCAAATCTAGAAAACGGTTATTATTCTCAATAATCTTCAGTGCAGTAATCATTGCCATACTTACTCTGTCACTAATTTATATTTTATTATAAAACTATTTCAAATTGTAAATCTTATACTATGAAAATCAAATTTCATGTTAAAAAGTTGAGTATTCTTTTACTCGTGTTGTCGATAGGATGGAGCAGTTTCGCTCAGGATAAATCCATCAGCGGTACCGTAAAAGGAGAAGATGGGGCTCCGTTACCAGGGGTTACCATAGTTATTAAGGGTACTACTCTAGGTACCATTACCAATTTCGATGGTGATTTTAACCTGGCAGGTGTGCCCGAAAAGGCTGTCTTGCAAATTTCATTTGTAGGAATGGATGCTCAGGAAATTCCTGTTGCCGGAACCAGCATATTCAATGTGGTTCTGAAATCGTCCGACATTGGTCTGGATGAAGTGGTGGTAGTGGGCTATGGTACGCAAAAAAAGAGCGATATTACCGGGTCCGTGGTATCTGTTAGTTCCGAAGAACTTGAAGACCGCCCCCGCGTTAGTGTAGAACAAATGTTGCAGGGTGTTGCTGCTGGTTTAAGTATCAATGTGAATGCATCAAATGCCGAAGGTTCTTCGAATACGATGCTTGTTCGTGGAGAGAATTCAATTTCTGCCGACAACGATCCTTTAATTATTATGGATGGGATTCCTTATGCTCTTGGCCTTTCGGAGTTAAACCCACGGGATATTGCATCAATAGAGGTTTTAAAAGATGCATCTTCAACTGCTATTTATGGTGCACGTGGTGCCAATGGTGTAATCCTCGTTACTACAAAACGTGGTAAAAAAGGAAAACTTAGTGTGAATTACGAAGGTTCTTATTCTATCAATACAGTTATTAATATTCCTGATATGATGGATGGTGCAACGTTTTATGAAACCAAAATAGGCCGTGGTTTAACTACATCCGCTGTCGAAGACGAAGGTTATGAAAGTGGCAGAAGTATCGATTGGGTAGATTTAGCCACTCAAACTGCCAAAACACAGAATCACAACCTGTCATTTACGAGCGGAACGGATAAAACAAGCTTTTATGTGTCCTTGTCTTATATCGATGCCGAAGGAATTTCGATTGGTGATGATTTTCAGCGTTATACCTTCCGTATTAATTTGGACCACCAGCTTACTCCCTGGTTAAAATTCACAACCAATACACAGTATGGTTATTACGATCGTAGTGGTGTTGATGCCGATTTTGAGACTGCTTTTAGAATGAACCCGTTGGGAGAAGCCTACGAAGAAGATGGTTCATATACTATGGAAACCTGGGATGATGGAGTGTACTCTGCCAACCCAATGAACTCTACTCTTTACGAGAACAGCGATATTACTCGTCGTATAATAACAAATAACAGCCTATTGGTTGATGTGCCTTTTGTAAAAGGATTATCGTATACGTTAAATTCGGGCTACGACTACCGTTCGCGATTGCAACAAACCTACCGAGGAACAGATACTTATGTTGGCCTTCAGGTAGGCGGAAGCAGCGACTCGAACAACCGCTACGACGAAGATTGGATTCTTGAAAATATTGTTAGCTACAAAAATAAATTCGGCAAACACTCCATTTTCTTAACTGGTTTATACAGTGCGCAAAGCGAATGGACTGAACAACATAATGTAAGTGCCGAAGGGTTCCCAAATGATGTAATGACCTATTATCAGGCAGCTTATGCCGACTTGGTTGAAGCAACTGATGGTTACGAGAAAACAACTCATATTTCGCAGATGCTTCGTGCCAATTACACCTACGATTCAAGGTATTTGTTTACTGCAACCGTTCGTCGCGATGGTTATTCGGCATTTGGCGAGGATAATAAATTTGGTATCTTCCCGTCTGTAGCTCTTGGATGGAATATTGCCAACGAATCGTTTATGAGCAACATTAATAAAGTAGATGCCTTAAAATTACGCTTGTCGTACGGGATAAATGGTAACGAGGCGGTTGATGCTTATTCTACTCTTGCAACTTTATCAAGTACCGATTTTGTAGACTCCGATGATGGCACCTTGTATGGATTTTATCCAAGTAGCATCGGTGATCCTTCTCTTGGCTGGGAGTCAACAGCTTCGTTCAATGCCGGTCTTGACTTCGCTTTGTTTAACAACCGATTAAGAGGAGTGGTTGATATGTACTGGTCGAATACAACCGATTTATTATTAAATAAATCTATTTCAAATGTAAACGGAACCAGTTCTATCACACAAAATATTGGGGAAACCAAAAACAACGGAATTGAATTTCAGTTCTCTTCAGTTAACATCCATAAATCCGATTTTAAATGGACGACCAATTTCACTATCGCTCATTACGAATCCGAAATTGTAAATGTTGGATTAACCGACGATGATGGAAATTATATTGATGATGTGGATAATAAGTGGTTTATTGGTGAGCCTATTGATGTAAACTACGATTATGTCTTTGACGGAATATATCAGGAAGATGAGGAAGATACTCCTCAGGGAGATGTAGTTGCAGGAGACTTCAAATACAAAGATGTTGATGAAGACGGAGATATTGACACAGATGATAAACAAGTAATCGGAAGTACAATACCTGATTTTATGGCAGGAATGACCAATACCTTTCAATATAAGAACTGGAGATTGAGTTTCTTTTTGAATACTATAGTTGGAAAAACAAAATCAAACAGCCTGCTTAGCCTCAATTCTATTAGTATGCGTAGAAATATATATAATATGGAATTCTGGACAGAAGAAAATCATAGCAATGTATATCCTCGAAATGGGATTGGTGCAGAAGTTTACCCTTATGGTATGAGTTACTATAGAAAAAACAACTTTTTAAGGTTACAGGATATTTCCCTCAGCTACCGTTTACCTAAGCAAAAGATTCAAAAATATAAACTGAATAATGTGGAAGTATTTATGAATATAAAAAACCTGGCTACCTGGACCAACTGGATTGGTTTGGATCCTGAATTCAGTGATCAGTTGGAAGTTCCACAGACAACAACCTATATGTTCGGTGTTAAAATTGGTTTATAATACTATAAATGATAAACAAAATGAAACGAGCTTATAGTAAATTTTACACACAGGAGAATTATTATTTGCGAGTTCCATCGAATACCTTTCACAATTTTAATAAATAATGAGATGAAAAAATTACTGATATTACTTACAATATTTTCATGCTTCTTACAATATTCGTGTAACGAAGATGAATTTTTATCGGAAGATCCGGTAGATGAGATTTTTGCTGATAATCTGTTTGTCGACTACGATGGTTTTGTAAACGGTACAAACGCTTTATACGCATTGGTTCGTACCGAACGCGAAAGTTCAAACAATGTAACCCGGGCCGCAATGTGGCAAATGGGAACCGACAATTGTTTTATAAATAATTCAACCGGTACTACCGCTGAATTTAACGATTACAACGATATGGACTCTGAAAACGGTTTGGTTTCAGCAAGTTTTAACTGGTTGTATAAAATAATTAATGCCTCTAACATGATTATTAATCGTGCCGAGAATTACGACATCGACTGGATGGGTACCACCGATGATGAGAATTCGGCCAACCAAAGTTATATTATTGCACAGGCCAGGCTGATGCGTGCCTGGGCATACCGTCACCTGAAATATGGCTGGGGAGCTGTGCCTTTAAGCCTCGAAGAAATTTCGGGAACAACCTACCGCGACGACTGGGAACGTAATTCGGTTGATGAAATTAACGCGCAAATGGAAATCGACCTTACCTATGCCCGCGACAACCTCGATATAATTGAAGAAACCGGCTACGTAAACAGCGCTGTGGCAAGTACCATGCTGGCCGAACTTTACTTAGAAATGGGGCAAGACGAGGATGCGGCAACGGAAGCCTTGAGCGTAATAAACAATGGTCAATACCGTTTAATGACGGAACGTTTTGGAGTGAATGAGGCCGAAGATGGATGTGCTTACTCCGATATCTTTGATAATCCAATGCCTGAAGACGGTAACGAAGAAGTACTTTGGGTAATGAATAATGCCTATTCGGATGTAGTGGGTAGTGCATATGTGTACATGAAAAATACCTGGATTACCTATTATGCCAAAAACAGTGTACTGAAAAAACTGAACCTTGACACCTTGTACACCTATAATGGCGGCAAGGGAGCTGGACGTATTTCAGTTTCTGATTCTGCTTTTGCCTGGTACGAAGACACTGACGACAGATACTCGGAGCATTGCGTGAAAAAGTATTATATCTTTCCTGCTGATGCTGCGGCTACAACCTTCGATACGGTGAAATATACCAATATGGATTATGATGATGCCGATGATTTGGAAGACCATTATTTGTGGCCATGGGTACGCAAATGGGAATACAACGACCCTGAAGTGTTTGATAATGCATCGAAAGCCGGACAGTATGACGACCAAATGTTTATGCGCCTGGCCGAAACATATTTGCTTGCATCTGAGGCTTTAATGAATCAGGGGAAAACCGATGAGGCAGCTATTTATTTGAACGCGGTTAGAACACGTTCGAATGCTTCAGAACTAAGTGGTGATGAGATAACGCTTGATGTTATTTTAAAAGAGCGTTCGAGAGAACTGGTTAGCGAGGAATATCGAAGACATACCTTAAACCGGACCGGCAAATTCTATGAGTGGACGGTTAAATACAATCCTCGTATTGATGAAAGTATGGTATATGAGTACAACAATTTGTTTCCAATTCCACAAGGAATTATCGATGCAAATACAGGAGCAACCATGGAACAAAATCCGGGTTATAATTAGCATAGTTTAATACTTCAATAGTTTTGGATGGGCGCTCGAAGAGCTCCCATCCTTTCCTCCAACATACTTTTAAAATAGAATTAAAATCTGTTCGAAATGAATATATTAAAGGTTGTTTCTTTTCTGTTTCTTTTGGGGATTACAGGATATTTATTCCCTGCCCAGGCCCAAAAAACCAATGTTATTATGATTATGGCCGACGATCTTGGCTGGGGTGATGTGGGCTTCAATGGTAATGACAAAATTATTACCCCCAACCTCGATAAAATGGCCGATGCCGGCATTCGGTTTACCAATTTTTACGCAGCAGCTCCGCTCTGTTCGCCAACACGGGCAAGTTGTCTTACTGGCCGTGCTCCCTTTCGCCAGGGAATTTTTGCGGCACATACCGGTGCCATGCGCCATGCCGAAACAACCATTGCCGAAGTATTGAAAAAGAAAGGATATACTACCGGGTTCTTCGGAAAGTGGCATCTGGGCTGGGTTGAAGCTGATAAAGTTGAATCGCGCGGAAATTATTCGCCACCATGGCATCATGGTTTCGAAGAGGTATTTGCCACAAAAAGTGCAGTGCCAACCTGGAATCCAACTATTTATCCCGACAACTGGAAAGGTTTTGGAAAAGGGAAAGACGGCAAATGGGGTGGTTCCATTTACGTACACAATGGTGTTCCTGAAACCGAAAACCTCGATGGCGACGACAGCCGCATCATCATGGACAGGGCAATCCCTTTTATCGAAAAATCAATCAACGAAGAAAAGCCATTCCTGGCAACCATTTGGTTTCATACGCCGCACGAGCCCGTTGTAGCCGGACCTGAATATCTGGCAAAGTACCCCGATTTACCAGAAGGAAAACAACATTTATATGGCTGCATTACCGCCATGGACGAACAGATTGGCCGCTTAAAAGCATTCTTAAAAGAAAAAGGCGTGGACGAAAATACAATTCTGTTTTTCTGTAGCGACAATGGCCCTTCCGATCCCTTGGCCAAAGCCGGTATTGCTTCTGCCGGTCCTTACCGCGGACACAAACACCAAACCTGGGAAGGAGGCTTGCGGGTTCCTTCTGTTATCGAATGGCCCGGGCATATCGAGGCCGGTCAAACCACTGATTTTACAGCTTGTACTAGCGATTATTTTCCAACGATCCTCGAAATGCTGGAAATTCCAGTTCCAAATAAAGTTCCTCTCGATGGCATAAGTTTGCTACCAATGCTTGATGGAAAATCAGCCCAAAGACAAGTGCCTTTTGCAGCCGGTTACCAGCGTTTGTACAAAAACACTGAATTATATGCCTTTATAGATGGTCAGTATAAAATTTGTAATCCCGAAGTGGGCATGGAAATGATGCTGTTCGATTTGGAAGCCGATCCAACAGAATCGAATAATCTGGCAGAAGAAGAGCCCGAAGTTTTTTCGAAAATGAAGGCAAAACTGGAAGAAATTAAAGAATCGTGGAGACTGAGCCGCGAAGGAAAAGATTACCAGTGGTAGAGTGCCTTTCAATAGTCACGAATAATAATCCTGAAAGGATTAAATATAAATTCCCCGGGGGTCAAACCGGGGAATAACAGAAAGTATGAACACGGTTCATTCACGAAGTAATTTTTAAAATCAGTCACGGCGTGAACCACCTAAAGTGAATCTCATTAATATCATTCTTATGAAAAAGATATCTTTCCTCATCATAGTTATTTTCTTTATTGTTTCTTGCTCACCCACCTCAAAAAAACAAAAGCAAGCACCAGAGCAACAATACATAATGGTAGATGCCAAAACCCGGGTTTACCACGACGATGGCACACGAACCTACAACGAATATCAACCTTTTAAAACCCGTACGGTTGAATTATTGGCTGGGTATAAAGCTCCAAAAGAATTGCAGAAAATCAGCAAATATGGTGGCAACACCAATTTTAAAGAAGAAGCCACCGGATTTTTTCATGTAAAAAAAATTGGCGACCGCTGGTGGGGAGTCGACCCGCTGGGTTTCCGCTACGTAAATATTGCCCTAAACAGCCTTAACGCAAAAGGTTCGGAGGGAATGGAAAAAGCTTTGGAAGAGAAGTTTGGAACAAAAGAAAACTGGATGAAGGAAACCATAGGCATGTTACAGGATTATGGATTTAATTGTGCCGGCTCGTGGTCAGATCACGAAGCGATTATTGAATACAATAAAACGGCAGAGCAGCCCATGGCCTACACAATTAACTGGAACTTTATGAGCAGTTACGGAAGAAAACGCGGCGGAACATACCAGCAGGCCGGACACACCGGTTACCCTAACGATGCCATTTTTGTATTCGACCCGGAATTTGAAACCTTCTGCTATAAACATGCCAAACAATTGCTGGACTACAAAGATGACTCAAACCTTTTTGGTTATTTTTCCGACAACGAAATGCCTTTTAAATTTAAGGCTATCGATAATTATTTAGCCCTGCCCGAAAACGAAGCCGGAAGGCTTGCTGCCGAAAACTGGTTGAAAGAAAAGGGCATTACAAAAGACCAAATAACCGATGAACACCGTGAGGAGTTTATGGCTCTGGTGGGTGAAAAGTATTTTTCAATTGTTGCCAAAGCCATTAAGAAATACGACCCGAACCACATGTACATTGGGGCGCGTTTTTATGCCGACGAAAAACACCACGAGAAATTTATGCGGGCAATTGGCAAGCACCTCGATATTGTTTCTAATAATTACTACAACCATTGGACACCCGACTCGGCTCATGTAAACGAGTGGACCGATTGGACCGGCCGCCCATTTATTGTTACCGAATATTACACCAAAGGCGAAGATTCAGGAATGGGTAATATCAGTGGTGCCGGATGGATAGTACGTACACAGGAAGACCGCGGATTGTTTTATCAGAATTACAACCTGGCTTTACTCGAATCGAAAAACTGCGTGGGGTGGCATTATTTTAAATACATCGATAACGACCCGAACCAAAAAGGAGTTGACCCGTCGAATGTAGATGCCAACAAAGGAATTGTAAGCAACCGTTATGTTCCGTGGATGCCAATGCTCGACAAAATGAAAGAAATTAATACACAAGTTTATAACTTAGTCGACCATTTCGATAAACAATAAAATTTTAATTCATGTTTAAATATTCCTTATTATTCGTCGCAGTTTTATGCTGCTCGTTATTCATTCAATCGTGTTCAAACGATGATTTGTCAAACAATAATCTCGACATTTACCTTCTTATTGGTCAGTCGAATATGGCAGGCCGGGCTCCAATCTCCGGCAGCGATTTAGATACGCTGCAAAATGTGTATTTGTTTACAGGTGTTGCCGATAATGAATGGGAAAAGGCCGCCAATCCATTAAACAAATATTCGACTATCCGCAAAGATATTTCAATGCAGAAACTGGGGCCTGGTTATCATTTTGCAAAGACAATGATTGAAAACAATGCCAGTAAAACAATTGGTCTGGTGGTGAATGCAAAGGGGGGAACAAGTATTGCAGAGTGGGCTCCTAATGGCGATTTTTATAACGAAGCTGTAAAACAAACCAAAGCAGCCTTGGAGTTTGGCGAATTAAAAGGAATAGTTTGGCATCAGGGAGAATCTGATGCTTCAAAATATGATTCGTATACTCCAAAAATTATTGCCCTGATTGAAGCCCTGAGGGCTGATTTTAACCTGCCGGAATTACCTGTAGTTGTTGGGCAGCTTTCTGAAGATAAAGTTAAAAGGATAGATTTTAATGAAATGATATTGCAACTTCCTGATGAAATTGAACATGTAGGAGTGGCCACTTCAGAAGGGACGAGTACCATCGATAGTACACATTTCGATGCTGCCAGCCAGAAGTTACTTGGTACACGTTACGCAATTAAAATGCAGGAGCTTATACAAAAAGACTAAAAACCTAAATAAGCTAAACCATGAACCGAATTTGTATCTTTTTCTTACTGCCCCTAATTTTAGTGGGTTGTAAACTTTCTAATACCCCGCCAAATATAAAACAACCTAATGTGCTGTTTATTTCAATCGACGATTTAAACGATTGGATTGGTGGGTTAAACGGAAATCCTCAGGTAAAAACGCCTAACATGGATAAGTTATTTGAGGAAGGGGTTTTGTTTACCAACGCCCATTGTTCGCAAGCGGTTTGCACGGCCTCTCGCAACTCCTTGCTCAGCGGCCTGCATCCTGTAACAACCGGATGGTACAGTTCCACTTCGGCCATGCGAGAGACCTACAACCAGGTAATGGGCGAGCATAAAATGCTGCCTCAATTTTTTAAAGACAATGGTTATAAAACACTGGCCGTTGGAAAGATTTTTCACCAGGGAGTTTCTGATTATAAAGACCGGACTGCTGATTTTTGGGATGAAATTGCTCCGAATTATAAAGTTCCCAAAGACTTAAAAGATCGTGGCGATGGCTATGGCGGAACAAAATTTTATCCTTTCCCAAAAGAGGGTAGCCAAATTGTTAATCACTATGGAAAAGACTTTGCTAACGGGCACTCGCTTTGTTATGGAGCCCTCGACCGTGACGATATGCCCGAAGGAAAAATGTTTGATGAACTGATTTCGGAGTGGGCCGTAGATAAATTGAATGAAGACTACGAAAAACCATTTTTTATGGCCGTTGGTTTTGTACGTCCGCATGTACCGTACACGGCACCAAAAGAATTTTTCGATTTATATGACCTGGATAAAATAAAAATTCCCGAGTTTCCTGAAGATGAAATGGCCGACATCCCGAATATGGGAAAATCGATAGCATTTGGAACCATAAAAACCGGCGACCATTATGCTGTAACACACTTAAGCGATAACTACTGGAAAGAGATGGTTTATGGCTACCTGGCTTGTGTTTCATTTGTCGACCACGAGTTGGGGAAAGTATTAAAGGCACTCGAACACAGTAAATATGCCGACAATACCATTGTTGTATTGTGGTCGGACCACGGGCAGCACCTGGGCGAGAAAAAGCACTGGCGCAAACAAGCCCTTTGGGAAGAATCGACAAGAGTGCCGCTGTTCTTTAAACTCCCTGGAAAACAGAACGCCGGGATGAAAAGTGAAAATGCTGTTAGTTTACTCGATATTTACCCAACCCTGGTTGAACTTTGCGGCCTGCCCACTGCTCCAAAACTGGAGGGCAACAGTTTGACACCACTCATAAATAATCCCAAAAAAGAATGGGACAAACCGGTTTTAAGCACCTGGTACTACAAAAACCATTCTGTGCGGAGTAATAACTGGAGATATATAAAATACCGCGATGGAAGCGAGGAATTGTACGATCATGTAAAAGATCCTGGCGAACATAATAACCTGGCAGCAGATGCTGCTTATGCCGACGTAATTGCAAAACTGCAAAAATCGTTACCCGTAACCGACGCCCTGCCCGCCGGAAAAACCGAATGGACAGGCGATAATTTAGATAGACGATTAAAGTCGTGGGTTAAAAATGATTCCATTCCGCTTTGGTTGAGGTAAAAGCTTTTGTTTGGCTTGCGTACTATCGGTTTATATGAAGAAGCCGTTTGAAAGATGTCTTCAGAATGAATCGAATTTGTTGAGCTATCCTTTTGTTGGGTGTACAACAGTCATGGTCAACTAAATCAAAAGAAAATTGGCCGGAGCAAAACTTGGGAGTTAAGAGAAACTATTTTTTACGAAAACGATTTTGTTGGAATATTCCTTTAATGAAAAGCACTACGCAAGACGAAATTTATAAGCTTACGCTCATTGGGTTATGGGCCTAAAACAGTAATCAGAAAAAACTAAAACTTATTTAAATACCTTATTAAAATGAACTTAAATACAGCGCAACTCTTATTGCGGACACTTCTTTTAACCCTGATTTTTTCAGGGAATCTGTTTGTTTTTGAAATAAATCAAGTAGTGGCTCAAACAACTCTTAGCCCTGTTAATGACGCCTACATTAGAAGTGGAGAGAATTCAGGAATCAATTATGGCGATGACACTGAATTGAGGATAAAAGCAACGGATAATGCCAACAACAATAGAAAGACAATTTTACAGTTCGACCTTTCGGAGATAGACGTGGTAAGCCAGGCCGTGCTCAGGTTGTATGTTAGCCAAACCAAAACAGTGGATATTTCTGTTTACGCAATTACCGATGACTGGAACGAAAGCACCGTAACCTGGGATTCTATTCCTACTGAAAGTAGCAGCATTGCAACAAGCTCTGTTTCGAACGAAGGGGTGTATTGCGAATGGGATGTAAGCGACCTGGTAGCTGCTGAGGCAGAGGGAGATAAGTTTATTAGTTTTTTGTTGGCTGATGCTGATATGAATGCTACAACCGTAGTTTTTAACAGCAAAGAAGCTAGTAGTAACACTCCCCAGCTGGTAATCACCGGCGAAACGGAAAGTTATACTTCAATTCCGGTTACCGAAGACGCAAAAGTGTATTATTGGGGTACGTCGAAATATTTGAATAACTATGGCAACGAGGACGACCTTGCTGTAAAGCATCATACAACTGTGAAATATTGCATCGACAGCTACCTGAAATTCGATATTAGCAGCATAACAGAAGCCCGTAAGAAGGTACTCCTTCAACTTTATGTGGATAGCCTGAGCAGAACAACATCTGTTTCTTTGTACAAAATCGACGCCAATGATGACTGGTCGGAAAGCACGATTTCTGGCGACGATAAACCCGTAGCTTCGCAGCGCATAGGCGTGTATCCAATTTCAGGAATAGAAGAGACGACCTTTGACATTAGCGAGGCCTTTAACGAGGCGCTGGCCAATAATCAAGATGAATTTACGCTGGTGGTGAAAGAAAACGAAGGAGCTTATGTGGGTTTTAGTTCAAAGGATGCATCAGGGAATCCTCCCCAACTATTGATTGGTGAAGAAACAACTACATATTCCGAGCCCACAGTGTATACCGGAACTTATTATATCGATAATGAACTTGGCGACGACAGCAACGACGGGAGCTCGGAAGATACACCCTGGCAAAATATTTCCAAACTACAGGATATCACCTTTGGAGCAGGTACAATCATAAAATTGAAACGCGGATGTGTGTGGGAACAACAGCAACTTTTTTTCAACGGCTCGGGTGCGGATAGTAATCCAATAACGATTGAAGCCTACGGAACCGGTGACAAACCGGCGCTGAATGGCGGTGGTGCTGTGAATTATGTAATTCAGCTTTTTAACCAGGAATACATCGAAATCTCGAATTTATACATCAGCAACGAAGGTTCTGAGAAAGGAGGAATACTAAAAGGTATTTCGGTGATTGCCGATAATTTTGGTGAGCTAAATCATCTTCACTTTACCAATATCGATTTCGCTGATATTACCGGAACCGATGGCGAAGGAAGTGGCGTTTATGATAACAGCGACGATTCCAAGCAAGCAGGAGGTCTACTATTTCACATTCGTGGCGACGATGTACAAACGTATTTTGATGATGTGCTCGTTGACCAGTGTTCTTTCCTGAATTGTTCAAATACAGGAACATCAAATACTTCGCACTGGACAAGCCTGAATTTCGATTCTGACTGGGACGACAACGGCGAGGGAACATCCAGTTCTGATTATGTACATAATTTTGTGCCCAGCAAAAATATGGTATTCAGCAGAAACCGCTTCGAAAACATTTATGCCCAGGGAATTATAATCCGTACGGCAGAAGATCCAATAATGGAGTACAATCTTTTCTATTACTGCTCAATTGGTGAAGGTTCGAACAACGCTTGTTTTAACTCGAAAACAACAGGGGCTATTTGGCGTTACAACGAATCGTGTTTTACCCAGTGGCAAACCGGGCAGGGTGACGGTGCTGGAATTGATTCGGATATCCGTACAAAAAATACCCTGATTGAATACAATTATTGTCACGACAACGAATATGGCGGTGTTATTACCACCGGTGGGCGTTTTAGTACTTCATTTAACGACAGTACCATTATTCGCTATAATGTTTTGGCCAACAACGGGCACAACAGTGTGCGTTTGTGCAACAACAATACAAATGCGATAATTTTTAACAACTTGGTTTATTACGATATGGCAGACACAAACCGACTGGTATTTCAGCATTTGCACGGTGATACTCCTTCAGGACCAACCGATACTCGGGTTACCAACAATATTTTTTATGCTGAACAAAACAACGGAAGGTTTATTGCCGATGTGGACTGGACTGACAGTCGGGTCGAACGATGTAACTATTCGAATAACCTTTACTATGGAATCGTTGCCGACGATCAGTATCCCGACGATGATAATAAAGTGGTGGCCGATCCTTTATTTTCTGATGATTATTTGCCCGATTCCGATATTGGTGGTTATGTGTTGTTAGACGATGATGGCATTCCTACCGGCGAACTCAGCCCTGCATTTTTAAATATGTTTAATCTTCAGGAGGAATCGCCTGCCATTGATGCCGGAGATGTGAACGAATATACTTTCATTCCGGAGTTCGACTTCAAAAATGACAACTCGGTATCGGGCTCGGCTATTGACATTGGGCCTTTCGAATATGTTCAAAGTGACGATGTTACCGGTATTATTGATACTGAAAACAATGCATGGATTAGTATTTATCCGAATCCGGCAAACAGTTATGTTGTTTTAAACAGCAGTGCGACTTTGGAACAAGTTACCATTAGTTCCTTACAAGGTAAAAAAATAAAGGAATACGATAATATAAGCAGATATCGTTTAACTATACAACTTGATGGTTTACATGCTGGTGTTTATATTGTAAAAGCAATCAGCAGCAATGGTCTGCTCCAAATGGTAAAACTTATTGTGGAGTAATTTACTCCAAAGAAACAAACAGATGAAACGAACACATTTCAATCTTCTTCTAGTTCTTTTGGTAATTTTTTGCCTAGCCATTTCACTGCAAAAAAGTATGGCTGGCAACATTATAGATACCACCGACTACTCCTATTGGAGAAAACTGGCAAGCACCTCGGAGATGTTTGGAGCCATGAAAACCAGTGCCCTCGAAACCGCAAAAAAGGAAGGCTCAAGCCGCGATGTTTTAGGGGCGAACGCTTTGGCCTATATCCTCGACCCGGATAATAAAGCCACCTACATAGCCAATATTCAGAATAAATTCGAAACCAGAATACAGACCATGAAAATTGGAACTGGAGCGGCTACTTCATCTGTTCCTTCGCATGAATTATTTTATGCTGTTCTGGCTCTCGATGTTATCCGGGATGACCTGGTGCCTGCTGTGCTTTCAGAATACGAGCGCTGGCTTAAAGAGAAAATTATGGCTTTATATATTGGGAAATGGGATCCCCACGCATGGGCTATGCGAATGCTGTGGTACAAATACATGGGTGATGAAGAAAAATTTTTGGCAGCAAAAGTAGAGTGGGAAATCGGATTATCGGAGCATTATATGCCCAACGATGGTGTTTCACCTGCCGGCAATGGCTACTGTGTGCAACGGTGGAATTCCATTGAACGAGCCGCTAAAAATACCACCGCTGATATAATGGAATATATGGGCTACAACGAATATTACACAAATCCGGGAATTGTTGGGCTAAAGGAATTTATGTATGGCTATGCCACGACTCCCTTTGGACGAATTTTGCTCTATGGCGATTCGCGAAATACTGAAAGCCAGAAGCCCTGGGACATTGAGGATGGAAATATCATTGTATCGCCGCATGTTGTTTCGGCTGCCCGCTTTTCTGCGGAAGCCTACAAATATGCCATGTGGATATTGCGCGAAGGTGCTGGTATTTCGGAGGGAACGTTAAAAGGGCACTTGTCAAATTATTTAGTTATGGCGGGTTCTGCGGCAAATAATAATCCCATAGAATTTAATACCGCTGATGCAGAATTGGCACCCAGCCGCTTATTTAAAAATTATGCCGCTTTAATATCCAAAGAACAGTCAACCAATGCGCTTTATATGAGCATGCTGAATTTAACAGGCAATACAGAATACCATACTCATTTTGAGGTGAACGCGCTGGCCATGGCCGGATATGGGGAAATATTAATGCGCAATGCAGGGTACAATGGACCAGATGTGGATGTGACTGAAAACGGAGCAACAGCCACTTTCGATTTTATGCATAGCGATTCAGAATCTGCGAATACCTTGATGACAGGAGGTGAAAGACATGCATCAAAAGTGGGAGATGGTATTGTCGAAGGACTGGTAGGGCAAAATGTTGAATATTTCAGAGGGGGCAGTTCAGAAGCTATCGCTGGAACTCACTTCCGGGATGTTGTTTTTGTGCAGCCAGCAAATGGTGTTAATGGCTATTATGTGGTGATGGACCATGTACGTACCGACAAGCCCGGGGATAACGTTAATGTTGCGTGGCACCCCAACGCAGCGACGTTAAATATTATTCAGAATGCAACAGAATACTTTTCTGAAATAAAAATAGAAGAAGGAAATACGGGGCCTCGTTTGTATTCTGAAAATGAAGCCACGTTAACTACCTTTTTAGGCACAGCTCCTTCCTCGGTTGAGATAAAGAGAACTGCAAATCAGGCCAGGTCAGGCTTTGGTTATGCTGCCGATTATATGTATGTCAACTATAACACAAACAATCAGCAAGCAAATATTCTTACCGTTTTCTTTCCGGGAGATAAAACCCATAAAACAGGAGATTTGACAAGAATAGCAAGAGGCAATTATACAGGTAGCCAAATTACCCAAAACCAGGCTGTTGATGTAGCCCTGGCCTCTGATGGAAACTCCACGGGACAAAATGGTACAGAAACTTTTCAGGGGGAAAATATTCTCTATCGAAAAGCCGCCGGAGAATTTATTTTCTATTTTGTAAAAGGCACATCATTTATATCGGGACAGGATATTCAAACCGGTTTTAAATCAGATGAACCCGTTGCACTTTATATGAATACTACGACAGATGGAAAAGGAATGAGCGGCCAAATAGTTTCTTCCGGAAGCAAAGTGACCTTTTACGCTCCTGATATTTCAGCTGTAAAACTGGATGGGAGAAAAGTTTCTGTTGAAATTTTGGATTCCAATTGTGTCAGTGTTAATATCCCTAACGGAACTTATACGATTGATTTATTTTAAGCATCAAAGAACAGTTTAATTTACTTGATATGATACGATTTCTAATTTCTATTTTACTTTTAGCAGTATTTTCAGCGTGTACAAATTCTGAAAAGGAAGCTAAATTTGAACAACCCAACGTCCTGTTTATTTCTGTCGATGATTTAAATGATTGGATAGAGCCGCTTGGTGGGCATTCGCAGGCCATTACTCCAAATCTCGACAAGCTCTTCGCACAAGGTGTTGCCTTTACAAATGCGCACTGTTCGCAAGCGGTTTGTACGGCATCGCGAAACTCACTGTTAAGTGGTATTCATCCCTCAACTTCGGGGTGGTATGCATCGACTGCCGCCATGCGCAAAAATTACGATGAGGTTATGGAAGGTCACGCCATGCTTCCCGAGTATCTAAAAAACAATGGATATTCTACCTATGCGGCCGGAAAGGTCTTTCACGATGGAAGAACGGATTACCCGGATAAAACGGATGACTTTTGGACCGATTACGCCCCAGGCTTTTGGGAAAATATGGAAGAACATATCGAAAAGGCCGGTTTTGGTTACCGTGGAAAAATGTTTTATCCTTTTACCAAAGACGGTGGACAATTGGTACAACTCTATGGCGAAGAAAATATTCTGGAGAACTACATGCCTGTCAACCGTTTTTATTCACTTTGCGGAGGTCCGCTCTCGGACGAGGAAATTCCGGAAGGTGGAATGTATGATGAGCAAATAGCCAACTGGACGATTGATAAGATTACAAAAAAACAGGACAAGCCCTTTTTTATGGCCTGTGGCTTTATTCGTCCGCATGTGCCCTACACTGCGCCTCAAAAATATTTCGATTTGTATGATAAGGATTCAATAAAAGTACCTGTTATCCCTGAAGATGAATTTAATGATATTCCGGTGATGGGAAAATCCATAGCCTTTGGAAGAACACCATTGGGTGGCTGGTACGACATAAACCGTAAAAAAGAAATATTGCCCGAGTTGGTTCACTCGTACCTGGCTTGCGTATCGTTTGTCGACGATCAGATTGGGAAGGTGCTTACAGCGCTTGAGAACAGCCCCAATGCAAACAATACGATAATTGTATTGTGGTCGGATCATGGGCAGCATTTAGGCGAAAAACGTCATTTCCGAAAACAAGCTCTTTGGGAAGAGTCAACGCGAGTGCCGCTATTTTTCAAACTGCCGGGAACAAAACAAAAGGGTGAAACGTGTAATAAAGCAGTTAGTTTGCTCGATATTTACCCAACCTTAATGGATTTATGCAAGCTGCCAAAAAATAAAAAACTCGAAGGGAATAGCCTGATTTCTTTGCTTGAAAATCCGGATATGGAATGGGATAAACCGGTATTAAATACCTGGTACTATAAAAACCATGCAGTGCGTAGCAATAACTGGCGCTATATAAAATACCGCGATGGGGGCGAGGAGTTATACGACCACCAAAAAGATCCGGGAGAGCATGTTAACCTGGCCGGCGATAAAGCTTATGCCGATGTAATTGCACAACTTCAGAAATTCTTGCCGGATACTGATGCTATTCCAGCCGGAAAAACAGAATATACTCCAGACAAATTGGATAAAAGAATTATAGAATGGGCCAAAAACGATTCCATTCCGGTTTGGTTGAGATAAAAAAAGGGGGAGTAGAATAATGTGCTTCTCCGGTTAGATACTACCAATTTTACTTTGATTCAGAATATCAATTCGTTACCCCAACCCTAAAGGGAGCGAATTGATTGTCCCTGCTCCCTTTAGGGTTGGGGTAAACAGGGAGAAGCAATTTGCGGACTGGCATTAAAACGGATATACAATTAGAATAATTTTAAAATCATTGTTGTCCGGTAAACCGGATTTTGTTTAATTTTTTATCTATAACATCCTGATATTCAAATCAGGTATTTTTCATTTTCAAAAGTAAGCCCCCTGTATTTCAGGAAATAGCGAATGTTGATATTTGTATTT
>JBFHFE010000040.1:0-50384 GCA_041583785.1 Draconibacterium sp. | reverse complement strand
ACAGCTGATTAAATATAGGCTGTCCGCTAAAAATTGTATTTTTACCCATGTCTATCTTTTTGTTGTGGTAAACTAAAAATAGACATACCGGGTGGTTTACTAAAATTTACTGCCCGGTAATTTTTTACCGGACACTAATGAAACGAAATGAAAAAATTACTCTTTTTATTTATTGGTGTAATTATATTTGCTTCGTGCCACAATTACAAAAAAGAAGTTCAGGTTCTTAATCTTAAAAACGATAGTCTCGGAAATGAAATAGAACTGCGCGATTCTTCCATTATGGTATTTTTAGACGGTTACAACCAGATTCAGGCCAATCTTGATTCAATAAATTCTATTGAACGCTCATTAACTATCCCTTCGAATCAGGCAATGGAGACAAATTCAAGTCAGAAATTTAAAATATTAGAAGGTATTCAGCTCATAAATCAACTGCTCGATACAAACAGGGAACAAATAAAATCCTTACAAAGTAAGTTAAGAAGTTCCTCCATTCGAATTGATAATTTGGAAGCTGTAGAAGTTATGCTGACCAATGTTCAGAACCAAAATCGTGAAAAAGATGCAGAAATTGTTATTCTGAATGAAGCCATACAAGACCTCAATTTTAATATCGGAGAACTATCGGAAAAGATGACCCGAATGGAATCGGAATACGAAGAAAAAGTTCAGACAATTCTTGCACAAAGCGACCAAATGAATCAGGCATTTTATGCATTAGGCTCGCCAAAAGAACTTAGAGAGGCTGGTGTACTTGAAAAAACAGGTGGTATTTTGGGCATCGGACAAACACATGTACTAAAAGATAATTTAAATCACGAGTATTTTACTACCATCGACAGACGTAATATGAATTACATTCCGCTATTAAGTAAAAGGGCCAAGTTACTTTCAATACATACACCTGGCTCTTACCATGTTACCGGAAACAAAAGCGCAGATACCCTTTTTATTGATAACAAAGACGATTTTTGGGAAATTACAAAATACCTGATCGTCGTTACCAATTAAGAAATGTTTTATGAACCAAAATTCGACTACTATTTTTTAAGCTCGGATATACAGAAATGTATAAGATTTGAATTCTAAATTTCGAAGTAATAGCGGACTATTTCCAGAATTTTTGATTTAAAGATTGTTCATTTCTGTATTTTCCTTGGAATTCTACTTTTTGCACGAGCATTTGATACATTTTTTTGAAATAATCCTTTTCTGCCTACTGCAAAAAAATCGGGATAATTGGTATAGGCCGCACAGTATCTAAAAAACTTAGGGGTGTTTTGTGCGCAAATTGGCAAAACCGTAAGCAACAACTAATCTAATTTTTCCGACAATTCAAGTATGGGTAAATCGCCCCCGGCTTTTACTGTTGAAACACCATACACTGTAATTTCTGATTTTATAAAATCATCTTCTGATGCCTCGTAAATATTTTCTACATATTTCTGCGGATTGCGGTCGATGTATGGAAACCACGTGCTGTGAATTTGAATCATAATACAATGCCCGGTTTTAAAAGTATGCAAAATATCCTGCAAAGGAATGCTTACATTGGTAGGTTCGTTTGGAACAAAAGGCTTCGGATTTTCATAGCTGTCGCGAAATCTTCCGCGAAAAACTTCGTGCCGAACTAGTTGCTGATAGCCTCCCATTTTTATATTGCTGGCATTGTGCTCATAATCTTCATGATCTTCGGGATACACATCAATCAGCTTTACTATAAAATCGGCATCGGTTCCGGTCATTGAAACCAACAGCTCTGCTAAAATCTCGCCAGCAATAGTTAACTCCTCATTTAAGGGCTCTGTTTTAAACGTTAAAACATCTGGCCGATGAGAAGCTTGCCGCTGATCGTCGGTAATAAAATAGCGTGGGGTAAAGGTTAAACCTTCAACTTCTGAACGATAAGGCACAGGTTTCATCGGATCGCTAACATAACTAAAGGCTTCGTTGCTTTGCAATTTTGCATTCATCAGCAATGTTCCATTTTGAGCAAACGAGAATGTTATGGGATCCACATCTCGCGGTGGCCACTGGGCAAACTTCTCCCATTTCTTTTTCCCGGTATCATACATGTAAGCCTCTGGAAGGGTCATTTCCCCTTCGTCCTTCAAATAATACTGAAAAAAGGCCATCTCCATTTCCTTTTGAAAATATGTTGAAATACTATCGCCATAATAAATGTGCCCAACGGTTTGCTTCCCGCGTTCTTTCGACCAGCCTCCATGTGTCCAGGGTCCCATAACAATCGTACTTTTTGCCTCCGGGTTTTCGTTTTCAATAGCCTTATATATATTCAGCGGACCAAATAAATCTTCGGCATCGTACCACCCGCCAACGGTTAAAACTGCAGGTTTTACGTTTTTAAGGTGCGGTAAAATCGACCGCTTCTGCCAAAATTCGTCGTAGTTGGGATGTTCAACAACCTCTTGCCAAAAGAAATTATCGTAATGAAACTTTTTGGTCGCATTTGTCAAAGGCCCCAAATCGAGGTTAAATTGATATGCATCAGTTACCGTATTCCCAAAAAAACGCGAAAACTTATCGGTGTACCAGGCCTTATCAGTTAAGGAATCTTTCTGGTAGCCAAATACAGCAAAAGCTCCCAGGTACGATTGTAAAAATGCCCCATGATGATGAAAATCGTCGAAGAAAAAATCGGAAACCGGAGCCTGCGGCGACACCGCTTTTAAGGCCGGATGCGAATCGGGCAAAGCGGCCGCACTGTAAAAGCCGGGATACGAAATTCCATAAATGCCAACTCTGCCATTGTTTCCTTTTATGTTTTTTATCAACCAATCAATGGTGTCGTAGGTATCCGAACTTTCGTCAATTTCTGTTTTGTTTTTCACATTGTTACCCGGAATATTAGGTCGCATATTGTCAAATTTACCACCCGACATATAACGTCCCCGCACATCCTGGTATACCAAAATGTAACCATCACGAATCAAATATTTCGAAGGATTTTTTAGTTTAAAATTTCTTCTTCCTGCCACATTATAACAGGTACGATGCATTAATATCGGATATTCTTTCAACTCGTTTTTGGGTGTATAAACCACGGTAAATAGTTTTACACCATCGCGCATTTCAATAAAATATTCGTTTTTATTATAATGACTTGCCACATACAACGAATCGGCATTCTGTGCATATAAATACCCCGAAACCAACCATAATGCTATCAACAAACAGAAGCCTTTTAACTTTTCCATACGAGAATCGATTTTTTTAAGTTCAGTTGAAAATTATTCGAACTAATGGCTCAAATATAAACACAAAAACACCATAAGAATACTTTCGATTACATTTTTCTAAATAACATAACATTTAAGTTTCTTTTTGACCACAACACAATCTGCCGTTCAAACAAGAATTTCTATACCTTGAATATCTTTTCAATTTTACATCTTATCACAATAAGGCTATATGCCGAAGGAAAGAAATTCCTGTACTCCCGCCTCGGTGGGAGTTTTTATTTGGGATAAACTTAAAAGACCTTGAAGTTTTTGAAACCCTTGAAGGTCTTACTATCAAATAACAAAAAACGGAGTCCATAAAAATGAACTCCGTTTTCTATAATATCTCAATCAATCTTACAATTCCGTATTCAAAACCGGATATTTTTTCAATAAATTATCCAGCTCCTCAACTACCTCTTTTTTCTTTTCGGTAAAAAGTGTTTTGTAGTAATTAATTCCATTGAATAGGTTCTTCTGAAATTTAACCAGGTTACGTTTTGCTTTTACATCTTCAATATTTTTCTGAAAGCTTTCCATTTGCTCTTTAAAAATATCGAGATACATCGATAGCTCTTTTAAAAACATATGTGGTCGTGGCCCCTTATCGAGCAAATTAATACGCCCATAAATGTGGTCTACCATTTCCTTTAAGGTCGAAATTTTAGAAAAATACGCCAGGTTAGGTCCCGGACAAATGGTAACTTTTTCGTCATCTTTCATTTCCATTCCCTTAGCTAACATGCTTGAAACACTAAGGCCAACACACAAACATTCGGGTTCAATAATTTTATCGTAAGCTTTTTTGTATTCAGCTTCGGGTAAATTCATGCCCTCCAGTTCCTTTAGTTTCAAGGTTTGGTATTGTCGCGACGAAGTGCAAATAGGTTTATCGGTAAATTCAGTATTGTACTTTAAATATCCTTTTGTACATGGAGTACCGGGTGTGCCCTCTTTAGCCAGCTGCAAACGTCGTTTGCTCATCGATGCACCGCGAATGCTGTTAAATGGAACACCCAACGGCGATAAGCCACTAAAATAATAGTCATTTTCTTTCCCTTTTGCCAGCAGATCCATGGTTTCGGTATCGATACTAATAACTTCAGGAACCAACATAAATGGTGTGGCCCAGCCAACACTGTCCATTTCGTATTGTTCGAGCAAGAAGTTATGCTCTTCGCTGGTGCCAACACCTCCCTGAGCGGTAACTTTCATCACAGGAGTCTCGGCGGGTTGCGGCAAATCTTTTTTAGCTAGTGCAGCTTTATAGGCCTCGCTGCAAGTATCGTAAAGTTTCTGGCGGTTCTGTTTAAATTCTTCCAAAATAGGGCCAAACAAAACACCATCGGTAGGGAAAGCATGTCCTCCACAGTTTACTCCCGATTCGATGCGGTATTCAGATACCCACAATCCTTTTGCTGCAAACATTTTCCCCTGCACAAAAGCCGAACGGAAATCACTTACTTTCAGAATAATTTTCTTCTTAATCATCCCTTTAAAATCAGGGAAAAAGTCCTTAAAGTTTTCGATGTAACTGTACAAGCGCGGGCTCATACCTGCCGAAAGTACCAACGACGAACTAAGGTTACTGTTGGCATATCCGCGTAAGGCAGCATGTGCATCGTTGTTTTCAATGGGCAGCTGTTCGCCATTCTTATAATGTGCCTGGTCCAGCTTAGTCATGATATTTACATCGATTGAGCCAACTTGTAACTTTTCGTTTACCCACTTTGTAAGCTCTTCCTTTGCCTGGCGACTTTTATCAGCCCAGTTAAACTTTGGTTTTATAGCAGAAGTATCGGGTAACAGCTGAATGTATTTTTCCAGCTCGTCACCAGCATTGGCAGCCGACCGCTTTAATTCGTCAACCTTCTGTTTTACAATTTCATCAACAACATTTAGGTAAGATGAAATTCGTTTAGCTCTAAAGTCATCCATTTTTTTGGTAATGGCTTTAAATGGAATGTCGAATTTCTCGCAATAAAATTTGCGCATTTTTTCAATCGTGTTATCGTCAACCAACGATATCACCGACGAAATTCCATAAGGTGCTACAGCAATAGGCGTATCCATAGAATATGCTACTCCGAGTACCGGTATATGGAAAGAATGTCCTTCAAATAATTTCATATAGTATTTTTTATAACCAGGAATGTTGCACAAAAACCAGGTAACATTCCTGTATAACTTTCTTCCTTTTTACGGAAGCCAAAGAAAGTAAGTTATTTCAAATTTGCCTGCAACATATGGTGCAAGAACAAAAAAGTCCAGTCTTTTTTAGTTAATTATCACAATCTTATTAAAAATTGAACTAAAATAGTCGAAAGTTTATAAATACAATACTGATTTTCATTGTCCAGCCGGTCGTTTTATCATCTTTCTTGCTTTTACAAAGATTAGGGATTAACTTTGACCGAACGTTCATTCAACAACAAAATAAAATGCCGCGCAGTCCGGAACAATACAATGATATTAGAAAACAAAAACGCCAGCTGATAATAAATACGGCCCTTGAATTATTTGCAGAAAATGGGTTCCACTCAACTTCTATTAGTCAGATTGCAGCCAAAGCGGGCATTTCTAAAGGTCTCTCCTACAACTATTTTAAAAGCAAACACGAAATTCTAAATAAGATTATATCACAGGGGTTTTCTGAGATTTATGCCAGCCTTGATATCAATAAAGACAGAATATTGACAGAGGAGGAATTTGTGTATTTTATCAAACAAAATTTCAAACTTTTACGCGAAAACCCCCAGTACTGGAAACTATTGTTCTCTCTTTTATTTCAACCCAAAATTTCGGGAAGCCTTGCAAAACATTATTCGGAAGTAGTTGACCCAATGTTTAATTTATTTTATGAATTTATTAAATCGAAAGGCAGCAAAAATCCGGAAAGTGATTTAATGGCCATTGCATCGATGCTGGAAGGAGCATTTTTGTATTGTATAGCAGCTCCCGATATTTTTTCTATGGATAAGATTGAAGAATCTGTAATTAATGCAAGTTTTAAAATTATAAAAGGATGAAATTCAGTTTACAATCGCCGTTACGCGAAAAACTAAAGTCTATGGCAGTTCAATCAACAATAATTATTATGAAAACAAAATTTCTAACATTCGTTTTAGTACTATTCGCCTTTACAGGATTTACGCAAGATATGACGGCAATAATAAAAGAAGCCGATGAAAAATTTCGCGGTAGTTCGAGTATTGGAGAATTAACAATGATTATTGAACGCCCTACCTGGAGCCGTACCGTTTCGATGAAAAACTGGACATTGGGAACCGATTATTCGCTGATTTACATTACAGCACCGGCAAAGGAAAAAGGTCAGGTTTTTTTGAAACGCGAAAAAGAAATGTGGAACTGGGTACCAAACATTGAACGGATGATAAAAATACCGCCATCGATGATGATGCAATCGTGGATGGGCTCGGATTTTACCAACGACGATTTAGTGAACGAATCGCAATTGGCGCGCGATTATTCCAATAAACTGTTAGGCGAAGAAGAAATTGAAGGCTATACCTGTTACAAAGTTGAACTGATACCGCACGAAGATGCGCCGGTAGTTTGGGGAAAGGTAATTATGTGGATTTCGAAAAAGGAACTCCACTGGCTAAAAGGAGAGTTTTACGACGAAGATGAGTATCTTGTCAACACTGAAATTTTGAGCGATGTAAAAATGATGGACGACCGCGAAATGCCTACCCGCCTTGAAATGATTCCGGCTGATGAAGACGGGCATAAAACCATCCTTATTTTCGACAAAATTGACTTTAACGTTAAAATTAAAGAAAGTTTTTTCTCGCAGCAGAATATGAAGAGGATAAGGTAAAAATGCTTGCATGAATTAATGCCTAAATAAGTAATTTTATGTAACAATTAGAACAAGGCTATGAATACAAAAGATAAATTTACAGAAACGCTGAAACAACGAACAAAAAAATTTGCCGTTGAAATCATTCTCTTTCGCGAAACCTTAAAAAATCAAATAGCTAACTATGTAATTACCTACCAACGTATTACACCAACTACTTTAACAGGAGCAAACTATCAATCAGCCTGTCAAAGGCTATCTAATGCCGGATTCTTTAGTTAGATTTTATTTACGCATTATTGTTTTAAACCATTTAGGCATTAAAAATGAACACAAATATAAAACTTGCATGGCGCAACCTCTGGAGAAACCGGCGACGTACAATCATCGCCATTTCGTCCATCGTTTTTAGTGTTTTGCTGGCGTCGTGGATGCGCTCGATGCAGGAAGGTTCGTACGACAGCTTAATTGATAATTCAGTAAAATTTTATTCGGGTTATCTTCAAGTGCAAGACTCGGCCTATTGGGATGAACGAACGCTCGACAATAGTTTTAAGGCAAGCCCAGAGTTGCAACAAGAAATTGGCAACATTAAAGATGTAACCCTGGTTTCGAACCGGATGGAATCGTTTGCCCTTGCCGCCAATTTAATAAAAAGCAAACCTTCCATGGTTATGGGAATTGAACCCGAAAAAGAAGATCAAATTACCAATCTCTCAAAAAAAATTCAGGCTGGCTCGTTTTTGAAATCAGGTGACAAAGAGGTTGTAATTGGCAGCGGCCTTGCCAAATACCTTAACTTTGGGGTTGGCGACACCTTGGTAATGATATCTCAGGGCTACCACGGAATTAGTGCCAGCGGTTTATTCCGAATTAAAGGAATATTAAAACATCCTGTTGCCGAATTTAACAAGCGGCTGGTTTACCTCGACATTGAAGCAGCTCGTGATTTCTATTCTGCCTATGATTTATCAACTTCGCTGGTTATAATGACTGACGACCACTACCAGGTAAATCATTTGAAAAAAGCCATAAAAAAAATACTGCCGCCTAATAATAAAGTTATGGACTGGACCGACATGTCGCCAGAACTGGAACAGATAATCCAGAGCGATCGCGGAGGCGGAATTATTATGTTGGGAATACTTTATCTGGTTATTGCTTTTGGCATGTTCAGTGTTGTAATAATGATGGTAAAAGAACGGCAGCGCGAATTTGGGGTTACCCACGCTATTGGAATGCAAAAACAAAAAATATCATTTATCGTTTTTATAGAAACACTATTTATCGGATTAATCGGTTGCAGCATCGGGCTAATTATCAGCTGGTTTTTCTGCCTGTATTTCTTTTACAATCCGATACCGCTAACCGGCGAAATGGCTGAAGTTACAGAACTCTACGGCATGGAACCTTATATGTTTATGTCGATGAAATCATCGCTTTTTTACAACCAGATGATCGTAGTTTTCATTATCAGTACGCTAATTGCCCTGTTCCCAATTTACAATGTTAGCAAGCTTAAAATAACCAATGCAATGAGGGGATAAACAAAGGCTGCTTACTCTTTTAACGATGAAGAATTAAAACAATAAATGAAACGAGCATGAGAAATTTTTCACACATAAGCGAATTATTAAAGCATGCGAGTTCCATCTTATACCTTAGAAACAAACAATTTTAATAAGATGAAACAATCCTGCTAAAAATTTTAACACTACGCAGAACTTTAAAATTTATGAGGATACCTTATTATGGTGCATTGAACAAAGAAAATTTAAACGAATGAATAAAAATTTGAAGAAAAGGGACTTCTGGCATGAGCGCAAATCATCCGGGGTTCAGCTTCTATCTTCCAACCAAAAATATACACAATGATTTTTTCAATTGCATGGAGAAATGTTTGGCGGAGTAAAACCCGCAGCACGGTAATGATTACAGCCATTGCGTTGGGGCTTTTTGCCGGTATTTTTATGATGGCATTTATGAATGGCATGTATAATTCGCGTATTGAAGCCGCCACAAAATCGGAGTTGTCGCATATTCAGGTTCATGCTCCTCATTTTTTAGATAACAACGAACCACACCTTTTTATTTCGGATGGTTATAAGCTAGCCGATAGAATTGGAGCCTTAGATTCGGTTGAAGCAGCTTCTCCCCGATTGATTGCTGAACCTTTTATTATGGCGGCACATGGAACAGGTGGCGGAAAACTAATCGGCATCAATCCCGAGAAAGAAAAGCAAGTTACCAACATCTGGGAACATTTGGTTGATGGTAGTTACCTTGAAAAAAGCAGCCGAATGCCACCTATTTTGGTTGGACAAAAATTGGCAGAAAAACTACGCCTGAAAGTCGGAACAAAAATTAATGTACAACTTGTCGATTTTAACGGCGACCTGGCTTCGAAAGGCTATCGGGTTGCAGGAATTTACAGAACAGTAAACACCGGTTTCGACGAAATACACCTGTTCGCCAATATAAACGACGTACGCGAACACATTGGAATCGATCCGGATGCAGTTCACGAAATTGCCATACTTTTAAAAAGCAATGCACTTGCAACACCGGTAAAAGCAACAATTCAAAAAATAGCAGCAGGCATGGATGTGCAAACCTGGAAAGAACTTAGCCCGGAGATGTCGATTATTACCGATTCGATAGATCAGTATATGTACATTTTCATCCTGATAATTCTGATTGCCCTTTGTTTTGGAATTATTAATACCATGCTGATGGCGGTGCTTGAACGTACCAAAGAAATTGGAATGCTAATGGCCGTAGGTATGAATAAAAGAAGAATTTTCGGAATGATTATCCTTGAATCTGTCATGCTGACCCTTACTGGAGGAATTCTTGGGATTATTCTGGGAATAGTGATATCCGGAATATTCGAACGAAATCCGATCGACCTTTCTGCTTTCGCTCAAGGATTAGAACAATACGGGATGACAACTGAAATTGCTACGATATTCCCTACTCAGTCGTTGGGAATTTTGGTTATACTGGTAATAATAACAGGGCTTGTTTCTGCTATTTATCCGGCACGAAGAGCATTAAAGCTTAATCCGGCAGAAGCAACAAGGAGTGAATAATTTAGTAATTAACGCTATAAGAAATAGAAACATATAGGAAAGAATAAGCTGAATGAGACTTTTCGGGATTCGTGGCCAACAATTTTACCGGCACAACAATGCTCAATTAAACTCACCGCTTACAATCCTATTAATCATTTTTAAAATAACGAATTAATACATAAAAAATGACAATCATAAAAATCGAGAACCTGCACAAAATTTACAACGGAAGTTCAGTTTCGGTGCATGCGGTTAACGGGATTAACATATCGTTTGATAAAGGCGAATTTACAGCAATTGTTGGACCATCGGGTTCCGGAAAAACTACCTTACTGAATGTAATTGGCGGACTCGACGATGCTACCGAGGGCTCGGTTACGATTGATAATATAAACATCGAAAAACTCTCGTCGCGCCAACTCACCGACTTCAGAATGAATAATATCGGCTTTGTTTTTCAGGCTTATAACCTGATTCCGGTTTTAACGGCCAAAGAAAATGTGGAGTTTATTATGCACCTTCAAGGCAGCAAAAAATCGGAACGCGATGCCCGCACCACTGAACTTTTAAAAGCCGTGGGTTTAGGCAGCATGATGGATCGCCGTCCTTCGAAACTTTCAGGAGGACAGCAGCAAAGGGTAGCTGTAGCCCGTGCATTAGCATCGAAACCTAAATTTGTTTTGGCCGACGAACCTACTGCCAACCTCGATTCGCATTCCACCGAAAACCTGCTTGATATTATGGAGCAACTTAATAAAGAGGAAAAAATTACGTTTATATTTTCAACGCACGACCAGCGGGTTGTTAACAAGGCCCGTCGTGTAATAACCATAGAAGATGGTAAAGTAATTAGCGATATAAAAAAGTAAGACCATGAGAATTTGGGTAACATTAATATTGATTGGCTGGATTGGAACTATTTCAGAGAAAAATTTCGGAAACGATGAAAATTTAAATACCGCCGCCAACGCAAGTTACCTCTCTCCCATCGAAAAAGAAGTGATTCACGAAATCAACTTGTTCCGCTCGAACCCGGCACAATATGCCGAAAATTATATTGCGCCTTTAGCCAGCCACTACGAAGCAGATATTTTACACTACCCCGGCGACAAATCCATTCGCACGCAAGAAGGAGTTCGGGCCCTGCACGAATGTGTTGCAGTGCTAAAAAAGGCCAATCCTCTGCCTCTTATGTACCCCAGCAAAGCATTAACACGAGCTGCCAACGATCATCAGAGCGACCAAAGTAAAACCGGAAAGACAGGCCATATTGGGAAAGATCGTTCGGGCATGAAAGAACGAATTGAACGCTATGGAAAGTGGCAAACCCGCATTGCAGAAAATATTGCTTACGGGAATTCCAGTGCCAGGCAGGTTATAATATTCCTGTTAATTGATGACGGGGTGCAAAGTCGCGGACACCGGGACAATTTACTTCATCCGGCATTTAAAACCATTGGCGTTGCATTTGGCAAGCACCCGGTGTACGAAACCATGTGTGTTATGGATTTTGCCGGTGGCATGGAAGGCGAGTAAGCAGTCATAATGTTGAGTTTTAGTAAAATGAAGAACCTATTATTTGCCCTGTTTCTAATTTCTGTTCTTTCTTCGGAAGCTCAGTCCAATTTAGCATTCTATGGCTATATTAAGGATTTATGTATGTATTACCAACCGGTTGAGCCCATTGAGGTTTCGGATGAAAAAACAGTAGATTATCTTTTTCTGAGCCAAATTCATAATCGCCTGAATTTCAAATGGTATGCTTCCAATGCTTTAACATTTGCAGCAGAAGCCCGTAACCGTATATTTTTCGGGCAAATGATAAAAGAATATCCTGATTATGAAGACATTATTGAAACTGACGATAACTACTTCGATTTGGGAACCATTTTGATTTCGCAGAATAGCTGGTTTTTACATTCAAAGATTGACCGTGCCTGGGTGGATTACACCAAAGGAAGCTGGCAAATTCGACTGGGACGTCAGCGCATTAACTGGGGAACCAACCTGGTGTGGAATCCCAACGATGTGTTTAATACTTTCTCCTATTTTGATTTCGACTACGAAGAACGCCCCGGAACAGATGGCGTACGTATTCAATACTACACCGGAGTAACCTCATCGGCCGAGCTGGTTTATAAATTAGGCCACAACAACAACGAGTCGGCCATTGCCGGAATGTATCGTTTCTCGAAATTCAATTACGACATTCAGTTTCTTGGAGGTTGGGTAGGTAAAGATTATGTTTTGGGAGGAGGCTGGTCGGGTGACATAAAAGGTGGTGGTTTCCGTGGCGAAGCCACCTGGTTTCGCCCCCGCGACAAAAACGATGAAGATAATTATGAAAGTATTGTGGCATCTATCTCGGGCGATTATACTTTTAAAAACAGCTTATATTTACATTTGGGAGCTCTTTTTAATAGCTATGGAACAAGCGGCAAAGCAGGAGGACGCAGCTTGTTTACTCCCGATATCTCCGCAAAAATGCTGTCGTATGGAAAATATCAACTCTTTGCGCAAACATCGTTTCCGTTTACACCACTTTTTTCGGGTAACCTCTCGGCCATATTAAATCCCTGCGATGGCTCTTCGTTTATTGGCCCTTCGCTTACCTACTCGTTGGGCAACAACTGGGAGGCAATGGTAAACGGCCAACTTTTTTGGGGTAACGAAGGCTCCGAGTATGGCGATTACGGGAAAATGATTTTTGGAAGAATCAAGTGGGCTTTTTAAGGAACTTACTGAAACATAAGCCCCACTGCTCTGTGTGAAATAATAATTCAGTCTGACAACGCAAAATTTACACTTGCAAACTCATATCTCTTCGCGTAAAACCAGTAGTATAATTTTATATTAAAATGAACTTTAAATTGTTTTGATGATTTTGGGTTTAGGCAAGTTGAAATTATTGCGATAAGAGAATGTAGAAGCAAAGTTATACTTTGCTTATGCTGAACGAAACAATAATCATAAAATAAAATTAAGACATAGCAACAGCTACGGTGCAATTCTTCAGCGAAGCATAAAGCCTAAAGGACAAAGAACAAGGCTCATTGTAATGTAATATTGATATAACATTGCATGGTTTAAAATTGCCTACTATTCTTTCATCATTCTCAATAACCAGCAATGTGCATTAGAAAATCTATTCCGCAATAAGTCTACCTAAAAAAATTGCACCATTACCAATAATCCTAATTATTAATCCATCGCCTTAAAAAATGAATAACTATTGGGCCCTCAAATCGCCACAAACCAATTCTTTATCGTTTCGTATGAAAACATGTTTATTCGCAAAGGCGGGATGCGACCAGGTAACTCCACGCGGCAACTGTTTTTTGGTTGGGTCGATTAGTTTTGCACGGCTGATTTCCTTAAAACCTTCGGGCGACAATTCTGTAATTAAAAGTTCGCCTTGCTCGTTAAACATCCATGTTTTATCTTTATTTTGAACGAAATGAATGTTTGCCCATCGATTTCTTTTCACGGCAGTTTGGTCTTCCCAAATACGGTCGCCCGTATAGAAATCCAAACAACGCAACTCGCCGTAACTATCAACGCCATAAATGTATTCGCCCAAAACAACAGGAGTATTCATCACACAATGCAGGGTTTCTGTTTTTCGTTCGCTTTCGCCACTTCGTTGCCACACTTTCTCGGCAGTTGTATAATCGTCGCCCAATTTTACCAACAACGATCCACTATAAAAAGCACTCACAAAAATACAATCGTTGGCAAGTACAGGGGTAGCGATACTCATTCCATAACCTGTTTCCCACGGAAAGCGCCAGTAGACTTCACCGTTTTCCGGGTTTAATCCCGACAGGCTATGTTCGGTCCAGTTTACCACTACCTTTTTGCCTGCCTTTTCAATAAAAATGGGAGCTGAATAACCCGCCCGGTCATTAAGGTTACGCCAAATTTCGTTGCCGGTATTTTTATCGAAAGCAACTAACGATGCATTGTTACTTCCACTTACCTGGACTATTATTTTTTCGTTTACAATTAATGGGGTTGCTGCAATTCCCCATATCGGCATACCAATTTCGTATTCGGTATTCAGCTCTTTGTTCCATTCTACTTTGCCGGAGGCTGCGTCGAAACAATAAAGATGCCCCATACTTCCAATTGAATAGGCTTTGCCATCGTTAATCACCACAGAGGCTCGTGGCCCGGCAGGATAGCCGATTCCCGAATACTCACAATGGTAAGAAAACTCCCAAATCGTTTTTCCCGTTTGTTCATCGAAACACAACACTCGTTCAAGTTGGTTGGGTTCTGTAACCCTATCGCTCACATAAACCCTTCCATTGGCCACTGTTGGACCAGAATAACCGGCGTTAATGGAAACCCTCCATTTTACAGGAATCGTATCGGCAGCAAACTTCGCTACTATTCCACTTTCATTCCATACAGCATCGCGGTTCTCTCCCCGCCAATCTGGCCAGTCCTGCGAAAAACCTTTGGTTACAAATAAAAGCAAATAAAAAACCAGGATATATGTTTTTACTATCATCCGACGAAAATAAAAAAAATAAAACAGATGTTAAAACAGCGGAAAATTCCCGCTTCAAAATATAAATAATTACACTTACATACCTAATCGTCAATACCTCTGTACACCTTGCGCCACTCTTTTACACGTTCATTTTCGGTTCTGTCATCTTTCGGATAATTAGGGCTGTACAACATGGTACTCTCACGCTTTACAAGTTTCCCGTCTTTCACAAATTCTTCGCCCCTTTCGAGCAAATGGGCAACCATGTTTTTACGCCACTTCGCAAGCTCGTTTGTATCCGATTTGGTCAAATCAACAAGCTCTCCCGGATCCTTTTTCAGGTTAAAAAGTTGCTCTTCACCTGTGCTGTAAAACCAGATATATTTCCAGTTCCCATCGGTTAAAGCACACCAATAATTTTCAGGGCTGTAACAGGTTGCATGTTCAATATCGATGTACGGCCGCCATTTTGCCTGCGGATTTTCAAGCAAGCCCAGTAAGGAAAGGCCATCCATTTCTTCAGGAATTTCAGCTCCGGCAGCATCTAAAAAGGTTGGTAAAAAATCGCGAAGTTCAGTGGTCTGCTCCAAAATTGAACCGCGCTTTAATTCCGAAGTCATTGTATTGGGCCACTTAAAAATAAATGGAATATTCGACGAACCTTCGTAAGCATATGTTTTTCGCCAGTGGTAGTGGTCGCCCAGCATATCGCCATGGTCGGAAGTAAAACAGATAATCGAATTTTCGTACATCCCTTTTTCTTTTAAGGCCTGTATTATTTCGCCCACCATTTCGTCGATAAAAGTAATATTTGCGTAGTAATGCCTGCGGCTTTCAATGGCATGTTCGATTCCGAAATCGCCAAAAGCAGCTTCTTTGCCACCTTCTGCACCTTCCCATTTTGTGGCCCATTTGCCAATAAACGGTTCAGGAATTTTAGCATTTTTGTACCTATCAAGAAAACGCTGGGGAGGATCGTAAGGGCTATGCGGACGTGCAAACGACACCTTTAAAAACAGTGGTTCTTCCTGGTTGTAATTTTTAATTAAATCAACAGCGGTTTTTCCTGTCCAGTAGGTAGGGTGCAGTTTTTCGTCCAACTGGTAAACTCCGGAGTTATGTTCGTTCCAGCCAATACCGGTTGCATCAGGATTTTCGCCCGGAGATTGCAATTTAAACCAGTCGCGGTAATCGCTAAGGTATCCATCTTGCTCAACACGGCCGCTTTCGTCGGTTAAAGTACCATGAAAACCGTGCAATGCTTTTTGTGGAAACCAGTGCATTTTTCCAATTCCGAAAGTATAATAACCAGCTTCGCGCAACATACGCGGCATTTCGTATTTATATTTTCGGGCAACACGGCCATACCCCAACATTCCGTGGTGCCACGGCGATAAACCCGTAAGTAATCCTGCACGTGCGGGAGTACAACTCGGAACCGCAGAATAGCCATTTACAAAGGTTACACCTTCTTTTGCAAGCTCATCGATATTCGGAGAAATTACAGCCTCGTTTCCCATGCAGCCCAGAGCATCGGCACGCTGCTGGTCCGTCATTATAAAAATAATGTGGGGTTGCTTTTCTTTTTGCTTTCCTGATAAGGAAAAAGTAAAGAGCAAAAAAAATAAAGCTGGCAGAATATATTTCATTGAATTTAGTTTAAGACTTGACAAATTTACTCAATATCTCAAACTAAATCCAGTGCAATATCAACTTAATAAAACCTTACTTGTCGTAATTAAAACCTCTTAAATGATGTCCCATACGATCGCGCTTGGTCTTCATGTATTTTTGGTTAAACTCGTTGGGTTCTATTTCTATCGGTACAATCTCGGTAACTTCCAGTCCATAACCTTCCAACCCAATTCGTTTTATCGGATTGTTGGTGAGCAAGCGCATTTTTTTTACGCCAAGGTTCGACAGAATTTGCGCGCCAACGCCATAGTCGCGTTCATCAGCTTTAAATCCAAGATGAATATTTGCATCAACCGTATCCAGACCTTCGTCCTGAAGTTTATAGGCGGCAATTTTATTCAACAAGCCAATTCCCCTGCCCTCCTGCATCATATATACAATCACACCTTTTCCGGCCTTATCTACCATTTGCATCGATTTGTGCAACTGGTCTCCACACTCGCAGCGCATCGAGCCAAAAATGTCGCCGGTCATACACGATGAATGTACACGCACTAAAATAGGTTCAGTGGCATCCCACTCACCTTTAATAATAGCAATATGCTCGGCACCGTTCGATTTCTGGCGGAAAGGAACAGCCCTAAACTCACCATATTGTGTTGGCAAAGGAACCTCTACACCTTTTTCAATCAGGCTTTCACCCTCGAAAAGAAAAGTAATAAGGTCTTTTATGGTAATAATTTTAAGGTTGAATTTTTGCGCAAACTTATACAATTGCGGCAGACGAGCCATTGTTCCGTCTTCGTTCATAATTTCGACCAAAACGCCCGATGGTTTTAACCCGGCAAGCCGCGCCAAATCAACCGATGCCTCGGTATGGCCTGTTCGACGAAGAACTCCCCGATCCATTGCTTTTAACGGGAAAATATGCCCCGGACGCCCTAATTGCTCCGGACGTGTTTTTTCATCTACCAGTGCTTTTATGGTTATCGCTCTGTCGCCAGCCGAAATTCCAGTGGTAACTTCAGGATGAATGGCATCAACAGAAACCGTAAATGCCGTTTCGTTTGCCGAAGTATTTTTACCCACCATCAGATTCAGGTCGAGTTCCTCGCAACGTTTCTCGGTTAAAGCCACGCAGATTAGTCCGCGGGCATGTTTCGCCATAAAATTCACAATCTCCGGAGTAACCAATTCCGAAGCAATTATTAAATCCCCTTCATTCTCTCTGTCTTCATCGTCGACCACAATAACCATTTGGCCTTTTTGAATGGCTGTAATGGCCTCTGGAATTGTATTTAGCTTAATATCTGTCATATCTGCCTGTTTAAATCAGCTCCAAAATTATAAAGTTTTCTGAAATTGAAAGAATGACTTCCATTTATCCTTTTCAGGAAATAACATTTAAGGGCTGTAATTCTAACTAAAACACGTGCTCCTTCGGCCTTTTGGCATCTTCCCTTGCCTGAAAAGAAAGCTTTTAGTATTTTCCCTACAGGGCATTACAGCCTCCTGCCATTCCTCAAGAAACAGGTTACTCTTCGTAACCCCACTCTATTCTCAACTTTGTTTTTACGAAAAGTTGAAAAAAATAATTGGTCAGGTTCTATACCTTTCCCACTTTCTACGGATCTTATTGAAACAAGTTTTCGAGAGCTCTCAGGCAGATACAGAATACCCATCGTTTACAGCGGTTCAAATCCAAGTTTACTCAATACTTCAGTTCCTGTTATTCACTACAAAAAACCGTTTTGTTAACGAATTTCCCAAATTATCGGTAACGGTAATATTGTGCCATCCGGCTTCGGGTCTTAATTCAAATTGATGAATACCCGAACTTGTTCCCAAAAACTGTTCATCGAGATACCAATAAACAGTAGCCTTGCTGGCACGATTTACCAGGTCAAAAATCAATTTTCCGGGTGTTCCATCCAAATCAACAGGAATAAAAAGCTTGTTCCACTCGCGCGGATAAATAAACTCAAGCTGTTGCAGGGATTCTGCACAGCCCGGCAGCAAGGGAGGCAAAGTAGCATACAACACATTCTTTTTTTTGAAGTAATATTCCATTGCCGGGGGGAGCACAAACCAGTTACGATGCTGCATTTCGGAAACCGGGTAGCAAGCAGCAGAAACTCGTTGCGTACCTTCTTTATTCAAATGTATTTTCTGATGCCAGGGACAAATTCCAATTTTGTTTCCTGCCGGAACCTGAATTTCTTTAGTTTCCGAGCAATTTTCGCCCGGAAGATATCCACTTTCTGTACAAACTTCAATTGTCGTCATTTCATCTACGGGAGTATTAAACCATTCCGACGTTGGCAAACTACCAAACACATCAAACATTACCGGCGCAGCAGCAGAGATTCCTGTTAATCCGGTACGCCCTTCACCATCGGCATTTCCTGCCCAAACTGCCACCACATAATCCGACGTAACACCAAGCGCCCAGGCGTCTCTGAAACCGAAACTGGTCCCGGTTTTCCAAGCAATTTTTTTCGAACGGGCAAAGCTTTCCCAGCCGGCTTCACTTTCGGGGCGTTTTACCTTTAACAATGCATCGAAAGTTGAATAAACAGAGGCCGCCCTGATTATGGATTGCTGCAATTCAACTTCCGGTTCCTCTTTTTGCTTCTCAACCCACGTTAATTTCGAAAATGGAGCAGAAGCATAAAAACCATCCTCTGCGTTATAGCGTTTCAGAATAGTTCCCAGCGAAGCGTACATGCCTGCCAAATCCCACAACTTAACCTCGGCACCGCCTAAAATTAGAGACAAACCATAATGGGAGGGCTCGTCGGTTAAAGTTGTCATTCCTGTTTTTTTTAGAAAGGCATGAAACGGTGCCACACCAAAGTTGCGCAATAAATGAACAGCCGGAATATTAAGCGAGCGCGCCAAAGCCTCTTCGGCAGGAACTGCCCCGTTGTATTTGCGGTCGAAGTTCATGGGTGTAAAACCACCAAAGCGAATGGGAATATCAGGTATTAACAGGGTAGGCAACAAAAGCCCTTCATCTATCATTTTACAATATAATAATGGTTTTAATATGCTTCCGGTACTACGTTGCGACTGAATAATATCCACTAAGTTTGCATGGTTCAGGCTATCTGAAGTCGTATTCCCAACATAAGCCACTACTTTCTTCGAAGGAATTTCGGCAACAATAACCGCCAAATTGTTGATGTAGTTCGCTTTTAAAATTTGATGATGAGTTGCAACAATTTCGCTAACCCGGTTTTGTAAGGCGAAATCAATTGTAGAATGTACACGTTGGCCTTTCTTTTCAACATTGGCCTTCTCGGTTAAATGAAATGCAATTTGAGGCAAGGAATTTACTTTCCCGGGCAAGGATTCTTCAATAGCTAATTCATAAGTCAGGCTGTCGATTTCATTTTCTGTAAATAATTTTTTTAACAGCCTGTTGCGCTTCTGCTTCAGTTTATTGTCGAGTCGCCCCGGATAAATCAATGCCGGAGCATTGGGCAAAACTGCCAGCGTTGCAGCTTCGGCCCACGAAAGCTGGTTGCTTTCCCTTCCGAAATAACGCCATGAAGCAGCATCAATTCCCACCACATTTCCCCCAAACGGAGCATGCGAGGCATAAATTTCAAGAATCTCGGATTTTGAATAGCGCATCTCAATGTGCAAAGCCCATAACATTTCAATGAGTTTATTTAAAATGCTGCGTTTTTTTTGCCCCCGCGCCAAACGACAAACCTGCATGGTGATGGTACTGCCACCGCTTTCAATTTTCCCGGCTCTAATATTCTGAATAAATGCACGTCCCAATGCAAATAAATTCACTCCCGGATGCGAATAAAAGTAACGATCTTCGAAATGCAACAAACAGGTTTCATATTTTTCAGACACCGAATCAACAGGCGGGAAACGCCACTGTTCGTCTTCCGAAATACGAGCACCAATTAATTGGCCGTTGCTGCTTTCGAGTACGGTTGAGTAACTGGCGTTGAACAAGGGTTTGGGAACCAGGAACCCTGTGGCAAAAAATAGAATTATAAGGAAAAAGAACACGAGAAGAATGCTTAATCGTTTTTTATGCTTTTTGTTTCTTGTGTTCAATTTCATGTTCTTTGGTCTTGTATCAGGCCTTCTGCCGCACTTTCTATTGCTTAACCTATCCCCGGAGCAAGGTTCCGGGTTTTATTGTTTCAGGCTTTCAGTCTTTTTGCTTCTGACTTCCCTCTTCACCCCTACTTAACTTCTACCATTTCTCCAGCTTTTTGGGCACTTACACTGTTATCATACATGGCCTCGCAACTTACCGGCGGAGAATAAAACTGACCTTTATAGGCTGCATTCAGATAAAAAACAAAGGTCTTTTGTTTATTCATATCCAAATCGAAATAGGTGTAAATGCGGTCATCGCGGATGTCCTGGTATTCAAAACCAGCCTGATTCCCGGGAACGTCACCTATCCGTTTATTCAGGATTTCCCACCCCGACGGGAATAAAGTCGCCAACACCATTTCCTCGTAATTAACGCGTTTCCCAGAATGTGCCACAGAGACTTCCATTCTGAAATCGGTTCCCTGTAAAATTGATGCAGGATTTACAGGATTTCCGCTGGCATCCAAATACCTCACATTTAAAATAAGGTTGTTTGCAGAAGATGTTGAATCAACACCGGCAGGAATTCCTTTCGTCACCACACGAACGAATGTTGCATCCTTCCCTTTATTCTGATAATCAACGCTAATTTTATTTTTCTGAAGATTTCTCACAGGAATGTTCACCACCGGAATCTTAGTCCTCAATTTTTGTTTCTCTCCATTTGCCAACAATTCAAATTGCGTTTCTCCATCGTCGCCATAAAACTGAGCAGCAAACTGGGCAGCCGAAAATAAACACCAGGCAGCTGTTTGTGTGCTCAGCCAGTTTCGCGCATTCATATCTTCCGAAATATTCTGCAACATTTTAAAAGCATTGTCTTGCTCGCCAAGCAGAGTAAGTGCCTCTAAAAGCATGGCTTTATCGCGCAGCGACGAGCCAAATGTTCCACCAAATTCGTTATAGTCTTTTATTTCGGTACTTAAGCCGGAAACCAATTGCCGGGCCGCTTCCTTTTTCCCGGCCAAAATGTAAGCCGAAGCCAAACGCCAGCTTACATCTGCCGATTTATTGCTTTTTTCGCGCAAACGATTCATGGCTCCAATGTCGGGACTGCCAGCCAATGCCAGAGTATATAAACGGTATGACTGTATTAAGTCGTAGTTCCGCAACTCGTAATAATTCGCAAAATACTGATCTTGTTTCCAGTTTCGTGCCTCCGATTTCTGGAATCGCAGCCATTTATCTTTTAATCCGTAAGGTAAACTATAACCGGCATTTTCGGCGCAAATAAGAAAGTGCCCCACATAATTGCTTGCCCACTTGTTAACACTCAATGCCCCCGGCCAATAACTAAATCCTCCGCTTCCTAACTGATACGACTGTAATTTCACCAATACTTTCCTAACGTTGGTTTCAATTTCAAGTTTTTGCTCAGCAGTAACTTCCGTCAGATTTTCGAGAAACAACTGAGGAAAAACCGACGATGTAAGCTGTTCCACACAACCATGCGGATAATGAATTAAATCATCGATATGTTTACTCAAGTTTAGTGCAGGGAATCCAGAAATTTCGACCCACGCTTCGTTGGTTTGTGATTCCCCCGGACATTGCAATTCAGTCTTCCAGCTCTCATCTCCTTTTACCAACTTCGACTGTTGAACTGTAAGCGGAAGGTTTGGATTGCGCACCTGAACTTCCACTTCGTAACGAGCTTGTTCACTTCCAGCTCTTGCCTCCACAACAATTTTCCCTACGCCACTTTGCCCTTTTACTTTCAGTTTAAAAAATGTCATTTTATTGCCAATCCCGGCAAACTCAAGTTTATTTTGCTCATCGCCAAGCACCTCAAACAAATCATTGGCTTTTACCGAAATGGTAACATTTTTCACAACATCTTTCAGGGCAAAAACATCAACAGGCAAATCGAAAGTCTCCAATGGAGCCAACACTCGCGGAACAGTTGCCAGCAACATCAAACCTTTTCTTACCGGAACAGAAAGTTCTTCATGTCCATAGGCTCCCTGGTTGCCAGCGACCACCATCATACGAACAGCTCCAATATAATTGGGCATTTCAAACTCGTGTTTTTGTTTTTTACCGGCTTCCAAAGTAAATGGTCCGGCAAATTGTACCACAGGTTTAAAACGATTGGCTTCTTTCTTATCTGATTCCATCATCTCGCCGTCGCCTCCCACAGCAAATGCTTTTTCCAAACGAGCGCCGTAAGCTCCGGCCACATAATCGTATAAATCCCATGTTTTTACACCCAGAGCCTCGCGTTGATAAAATGCATGATGCGGATTAGGCGTTTTAAAATTCGTTAATCCCAATAAACCTTCGTCAACAATAGCCAGTGTGTAGGTCATTTTTTTATTGTTCTTTTCCGAAACTTCAACCGTATACTTTGTTTCCGGCTCAATTTCATTCTGCGTTTTTAGTACAGGCTTCAATATCGTTTCTGTATCTTCTACCAACACCGGAACAATTCCGTAAAGTCGCAAGGGTGCATCATTTTCCGCATTTCCATACGGTTGTATCAAACTCACATTTACATAAAAGTTAGGAGCCATTTCAGGTTTTGCTTTTACTTTAAAACTAGTTTGTTTGTCGGAAGTTTTAACCCAGAACATATCCAAAACTTCGGTTCCGTTTTCTAGACTTACCAGAGCTTTCCCGGCTTTCGACGATGGAATTGTCACCTCAATATCATCATTAACATTATATTTTTCTTTGTCGGTACGTACGCTCAACATAGTTGCTCCGTCGCCACTACCTTCCGAACGCCAGCCACCCCATTTCGACATGTAAAAAGGAATACCCGTTGAGTGCCCCGAGGTATTGTCTTTCACCCACAAAAAGTAACGGCCATTGTCTTCCCAGTTTGTGTATTTCACATTCAATTTAAGTGTCGACTTTTGTTTAGCATCTTTTATTTTCCACGAAGCAATTGGCTTATAATAGCTCCCTGAAACATAATGCGCCAGATTTTCGGAGCCTGACTCCCACCACCAGCGCCAGTTAATTTTATACAGGCGCGCTTCAAGGTTATCACCGGCCACCGGCTTTCCGCTCTCACTAACCACAACAATTTCGGGCGAGTAATCGGTGTCAGTTTTGTACCAATTGTCTTCCGATTCGGGCATTCGTACGCCAACATACGATGAAAAAGGCGAATATTTTGCTTTGGTAACAGAGGTGCTGAAATCGCCACCGCTCTCGAAAACCCGCGATGTAAACCACATATTCAGCATTCCCGGAGCATTGTCGAGGCCTTCCAGTTTCAGCGGAATATTTCCCTTGCCGCCTTCGTCTAATGTTCCCTCGTAAATGGTTTGTTCGCGTTGTGAAAAATGAGAAGCCGGGTCGGTAAAAGTGTAATTCATATAATTTTCGAATTGAGTACTGCTTTTTGTAAACAGCACTTCCACTTTTGCTTTTAACGATTTTGCCGGGCTACCATGCAACCACATTGATTTTATGGGCAGCACAGTATTTTCTTTTCCCAACAAATCATCCTTTGGCAAACCAAGTTCAATTTTCAGACGGTTTGGTTTTATCGTTTCAATTTTTACCCGTTTCGAAAAAATACTGTTGCCCACCTGAACTTCGGCACGCCAGTTTCCGGTTGGAGCATCTTTTTTTGTTTGACTGGTAAGCAGGTAAAAACCATTGATGTTTGTGGTTACTACGCGCCTTTCAACCAACTGATTTTTTGAATTAAAAAGCTTATAAATTACCGGATGATTTTCTTCGACACCCGATGTTGTTTCTAAAATAAAATTCAAATACAATGTATCGCCAGGGCGCCAAACATCGCGTTCGCCGTAAATAAAACCTTTCATTCCGTTGGTAATTTCCTGTCCCGAAACATTAAAATTACTGACAGAAAGAGCAGTTCCGTCATCTAAACGCAGGTAACCAAACTGATTTCCTTTTTTTGCCACCAGTAAAAACGGCTTTTTCTTCAAATCTACCACGGCAAATCCTTGATCATCAGTTTTAATGCTTTCCATTAACTGGTTCTGAAAATTAAAAAGCTGAAGTAGAACGCCGGCTTCAGGTTCGGTTGAGATAAGGTTGGAAACGGCAAATAACATGGTATGATTTCGCCCTTCTTTTGCCACAATTCCCAGTTGCGATGCAAAAATATTACGGCTTACAAAACGGCTCGAATTATAATACGAAACGTGACACGGGTTATCGCGTTCGTGCCAGGAGTAATCGTCGGGATAATAATAACTGCCGTACCACCCTGGTTCATCCCATTCCGATTTATATTCTTCGGCATACTTATCTTCGGTTGCCTGAACAGAAGCAGCCATACCATCGTTTTCGCAACTGTAAAGCGAATATTCTTTTTTAAATTGCAATTCAACACGATAAACCGCCCCTTGCTCAAGTGTAACCAGCTTTGCCAAATCAACTTTAAAAGTATTCCATTCGTTGTAATTTACAGGTCCCGACGAAATTAAATCAACTTTTCCGCTGTAAACCATACGTCCCACTCGTTTTAGCGCGCTCGCTCCATCCAAGCTGTTTTCCTGTAAAAACTGCACTACATTCTCTTTAAAAATCTGAATTACACGAACATCAACCGCTTTTAAGCTAATGGCTTCGAAAGGAAATTCGAGTGCTTCGCTTTGCGGAACAATTACCCCTTTGCCAATTAAACGAACTTTGGGTTCGGCATTGGTAAACTGAAGCAAAAATTGCTCGTTCTTTTTTAATTTTGCATAATTGCTGCTTTTTATTCCTTCGTAAACATTCAGTGTTAATGTGCCCGAAACACGTTGCGTTGTCCAGGCTTTTAAAAGGTTTCCATCTATTTCCAAACGTAAATCGGCCGTGTTTTCCAGTTCTACCAAACCATTTAAATCCTGTGCTTTAAGAATAGGATCTGAAAAGCGAATATGAATACACTGCTGGGGTTGCTGAACAACTGTTGCATCTAAAATTTTAAACGAATTTAACGAAGGAACTTCTAACGATTTGCTCCCTGTCGCATCAACATCAATCGATTTTCCATCCCACTTCAATAAAATTTTGCCCGCTTCATCCTGTTTGCGGGCAATGCTATCAACAGTAAAAAAGTGTTTACGTCCTTCGTCACCGTGACTCCACATAACCGGCAATTCATTTCCTTCAAAGTTTGACGAAAGAATTTGCTCCACAGACTCAGCCTCCGCCACATCAGCAGTTAAAACATAACCGCTCAGCTGCATTTGTTTCGTTTGAATGCCTTCATAATTTTTCAATCCGTCAATTGTTACCGAGAATGTTTGTTGCACAGTAGAAAAACCAAAAGGCATTTTTGCAAGTTTATTATCTACCTGCAATACCTTTCCAAGTGCGAACTCTGCTTTATAAGTCGTTCCCGATTTCATTGGCTCCGAAGGTCTGAATTCAAAAACACGGTCGCCTGTCAAAATTGTTTGCCCTTTAATTTCAGGGGTAAATCGAAACAAATTTCCGAGCTCAGGTTTTCCGTCCACCGGCTGCGTTAAGTAGACCGAGATGGTTGCCTGATTAGAAATTATACCACTGGTAAATGCCTGCACATAACTGCTAAAAGCCACATCAGTTTTCACCGATTTATTTTCGTTTTTTTTACATGCAACAATTGTAATCAGCAGAAAAATTAAGGGGATAATAAACTTTTTCACTTTTTGGGTTTTATGGTTCTATATAATGTAAAAGTAAAAAATACAAAGCAAAAACATTCTTTTAATTCGTTATGTTTGATATTTTTATACGAGTTATTATCTTAAGCTCATCGCCTTAACTGTAGACAATACAAGCAGGCACAAAAGCTTAGCCCCTGCAAAATTGAAGGGCTGCAAGTCTGGAAACCATCAGGGTTGACCGTAAATACTTAAAAGTAATAAATAAGAACATTAACGTTTTTGAGAAAGCGGACATGCTAAACCAAGAAGCAGATCTTTTTAAAAAATAAAATTACGCCAGAACAAAATATGAAGAAAATACTCATCATCTTTGCCCATCCCGCCTACCATAAATCGCGCATTAACAAAGCACTAATAGAGGCTATACAAGATATTAAAGGTGTTACAATAAATAATTTGTATGAAAAATACCCCGATTTCTATATAGATATCCAGGCAGAACAAAAGCTGCTGGTAGAACACGATATTATTGTGTGGCACCACCCTTTTTACTGGTACAGCGCCCCGGCAATTATTAAAGAATGGATGGATTTAACATTACAGCATGGTTTTGCATTTGGCAAAAGCGGGAAAGCCCTCGAAAACAAATGGGCAATGTCAACCATTTCAACCGGAGGAAGGAAAGAGGTATACCGGGCTGCCGGAAGCAACCAATTTACAATTAATCAGTTTTTGGCTCCATTTAATCAAGCTGCTAATTTATGCAAAATGAAATATCTGCCACCTTTTGTGGTGCATGGTTCGCACACCTTGTCAGATAGCAATTTAATAAAACACGCTGAGGATTACCGCTATTTAATAAAATACCTGAGTAACACTGATTACGATAGCTCTACATTTGAAACATTAGAATATATCAACCAAATAATTCCAGAAAATGCATAACCACGATTTCTTTTTAAGCGCGTTAATTTACCTCGGAGCCGCAGTAATTTCGGTTCCTATTGCCAAAAAGTTAGGACTTGGCTCGGTTTTGGGATACCTCTTGGCCGGAATTATGATTGGCCCTTTTATTTTTGGATTTGTTGGAACCGAGGCTGGTGAAGTAATGCACTTTGCAGAATTTGGTGTTGTTCTCATGCTTTTTATTATTGGATTAGAACTTGAACCACACTTGCTATGGAGAATGCGTAAGTCTATTTTCGGACTGGGCGGATTACAGGTTCTTATTACCGCAGCAGTAATTACAACAGTTGCAATTCTATTCAAATTTCAGGTAAACAGGGCAATTGCAATTGGGTTAATCCTCGCACTTTCATCTACCGCAATAGTTTTACAAACACTCTCCGAAAAAGGATTAATGAGAAACACCGCAGGACGTTCAGCATTTTCAGTATTGTTATTTCAGGATATGGCCGTAATTCCGATTCTTGCCTTACTCCCAATTATAGCAACATTGGGTGCACCTGCCGACTTGTCGGATACTGCCCTGGGAAATATTGGTGAAGTGGCAAAAATGCCGGGATGGTTGCAATTACTTATTATTATCGGAGCAATAGTCCTTATCGTAATCATCGGGCGATTTGTTGCACGTCATGTTTTCCGTTTAATAGCCGAAACAGGACTGCACGAAGTATTTGTAGCTTTAGCCTTACTTATGGTTATTGGCATTGCTCTTGCCATGGATGCCATTGGTTTGTCGCCCGCACTCGGGACTTTTATTGCTGGAGTAGTTTTGGCCGACAGCGAATACCGGCACGAGTTGGAAACCACCATCGATCCGTTCAAAGGCTTGTTGCTGGGGTTGTTTTTTATTTCAGTGGGTGCCAGCATTAATTTCACTTTGCTAATCGAAAATCCGAAACAAATCATCGGCTTTGTTCTCTTGCTGATTCTTATCAAATTCACCGTTCTTTTATTTCTTGGAAGAATATTTAAGTTGAAAAAAGGCTACGATTTTTTGTTTGCTTTTTTGCTTTCTCAGGCGAGCGAATTTGCCTTTGTGTTGATTTCCTTTTCGAAACAAAATAAGCTCTTCGACGAACAAACTGCCGGAATGATGCTACTTATAGTAACGCTATCGATGGCCATTTCGCCACTGCTACTTATTTTTAACGACAAAGCGGTAAGCCCAATTTTGGCCCGCTGGCAAAACAAACTCGAATACGACGAAATTGAAGATGAAGAAAATCTGGTTATCCTTGCCGGGTTCGGGCGTTTTGGATTAACAATCGGACGTATTCTGCTTGCAAATGGTTTTAAAGTCACCATACTCGATAATAACCCAAGCAACGTAGAAACGCTTCGAAAGTATGGATTCAAACTATATTTTGGTGACACCACTCGTCCAACCTTACTTGAAAAAGCAGGTATAAAAAAGGCTCGCTTATTAATTCTAAGTATGGCAGAACACGATGAAGCCTTGAAGATTGCCAAATTTGTTCGTGAGAAATATCCTGATGTACGAATTTTAGCCCGCGCCAAAGACCTTTTTCATGTATTCGAATATTTTGGTATTAATGTAAAAACCACCCAACGCGAAACCTTTAACTCTGCTGCCGAATTGGGAACCAAGGCGCTCGAGCATCTTGGCTTTACAAAATACGAAGCCTATCGGGCCACCCGCACCTTTAAACACCACGAAGAACAGGTGATGGAAGAATTGTACCAACACTGGCTCGAAGACCACAACCAATTTATCAGGGAAACCCGTCGTTTCTCGGAACAGGTAACCGAAACTTTCCGGGCGGAAAAAAATTATTCCATACACGAAACCGATTGTGCGTGGGATGTTGAATCGAGAAAAGATGAAGCCTGGATGAACTCGGAAAACAATTCATCTCAACTTTAAAACGAGTACAAGTATGGAGGCTGGCTAAGAAAATATTTCTATGCTAATACGGGTTATAAGCGAAACTTAAAACAGGTTGCTTTACAACATTTGCACCGAAGCAACTATTACATTCCTGTACAATTGACATACATCCAACATAGCTCAACCCATATCTAATATTTTTTCAATATTTAAAGGAAAGAAAAAGGTACAAATATTGCGACTAAAGCCTGCAGAGCCAATCTTGCCTGAGTTATGACCAAGATTGTAATAATTATATCGCTCATTCGGATTTATTATTGGTGTTTTTCGAAGTATCGCATTTAATCGATAAGCAACCTCGCTTCTCCCCTCTAAATCTTCACTGGGAAGAGCCGCAATTCCATTTACATCAAAAGCTCAATGACTCTGCTACAAAAGCAGCCTTTTCGGCGGAACAGCATTCTCTTTTTCCCCAATTCTTTTTTAAAAAAAGATATATTGTAGCCCTTTCGAACAATGAATTGGAACGTTCGAAGAACTAAATTAGACTATTTCTAAATTAAGCAAATTTCAAAAAAACTGATTTTTTGACATATGCAGATTCAAATTAATATATAGATTTGCAATCTCTGAATAGCAAAAACAGACAACTACGGAAACAGATATTCGACATATAGGATTTGTAAAAGAGGTAAATAACAATTCTCTAATTGTAAATATTGTTAGTCAATCAGCTTGTGCCGGATGCCATGCAAAAGGGGCATGTACAGTTGCCGACTACCAGGACAAAGAAATTGAAATTACCGGTTTTAAAAGGAACTACAAAATTGGTCAGGAAGTAACCATTCTTTTTAAACAATCGAAAGGTTATACTGCAGTAATTTGGGGCTATATTATTCCATTTTTTCTTGTATTTGGCACCTTAATCCTGGCATTAGAAATTACCGGCAATGAACTAGATGCCGGACTCCTGTCATTAATCATATTAATTCCATACTATATAACATTATATTTTTTTCGGCATCGTCTAAAAAAAGTGCTGAATTTTGAACTCGAAGAAATTAATTAACAAATGAGTATCACTGTTGTATACACTATTGTCACTCTAGCAGTTATTGGAGCCGCTGCGGCGCTAATCCTTTACATTGTGGCACAAAAATTCAAAGTTTTTGAAGACCCTCGAATCGACGAGGTAGAAGAAAATCTTCCGGGAGCAAATTGTGGAGGCTGTGGATTTGCCGGCTGCCGCGCATTTGCCGAAGCCTGTGTAAAAGCCAGCGACCTTGGCGACTTAAACTGTCCGGTTGGAGGGAACGACACAATGAATAGTGTTGCTTCAATCCTCGGATTAGAAGCCATAAAAAAAGAACCACGCGTAGCTTTTATCCGTTGTAACGGAACTTGCGACAACCGCCCAAAAACCAGTAATTTCGATGGAGCAACTACTTGTGCTATCGCCTCGTCGGTTTACAGTGGCGAGTCAGACTGCCAGTTTGGTTGCCTGGGATTCGGCGATTGTGTTGATGCCTGCGATTTCGACGCCATTGATTTGCGCCAGGGAATGGGAGTTCCGATGGTTCTTGACAACAACTGTGTGGCTTGCGGAGCTTGTGTTGACGCTTGTCCGAAAAGCCTTATCGAGCTACGTAAAAAAATGCCTAAAAACCGCAAAGTTGTGGTTTCGTGCCGGAACACGGAAAAAGGCGGGGTTGCCCGAAAAGCGTGTAGCGTAGCATGTATCGGTTGTGGAAAATGTGTAAAAGAGTGTCCATTCGATGCCATTACCATTGAAAACAACCTTGCATTTATCGACAGCGACAAATGCAAATTATGTCGCAAATGCGTTGCCGTATGCCCAACCGGAGCCATTCAGGAATTTAATTTCCCTCCGCGAAAAGTAAAACCTGCAGTAGAAAAAGAAATTGAACCAGCAAAATAATTCAGGATGTTAAAAACGTTCAAACTTGGCGGAGTACATCCTCCCGAAAATAAATTATCGAAAGATAAAAAGATTGAAGCCCTACCACTTCCTAAAACGGTATTTATACCAGTAGCTCAACACATTGGGGCACCTGCTGCCCCAAAAGTAAAACGTGGCGACGAGGTAAAAGTAGGACAAGTGATTGCACAAAGCAGTGGCTTTGTATCAACCAACATTCACTCTTCCGTTTCAGGGAAAGTGAAAAAAGTAGATTTTTCAGCCGACAGCTCAGGATATCCAAAACAAGGGATATTTATAGATGTTGATGGCGATGAGTGGCTGGAAGAAATTGACCGCTCGGAAGATCTGGTAAAAGACATTTCGTTAGAAGGTGCCGATATTGTTAAAAAAATTCAGGAAGCCGGAATTGTAGGATTGGGCGGTGCCACTTTCCCAACCCACGTAAAGCTGGTTCCACCCAAAGGAATGAAAGCCGAAGTGCTTTTAATAAACGGTGTGGAATGCGAGCCTTATCTAACCTCCGACCACCGCTTAATGTTAGAAAAACCCGACGAAATTTTGGTTGGGATTAATTTGCTGATGAAAGCAATGAATGTAAACAAAGCTGTTATCGGTATAGAAAACAACAAACCTGATGCAATTAAGCTGCTTACCGACAAATGCAAAGACTATAAAGGAGTAAGTGTTCAGGCCTTAAAAGTTCAGTATCCGCAGGGCGGTGAAAAACAACTCATCAATGCGGTTACCGGCAAAGAAGTTCCTTCGGGAGGCCTACCTATTGCTGTTGGAGCGGTTGTTAGCAACGTAGGTACAGCTTTTGCAGTTTACGAAGCGGTTCAGAAAAACAAACCACTTATCGAGCGTGTGGTAACCATAACCGGCAAAGACGTTAAAAAACCTTCGAACTTTAAGGTTCGTATCGGTACAGCTACATCCGAATTGGTTGAAGCAGCAGGCGGTCTTCCCGAAAATACCGGCAAAATAATTAGTGGCGGACCAATGATGGGACGCGCCATACGCACTTTGGACGTACCCATTACAAAAGGTACTTCGGGTATTCTTTTAATGAAAGAAGAAGAAGCCAACCGAAAAGAAACGATTGCCTGTATTCGTTGTTCACGTTGTGCTACGGCTTGCCCAATGGGATTAGAGCCTTACCTTTTAATGACACTGAGTGAAAAACAGATCTTCGACCGTGCTGAAAGTGAGAAAATAATGGACTGTATTGAATGTGGATCGTGTAGTTTCACCTGCCCATCCAACCGTCCTTTGTTAGACCACATTCGCTTTGGAAAAGCAAAAGTTAGTGCAATAATGCGTTCGAGAAAAAAATAAACAATCAAAATTACTGTCATTTCGAAGAAGGTACGACTGAGAAATCGGTCTTTTCAAAACTAACGTCGTTGAAGTGACAAAAAGAAAGAATAAAAACAAACAACTGAATAATGAGTAAATTATTAACAGTTTCACCATCGCCGCACGTTCACACGAGCGAAACAACCCAAAAAATTATGTATCGGGTTGTTTATGCGATGATTCCGGCAATGGCATGGGGAATTATTGTATTTGGTATCGACGCGCTTCGTGTTGGCTTAATTTCAATTGTTTCGTGCCTGGTCGTTGAATTCCTCATTCAAAAGTATTTATTGAAAGTAAAGCCAACCATTACCGATGGTTCGGCACTGGTAACCGGTATTCTGCTGGCATTTAACGTCCCATCTAATTTACCCTGGTGGATTATAATTATTGGTGCCATTGCAGCCATGGGAATCGGAAAACTTTCGTTTGGGGGCTTGGGAGCCAACATTTTCAACCCGGCTCTAGTAGGGCGGGTTTTCCTGCTGATTTCCTTTCCGGCACAAATGACATCGTGGCCAACCAATAAACTTGGAGCAGTTGACGCAGTTACCGCCGCTACCCCTCTCGGACTTATAAAAGAAGGTATTAAAAACGGCACACCAATATCGGCAATCGAAGGCTTGCCTACAATGAGCGATATGCTACTGGGAATCGATAGTGGTTCGCTGGGAGAAATTTCGGCACTACTTTTAGTTCTGGGCGGAATATACATGTTGTGGAAAAAAGTAATTACCTGGCACATCCCGGTATCGATATTACTTACCGTTCTGGTGGTATCAGGTGTTTTCTGGCTGGTTGATCCGCAGCTCTATGTAAATCCGGTTTACCATATTGTAACCGGAGGATTAATGCTGGGTGCCGTATTTATGGCAACCGACATGGTTAGCTCGCCAATGACCGGGAAAGCTCAATTAATTTACGGAATCGGAATTGGATTAATCACCGTCAGCATCCGGATGTTTGGTTCCTATCCTGAGGGAATTTCATTTGCTATTCTGATTATGAACGCGGTTACGCCATTGCTGAACATGTATATTAAACCTAAACGTTTCGGAGGAAAATAAAATGGCCAAAAGAGAATCGAACTTTATAAATATGTTGGTAACCCTTGTGCTGGTTACCGGAATTGCAGCTACGGCACTTGGTTTTGTTTACGACTTAACCAAAGGACCTATCGAAGTAGCTAAATTAAAAGCCCAAACAGAAGCTATAAAAAGTGTTCTTCCTGAATTTGATGAACTGGGAGAATCGAAAAAAGTAACACCTGCCGAAGGAGGCGATATTCTGGAATTTTTCCCAGCCTACAAAAACGGCGAATTAGTTGGAACAGCTATAAAAACTTATACTAAAAATGGTTTTAGTGGTTTCTTTTCGGTTATGGCCGGTATCGACAAAGACGGAAATTTCTCGGGGTACTCGGTTTTAGAACATGCCGAAACTCCGGGCCTGGGAGCAAAAATGGATATTTGGTTTAAAAATTCCGACAGACCGAATCAAAATGTTATTGGTAAAAGTCCGGCAACAAGCAACTTTACCGTATCAAAAGATGGTGGCGATATTGATGCAATAACCGCATCAACCATTACTTCGCGCGCCTTTTTAGATGCTCTTCGCAGAGCTTATGACACCTATAAAGAGGAGGAGAAATAGTTATGAATCAGTGGAAAAATCTCACAAAAGGACTTATTAAAGAAAATCCAGTATTTGTATTGGTGTTAGGAATGTGTCCCACACTAGGAGTAACCTCTTCGGCCATTAACGGCTTGGGTATGGGACTAGCTACAACCTTCGTTTTAATAATGTCGAACATTGCAATTTCGTTGGTTAAAAGTGTTATCCCCGACAAAGTCAGAATTCCGTCGTTTATTGTAATTATTGCAGCTTTTGTTACCATAGTGCAACTACTAATGCAAGCTTATGTTCCAGCACTGTATAAAAGCCTGGGACTATTTATTCCTTTAATTGTGGTAAACTGTATTGTTTTAGGACGAGCCGAAGCTTTTGCATCGAAGAACAACGTGTTATCGTCAGCAATAGACGGTTTAGGAATCGGCCTTGGGTTTAGTTTTGCACTCGTGCTGCTGGGCAGTATTCGTGAAATTTTGGGTAGCGGAAAGTTATTCAACATGGCCATTTACCCCGAGAACTACGTGACTTTGGTGTTTGTACTGGCACCGGGAGCATTTATTGTGCTTGGATATCTGATAGCATTGATCAACCGTATGAAAAAAAATTAGGAGGATAGAACATGAACTATTTAGTAATTGTAATAGGCGCCATACTTGTAAACAACATTATTCTAATGCAGTTTTTGGGAATCTGCCCGTTTTTGGGCGTTTCCAAACGTGTTTCAACGGGTATTGGCATGACCGGGGCAGTAGCCTTTGTAATGATTTTGGCAACCATTGTTACCTACCTTATTCAGAATTATGTTCTCGAAACATTTGGACTGGCCTATTTACAAACCATTGTATTTATTTTAATAATTGCGGCACTGGTGCAAATGGTTGAAATTATCTTGAAAAAAGTAAGCCCGCCTCTTTACCAGGCTTTGGGTATTTTTCTGCCACTAATTACAACCAACTGTGCCATTCTGGGAGTTGCAATCCTTACCGTTCAAAAAGAATTTAACTTGCTCGAGGGAGTGGTATTTGCTACATCAAATGCCATAGGCTTTGGCTTGGCCTTAATTATTTTTGCAGGCATACGCGAACACCTTGATTTACAAAATATACCCAAAGGGTTAAAAGGCACTCCAATAGCACTAATTACTGCTGGAATTTTGGCTATGGCCTTTATGGGATTCTCAGGATTAGTTTAATCTTAACCCTACATTAATGAATTATCTTTTTTGCGAAAGTGTTATAATCAAACACTTATAGCTTACAATAATTTGTTAAATTTGCTATGTACACATTGCAACCAAATAATTAGCTAAAAAAACAAAAACATTGGATTTTTTTCAGCAAGTACATAAATCATTACTAGAAAGCCCAAAAGATACAATCAAAAGGGAATTGATGAACAGTATCGATTGGGACCAGCGATTGATCTGTATTAAAGGATTCCGCGGGGTAGGAAAAACAACTTTCCTGCTCGACTATATCAAAAAATATTATCCCGACAGCAACGATGTTCTGTACCTTAATCTGAACAACTTTTACTTTACAAAGCGTAAAATTAGTTCGTTTGCCGATGAGTTTGCCAAGCGCGGAGGAAAGGTTCTGCTTCTTGATCAGATTCAAAAATACCCGGAATGGTCGGAAGATCTGCGCAAATGTTACGACGAGATTCCTGAATTAAAAATCATCTTTACCTCGTCTCCGGTTCTGCGCATAGGAGAAGGCAATCCACTATTAGATGGTATTGCCAGCATTAATCACCTGGAAGGATTATCGTTTCGCGAATATTTAAACCACCAAACAAGCAGCAATTTACGTACATATACCTTTGAAGAAATTCTTAAAAACCATGTAAATATTGCTAAATCGATCGTTGCCGATATTAAACCCTTGGCCTACTTCGACGATTACCTTAAAAACGGGCATTTCCCTTATTACATCGACGCCCCGAATTTTTACATCGACAGGTTGCTGAAAAATATCAACCTGGCACTGGAAATAGATGTACCATACATAAACCAGATTGAATTCAAATACCTTACAAAGCTCAGAAAGTTGTTGCACATTATAGCAATGGAAACACCGTTTACGCCAAATGTTAGTAAATTGGCAGCTTCGGTTGAAACATCGCGGGCAACCATTATGAATTATCTGAAGTATTTGAAAAATGCCAAACTGATAAACCTGCTCTACGAAAATGGAGGCGGTGACGATGAAGAGCAGATAAAAAAACCGGACATGGTGTATATGCACGACACCAACCTTTTGTATGCTATCGCTCCAAACAATACTGAAAAGCTAAATGTTCGCCAAACCTTTTTTTACAACCAGGTGAGTTACACCTGCAAATTAACAAAATCTAAGGTGGCCGATTTTTGTGTTGATGGAAAATACAAATTCTATGTTGGAGGCAGAAAACTATTAGCAAAAAAAGATATTTATGCCGCCTCTGATGTAATTGAAGTGGGCGAAGGAAATAAAATTCCGCTTTGGTTGTTTGGTTTTTTGTATTAGCAAGTACAAATTGAGAAATTTAAATAGAAGATTTAAATAAAATGAAGAAACTCTTTCATTTCATTTCGCTCAGAGTGACAAATTTTGGTGTTAAGCTCTATCAAAAAGCCAGCACAGAAACAAAATGTGTCAGCCCGAGTGCGGCAAAAAATCTCTAATGGAATAACCGTTTAGTTAATTAAGAAATTTCAACTCAACAAGAGATAAATTTTAAAAACGAATAATGATGGCAAAACAAAAAAAAATGGTAACATGTGACGGGAACTACGCTGCTGCGCATATGAGTTACATGTTTAGTGAAGTCGCCTGTATTTATCCTATTACTCCGTCGTCGACTATGGCAGAGTACGTAGATGAGTGGGCTGCTTTTGGAAAGAAAAACATGTTCGGACGTCCTGTACGTTTGGCTGAAATGCAAAGTGAAGCTGGTGCCGCTGGTGCTGTACATGGCTCATTGCAATCTGGAGCTTTAACTTCAACTTATACTGCATCGCAGGGCTTGTTGTTGATGATTCCTAATATGTATAAAATTGCAGGAGAGTTACTTCCAACTGTATTTCATGTAAGTGCTCGTGCATTAGCCGGACACGCATTATCAATTTTTGGCGACCACAGCGATATTTATGCGGCACGCCAAACTGGCTTTGCTATGTTGGGAGCCGGTTCTGTTCAGGAAGAAATGGATCTTGCCGGTGTTGCTCACTTAGCTACACTGAAATCAAGAATTCCATTTGTTGCCTTCTTCGATGGGTTCCGTACTTCTCACGAAATCCAAAAAATTGAATCGCTTGAATTGAAAGACATGATGCCTTTGGTAGATATGGATGCCATTCAGGAATTCCGTAACAGGGCTCTTAATCCAGAGAATCCGGTAACTCGCGGTACGGCTCAAAACCCTGATATTTTCTTCCAGGCAAAAGAAGCTTCAAACAGTTTCTACGATGCTGTTCCTGATATTGTAGCCGACTACATGGATGAAATCAGCAAAATTACGGGTAGAAAATACCGTCCGTTTACCTATTATGGTGCTCCTGATGCCGAAAACATCATCATCGCAATGGGCTCGGTTACAGAAACCATTAAAGAAACCATCGATTACTTAGCATCGCAAGGTAAAAAAGTAGGTGTTATTTCGGTTCACTTGTTCCGTCCATTCTCGGCAAAACACTTTGTTGAAGCACTTCCAAAATCAGTAAAACGTATTGCCGTGTTAGACCGTGCTGCCGAACCGGGAGCATCAGGCGAGCCTTTGTTCTTAGACGTTCAGTCTCAATTCTACGGTAAAAAAGATGCGCCTATCATTGTTGGAGGCCGTTACGGATTAGGTTCGAAAGACACTACTCCATCGCAAATTATGTCGGTTTACGAAAACCTTGAAATGAAAGAGCCAAAAGGTAACTTCACAATTGGTATCGTTGATGACGTAACATTCAAATCGCTTCCGTTAAAAGAAGAAATCGACATGACTCCTAAAGGAACTTACCAGGCTAAATTTTACGGTTTGGGTTCTGACGGTACTGTTGGTGCAAACAAAAACTCAATCAAAATTATTGGTAGCGCTACCGATAAATCATGTCAGGGATATTTCCAATACGACTCGAAAAAATCAGGTGGTTTTACGTGTTCTCACCTTCGTTTTGGTGACAAACAAATTCGTTCAACTTACCTGGTAACAACTCCCGACTTTGTAGCATGTCATGTTCCGGCATATTTGCACATGTACGATGTGTTAAAAGGATTGAAAAAAGGTGGCTCGTTCTTGCTGAACTCTATTTGGGATGCAGAAGAAACGAAAAAACATCTGCCAGATTCAATGAAAAAATATTTGGCGAAAAACAACATCAAATTCTACATTATTAACGGTACTAAACTGGGTGAAGAACTTGGCCTGGGAACACGTACTAATACCATTATGCAATCGGCTTTCTTTAAAATTACCGGCGTAATTCCTTACGAACAGGCAGTTGAAGAAATGAAAAAAGCCATTGTTAAATCGTATGGTAAAAAAGGTGAGCACATTGTAAACATGAACTACGCTGCTGTTGATGCAGGTGGTAAAAATGTTGTTGAAGTTGAAGTTCCTGCAGAATGGGCATCTATTGCAGTTGCTGACGAAAGTGCCGATGCAGATCGCCCTGAATTCATAAAAAAAGTAGTTGATGTAATTAATGGCCAGCAAGGTGATGATCTTCCGGTATCTGCTTTCAAAGGTATTGAAGATGGTCAATTCCCTCTTGGTACAGCTGCCTACGAAAAACGTGGTGTTGCCGTAAACGTTCCCGAATGGCAAGCCGAAAACTGTATTCAGTGTAACCAGTGTGCGTACGTTTGTCCTCACGCTGCTATTCGTCCATTCTTATTGGATGAAACTGAAGTTGGCGCTGCTCCTGAAGGTACTGTAACCAAAGCTGCCGCACCGGCAAAAGTATTTGGTGGTTTACAATTCCGTGTTCAGGTTTCAGTTGAGGACTGTACCGGTTGTGGAAACTGTGCCGATGTTTGTCCTTCAAAAGAAAAATCGCTGATTATGAAGCCTCTTGGAACTCAGGAAGCTGAAATTGAGCGTTGGAAATTCATGGATAAAAAAGTTACAGTTAAAGAAACCATTGTTGACAAAACCAAATCGGTTAAAAACTCGCAGTTTGCTCAACCATTATTCGAGTTCTCGGGAGCTTGTGCAGGTTGTGGCGAAACTCCATATATTAAATTAATTACTCAGCTTTACGGCGAGCGTATGATGATCGCTAACGCTACAGGTTGTTCTTCAATCTATGGTGGTTCGGCTCCTTCAACTCCTTACTGTAAACACAAAGAGTCAGGTTGTGGTCCGGCTTGGGCAAACTCACTTTTCGAAGACAACGCCGAATATGGTTTTGGTTTCTCTGAAGGTGTAAATGCTCACCGTTCGCGTATTGAAGATATTATGACTACTGCCCTTTCAAACGGTGCTTCTGATGCAGAAAAAGAAGTATTTACTGAATGGTTAGACAAAAAAGATAACGGCGACGGTTCTGTTGTAGCTTCGAAAAAAGTATTAGAAGTTATTAAAGAAAGCGACAGCCAGTATGCAAAAGACATTATGACCCTAAAACAATACCTGGTTAAAAAATCAATCTGGGTATTTGGTGGCGACGGATGGGCATACGACATCGGTTACGGTGGTTTAGATCACGTAATGGCAAGCGGCGAAGATGTAAACATTTTGGTAATGGATACTGAGGTTTACTCTAACACCGGTGGTCAGGCATCTAAATCGACTCCGGTAGGAGCAGTGGCAAAATTTGCTGCTTCGGGTAAAAAAATCCGCAAAAAAGATTTGGGTGCAATGATGATGAACTATGGTTATGTTTACGTTGCACAGGTTGCAATGGGCGCTAACCAGTCGCAATACTTCAAAGCCATTAAAGAAGCAGAGGCATATCCAGGCCCATCGTTGATTATTGCTTATGCTCCTTGTATTAACCACGGCCTGCGTGCCAGCATGGGAAAAACACAGGCTGAAGAGAAAAAAGCGGTTGAAGCAGGATACTGGCAATTATTCCGTTACAACCCACTGTTGGAAGACGAAGGAAAGAACCCATTCCAATTGGATTCGAAAGCACCAGACTGGAGCAAATTCCAGGACTTCCTAAACGGTGAGGTACGTTATACTTCTTTGAAGAAATCGTTCCCTGCACAGGCTGATGAGTTATTCGCAGCTTCTGAAGAAAATGCAAAATGGCGCTATCGCTCTTACGAGAGAATGGCAGCTATGGATTTCTCAAAAGACGAAGAATAAATATTATTCTTAGATAAATTAAAAAGCCGGTTCGTTTGAATCGGCTTTTTTTGTTCCCTTCAGTGGCAGATATGAACTGCTAAGCGTTTCTATTTATGACGAATCAAATATTCCAGTGGGGTTACAAACCCCTTCTAAAATAAAAAACAACCCTCACCGATTTGGATGTCGGTTTTAGCTTCCTACGGATGTTCCTTATATTTTTCTTCGCCCTCTCCTACTGGCTCGTCGGTTGTAGCTATCCTTGAGTTATTCAGATTATTTTCAACGTTGAACAGAACATAAACAGGTGATTCATTTCGAAGCATATCGATAATATGTTCGAGTTGAAAATGATGATAATAAAATGCATAATAATTTTCAGCTACTTTATAGGCGGTTGGAAGATTATGTTCCGAATCTTCAACAAACCAAACCGAACAAGTTTCGCCACCTTCTCCTTTCAAAATCAAGTTGGTTTTACCTGTCGACCGCGATGACCAGTTGTAGTACTGGTACGTTTTTACTTTAAATGATGCATGTGCCATAACAAACCTCCTTTTCTTAATTATTGCTTATAAAATTCACAATTCAATAAACATCTTACTAAAATATCTGACCTGATGCAGGAAGGCTTTTGGTTTAATCGTGCACTTAACCGGAAGGATATGACTCTATAACAAAGTTACAGTTTTTCCCTCCTAAAGTCAATCGAATGCCTAAAAACAACATCTACGGTAATTATGCAAATATCCGGCTGAATACCACGCTTATATAAAACAGACTCTTTTAACTCATGATTAATTTTTTTAGGAAAAGACACCGAACTCTTTTTACCTGTCGTGGTTGTATTACTTTTGAGCGCAAATAATTACAACAATGGGAATAACAGTTCATACCAAGGCGAAAGCCTTAATTTTCGATTTAGACGGAACTTTGTCGAATTCGCTTCCGGTGCATCTGGAAACCTGGAATATAATTGGCCGGAAATACGGGTTCGATTTCGACCCGCAAATTATTTATGAAATGACAGGCCGGCCAACCATTGAATTTGCAAAGCATATTATTGAACGTTACTGCGTAAACGAAAAGCCGGAAAACCTTGTAAAAATGAAACAGGAGTCGTTTTGGGAACTTGCCCATTTACTGCAACCTGTTGAAGAAGTGGTTGCTATTGTAAAATCGTGCCATGGAAAAATTCCAATGTCGGTAGGAACCGGAGCCAGCCGCAAAAGTGCAGAGGTACAATTAAAAGCTCTTGGCTTAACCGATTATTTCGACAACATTATTACTGCCGATGATGTAACAAAACACAAACCCGAACCAGAAACATTTTTGGAATGCGCACGTTTGATGGGTGTTGAACCGCAATACTGTCAGGTTTTTGAAGATGGTGATTTGGGAATTATCGCCGCCGAAAAAGCCGGTATGTATGTTACCGATGTACGTCCGTTAATTAATTACGGCGAATGGGCACTCTCATCACGGTAAACAAAACGTTTTCTGTAAACATTTATTTCTGATATGGTTCATTTCCTCCTTGCTATTGAAACCGTTCTTCCCCTTTTTCTGGTTATTGGAGTTGGGTTACTTTTTTCGCGCACAAAAGCGTTTACTCCTCAATGGATCGATATCTTAAATAAGTATGCACTCTATATTGGGTTTCCTGCCTTGGTTATTGCATCTTTATTATCGCTCGAACCCGACCCGGAGCTTTTCACCCAACTGATTGTGCACACTTCGGTTTACACAATTACATGTATGCTTTTGGCATTTCCCATTGCAAAACTGTTCCGGTTATCGGGCAAAATGCTGCGTACCCTGTTTTTAATTCTACCTTTTGGAAATTTCGCCTACCTTGGTATTCCGGTTTTGCAAAGCGCTTATGGCGATGATATCCTTCCTACAGCAGCCATTCTTTCAGCCATTTACCTCTTTTGGTTGCTCACATTGGGTCTTGTATTAATTGAAGCATTTGGCGATGATAAAATTTCTCCTAAAAAGTTATTGCTAAGTTTGTTACGGAATCCACTTTTACTTTCGGTATTTGCAGGATTGGCCATTGCTCTTTTTAACATTAACTTACCGTATGTGGCAGAAAAAACCATTACCCTATTTTCGAATTCGGTAACTGCCATAATTTTATTTGCTCTAGGTCTTTTCCTTGGAACACAAGAGTTTGGCAAACCAAAAGATTGGTACACGGTAGGCATACTCGTAATTGCAACCATGCTTGTTTTGCCAGCTATTTACTTTAGCTACCTAAAAATAACTGGCATAAACGATATGCTCGCCAAAGCTTCAGTGCTCGATGCAGCCATGCCTATGGGTTTAACTCCTTACGTACTTACCGTACAATATAAGCTTGAAAGCAAACTGGCTGCCCGCGTTGTTGTTTTAGGAACTTTCCTTTCGGTTTTTATAATTCCACTCTGGATGGTTTGGTTGGGGTAAGACCGAAATCTGCATTAGAATAACTATTCTGCACTGCAGCGACTTCAAAATAATAGGTTTCACTTACCGGCCTCGAACATCCATTACGGTGGTTATACCTGTTTTCGCCAAGTTCTTGCTTTATTGTATTTTCAAGGCTCATCGCCAGGTTAATGCATAAACCGGTTTAAAGCGCTCCATTAAACTCAAGGCTTACACCTTCCAGCTTCCCAATAAAAACCACCTCACTTCTGGTTTCTTCCAAAATAAGTTCTCCATCTTCCAGCTCAAAGCTTCCACCAACTCCCTGCAAAATATAGTTAAAAGGTTCATTTCTGAAGCAAACAACTCCCTTGCACCGATAAATCTGTTTTTTGTAAATATCGAGGCTATATGCAAGCCAGCTAAAAAATTCTGTTTTGTTTAGTGGCAAATCGAACCGAAGTGTTTTAGCCTGAATATGCGCATGCAAAGAAGAATAACTTACAAAATCGAACAGGTTACGTATTTTGGTTTGGATAGTTTCCAAATGAACATCGGCTTCGCCAAATGTTGAGCATTGAATGTGTGCCAGCGGATTTATTTTTTGAAGCGTATTTTGAAGCTTTTCTCTCTCTCCATCCGACAATTTTTCCGATTTGTTTAATAACACCAGATCGGCAACAACCAACTGTTTTAAATTTATTTCCTTTTCAGGCTGCGATTCAAAGTTCACCGCATCAATCAAACATATTGTTCCGTTGTATCGATAAATATTTCTGAGATTCTCGTCTCTAAACAGTGGTTGAATTACAGGAGCCGGATCGGCAATGCCGGTAGTTTCAATCAAGAGGTGCTCCACATCGGGAAAACGTTCGGCTAATTCCTGTAAAACCAATTCATACTCATCGGAAAGCGAGCAGCAAATGCAACCTTGTTTCAGCTCAAACATCTGGCTGGCATCTACTCCTTTTATAAGTTTCAAGTCGATAGCCACATCGCCAAACTCGTTTTCAACCAAAGCAAAACAGGTGTGCGGATTCTGTTTTAAAAGATAATTTATAAAAGTAGTTTTTCCGGCTCCCAGAAAGCCGGTTATTATTGTTACTGGTATGTTGTTTTGTCTACTCAATACCTCCTTTTCAAGCCTCCTTCAGGCAATTACCCTCAATTTCTCCATAGTAAGCCTTTAGCTTCTTCAGCCAAACACTCCAAATAAATTTAATATTACTATTACCATAGCCAGAATTAACACATAGCGCACATATTTTGCACCACCTTTCACCTGAAAATGCACACCTATCCATGCACCAATCATATTTCCGGCAGCCAGCATAAGCCCGGCTGTAATATCTACCTGATTGTGATAAAACAAGATAACCAATGCAAAAGAAGTATACAACAAAGCAATTAATACTTTAATAGAATTTGCTTTCACCAGATCGTATCCTGCACCTAAAACAAGAGCTGCCAGCATAAAAAAGCCAATACCCATTTGAATAAAGCCGCCGTAAACACCCACAAAAAAGAAAATCACATACTGTAAAAAACTTGGTTTTGCTTTCACTTTTCCAGCCTGCTGCTTTACCCACGCGTCGGGTTTTAGCAGCACCACAAAAAGCATTAACACCATTAATCCGGCAATCACTTTTTTCAGAAGGTCAACATCAATTTCAACAGCAATAAAAGCACCCAAAATAGCTCCGGCAATAGCAGGAACAGCCAGGCGATAATCCGTTTTTATATCGATGATTTTCTTTTTCCGAAAAGAGCCTACCGCAACAATATTTTGCAATACAATAGCAACCCGGTTGGTACCATTGGCCACATTTGCCGGTAGCCCTATAAACATAAGCAATGGAATTGAAAGCATGGAGCCACCACCGGCTGTGGTATTAAAAAATCCGGCAGCAATTCCGGTTCCTACAAGTGCCAAAATAATGTACCATTCCAGTTCCACAATCTTAATTTTTAAGTTAATTGTTTAAAGAAAGGAATAAAGTTGCCATCCGATTTACTTCAGGCAAATAATACTCAAAAAAATTAATAATCAGTTTATTCTGTGGTGTTTTTGGTAATTAACAAACCAAAATAACAGGTAATACAGTTCTACTTTCAAATTGACTTATGCCACTATTGGAGTTCTTCCAATAGTTCCGGTAGTCCTTCAATATTTTGTATCAATTTCTACTAAAAATTAGCTAAAAGGGAGTGGATATTTTTGGCGACCCCGGGTTGATTGTAAATTAGAGAAGGTTTAAACTGTGTCAAACCCTTAGCTTCTGTTGAATTTCCAGTCGACAGCTACCAAATTTGTTGCCCAATAGGCCACAAACGATGTAAAAAAAAACCTTAAAGATTTTAAAAATCTTTAAGGTTTTACTACTTCGGTACTATGTACCAGATTATCCTATCTAATAAGCAAAAAGAGGAAAATCTTTCATTAAGGAATGAACTTTCTCTCCAATAGCTTTAATCATTTTTTCGTTTTCAACGTTAGCAATGGCATCGTCGATTAACTGAACAATTACCGGCATTAAATCCTCTTTAACACCACGCGTTGTAATAGCGGGAGTTCCCACACGTAAACCAGAAGTCTGGAATGGCGAGCGGCTATCGAAAGGAACCATATTTTTGTTTACAGTAATCTCTGCATTTACAATTGTATTCTCAACAATCTTTCCTGTAATCTCAGGATATTTGGTACGCAGGTCAATTAACATCGAGTGGTTATCGGTTCCTCCCGAAATAACTTTATACCCCAAATCTACAAAAGCTTGTGCCATAACAGCGGCATTCTTTTTTACCTGTGCCTGATATTCTTTGTATTCGGGAAGCAATGCTTCGCCAAAAGCAACGGCTTTAGCTGCAATGATATGCTCAAGCGGCCCGCCCTGTTGTCCTGGAAAAACTGCAGAATCTATTAAGGACGACATTTTGCGAACTACTCCTTTTTTAGTAGCTATTCCCCATGGATTTTCAAAATCTTTACCAATTAAAATAATTCCTCCGCGTGGTCCACGCAAGGTTTTATGTGTAGTTGAAGTTACAACATGAGCATATTTTACCGGATTATCCAATAAACCAGCAGCAATTAAACCTGCAGGATGCGCCATATCAACCATAAACAAAGCTCCTACACTATCGGCAATTTCGCGCATACGTTTGTAGTCCCACTCGCGGCTGTAGGCTGATGCGCCACCAATAATCAATTTTGGTTTATGCTCCTTTGCCAAAGCTTCCATTTCGTCGTAATCAACCAGGCCTGTGTCTTCTTTTACTTTGTAGGCAACCGGGTTATATAAAATACCCGACGAGTTAACATGCGAGCCATGCGAAAGGTGACCACCATGCGATAAGTCGAGCCCAAGGAAAGTATCGCCGGGCTTAAGAATTACGCTTAATACTGCTGCATTTGCCTGAGCACCAGAGTGTGGCTGAACATTTGCCCATTCGGCACCATAAATTTCTTTAATGCGATCGATGGCCAACTGCTCGGTCATATCAACAAACTGACAACCTCCGTAATAACGTTTTCCAGGGTAGCCTTCAGCATATTTATTGGTCATTACCGAGCCCATTGCTTCCATAACCTGCTCGCTCACAAAGTTCTCGGAAGCAATTAACTCAATGCCGCCCAACTGGCGTTCGTGTTCTTTTTTAATAATATCAAAAACCAAAGTATCTCTTTTCATCTTATTAAAATTATTTATTGAATAAGGAATAAGATGGAACTTGCATGTTTCCATATCCGGCTATAAAAGGAAAAACTGAGCATGCTCGTTTCATCTCGTAAATGGATTAAAATTTTGAACCACAAAGGTAATACATTTTAGTTCAGCCTTTTGTTGACAGGAGAAAGATTTTGGGAGATTTTTCTTACAATTAAGATAGACGCAAACCAGAAGTTTGGAGTTTCGGCTTCGGCGAACAATAAAATTCAGAAACGATTAGGCATATTATACGGGGAGGAACTTACGAATTCGGCAGCGCTGTCCATCTTATAATACAACTATGTTTTTTGAATTTTTTCTCACAAAGCTATAACGGGGATCGCTTGTGACTGGAGGGATTAAAAGCAAACGTGGACAAATAGAAAAATCCCGGCGTCCACTCCGGGATTTTTCGTCATCTTCGTAATAACCAAAATTTCTATAAAAAAACCTCTTAACTAACTAAACTTTCCAATTATTATAGTTCAAATATAAACCTGTAGGCGATAAAAACCTGAGGCAAAAAACTGAAAAAAAAGGGATGAAGCACTGATTTTATTTCTTCAAAGAAACTGATAACCTGGGTTTGACTATTAATTTTTGGTAATCACTCTACGTAATAATTCCGGTGAAAGTGCTTAGTTATACCTTCATGAATAATCCTATACTTATCTATGTTATTTATTTTCAGAGCTCTGCCAGCAATCGAAAATAAATACCTGATTGGGTGTGAGGATTATTTTTGACAGGTACATGCTTTTGGTATAATTACATAAAAAGGGCTTTCCGCATTTGCGAAAAGCCCTATCTCGTTTCTACTTTCTATACATCTAAAATCCCAAAGTTTTTGGTAACCACATCGAAATTTCAGGAACGTATGTTACCAGAAGCAAGGTAACAATCATTACCACAAACATAGGTAGCAATGGTTTTATTACCGTTTCTATTTTTACCTTACTAACGCTACAACCTATAAACAGTAACGAACCAACCGGCGGAGTGCCTAGTCCAACACTTAAGTTCAATACCATAATAATTCCGAAATGAACCGGATCTAAACCCAGATTAGTTACAATAGGCAGGAATATTGGTGTAAATATTAATACAGCTGGCGTCATATCCATAAACACCCCTACAAACAGCAGAATTAAGTTGATAATTAAAAGGATTACAAATTTATTATCGCTTAGAGCAAGCAATGCTTCACTTACGTTTTGAGGAATATTTTCGTAGGCCATAATCCACGAAAGACCAATACAAGTAGCCACCAGCAGTAAAACAAAGGCAGTGGTTTTTACCGAGTTCAAAATAACTGAAGGGAGATCATTCATCGTCAGCTCTTTGTAAATAAACGCCAATACCAAAGCATATAAAACGGCCACTGCCGATGCTTCGGTTGCCGTAAAAAAACCAGCTACAATACCACCAATCACAATAACAAGCATCATTAAACTAGGAAGGGCGCGTAAAAATATTCGTAAGGCATTTTTAGCACCAACTTTGTGTTTGCTGGCGTAATAGCCAAAACCGGCTAAAAACAAAGCACCTAACCCTCCATAAATTAAACCGGCAGCGCCAGACGACACCAAGGAATTAACTTGTATAAGTCCAACAATAATAAGTGCAAGAGAAGCTAACACAGCAAGAAATTTACTCAGGTTGAGAACCATTCCTTTAAAGCCAAAATGTTTTAAAGAGAACATCCCCAGTGCCATAGCCATAATCGATAAACCGGTTAAAATACCAGGTGCATATCCTGCAAGAAAGAGCGCAGTAATAGAAACACCACCACTGGCCAATGAATATACAATTAAGATATTACTTGGAGGAATAGACAAACCAGTGGTTGCTGAGGTTATATTTACCGCTGCACTAAAGTTTTTATCGTAACCTTCTTTATTCATTTCTGGCATCATAATACTACCGATTGCCGAAGCCGAAGCTGCAGCCGAACCAGAAATTGCTCCAAAGAGCATATTTGCAAAAACATTAACAAAAGCCAAACCCGCAGGCATACGACCTACCAAAACCCGTGCAAAATCAATTAAGCGGATGGCTATTCCACCCTTATTCATAATATTCCCTGCCAGTATAAAAAACGGAATAGCTAAGAGTGCAAAACTATCTAACCCCGTTGCCATACGTTGTGCAAAAGTGGTTGCTGCCGGTAGCGGCATTATGGTTACCAACATGGTTAAAATTCCTGAAATTCCAATACTAAATGCAATTGGAACTCCAATAACAAGTAAGATTATAAAACTTACTACTAATACAATTACTCCTAAAAACTCCATTATTCTTCAGTATTTTGGTTCAGTGAATTATCGATTGCATAATAGGCAATTAAGATTCCGCTAACTGGAACTACCAGATAAACGTATCCAAGGGGCAACGCCAGAGCGGCTGAAGTTACACCCAAATAAAACCGGGTATAAACCAACCAACTTCCGCCGAACACCATTACAAAAAGAGCAAATACACCAACAATGATGTTAATAAATATCTGTAGCCGACGCTTCTTTACGCCTTTCATTTTTTGAAGCATAAGGTCGATGGCAAGGTGCTCGTTTTTACCGGCTACATAGGCAGCACCAAGCATACCCACCCAAATAAGAAGAAACCCTGCCAGCTCGTCGGTAAACGAACTCGGCGATGCAAGTACATAGCGGCTAAAAACCTGCCACAGTACATCAATTACAAGAATGCTCATAATGGCAACCAAAACAAGCTCAAGTACTTTATCTATTTTTTGTCGAATAGTCATAATCTTAAGTTTTGTTATTTAACTGCCTGAATGCGTTGAATTAAATCACCCAGCACTTCATCTTCTTTGTACTTATCCAGGAGGTCCTGCACTTTTTCGGCAAATTTTGATTTGTCGGGATAGTGGATGGTAACTCCATTTTCCTGTACAATTCTCAACGATTCCTGAACCGACTCGTCCCAATATTTACGTTGAATCGGAACCGATTCATCGGCGGCTTCCTGTAACCATACCTGTTCTTGCGGAGTTAATGTATTCCAAACTTTGGTACTAATAATTAAAATATCAGGAACACAAGTGTGCTCGTCTAATGAATAATGTTTACAAACTTCGTAGTGGTGCGAAGTGTATAAACTGGGCGGATTATTTTCTGCGCCATCAACAACCCCACTTTGCAGGGCAGTATACAACTCGCCCCACGAAATTGGTGTTGGTGAACCTCCCAAACTTTTAACCATTTCCATGGCAGTCTGACTTTTCATTACTCTGATTTTTAAACCGCTTAAATCTTCAGGAGTATTTATTGGCTTGTCGATGGTGTAAAAACTGCGGAAACCTGCATCGTAGAAACAAAGTCCACGAATCCAAAATTCCTGCGTCCCCAATAACATTTCTTTACCAATTTCACCGTCGAAAACATTAAACGAATGTTGTTGCGACCTGAAAACATAAGGCAATCCCAATGCCTTAAACTTTGGAGTAAATCCTTCCATTACCGCTGCCGAAACTTTGGTAATAGCAAGACTTCCGATTTGCAACAATTCAACGCATTGTTGTTCTGAACCAAGCTGTCCACTAGGATAAATATCGATGGTGAGTTTTCCTCCCGATTTCTCGGCCAATCGCTCGGCCATAAACACCATTCCCTTATGAACGGGGTGTGTTGGATCCAGACCGTGCGCCAGTTTTAGAACTTTATGTTTACTTGAATCGGCACAGCCCAAAAGGAAAACCGACACAAGAAATACAGAAAGTACTTTAATAAGATTTGTTCTCATTGGTTAATTTAAGTTTGATTAACTATGGAATTCCAGAGTTAATCTATTATTTTAATTGATTGATTATTTCCAACGCTTCTGTGCATTTGGCTGTAATATAGCCATAATTTTTTTCTGCCAAAACTTCTTTCGGGAACAGCTGCGAGCCCATACCCACGCAGGTAACTCCTGCTTCGAACCACCCTTTCAGGTTGTCTTCGGTTGGCGATACGCCACCGGTTGGCATAATGCTTGCCCACGGCATGGGGCCTTTTACGGCTTTTACAAAGCTTGGTCCGCCTACTTGCGAGCCGGGGAAAATCTTAACTACTTCGGCACCCAGTTCATGTGCCCGGCCTATTTCTGTTACCGAACCACAACCGGGACTCCAGGCTATTTTACGCTTGTTACAAACCCGGGCTGTGGCTTCGTCGATTAACGGAGCTACCACAAAGTTAGTTCCCAGTGCAATGTACATGGCAGCTGTGGCCTCATCCACAATGGAGCCAACGCCCATTATCATTTCAGGACAATTT
>JBFHFE010000039.1:0-51599 GCA_041583785.1 Draconibacterium sp. | reverse complement strand
GGAGGATCTGCATTTTTTGGCGGCTGCGACGGGTTTTTGCATATGGTTGATATTGTAACCGGTAAAGTGGTTAAAAAAATTGATGTTGCAACTTATGTGGCAGGCTCAATTACTGTTAGCAACAATAAAGCATATATTGGCGATTACGATGGTCGCTTTTTTCAGGTGGATTTAGTAGCAGATAAAACTATCTGGACCTGGGAACACGAAACAACAAAGCTACAATTTATAGCTTCGCCGGCACTTTTGGGTAACAAGGTTTTAACTGCCAATCACAATAAATTTTTGTATTGTTTCGATAAAAACAGTGGAGAAAAATTATGGGAATACAACACCGGACGACATGTTGAAGCATCGCCGGTTATTGTGAAAGATAAAGTTATTGTGGCAAATATGCGTGGCGATTTGGCAATCGTGAACCTTTCGGATGGTAAACCTGTTTGGTCTTACGAAATAGGAAGCCAAATAATCAATAATCCGGCAGTTGCAAACGGTAAAATATTTGTTGGAGCTTACGATGGAAATGTGTATTGTTTTGGTGAATAACCTAGTGAAGCTTTGTATTCCTTTGTAAGGTTTTGTGTGAAAATTAAACCACAAAGTTACCCAAAGTACTCATGAAGGTTCACAAAGAAAAAATAAATCGAAAATAAATAAGATTGACAAAAGGTAGAAGTTACAAGGATTTACTTCTGACTTCCGTCTTCTGACTTCTAACTTCTTTGAAATGAATATCATACAAATAATACCCGGTTCAGGAGGTAGTTTTTACTGCGGTAACTGTCTGCGCGACAGTAAGTACGTTGATGCTCTGCGTAAATTGGGACATCAGGTTGTAAAAATACCTATGTATTTACCTTTGTTTTCAGAAGAACACGACATTAACGATATTCCAATCTTTTATGGGGCAATTAGCACCTACATGAAACAGGTTTATCCTATTTTCAGGAAAGCACCAAAGTGGGTGGATAATTTGCTTAATTCGAAGCCCATGATGAAAATTGCTGCTTCAATGGCTGGCTCAACCCGTGCCAAAGGTTTGGAAGATATGACCATTTCAATGCTGCTGGGAGAACAAGGTGAGCAAAAAGATGAGTTGGATAATATGGTGAATTGGATTGCAGAACATTGTAAACCCGACGTAATTCATATTTCGAATGCATTGTTACTTGGTTTGGCCAAACGTTTGAAAGAAAAAACCGGGGTGCCTGTTTTATGCTCTTTACAAGATGAAGACGTTTGGGTAGATGCCATGCAACCTCAGTTTCAACAAAAAATTTGGGATTTAATGCACGAACGCGCCAAAGACGTGGATGCACTGGTGGCGGTGAGTGGTTATTTTGCCCAAACCATGAAACAACGAATGAATATTTCGGATGAAAAAATGCACACATTCTACTTAGGTGTTGATGCTGAAGATTACCGATTTATTCCTGCCAAAGAGAAGCCTCGAAACATTGGTTATATCTCGCGAATGTGCCACAAAGATGGTTTCGATATTGTAGTAGATGCATTTATCGACCTGAGAAAAAAAGAGGGCTTTGAGGATGTAAAGCTGATTGCAACCGGAGGAGTGACAGGCGACGACAAGAAATTTTTGAAAGAACAAAAGCTAAAAATAAAGAATGCGGGACTAAGTAATGACTTTGAAATAATTATAGATTTTGAAGGTGATGCACGCCATAATTTTTTCAAAAAAGTTGCTGTTGTTTCGGTTCCGGTGCGAATTGGTGAAGCGTTTGGAATGTATTTGCTGGAGTCGATGGCATCGGGTGTCCCTGTAGTTCAACCGGCACTGGGCGCTTTCCCCGAGATTGTTAAAATAGCAGGTGGCGGTGTCAATTACATGCCTAATACCCCTGAAAAACTCAGCGAAACCTGGGCTGAGCTTTTAAACGCCCCCGCAAAATTACAGGAATTAAGTATTGCCGGCTTAAAAGGAACAAAAGAAAAATTCAATATCCATAATCATGCAGCGGAAATTGTTGGTTTATATGCGTCTTTAAAAGACAATGTTCAATCCCAAAAAGGTTGAAGAAAATTCAATCTACAATGACTGTAGGTGTAACCTACTTTTTATAAAAAACGAATTAATACAAGCCCGGAAGGGGTCAACTAATAACATAACTTAGCGTATTTGCAGTTAATATTAAAACCATGCTACTACAACTAAAAAGTATAAGTAAAGGGTACGGCGAACAAAATACCCACAGTTTTCGCCCGGTTTTAAAGGAACTAAACCTTGAAGTTGGTAAAGGTCAAAAAATTTCAATTGTAGGCCCCAGTGGTTCAGGAAAAACGACTCTGCTAAATATGATTGGAGCTTTGGACGTTCCTGATTCAGGCGAAGTAATTTTTAACCAGAAAAACATTACCCGCTATTCTGCAAAAGAACTGGCAAATTTTCGGAACCAGCATCTTGGTTTTATTTTTCAATTGCATCATTTAATGCCTCAGTTAAGTTTGTGGGAAAATGTTTTGCTGCCACTACTGCCACAGGGGAAAATTACGAAGGAACAAAAGGATTGGGCAGAACACCTCATTAAAAAAGTTGGAATTTGGGAACAACGCAGCCAAAAACCATCTGAAATGTCGGGTGGCGAATGTCAGCGAACTGCAGTTGTTCGGGCACTTATCAATAAGCCCGAATTAATTCTAGCCGATGAGCCAACCGGAGCATTGGATGAAGACAACGCTATTGCTCTTTCCGATTTGCTAATTCAGTTAAGCGAAGAAGAAAATGTTACTTTAATGACCGTAACCCATTCAACCGAATTGGCTGCAAAAATGGATAAAAAGTACGTTTTAAAAAATGGAAAACTTGTTTAGGATGATGTTTCCCTTCTGAAGAAATGTCAGAAGGATTAAGAGGTGAGCAAAACATGACAAAACTACAATACATAATAAAGTCTTTCCGTCATTATTTTAAAGCCAATTTACTGGTGGCACTTGGCGTAGCAATCAGTACCATAGTTTTAACCGGTTCGCTTGTTATTGGCGACTCGGTACGACATAGTTTAACACAGGCTACTTTTTATCGTTTGGGGGCGACAACGCACCTGGTTTCTGTGGTCGAGCGTTATTTCAGACAGGAAATGGCCAACGAAATAGAGGCTGACAATGCAAATATAAAAGCAGCTCCGGTTTTGTTGCTGGAGGGGATGGCAGTTGCCGACGGCGGTCAGCAACGCGCCAACAAAGTGCAGGTGATTGGCATTGATACCGATTTTCAGGAAATCTCTAACACGCCTTTGCTTTCAGAACTGGTAAATAACGAAATTGCCATAAGCGAAAATCTTTCGGAACGTTTGCAAAAAGGCGAGGGAGATAATATTCTTGTTCGCATAAAAAAAGCCAGTCTAATTCCCATGAACGCTCCTTTTGTATCGGCCGAAGAAACCAGCGTAACATTACGGGCAACCATTAAAAAAGTGGTTTCGAAAGAAGAACTGGGGCGTTTTAGTCTCAAAAATTCGCAAACAGCGCCTTACAATATTTTTGTTTCAATCGAACGTTTAAACCGTTTAATGGAATTCGAAGGTAAGGCCAATCAGCTATTAATATCAACCGAAGTAGAAACTGAAATTGTTGCAGAGTCCATAAAAAATTGTTTAAAAGCTGCCGATGCCGGACTGTCGCTAAAAACCATCGAAGCCACCGATGAAATTGAAGTTTCAACCGAGCGTGTTTTCCTGGAAGAGAAGGTCTCGGAGACCTTGAAGAAGTTGCCGGATGTAGAAATGATTTTGACCTACTTTGTGAATGAAATTGGAAAGTCACAGTCGCAGTTGCCAGAGCATCTAGTGTCCAGCATCCAGCATCCGGTATCCATTCCTTATTCTTTCGTTTCATCATTAAGCCACGAGCAACTTAAAGCGTCCGAAATCATCCTCAACCGCTGGGCGGCAGATGACTTAGGAGTAACCGTCGGCGACAAAATTATCCTAAAATATTTTGAAATAGGGCCACTCAGAAAACTGGTTGATAAAGAGTCGGAATTTGTTGTGAAAGAAATTATTTCAATGGATTCAGATTTGTCAGATCCGACACGTGTGCCACATTTGCCAGGACTATCGGATGCCGGACATTGTCGCGAATGGGAAGCCGGTGTTCCCATCGATTTGGATGCCATTCGCGATAAAGACGAAAAATACTGGGAAGATTACAAAGGAACGCCGAAAGCATATATTTCAATCGAAAAAGCTGTGGAAATTTGGTCGAACCGCTTTGGAAGTTACACGGCTGTGCGTTATCCGGCGCATTCGTTTAATGAGGAAAAATACAGGCAGATTTTTGCACAGGAGATTACTCCATCAGACCTGGGAATGGCCATTGAGCCCATTCGCGAGCAAGGTCTTCATGCGGCACAAAACGGTACCGATTTCAGCGGGCTCTTTATCGGGTTAAGCTTTTTTATTCTGGTGGCGTCGATTATTTTAACGGCTCTTTTGTTTCGGCTGAATCTCGAAAATCGTTCAGCCCAGGTGGGATTGCTGGCCGCACTGGGATTTCAGCAAAAACAGGTACAAAGTTTCTACCTGTTAGAAGGGTTTGTTGTATCATTGTTCGGAGCTTTTATCGGTACGGTAATCTCCATCTTTTACACGCAACTGGTCTTTAAAATTCTTAACTCCTTGTGGTTCGACATTGTTAGAACCAACGTTCTTGATGTGAAAATTTTACCAACCACATTGGTTTTGGGAGTGTTTATTAGTTTGCTGGTTTCGCTTGTGGCTATTTTTATATCGATAAAAAGATTTCAGAAACGAAATGCAGCCGAGCTTCAGAAACAGGTGGAAGGAAAACAAAGCAAAATTGCCGAACTAAGTTACAAAGCCTTGTTATATATTTCGTTGGGAGCCGCAACAGGTATCTTTATTTCAGAAATATCTTCCGGACAGCTAAATCCATCCATGTTCTTTTTGTCAGGTGGATTAATGCTGGCGGGTTTACTTTTATTATTCCGAAAAATTCTCGTTCAGAAAGAATCGAAAAACAAAGAACTCCGTTTGGGACGACTGGCGCAAATAAATTTGTCGAGAAATATAAGCCGCTCATTAACGGTGGTTATTCTTTTTGCGCTAGGTACTTTTTTAGTGGTTTCAACCGGCTCAAACAAACTCGATTTGTTTGCCAACGCGCAGGAAAAATCTAGCGGAACAGGCGGTTTTCTGTATTTTGCAGAAACAACAATGCCCGTTCTTTTCGATATAAATGATGCGCAAAAACGTGATGAAGAAGGTCTTTTTGAAGAATTTAATGTCGTTCAGTTTCGAAAACTGGATGGCGACGATGCCAGTTGTTTAAACTTGAATAGAATTGCTCAGCCTGCACTTTTAGGGGTCGATGCCAAAAACCTGCAAGGACGATTTTCGTTTGCCGCAAAAATAAAAGGTCTGCAAGAAGACCCCTGGCAAGTTCTCAACAACGATTTCGACGATGGAACAATTCCTGCCATTGCCGATCAAACCGTTATTCAGTGGGGCCTGGGAAAAAATGTTGGCGACATTTTGCTTTATCAGAATGAAAAGGGTGATACCCTACGTATAAAATTAATTGCAGGAACCACTCCTTCTGTTTTTCAGGGCTTTATAATCCTATCAAATAAACACTTTTTGCAAAATTACCCCACCAGCAGCGGCTCAAATTTGTTTTTGGTAGAGGGGAAACCCGAAAACGAACAGGCCATAGGTGAAGAACTGCAATCGGTGTTCCGCGATTATGGCTGGGAGATGGAAAGCACGGCCAAACGTTTGGTTGAATTTTATTCGGTTACAAATACCTATTTGTCCATTTTCTTGGCTCTTGGCGCACTGGGATTAATTCTCGGAACAATTGGGCTGGCAGTAATTCTTGCCCGTACTATTCTTGAGCGTCGCCGCGAAATTGCCGTAATGCAAGCCATTGGGTTTTCGTCGAAATCAATTTTTAAAACGCTGGTGAATGAATACCTGATTCTTCTTTTTGTGGGTGTTTTAATTGGATTTTTAACGGCGCTAGTTGCTACTTTACCGGCATTTTTATCGACAAATTCCGATGCCTCGCTCTCAACAGTAGCTGTAGTAGTTGTAATGATTCTTGTAAATGGGCTGCTATGGATCGTTGCTTTGAGTTGGTTCTCGTTGCAAAAAAAGAGTTTGGTTACGGGCTTGCAGGTGGAATAATTTTTATATTATTTCTACCGCGAATGCATTTGCTGCAAAGTATTGAGCAAACGTTTGTTGACGAACATTGTAGTCGTTTTTTTGTTTCATAAAAAAAACTGAACTATGCAACAACTTAATACCCTAAAACAAAAACTCGGGAAACCTTATTTCGATCTTGAATTTTTATTGAAGTGTTTTCGCGAGGTATTGATTGAAAATAACGAAACAGATTTAGCCAAGCATATTCCATGGATTTGTGAATCATATAGTTATGATCAAATAGAATTTACCCATAAACATTTGCGTTTATTTTCCATAAGCTTTCAACTGCTCAACCTGGTTGAGACCAATGGTGCTGTTCAGAATCGACGTAAAATTGAAGATGAAATATCTTTTTCATCAATTAATGGCTTGTGGGCTAATAGTCTCGAATTGCTCAAAAGTAATGGGATTACCGAAGATGAAATTACCCAAGTATTTCAGCACATTGAAGTGCAGCCGGTATTAACAGCTCATCCAACAGAGGCCCGACGCCCCGTAGTTTTAAAAAAATACCGCGAACTTTATTTACTGCTGGTAAAGCGCGAAAATTCAATGTACAATTCGTACGAAAACGTTGAAATAAAAAATGAAATAAAACAGGTGATTACCAGCTTGTGGTACATTGACGAGTATTACATTGAAAAGCCAAAAATTGAAACGGAGCTGGAGAATGTGATGCATTATTTCGTTAATGTTTTCCCTGAGATAATTACCTTGCTTAACCGTCGCCTGGTGCAGGCCTGGGGGCACGTAGGATTTAACAGCGAAATTCTTATCGAAAAAAATAAATTCCCTTTGTTACAATTTGGCACCTGGATTGGTGGCGACCGCGATGGTCATCCTTTTGTTACTGCCGAAGTTACTCAGGAAACATTGAAGAAACTTCGACTAAATGCTTTTCTGGTTTTAAAAAAAGAGTTGGGTATTTTAGCCGAAAATCTTAGTTTTTACAGCGACATGCATTCGCTCCCCGAAAACATTTCGCACCGCTTAAAAACACTTGTTGCGGAAGTTGGTAACGCTACAAAACCTTTAATATTGGCGAACAAAAACGAAGCTTTTAAGCTGTATGTTTTGCTTTTGCTCGAAAAGTTGCCGATTAATTTGGGAAAATACGAAACCTTTGAGTTAGGAGAACGCAAGGGAAATTACACCCATTCGGACCAGTTACTGAAGGATTTGGAATTGTTAAAACAAGCTTTAAGAAGTTACGGTATATTGGTAATGTCGAATTACGCAGTTAACCGAACCTTACAAATGGTAAAAACCTTTGGGTTTCATTTGGCAAAACTTGATATCCGACAAAATTGCAGCTATTACGAAAAAGCTTTGGTTCAGATAATTAATGCGTCCAGGGCAGAGAATAAAATTTCTGAAGATATATCCGAATCTGAAAAATCGAAAATTATTTTGAAGGAGTTAAAGATAAATCGTCCCTTTCTTCACGATTGGAGAAATATGGGAGGCGAAGCGCAAAATGTGCTCGATTCATTTTCGGTGGTTCAAAATCACATTAATGCATTTTCTTCGCAAGCCATTGGTTCTTTTATTGTTAGCATGACACGAAGCGCAAGCGATTTGCTCATGATTTATATTTTTGCGCGTGAAACGGGTTTAACTTTTTTCGACAAAAGCCTGGTAACACAACTTCATGTGGTGCCGCTTTTCGAAACCATCAACGATTTAATTGCCAGTCCGGCCATAATGGATGAATATTTTGAGTATCCCGAAGTGCAGCGTAGTTTGGCATATCAGCAAAAAGAAAAGCAGCTGCCAAAAAAAACGCAAGAGGTGATGATTGGCTACAGCGACAGCAACAAGGACGGAGGAATTCTGGCCAGCTCATGGTATTTATACAAAGCGCAAAAAGAAATCTCGGAAGTTGCCGAAAAGTATGGAATTGATATTAAGTTCTTTCATGGAAAAGGCGGTTCAATAAGCCGTGGAGCAGGTCCTGTACACTGGTTTTTGCGCTCGCTTCCTCACAAAACGCTTTCCGGAAAATTTAAAATTACGGAACAGGGTGAAACCATTGAAAAGAAATTTGCGAATAAAATTAATGCCGCTTATAATCTGGAACTCATGCTTGCCGGAGCCACACTAAACACCTTGCTTCATAAGGACAAGCAAAAAGAGGAAAATGGTGCAGCCCAGATTCTGGAGTTTATGGGAAAAGAGAGTTATGGTTTTTATACCGATTTGCTGCAAAACAAAGATTTTATGGAATTTTATGTGCAGGCTACTCCTATTGATGTAATTGAACAAAGTAAAATAGGTTCGCGCCCGGCACGCCGAACCGGAAAGCGTACATTCGCCGATCTCCGTGCCATCCCCTGGGTTTTTAGCTGGGGACAGGCGCGCTTTCATATAACAAGCTGGTATGGAGTGGGCTCTACTCTCGATAAAATGCAGCAAAATCATCCGGAAAAATACGCAGAACTTAAACGATTAATTCCACAAAGTCAGTTTGTGCGATATGTACTTACTAATATCGATACAAGTTTATCCAGCACCGATGAGGAGATTATGAAAATGTATGCGAATTTGGTTGAAGATAAAAAAGTGCGAGATACTATTCTTAATCTGATTTTAAAAGAACTTGAAAAAACAAGGAAGTTAATGGCAGAACTTTTGGACAAACCGATGGAACAGCGAAGAAAAAATCATTTTTATTCCACAGGACTTCGTGCCGAAGCTCTGTATAACTTGCATCAAAATCAGGTGAATAACCTGAAGATATGGCGATCGAAAGAATCGCTCTCCCCTGACTCAAAAGATAATATTCTAAAACAGCTGCTAATTTCGGTTAACGCCATTGCCAACGCCATGGGAACAACTGGTTGATGATTGAATGCTTGTGTTTTTTAAATTATTATGTTTGATAAAGCGAATATACGTCAGCATATTTATAATTGCAAAATTATATATTTGATGCTTTAATTTGAAAAACAGAAATTATGGAAAATCATAAAAAGTTTATGCAGGCAGCTATCGATTTGGCGCAAAAGGGCATGGAAGGAAATACGGGCGGGCCCTTTGGTGCTATTGTTGTTAAAGATAACAAAATCATTGCAAAAGGTTGTAATCAGGTAACTTCAACAAACGACCCAACAGCACATGCCGAGGTTGTTGCTATTCGCAATGCTTGTAAGGTTTTAAATACATTTCAGCTCGACGATTGCATTATTTACACTTCGTGCGAACCTTGTCCGATGTGTTTGGGGGCTATTTATTGGGCACGTCCTAAGAAAGTGTATTTTGGTGCTACCAAAGAAGATGCAGCTGCTATCGATTTTGACGACAACTTTATTTACAAGGAAATTGAGCTGGATTTCGATAAACGCCAAATCGGTTTCGAAAATATATTGCGCAAAGAAGCTAGCCGTGTTTTCGAAGCCTGGGAAACTAAAGAAGATAAAACAGAATACTAGAATATTGTAAGGTTGATAATTGTTTTGATTAATGATTGCATAAGTATTTTAATAATTGATTGTTAGGTTTTTTGTAATTTTAAACCATGTACGAAAATTACGATAAACAGTCAAAAAAAAGAATACGGGAACTTGAGTCGGAACTCTCTGTATTAAAATTAGATATGGAGAACTTACGCTTTCAGCTTAAAAATGAAAGTAAAAAACATCGATTTTATAAGCAAATATCCGACTTTGCTTTTGGCTGGGAATTGTGGCTCGAACCTGATGGTACTATTAATTACTGTTCGCCATCCTGTTACGACCTCACTGGTTTTACTTCTAATCAAATTGTGGCATCTTCCCGAATAGAGGAGCTGCTAGTTTACGATTCAGATAAACAAGCATATGCTGAATTCTTAACTGGCGCTTTAAGTCAAACACTTATAAATCAAACTTTAGAATTCCGTATTTTAACCCGTACAAAACAACTTCGCTGGTGCATGATGAGTGTGCGTGGCGTTTATAATGAACAAGGAAAATATCTGGGAATAAGGGCATCGGTGCAGGATATAACCAGGCTGAAAAGCGCAATGGGACATATTCAGGAACTGGAAATGGTAAAGGAATTTGAACAGCGAACCAAACACCGCCTGCAAACCGAGCTCGAATTAAAAGACCGCGAACTGGTAGCAATTCTGTTGCAACTATCCCAAAAGAATGAGCTGCTGGTGAAAACATCAAATTTACTTCAAAATAAAGAAGGCCTTTCTCCTAAAATTCTAATAAAGCAGGTAACAGAACTGTTGAAAACAAATTTAACACAACTTATTGATTGGGGAATCGTTGAGAATCAAATGGAAAAACTGTATCCTGGTTTTCTAAACAGACTAAATACGAAACATCCCAATATTACGGGCAACGATAAAAAGCTGTGTTCCTATATTCGTTTAGGCTTATCGAGTAAAGAAATAGCAGGACTAATAAATATTACGCCCAAAAGCGTAGAAATTGCACGTGTTCGTTTGAGAAAAAAATTGAAGATAGCTCAAAAACATAGGCTGGTAAACTATCTTTCCGAAATATAAGTAAGGTTTAAAGTATCGCAATTGTTTAATCTTGTAGTGTTTTAAAAAGAATTAAATTACTTATATTAATCATTTTACATTTTTCATGTTAGGCTATCTATGGCTTATGTTGTGTTCTTGTAAGGTTTTAAATGTGGCATTTGTAATTTTTTTGCCATAAATTCGTGAATAGATAAAATTCTTTATTATGACGCAAGACACCAATTCTCAGTATCGAAATCTGTTCGACGAAGAAATAGGGCAGTTGGTTTATCAGGGCTGCTCATCAACCGATTGGAATTTAGTAAAAGTTTCACACGATTTTATTCCCGATTGTATTAATAACAGCAAGTTTACAGGATATGTTAGACTGAAGAGTTTTTCCGGAACAGTAAAACTCGTAGGAGGCATTACCTTTAAAACCGGAATTTACAATGCATGGTTGCACAACTGCGAGGTGGGGAAAGATGCATTAATTCATAATGTTCGCAGTTATATTGCCAATTACCGGATAGAAGAAAATGTTGTAATACATAATGTTACTACCCTTGCCGTTGATGGAGAAACATCATTTGGTAATGGCGTTGTGGTAGAATCTATTAACGAAGGTGGTGGCCGCGAGATTCCGATTTACGACTACCTCTCTACGCATGTTGCATATATGATGTCGCTGTACCGACACCGTCCAAAGCTGGTAAATGCGTTAAAAAATATGGTAGCCAGTTATGTTGGCTTTGTCACAAGTGGGCAGGGCGTTATTGGGGCTAACTCGAAAATACTCAATTGCAACACCATATTAAACGTAAAAATGGGGCCCAAAACCACTATCGATGGGGCAAAAAAACTGAAGAACGGAAGTATAAACAGTAATTACGAAGCGCCTGTACTTATTGGTGAAGGCGTAATTATGGATGATTTTATTGTTAGTTCAGGGTCTAAAATTGCTGATGCTACGTTAATATCAAAATGTTTTATAGGACAGGGATGTGTGCTGGACAAACACTATTCGGCCGAGAATTCATTGTTTTTTGCCAATTGCCAGGGCTTTCACGGCGAAGCCTGTTCCATTTTTGCCGGCCCATACACTGTAACGCATCATAAATCAACTTTACTTATTGCCGGACTATTTTCGTTTTTAAATGCCGGCAGTGGTTCAAATCAAAGTAATCATCTTTACAAACTAGGGCCAATTCATCAGGGTATTTTGGAACGGGGGGCAAAAACCACCAGCGATTCCTATTTGTTATGGCCGTCGCGTATTGGTGCTTTTTCGTTGGTAATGGGGCGCCATTATAAACATTGCGATACAACCGATTTTCCTTTTTCATATTTAATTGAAAGCAAAGACGAAAGCATCCTGGTGCCGGGCGTAGCTCTTAAAAGTATTGGAACCGTTCGCGATACGCAAAAGTGGCCCCGGCGCGATAAACGAACCGATTCGAACCTGCTCGACCTTATCAATTTTAATTTGCTTAGCCCGTATACCATTAATAAAATGATGAAAGGACGCGAGAAATTGCTGGCCATAAGAAAATCTTCAGGAGAATATGCAACTGCCTATAGTTATGATAAAATGAAGATCGATAAAAATGCGCTCGATCGAGGCATTCAACTATATGAAATGGCTATTTGGAAGTTTTTGGGAAACTCTGTTATCACCTGTTTGCAGGAGCGCGAGTACCACGACGATGCAGAAATAAGAAAAGCACTTAAGCCCAATACAAAGTTTGGAAAAGGATATTGGGTTGACTTATCAGGCATGATTTGCCCATATGAGGCATTGAATCAGATGCTTGAATCGATTGAAACAAATGATATTCTATCATTGGAAGAAGTGAATTCGGGTCTGGCCATGCTGCATAAAAATTATTACAATTTCGAATGGACATGGGCTGTTGAAGTTCTCGAAAAATTCTATGGAAAAGCCATTGACAATTTTACAGCTGACGATGTTATTGCCGTGGTAGAAAAATGGAAGAAAAGTGTTCTGGAAATCGACCGTTATTTGTACGAAGATGCAAAAAAAGAATTTTCGATGACCAAGAAGACGGGCTTTGGCGTTGATGGTCAAAATGGTGACCGCGAACTGGATTTTGCCGAGGTGCGTGGTGAATTTGAAAATAACGAAACTGTTAAAGCCATTAAAGTTCACATGCAAAAGAAAGAAACTTTAGGCAACGAGATTGTTGCTTTAATGAAAGCAGTGAACCATACTGAATTTTCAACTTTTAATACAAAAATCTAAACTTAGTGATATGTGCGGAATAGTAGGATACATAGGTGATAAAGAAGCATACCCGATTTTAATTGATGGCTTAAAACGCCTGGAATACAGAGGATACGATTCGGCTGGAGTGGCACTGTTTAATGGAACTCTCGAAAATTACAAAAAACAAGGGAAAGTTTCGGATTTGGAAAAGTTTGTAAGCACTAAGAATCATTCGGGGCACACAGGTATTGGACATACACGCTGGGCAACCCATGGTCAACCAAGCGATGAAAATGCCCATCCGCACAATTCTATGAATGGTATTTTTTCGATTGTGCACAATGGCATAATTGAAAACTATTCCAGTTTGAAAAAGGATCTTATTAAGCATGGCTATAAATTTAGTAGTCAAACCGATACGGAGGTTTTAGCCAATCTGATAGAGTTTTTCTACAAACAGGATAAAAAAATGACTTCAGAGGGAGCTGTTCAATTGGCACTTTCTAAAGTTGTGGGAGCCTACGGAATTGCGGTTTTGTGCAAGGAAGAGAGTAATAAAATTGTCGTCGCCCGAAAAGGCAGCCCATTGGTTGTAGGACTAGGAATTAACGAGTATTTTATTGCCAGCGATGCATCGCCCATTGCCGAATACACGAGCCAGGTGATTTACCTAAACGATGAGGATATTGCTATTCTGCAAAAAGATGGATTTACCCTTAAAAATGTGCAAAATAATCCGGTCTCCTTAAAAATATCAAATATCGATTTGGAAATAGGAGCACTGGATAAAGGTGATTACGAATATTTTATGTTAAAAGAAATTTACGAGCAGCCAAAAACAATTGAAGAAACCTTTAGAGGGCGTTTGCGCGAAGATTATTCGGAAATTGTTTTGGGAGGATTGATAAATGTTTTCCCAAAAATTGAAGAAGCTGAACGTATTATTATCATTGGCTGCGGAACATCGTGGCATGCAGCGCTTATTGCCGAATACATGTTGGAAGAATATGCCCGGGTTCCTGTTGAGGTTGAATATGCTTCAGAGTTTCGTTACCGGAAACCCATTATTCGAGCAAAAGATGTGGTCATTCTGATAAGCCAGAGTGGTGAAACTGCGGATACCTTAGCTGCTTTACATTTGGCAAAATCGAATGGAGCAACGGTTATCGGCATTTGCAATGTAGTAGGCTCAACGCTCGCCCGCGAAACCGATGCAGGAGTTTTTACGCATGCGGGAGTCGAAATTGGTGTAGCGTCAACAAAAGCATTTACTGCACAAGTTACCGTTCTTATAATGATTGCGCTTAAGCTTGCCAAACGAAAAGGAACAATCGACATTACGGAATATCAGACATTGGTAAAAGAGCTCTCCGAGATTCCCGAAAAAGGGCGAATTATTCTCGAAAACAATGATAAAATAAAACAGATTGCGGAAAAATACTATCAGGCAATAAACGCGCTCTACCTGGGGCGCGGCTATCTGTTTCCGGTGGCATTGGAGGGTGCATTAAAGCTAAAAGAAATCTCATACGTACATGCCGAAGGTTATGCTGCAGGAGAAATGAAACATGGTCCAATTGCATTGGTTGACGATAATTTACCGGTAGTTGTAGTGGCTCCGCAGGACGATTATTACGAAAAAGTGGTTAGCAACATTCAGGAAGTAAAAGCCCGAAAAGGAAATGTAATTGCTATTGTAACAGAAGGCGATATTGGCTTAAAAGAAATGGCTAATGACGTGATTGAAATTCCGAAATCGCATCCGGCCCTGGCCCCACTGTTGGCCGTAATTCCGTTACAGTTATTGGCCTATCATATTGCTTTGCTAAAAGGATGTAATGTCGATCAACCACGAAATTTAGCCAAATCAGTTACCGTGGAGTAGGAATTTCTTTCTCTGGTTTGTTTTACGATTACCTGGGGCTTGCAATCATAGGTTGCGGAATTTCTTTAATATTTGCTATCTTAACGGTTAAAAGCATTGGGTAAAGTATATATGAAATGAACATGAGAAAAACTCACACATAAGTGATTAATTAAATTCATGCGAGTTACACCATATACCATAGAAAACAAACAATTTTAATTAGATGAATTAACTGATTTCAATGGCCGGAAAAATTGTAATTCCAAAGAAATATTATTTAATATTCCTGACTTCTGCACTTGCTATTTGCCTGGTATCTTTTACAATTGGCCGCGAATTGTATGCCGATAAAACCGAAAGTATTTTTTCTTTCGCATTGGTTCATTTTTCAGGCTACTTGTTTTTTCTGTTAATGCCGGTTGAGTTGGCATTTGTTTATTATCTTTCGTTTTATCCCGAAACAGAATTGATAGCAGTCGCTTTATTGACAGCAATATCGGCCCAATGCATCGACTATTTGATAGGAAAGTTGATTCTTCCAAAAAAGATTTTTGAATTTATAGGACAAAAACGAATCGTAAAAGCTGAACGCTATATTAATAAATATGGGTTGTTAACCATTTTTGTTTTTAATCTTCTGCCGCTTTCGTCGCCGGTAGTTGCGCTGGCTGTAGGGATGGTTAAATTCAACTTTAGAAAATACTTAATTGTAAGTTCAATGGGACTACTTTTTAAATACATTATTTTGAGCTTGTTTTTTTAAACTACTTAATAATCGAACAGTTTAACCCGATTTTCGACTCTCGGAGGAAAGTTTCTTATCAATTTGTTTAGAATGAATGTCAATTCATATTGAACTTATATTTTTAATTTAACTTTGCGCCCTGAAAAACTTAAAAACAGAAATTATGAAGGCATTTGTTTTTCCCGGACAGGGAGCTCAATTCCCCGGAATGGGAAAGGATTTATACGAAAATTCTGCTGAAGCAAAGGCATTATTCGAAAAAGCAAACGATATTTTAGGTTTCAATATTACCAATATTATGTTTGAAGGTGAGGTAGAAGACCTAAAGCAGACAAAAGTAACCCAGCCTGCTATTTTCCTGCACTCAGTATTGTTGGCAAAAACCCTAAACGACTTTGCTCCTGACATGGTAGCAGGTCACTCTTTGGGGGAGTTTTCAGCCCTGGTAGCCAACGGAACATTGACTTTTGAAGATGGTATTAAATTGGTTTCGCAACGTGCCATTGCTATGCAAAAAGCGTGTGAACTAGAACCATCTACAATGGCAGCTATTGTTGGCCTGGCCGACGATATTGTTGAAACAGTATGTGCTGAAATTGATGATGTGGTTGTTCCGGCAAACTACAACTGTCCGGGACAATTGGTGATTTCGGGTTCGGTGGCAGGAATTGACAAAGCCTGCGAACTTTTAACTGAAAAAGGTGCAAAACGTGCCATTAAACTGGTCGTTGGTGGAGCTTTCCATTCGCCGTTTATGGAACCTGCTCGCGAAGAGTTGGCTGCGGCAATTGAAGCAACTACTTTTAGCACTCCAACTTGTCCGGTTTACCAAAATGTAAATGCACAACCTGTTTTTGACCCGGCTGTAATTAAAGAAAATTTAATTGCCCAATTGACTGCACCTGTAAAATGGACACAAATTGTGGAGAATATGATTGCTGAGGGAGCAACATCGTTTACCGAAATTGGTCCAGGAAAAGTATTGCAAGGATTGGTAAAAAAAGTAGATCGTAAAATGACAACAATTGGCGTTGACAGTTACAAAGGATAATTAATTTTTATAGGATATATAAATCCCGGTTCATCAACTGACGAACCGGGATTTTTATTTTATCTGTTGTTCTTAAACTTGATTATAAAATGCAGATTGGAGCTGCCGAATATTTTACGCCTTTACAAGGAAAAAAAGAATCAATTTAAATGCAGCATTTTATGCAGAGGTTGATATTTGGAACGCTGGGAAGAGTATTTTCCGGAAAAAGCAAGTTTCTCTTACATTTCAAATGCACTGCCGGCAATTTCCATCACCTGTTGGAATTCCCCAATCGATTTAAGGTCGATACGGCCACTCACATAAATAATCATATCCGTGCTCACCAACAGAAACTCATTTACAGCGCCTTGTTTTACATTTTTTTTGTAAAACGACAGCTTTCCATTTGGTTCCGACTTAATCATAAGCCGCGAATAATCTTTCAGGTTCACATTCGCCATAAACAGTTCATACAGTTTCCAGCCTGCCTCGTGTCGGTTTTCACCCTTGGCCTGTACCATTTTCAAACCCGTCAATTTGCTTATGTATTCTTTATATTCAATACCAATATTTTTGGATTCCGACAGCATTTTAAACATTTCTGCGGTTACCTCGAAATACGACACCTGCTGTGCGGTAGCTAATTCGAAAGCTTTATCAACTGTTTTTAGTCCATCTTGCGAAAAAGCAAAAAAGTGAAAGCTTAGGAATAAAATTAAAAGTTTTGTTTTCATTTAATTGAGATTTAAATTTTTCAGTGGATTATTCAAATTAAAATTTATGTCTTTTAGTGTGGCGAGTTCCGACACCGACTCTTGCAGCGCTTTCGCATCCTCGAAACTTGTCATGCAGGCATTCAACTCTTTCGAAAAAAGTAAAAGTACCATTTCTGTATTTTTTTGAATTTCAACTATTTCCTGTTGGCTAAACTGATTCTGTATTTTTCGGGAATTGTAATGTTGGTAGGCAAAAAACACACTTAAAACCAACAGCACCGATGCCGCGTAAGGCAGCAGCCGTTTAAAAACAGAAACATGCTTTTTGTCTTCTATTTTTGCAAAAGGATTAAACTCTGGCACTTCAGCATTCATATCCTCAATCGCTTTTTTGTACAATTCTGTAAAATCTTCTTCTATCGTATTTGCATATTCATCTGCCCGCATTCTATTCAAATTCAATTTCCCTTCAAAAAAGTTGTTTAAATCATTTTTATGCATCTTTCAACTCCTCCTTAAAAATTTCAAATAATTTTTTTCGTCCCCGCGAAACATTTGCCCTGATTGAGTTAATGCTTTGCTCCAATATTTCGCTTATTTCTTCGTATTCCAATTCCTGAAAATCTTTCAACTCGATTGCCATTCTTTGCTGAACCGGAAGGCGGTGAAGTTCATTTTTTATTTTTTCAAGTAAATCAACCTGTTCAAAATTCTGTTCTACCGAAAACCAACTTGTTAACGACTGTTGATAACTCAACTGCTGTTTCCGCTTTCTGAGAACATCGAAACAATGATTTTTAATGGTGTTCAAAAAATAACTTTCAAGCTTTTGCTTTTTATCGAGCAAACGCCGCTTTCTCCATAACTTCAGCACTACCTCCTGGACTGCATCCTGCGCATCGTCATTATTTTTTAGTATGCTAACCGCGAACCTGAACAGTTTATCCTTTTGTCGATCGATTAGTTTTTCAAATTCGCTACTTGTCATTTAAAATTAGCTTGTTTGCAATTGTAATTTTATGAATTACGTTTAAGAGCAGAATTCATTACAACAAGAAACGAATTCCCTCAGCGCGATATAATATTTGGATTACAACACAGAAGGTTAATAATCTCCGGCAACATTAAATTTAGTGCCAAAATTAATCAATTAACCTCCAGTTTCACTCCGCCAAACAAAACTTTTATACTTTTGCCCGCCGATCCATTAGGCACCCCTCTTTAATCTGTAAAACATTGAAAAAGAAACAATAAAGAGGATTGTGTGTTGATTTTAGTAAATATAGCAAATAGAAAATGAAGGAAATTAGGAACATTGCAATTATTGCACACGTTGACCACGGAAAAACTACACTGGTTGACAGGATATTACATCAAGCTAACCTGTTTAGGGAAAATCAGGAAGTTAAGGAGTTATTTCTTGACAATAATGATTTGGAACGTGAACGCGGAATTACAATTTTATCGAAAAATGTTTCTGTTCATTACAAAGACACTAAAATAAATATTATTGATACTCCCGGTCACTCCGATTTTGGAGGAGAAGTGGAACGTGTATTAAATATGGCTACCGGAGTACTACTAATTGTTGATGCTTTCGAAGGGCCAATGCCACAAACACGTTTTGTGTTACAAAAAGCCATCGAATTAGGCTTAAAGCCAATTGTTGTTGTTAATAAAGTCGACAAAGAAAATTGCACACCCGAAATTGCTCAGGAGAAAGTACTAGACCTGATGTTTAGTTTGGATGCGACTGAAGACCAGCTCGATTTCCCAACGGTATATGGTTCGTCGAAAGTGGGTTGGATGGGCCCTGACTATAATGAACCAACTACAGATGTAACTTATTTGCTCGATACAATTATTGAACATATTCCACCAGCCAAACCCAACGAAGGAACATTGCAAATGCGCATTACTTCGTTAGATTATTCGTCATACACCGGACGTATTGCTGTTGGCAAAATAACTCGCGGAGAACTAAAACCAGGTTCGCCGGTATCATTGGTGAAACGCGATGGAAGCATTGTAAAATCAGTAGCCAAAGAGTGCTATTTATTTGAAGGACTGGGCAAAGAAAAAACAAAAGAAATTGTTCCTTGTGGAGAAATTTGTGCTGTTTTAGGTCTCGAAGGTTTCGACATTGGCGATACAATTGCCGACATAGAAGAACCGGAAGGATTAACTCCAATTCGGGTGGACGAGCCAACCATGAGCATGTTGTTTGTGGCCAATAACTCTCCATTTTTTGGTAGAGATGGAAAATTTGTAACGTCACGACAAGTACGCGACAGGTTGTTTAAAGAAACCGAGAAAAACCTTGCTCTGCGAGTTGAGGAAACCGATTCGGCAAATGCATTCCTGGTTTATGGTCGCGGAATTCTTCACTTGTCGGTATTGGTTGAAACCATGCGCCGCGAAGGATACGAGATTCAGTTGGGACAGCCCAAAGTTATTATCAAAGAAATTGATGGTAAAAAACATGAACCTATTGAAGCACTAACCGTTCAGGTGCCTGAAGTATTTTCAGGAAAAGTAATTGAATTGGTTACAGCCCGTAAAGGCGATATTGCTAACATTGAAATTTTAGACGACCGTGCAAATCTTGAATTTCTTATTCCTGCACGTGGTTTAATTGGTTTGCGTAACCAAATGCTAACTGCCACAGAAGGTGAGGCAATAATGTCACACCGTTTTAAAGGCTACGAACCCTGGAAAGGAGAGCTTGGCGTAAAACGTAACGGAGCATTAATTTCATTGGAAACAGGTACTGCAATTCCTTACTCGATTGACAAAATGCAGGATCGTGGTAAATTCCACGTTAATCCGGGAGAAGAGATTTATGCAGGTCAGGTAATTGGCGAATATACACGTCAGGATGATTTATCGATTAATATTACACGCACAAAAAAAATGTCGAACATGCGTTCTTCCGGTGCCGATGACAAAACCAGTATTGCTCCGGCAATTAAGTTTTCGTTGGAAGAAGCTATGGAATACATTCGAAACGACGAGTATATTGAGGTTACTCCAAACTTCATGCGAATTCGTAAAATTTATTTAGATGAAAACGAACGCAAACGTAACGCAAAAAAGATATCAGAATAACTGACGATATAAATTAAGCTAAGAAATAAGGAACCTGTACTTTCATCAAAGAAAATACAGGTTCTTTTTTTTTGATTTATTTTCCATTTTTCCCTCGTTGAAAAATTTTTAGAATCGCCATGCTACGGTACAATTTTTCAATAAAGAAAAAACGAAAAAGAATAAATCCACACGCGGCACTTAACGCTCTAAACCCTACTGTTTCAACCATTTAAAAAAGTTTTGACATTAAGGCAAATATGAAGACCTCCGGCAGGTATCCATAAAAAAACTGAACACGAACATCCAGGCTACTTCCACTCCACCTTATGCTCCAAACTGCCTCTTCCCGGCGAGGGATAGTCCATCATAATTTCGCCAACGTAAAAAAAGCCCAAACACTTCTGCCCTTCTCCTATTTCCAATATTTCGTCAAACAAAGTAATAAATCGGGGCGTTGCCCAAAAGGCTCCAAGCCCCATTTCTGTTGCAGTAAGCCACATATTTTGCACGGCCATAGAAACGGCGGCAATTTCTTCCCATTCGGGCAAACGTTTTCCCAAATCGCGTTGCAGAACAATGGCAATTGCAACCGGTACGCGCTCCATTGTCGTTCTGAATTTTTCCACTTTTTCGGGAGCTACTTCCAAGCCCTCTTTCAGCTTAGCCTTTAAAACAGAGTTGGTTTGTTCAGCGAGTTTTACTTTTGCATCGCCGGTATAAACTTTAAACCTCCACGGTTCTGTTTTTTTATGATTTGGAGCCCAATGTGCATTTTCGAGCAAATGAGAAATTACTTCTTTCGAAATTTCCTTTTTTGCAAATAACCTCGGCGGCGTTGCCCTTCGGTCTTTTATTATTTCAGTAAATGATTTATTATTCATAATTAAAAGTTAATCGAAATAAAAAACACGTCGTGGCACAAAAAGTTGAAACCTTTCCCAAAAAATAGTAAAATGAAACCTTTCGAATAAAAATAACAACTCCCCAACCCTAATCTGTTTCTTCTCCATTAGTAATCACTTTCACCTCCTGCATAAAGATTTGAGCCCATAACCTAAAAAATAATAGTCGAACGGCAATTTAGTTTGATGGAGAATAAAGATACCATAAACCCGAGTTCGAAATAATAAGACACAGTAAATTTTTAACAAGGAGCGATATCCGTTTTCGAAAAGCTATCGGTATAACACAATAAAAAAAGGAGCGTTTTATGCAAAAAAGAGCGTAGCCAGAAGGAAAATCCTCATTGGCAAATTAAGAACCTATTTCGCGATCTCCTTCTTATAAAACTTACAAACTTCAGTCAACCCACATTTTTCGCACTTGGGTTTGCGGGCCAGACATGTGTAGCGTCCGTGTAAAATTAGCCAATGATGGGCCTTCGGAACCAATTCATCAGGAATGTATCTCATTAATTGCTGCTCGGTGGCCAACGGTGTTTTTGCGTTAGTGCTTAATCCAAGCCTTGCAGCAACCCGAAAAACATGTGTGTCGACAGCCAGAGCCGGCTTATTGTATACAACCGATGCAATTACATTGGCAGTTTTTCGTCCAACACCAGGCAGTTTTTGCAAATCGTCAACATCACTAGGAACTTCCCCATCAAACAATTCCAAAAGTTTTTGTGCCATACCAACCAGGTGTTTGGCTTTGTTGTTGGGGTACGAGCAACTACGTATATAATCGAAAACCTCGGCAGGTTCAACTTCTGCCATTTTTTGCGGCGTCGGGAAGCGTTTCAACAAATCTGGAGTTATCAGATTTACACGTTTATCGGTACACTGGGCTGATAGAATTACAGCCACAATTAATTCAAATGGATTTCCGTAATCCAGTTCGGTTTCGGCAATCGGCATAGCTTCCTCAAAATATTGAATTACATAATCGAACAATTCCGGTTTTCGCATGCGTTTTATTTTTTTTCAAAAATAAGAGATTTTTTTTTAGGGAAAAGTGTAACAATACTGTATTAAATTAGTCTTATGGTAAGTAATTCTTATGGATCATTTCTCCCCTATTATAGAAATGGTTTTTGGTTTACAAATTAAACAGATGTATAAAAAGCCGGTTAATGCCGGCTTTTTTTTTCAATTTCATACATCAAATGTGTTCTCTGAATAAAAAACAATACGAAAATTAGCGATTCCCCCTAAACCAATCAGATTAATTTTATTTTTGTGATAAATTCAGGAGGACATTTTATTTTGATGATGAGGAAAAGGTATTACTTCGTATTAATAACAGTGGCGTTGGGGATTCTTGCATTCAAGTTACAATCGTTTGTTAATCCGCATGAGGAAGAGAAAAAGGTTGAGGAAGTAGAAGCAGAACCGGAATACAACCCTGTGCTTGAAATAGAAAACACAATAAGCCAATTCGATAGCATTTTAAATGTAAATATCAAACAATCGGGAACGGTTGGAGCGGCAGCGGTTATTACCTACAAAGGGAAAATCGCGTTAATGCAATGTTTTGGAGTTTGTAAAGCAGGCGAAAATAAACCAGTTAATAAGAATACAATTTTCAGGTTGGCATCGGTTTCAAAAACGGTTACAGGAGTTCTGGCCGGAATTCTGGATGATGAAAACATTATCCATCTTGACGATCGGGTTGTTGACTACCTTCCCTATTTCCATCTAAAAAATGCGGAAAGCACACGCCAGCTTACAGTTCGAAATTTGTTGAGCCACACTTCTGGCTTAATACCACATGCTTACGATTTAATGGTGGAAGACCATGTGCCGCTTGAAAAAATAATTGCTCGCCTCGACGAAGTTGATATTACCGCACCTCCTGGGCAGCTTTACGGTTACCAAAATGTAGTGTACAGTATTTATGAACCAATAACCGAAGCCAAAACCCATAAGAGTTTTAATTCCTTAATTGAAGAAAAGGTATTTCAGCCCTTTGGAATGGAAGATGCTTCAACCGGTTATGAGGCATTTAAAAACAACGATAACAAAGCTTATCCACATTTCAACCGGGGCCATAACCGTTTCAGCCCAATGAAATTAAACGACCGCTACTACAATACTACCCCAGCTGCAGGAGTTAATGCGAGCATTGCTGACCTCGGTAATTTTTTGGCAACTCTTACCAACCATAATACGGAAGCAATTTCGCCAAAAGCACGCAGAACGGTTTTTACCCCCCAAATAAATTCGCAGCTTAGCAGAACTTATTTCCGAAGCTGGGGACGAGATGTGAAATCGAAAAAATATTCAATAGGATGGCGAATTGTGGATTACAAAGGTCGCGAAATTGCCTACCACGGCGGCTATGTTTCGGGCTACAAAGCCGAAATTGCATTGTGCGAGGAAGAAAATATTGGTATTGCCATTTTGTGTAACTCGCCCAACAGTGCCACAGCAAAAAACATCCCTGCCTTTTTAAATCTACTGTTCGACTACAAAGACAGTATAGCATTGGAACAGAAATCAAAAGTAACAGACCAGCAAAAATCGTAATTTTTCATGAAACCATTTTTACAAGCTGAAAATATTTCGAAACGCTGGGGCGAACTCATGCTTTTCGAAGATATATCGTTTACCGTTTTCGAAGGTGCCAAAGTGGCGCTAATTGCAAAAAACGGAACCGGGAAATCTACTTTGCTCGATATTTTAGCCGGAAAAGAATCGGCGGAAAAGGGTGTTATTACCCTTACCAACGATGTCAAGGTCGGTTATTTCGAACAAATTCCAGATTTGAATCCTACCAACACAGTTATTGAAGAGATTTTTGAAAGCAATAACGAAAAAATAAAAACAGTAAAAGATTTTGAGCTTGCTGTAGCTAAGAATGACGAGCTTGCGATTGCCGCCATTTCTTCCAAAATGGATGAATTAAATGCCTGGTCAATAGAATATGAAATTAAACAGATTTTAACCCAACTGAAGATTACTTTTCTGGAACAACAAGTTTCACAACTCTCCGGAGGACAACAAAAACGACTGGCCCTGGCCAAAGTTTTAATCAACCAACCCGATTTGCTGATTCTTGATGAACCAACCAATCATCTGGATCTGGAAATGATTGAATGGCTGGAAACTTACCTCGAGAAAACAAAGTCGACACTGCTGATGGTGACCCACGACCGGTATTTCCTCGATCGTGTTTGCAACGAAATTATAGAAATGGAGGACAATCAGATTTACCGCTACCAGGGAAATTACTCCTATTTTCTCGAAAAACGCGACGAACGAATTCAAATGCAGCAAGCATCGGTTGCAAAGGCAAAAAACCTGTTGCGAACCGAAATAGAATGGATGCGACGGATGCCTCAGGCTCGTGGAACAAAAGCCAAATACCGTATCGATGCATTTTACGATTTACAGAAGAAAGCCTCGCAAAACATGCGCGACGACAAGGTGGAAATGAACGTAAAATCGGCCCGGCTTGGAAAAAAAATAGTAGAACTCGAACACGTTTCGAAAGCCTTCCCCGGCGTGAACTTAATTGAAGATTTCTCCTATAAATTTCAGCGCTTCGAAAAAGTGGGAATTGTTGGCAAAAATGGAACCGGAAAATCTACTTTCCTCAATTTAATAACCAAAGCCTTGGCTCCCGATTCGGGAACAATCGATATTGGGCAAACCATTAAGTTTGGCTACTATCGCCAAGAGGGTATCAATTTCGATCCGAAAGAAAAAGTAATTGAGGCCGTTCAGAAGATTGCTGAATTTATACATTTTGAAGATGGTACAAAAACAAGTGCCACCCAAATGCTGACGCGGTTTCTGTTTCCGCCCGAGACCCAATATAATTTTATTGAGAAGTTGAGTGGCGGCGAGCAACGACGTTTATACCTTTGCACCGTTTTAATGCAAAACCCGAATTTTCTGATTCTTGATGAGCCGACCAACGACCTCGACATTATGACGCTGAATGTACTGGAAGATTATTTGCAGTCGTTTGCAGGCTGTGTTATCGTTGTTTCGCACGACCGCTTTTTTATGGATAAAGTAGTTGACCACCTTTTTGTTTTTGAAGGAGAAGGGCTGGTAACCGATTTTCCAGGCAACTACACAGTTTATCGTAATAAGATTGAGGAGCAGGAACAACTAAAGGCAAAAACTGAAGCGAAAGAAAAGGCCGCAGTAAAGGCTAAAGCAAAGGATAACAAACCTACTCAGCAAACAAAAAAGAAACTATCGTATAACGAAAAACGAGAGTTTGAGCAACTTGAAAAAGAAATTCCGGAGCTGGAGAATAAAAAGGAAGAATTGGAGAGACTTATGAATTCGGGGACTCTACCCCACGATGAACTTTATGAGAAATCGTTGGAACTGGAAAAAACAAAAACGCTTCTCGATGAGAAAGAGTTTAGGTGGCTTGAGTTAAGTGAACTTGAATAAAACCAGTTGTAAGTTGCAGTTTTCAGTTGTTTACTGAACAACTGAAACTTTCAATGGCAATTTATGTGTCCGTTTTTTTTAACAATTAAATATCTTCAAACTCCACATTTGTGTAGTCTTTTACATGCTCAGTTTCGTTAGCAACAGCGTCCTCTTTTTCTGTGCTATCTCCGGTTAACTCTGCTAAATTTTGGCTGGGTTGATTTTCATAAATATAATCAACCACCTCCTGAAGGCTTTCAGCAAATTTTTCAAAGTCTTCTTTGTACAAAAATATTTTATGTTTTTCGTAACTGACCTTACCGTTGTCTGAAAATCTTTTTTTACTTTCTGTAATTGTCAGGTAATACTCATCGTTACGAGTTGTTTTTACATCGAAAAAATAAGTTCTTTTTCCAGCACGAATTACCTTCGAATGAATTTCCTGGTTGAATTTGCTCTCAATTTTATTCACTTCATCCTTACTTTCAGCACTTTCCATTCTAAAATATTTTGATTTAAGACCTAGTTTACTCTCAAAAATAGAAAAATAATTTATAAATTCTGGCAAAGTATTACAAAGCAGGCCTCATCGCTTACAATTCGGCTAATTTAAACTCATTCTATGGAAAATGGAGTTCCGATAATGTATTTATTTTTAAACACCCAGAATAATTTAAGAATATTGTTTACACAGGTGTTAACCATAATTATCCCGTTAAAATTTATTGCTAAAAAAAATTCTTTCCTTCCACCGCGTTACGTTTCCACTGAACGCTATCCCCCTGAAGCAAAAGCATCTATAATCACGTTTTTACAAAAGGACACCTTTTTCTAAAACATTTACTTCACGAAAAGCTTCAACCACTTCTTGTAACTAGCACTGAACGAAAATAGTTTGGAAACGAAAATAAACCTTGACTTATGACTTTAATAAAAAATTAGGCACTTTCTGGGCATTCGGCTGCACAAGCACAACAATTCTCCAAATCAAAACAGAGAGTCCAAGCCATAATTCTATATTTTGAGGTTTAATAAAAAGGTACTATTTATTAACTTTTGATCTAAAGCCACTATCTCCCTTTTTTCATTTTCGTTAATTACCAACGGATTTACACTGTTTATGGTTAATGGAACACGCAGAGGATCTTTGAATTTAAACACCCTAATTATATTCTTGCTATCAACATAAGAATCGAACTTTTCATTTGAATAATCTGGCTCAATTTTTTTTATATTTTTCCATTCGGCAACAGCTTTTTTATATTTAATAATAATTGGTTGGTTAATTACCATCTGTGCATCAAAATTTTTTAGTTCCGCTAATTTAATTGCAGAAACCGAACCATCAGCGTTTATTGTTACACTACCTTTCGATACTATCATACCTTCCGGAATCTTTCCCTCACGCAAAGAAGAAGCATCAAAATTAAAAGCTCGAGTTTTTTCTATAACCGCTTCTGCAATATCAAAAATACTTACTTTTTCGTCGGTCATTTCAATATCAAAAGATTCCGAAAAAGTAAGTTTCCCTGTGTTTGGCAAAGCATTAATATCAAGGTTATTGCCCTTAAATATTATATTGTAATGTTCCATCAGAATTTTTTTCGTTTCTGTTGGCGAACAACCATTAAAAGAAATAAAATTTCCAATAACATTATTGGCAACTACGCCAGATACTACAAAACCACTTCCTGTGGCAATTGTGGATTTAAGAAATACTCTACGTTTCATTGTTTTAGATCTTTTTAAACTTCAAAATGTATACTATGTTTAATACTAAATATGAATTAGAAAATCAATTACGCATGGAAACCTCAAAATAAACTGTCTCATTAACTTACCTCAAATCGCCATAACGTTGGTTACTACTCTTTTCAGTAAGTTCTTGTTTATTCTATTTCCAACATTTATCATGAAGTTCTAATGCATAACCGGGTTAAATACATTTGCAATATATATATATATATTGTTAACTTGCAAATGTTTTTCACGAAATTAATTTTAATGTTTTTGTTAAATAAACATAATACAAGGCGAGTTCTTCTTGGTGTATTTGCAGCCTTTTCTTGCATCAATACAAATGCCCAAAATATTGAAATATCAGGAATATTGATTGATTCAATAAAAAATAATCCTTTATGCCCGGCAAATATTATTTTACGAAAAGCCGAAAACAATAATTTTATATGTGGGACTATTACAAATTACGAGGGAAACTTTAAAATTCAGAATGTAAGAAAAGGAAAATATATAATTCAACTTAGTTATATTGGATTCAAGGTAAAAGAAATACCGATTAGCGTTAATGATATTGATATTAAACTAGGCAAAATTCCTTTATCTCAATCTACATTTAAAATTGATGAAATAACTGTAATTTATAAACCCATTCTCGAATTTAATGAAGAAAATGTTACCTTGAATATTGAGATGTTGGGTGATGTTGAATATTTATCGGTGGCTGAAGCTATTGATATGGTTCCGGGAGCGTATTTCGATTTTGAAGGAAAATTCCACTATTTTGGTTATTCCAATTTTACGACCCTTATTGATGGAGAAAAAACAGGCACAAACTCTTTTTTCGAAACAGTTTCTGGAGAACAAGAATATGTTAAACTAAAAACGATACCTGCAAAATTCATTAAATCCGTAGAGATTTTTCCTGATCCTCAAGGAAAATATGGATATTTTACACCTATTATTAATATTATTCCAAAAGGAGATTTAAGTGACTTTTATAAAGCAAACTGTAATGCAGGCTGTTACAATAAATACAATGCCGAATTTGGCATTGTAAAGAAAAAGAACAAATTTAAAATAGCTCCTGATATTCAATATGAGAATATAGAGGAAAATCAAAAACAAATAGAAAACAGAAACTATTATTCCGACGAAAGCAGTTCATATTTCAAGGAAACAAATTCTGAATCAGTCAATTCAAACGGCAATATATCATTTGGAACCAGTTACCGCTTTCGTCCAACTCATTCCTTAAGCTTTTCTTCGAATAACAATATTTACTCTTACCAAACCAATCAGAATTTAAAACAAATAGAATACAACGACGGAAGCAATGCATTAGTCCTTGAAAAAACAGATAACTCACCTAAGAATTATAAATATTCATTACAATACCGGAATGTGATAAATCTTGCCAGAAAAAAGAAATTGATGTTAAGTATTACAGGATCTCTAACAAACAGCACAACAAACGAAAATCAGATTTATATTGAAAAAGATACAATTACCGAAGATACTAAATACAAACTTAGCAGTAAGAAAGAAGAAAAAAGCGGAAATCTAAATTTTGGTTATTATAACTACAAGCACAAAATAAATTATTCTATTTTGGGTAATCTTCCAATTTCATCTTCTACTTCGTATAACAACAGAGAACTATATAACAATAGTCTAGATACATGGGAAGAATTATCTATTTATTCGGGTGACAACATTTATTTAAAAACTGTACCTAAAGTAACATTTAAACTAACGCGAAAAATTAAAGGAACATCTGAGAAGAGCAGTTCAACACATCATATAAATGCAGCGATAACTGAACAATTTGGATACGAAAAGATGAATAATTTACTGGAGAATACAGAAGAAACGGATAAAGTATTTAAAACAAATATTAGCCTTTCATTTCGAAAATCTTTTAATATTTACGGAAACTATTCTGTCTCTTACGGTGGCAACATTCTGATGCCTGGAAATAAACAAAAAACAGCCACCCCAGAATATATCGACGAGTCAACAATTGTTATTGGCAATCCCGACTTACAAGCTGAAACATTACACAGGTTTAGTATGAAATACTTATGGAGTTCGTCAGGGATTATGGTAATTTCCACAAGTGGAAACAAAACAAAGGCTCCACAAATCGGTTATTCCATAAATTTAGATTATACGCTTTCTTCTAATAAAATCGTTCAAGACTTTTACGAGGAGGACGGCGTAGCCATTTACAGCTGGACAAATAAAGATTCGTTTCAATCTTTTTCGCTGGAAAACAGCTTTGATTGGAGGATGAATACAAATACAAAACTTAGCATTAGTGCAAATTATAACATTGATAAATACAAAGGAGAAAACAGCACCTATTGCTGGGGTATGAATTCTCAATTCAAACATAAGTTTTCTAAAAAGATAAGTTGTGATTTAAAATACAGTTATAATTCGGCACGAGATTACTATAATAAAACAATATCAGCGAAACATAACGGAAGCGTTTCCTTATCCGCATTAGCATTTAAAAATTCCATGTATTTGTCGTTGGAAGCCACAAAAATATTTGCCAACATGGGAAGTAGAACAGAAGTCTCTGGCACTTCTTTTTTCTCCCGAAAAGAAGTTTACCCCGAATCATTTGTAGTGTGGATTCATGCTTCTTTAAAACTATTTAAGTTTTATAAAAAATAATTGTTCGGATAAGTAGTCGAAAGAAGACATTATTAAAAAAACAGTTTCTCTAAATTTTAACATGGCTACTTTTTCTACTGAAAACCGGCAACATTATCCAACAAAAAAGGGAACAAAAAATTGCTCCCTTTCAAATAAAATATTGTATTGCTTATTTATAAATTTCCTTTTTAGCTGAAAGCAGTGTGTTTAGCAATAACGAAGTACGTGTCATTGGTCCTACTCCACCCGGAACAGGTGTAATATACGAGCATTTCGGAGCAACCTCATCAAACAAAACGTCGCCTTTTAATTTCCAGCCCGACTTTGTTAAATCCGATTTCACACGAGTTGTTCCCACGTCAATAACCACAGCTCCTTCTTTCACCATATCGCCTTTTATAAATTCAGGAAAGCCCATGGCTACAATTAAAATATCGGCATTGGCACAAACTTCTTTCAGGTTTTCGGTGCGGCTGTGAGCCACGGTTACTGTTGCGTTAATAGCCTTTTGCGACATCAACACGCTCATTGGGCGGCCAACAATATTACTACGCCCCAAAACCACACAGTTTTTACCACTGGTTTCAATCTTGTAGCGTTTCAGCAATTCAACAATTCCGAATGGCGTAGCCGAAACAAATGCTGGCATCCCAATTACCATTCGTCCTACATTAATTGGGTGAAATCCGTCGACATCTTTTTTGGGGTCGATGGCTTCAATAATTTTTTCCTCCGAAATATGTTTTGGTAACGGCAACTGAACGATAAAACCATCGAGGTCGTCATCATTATTTAACTCAGCAACTTTTGCCAGTAACTCTTCTTCGGTAACATCATCTTCGTAACGAATCATCGACGACTTAAAACCAACTTCTTCGCAGTCTTTAATTTTATAGGCAACATAGGTTTCGCTCCCACCATCGTGGCCAACTAAAATAGCAGCCAAATGGGGTTGTTTCCCTCCATTGTCAACAATTTGTTTTACCTCTTCGGCTATTTCCTGCTTAATTTCAGCAGCTATTTTTTTCCCGTCGATAAGCTTCATTCGTATTTTGCTTTAGTATTTTCAATATTTATTACGCCCTGCGACTGTGACTGGATACTAGAATTTCCGTCCCTGCTGCTGCATTCCAGCCATCATTCGCTGTACGTTTTTTCCCTGCGATACCATTTTCATCATTTTACGGGTCTCGCTAAACTGCTTCAACAATCGATTTACCTCCTGGATATTTGTTCCCGAACCGGCAGCAATACGTTTCCTGCGGCCTCCATTTATAATGGATGGATCTTCGCGTTCTTGTGCAGTCATCGAAAAAATAATGGCCTCAATGTGTTTAAAGGCATCATCATCAATATCCATTCCTTTCATGGCTTTACCCATTCCCGGAATCATTCCCATCACATCCTTCAGGTTACCCATTTTTTTAATCTGGTTAATCTGTTTCAGGAAGTCGTTAAAATTGAAGGTGTTTTTTTGCAGTTTTTTCTGAAGGCGTTTCGCTTCTTCTTCATCAAATTGTTCCTGGGCTTTTTCAACCAGCGAAACAATATCTCCCATACCCAAAATCCGATCGGCCATACGATCAGGGTGGAATACGTCGAGAGCGTCAACCTTTTCACCTGTACCCACAAATTTAATCGGCTTTTCAACCACTGCTCGAATAGAGAGTGCTGCTCCACCGCGGGTATCACCGTCGAGTTTGGTAAGTACAACCCCATCGAAATTTAAGCGGTCGTTAAATTCCTTGGCCGTATTTACGGCATCCTGACCTGTCATTGAATCCACCACAAAAAGAATCTCATCGGGATTAATGGCTGCTTTTATGGCCGATATCTCCTTCATCATTTCCTCATCAACCGCCAAACGACCAGCAGTATCGACAATTACCACATCGTTTCCATTGTCTTTAGCTTGTTTAATAGCCGCTTTAGCAATTTTGACCGGATCCATGTTCCCTTCTTCGGTATACACCGGAACTCCAATTTGCTCGCCCAAAACTTTCAGCTGCTCGATTGCTGCCGGACGGTAAACGTCGCCAGCCACCAAAAGTGGATTTTTTCCCTTTTTGGTTTTAAGCATGTTTCCAAGCTTGCCCGAAAAAGTAGTTTTTCCCGAACCTTGTAAACCCGACATTAAAATTACCGCAGGTTTGCTTTTCAGCTCAATATCGGTAAAAGTACCACCCATTAAGCCCGCAAGTTCGTCCTTTACAATTTTAACCATCATTTGCCCTGGCTTTACAGCAGATAAAACATCCTGCCCTAAAGCCTTGATTTTTACGTCGTCGGTAAATTTCTTGGCAATTTTAAAGTTTACATCGGCATCCAACAATGCACGACGAATATCTTTTAGCGTTTCCGCTACATTTATTTCGGTGATTTTTCCTTGTCCCTTCAGTAACTTAAAGGACTTCTCCAGCCTGTCGCTTAAATTCTCAAACATGCTTTTACTTCTTTTGAAAATGAGGTGCAAAAATAGGAAAAAAAATTGGAAGCAGGAAGTATGAAATTCGAAGTAAAAAGCTGAAAGTTAGTTTCGCTAAAAATAGAAGCGTAACCAATAAAATATAAACAGTTGCCAAGAATCGTTTTTTAGCTTCCATTCACCTATAACAATGCACTAATCCTTTTAAGGAACTAGTATTTATTTCCAACCCAAGGATGATTTACACAATCATTTTCAGAATTAAATGGAATGAACTAACTTGTATACTGAAAAATAATTATACGTTCTAATCTGTTTTCAACAGGGCAAAACAGTCTGATGAAAATTTTTTGTGAATAAACTACCATCTCAAAAAAATCTAGTCATGAAAAAATCACTTATTTTATTCATCCTTGCAGTAATTACTATGCCGTCTTTCGGACAAAAACTCGACAACCAATTTTATTTTAGATTAGGGTACTCCAATCCTTCATGGAAACAATTTGGCATGGAAAAAAACGACTGGGGACAAAACATTAGCAAAGCTGGGGTAGTATTTGACATGGGATCTATATTTATGATCGAACGCTGGACTGCTCAAAACATTGCACTGGGCATAAATGTGGACTATCTGTATATAAACTTTGCAGATTTTTCCAGTAATGAAGGAAATTATGAAGATCATCTTAGCACACTAAGACTCGGGTCAAAAATAGGGCCGTCATTTACCTACAGCCCCACAGAGAAAATAGCTTTCGATGTGTATGTTAAAGCTGACATAGCCTGGGCAACAGCAAGCGTGTGGTACGTAGATGAAATTAGCGAGGCCGACGATTACTATAAAAAGTATGGTGCAGTAGGTATATCAACAGGCTTTAATTTCCGTTACAATATACTCATGCTTGGTATCGAGATTAACAGCATAAGCCCGAAACTGGAGAGCGATGAATATCCGGGTGTATATTTTGGAAACAACGACAACAACAGTGACAAGTCGCCACTACCCTGTGTTAACTTTACCATTGGAGTAAGTTTTTAAACAATCTCTAAACAGGTTTGAAATAGAGGCTGACTAACTTGTTTATGCATTTTAAATATTGCATTCAATTCATTCGAACGAATTTTTAGGTCAGCCTCTTTTTTACAAAACACGAAGCGCACAAAATGGCTTCGGCAAAACAGAAAGCTTTACATCCCGAATTCGACTTTTAATTTTAGCTAAGAGATACAGAAATACGCAAGTTTCGGACTTAAAATTTCCAACGAATAGCAGGCGCTATTTCCCGGAATTTTTAGTGTATCGATTGTTCATTTCTGTAATTTTCGTATAAACCACTTCATTTTACTGGTATACTCCTGATAGTCCTTCAATATAAATCCTCCTTTTTTACAGCTCCACTTATACCAATCGCGGCATTTTGTAGTCAATTGGTTATTTGTTGCTAAATATTAACCCGAGTTTGATATTCAATAATAGCCTCAGATTTTAAGACGAACCTGGATTATTAGATGCAACTGCCCTAACACCCCGGATAGTAAGCTGTATTTGTTCTCCACTCCACTTATACTTTTAATAAACTCCGACTCTGAACTGTGGCATTTTTCCTACCTTTGCTTTCCGACAAAAACAGAAGCATGCAAAACAAAATCACCGAAATAATTGCCAAAAACCTTGGCATAAAAGCCAGCCAGGTAGCAAATACTATTCAGCTTTTTAGCGAAGGAGCCACCGTTCCGTTTATTTCGCGTTACCGGAAAGAGCGCACCGGAAGTCTGGATGAAGTTCAGATTCAGGATATTAAAGAGCAAAACGAAAAGTTTATCGAGCTCGGCAAACGCAAAGAAACTATCCTGAAAACCATTAATGAGCAGGAAAAACTAAGCACTGAATTACAAGCCAGGATTGACAATTGTTTTGATTTGGTTGAACTGGAGGATATTTATCTTCCCTACAAACCCAAACGCCGAACCAAAGCAACCATTGCTCGCGAAAAAGGGCTAGAGCCGCTGGCCAAAATAGTTATGAAACAAATGGAGCGCGACCCTGAATTTCGTGCCAACCAATTTTTAAACGACGAAGTTGAAAACGTTGATGATGCTCTAACTGGTGCACGTGATATTATTGCTGAATGGATTAGCGAAAACGAAAAAGCCAGAAATATTGTACGCCGGGGATTCGATTTGGGAGCTGTTGTTACATCGAAAGTGATAAAAGGAAAAGAGGAAGAAGCTGCCAAGTACCGCGATTATTTCGACTGGAACGAGCCATTGAAAAAATGCCCATCTCACCGCTTGCTTGCCATGCGCCGAGGAGAAAATGAAGGATTCCTGCGCGTTTCTGTATCGCCCGACAATGACCGTGTACTTGAAAATCTCGACCGCTTTTTTGTAAAAGGAAATAATAAGAGTTCGGAACAGGTAGCAATGGCTGTAAAAGACAGTTTAAAGCGTTTAATTCAACCTTCAATCGAAACCGAATTTTCAAATCTATCGAAAGAAAAGGCCGACGTGGAAGCCATAAAAGTTTTTGCTGAGAATCTGAAACAACTTCTTCTAGCTCCACCTCTAGGACAAAAGCGAACGTTGGCTATTGACCCGGGTTACCGCACTGGCTGTAAAGTAGTTTGCCTCGATGAACAGGGAAACCTGTTGCACAACGAGAATATTTATCCGCACAAACCGCAGGAAGAGCGCAAAATGGCCGCAAAAAAAATTACGTCCATGGTAGAAATGTATAACATTGAGGCCATTGCAATTGGTAACGGAACTGCCAGCCGCGAAACCGAATATTTCATAAAAAAATTGCATTTCGACCGCGAACTTCGCATTTATGTGGTGAGCGAAGATGGGGCTTCGGTATACTCAGCGTCATCGGTGGCTCGCCAGGAATTCCCACAGTACGATGTAACCGTTCGTGGAGCTGTCTCCATCGGTCGCCGATTGATGGACCCATTGGCAGAACTGGTAAAAATCGATCCGAAAAGCATTGGTGTTGGTCAGTATCAGCACGACGTGGATCAAAAGAATTTAAAGAATAGTCTGGATTCAGTAGTAGAATTAAGTGTAAACTCGGTAGGCGTAAACCTGAACACGGCCAGTAAACACCTGTTAACCTACATTTCCGGTCTTGGTCCCCAACTGGCCGAAAATATTACCACCTTCAGAAAAGAAAATGGTTTGTTCGAATCGCGCGAAGCACTGAAAAAAGTTCCTCGTATGGGGCCAAAAGCTTTTGAACAGGCTGCGGGCTTCCTGCGTATTCCCGATGCAAAAAATCCGCTGGACAATTCGGGCGTTCATCCCGAGTCGTATAAAATTGTAAAACAAATTGCCAAAGACTTAAAATGCAATGTAAGCGATTTAATTAGAAACGATGAACTGGTTTCAAAAATCGATTTTCAAAAATACGTAACACCCGAAGTTGGTTTGCCAACCTTAAACGACATAAAAAACGAGCTGCTAAAACCTGGTCGCGACCCACGAAAACCTATTAAAGTATTTGAATTTGCCGATGGCATTTACAGCATAAACGATTTACAGGTCGATATGATTCTTCCCGGAATTGTAAATAACATTACCAAATTCGGGGCTTTTGTTGATGTGGGGATAAAAGAATCGGGCTTAATACACGTTTCGGAGATGGCCGATCGTTTTATTTCCGATCCTAATGAAATTGTAAAACTTCACGAACACATAAAAGTGCGGATAAAGGAGGTTGATATTCCAAGAAAACGTATTCAACTTTCGCTAAAAGGTGTAAAACAAGAGTGATGCAGTTTCCGTACTGTATTCTTTGTATGTGGCGAATCGAGATTCGCCACACTTTATTTTTACACCAATTGTTTCTCTGGAGTTACCGTAAAAAAAAATAACAGAAACAAGCAATCTGTGAAAGTCCGCACAAATATCAAGAAAAGAACAGCTATCAGCCGAACCCACCCAACATTAAAATTAATATTCAGCAAATCCCGCCAATACTCCTGCCAACACCCAATTTTGCGAACGATATAAACGCTCAGAAACCATTATTATTCCTCATCGTCGTCGGCTAGCTCTTCTTCATTATCGAACTCTTTTTCGAGAAATTCTTCGGCAGCCTGAACCAACTCTTCAGCAACCTCGTCGGTAGGTTCTCCGTCAATCCAATGAACGACCTGATTGTTCCAGAAATCTTCAAGATCGGCTTCTACAATAAAACGTGGAGTTTTAGTATGAACAACAAAAATAGTATCAGGAGTTTCCTGAGAATTATCTGCTAATAGAAATTTTGGCAACATCATGTATTATTTTAAAATTACAAGTACGAATGTACAAGAAAATCCCATCCAATTCTTTGTAAGCAAAAAAAGTAATGAACAATCTGTTTTTACTCCATATTTCAAGGTCTTTTAATCAAACGAAACACATCCATAAAGCCATAACTTTAGGATACATTCATCAGCGCTATTATTTATATTATGAAAATCACAACTCTGTACGCACTTGCAATTCATTTCTTATTTTTTCTATTTATCCCATACACTAAACTGAATTTTACAAACATTTAATAATAATATGAAAATAAAAAGCCCCATAATTTAACAATTTGAAAAGGATTACTATTTTTATCGCAATTATGAAAAACAGCATTTCTATGAACAAACTCAATGACATTCTCTCTTTAATCGACAGCCATATCGGAGGCTCACAATGGTTCGTATTTTTATTGTTAGGAACCGGTATCTTTTTCACTATTTATCTGAAATTTCCTCAATTCCGTTATCTGAAACACTCGTTGCGCATTGTTCGCGGAAAATTCGACAAAGAGGGTGATGTAGGAGACACTTCTCATTTCCAGGCCTTAACTACTGCTCTTTCAGGAACAGTAGGAACCGGAAACATTGCTGGCGTTGCACTGGCCATTCATCTGGGTGGTCCGGCAGCCCTCTTTTGGATGCTGGTTACTGCAGCGGTGGGTATGACCACCAAATTTGTGGAGGTTACCCTTTCGCACAAATACCGCGAAACCGCCAGTGATGGGTCAATATCCGGAGGGCCAATGTATTATATGAAAAACCGCCTGAATATGAAATGGCTGGCCGTTATTTTTGCTGTAGCAACCATTCTTTCGTCGTTTGGAACAGGTAGTTTGCCGCAAATAAACAGCATTTCCAATTCGCTCTTCGAAACCTTTGGTATAGATCACATGGTAACTGGTGCTGTTCTTGCAGTTTTACTGGGGCTAGTTATTATAGGTGGAATTAAACGTATTGCAAAGGTTACTTCAACACTGGTACCCTTAATGGCTGGCATTTATTTTATTGGGGCTATGGCGGTAATTTTATACAATTACGAAAATATAATCCCATCTATTACCGCCATTATTAGTCAGGTATTCACCGGTTCTGCAGCTGTTGGCGGTTTCTTAGGCGGGAGCATTGCTTTTGCCTTTAATCGCGGAGTAAACCGTGGGCTTTTCTCGAACGAAGCCGGACAAGGATCGGCACCAATTGCCCATGCTGCTGCCCGCGCCCACGAACCTGTATCTGAAGGATTAGTGGCTCTTTTAGAACCATTTATTGATACCATTATTATTTGTACGTTAACCGGTTTGGTTTTGCTTTCATCGGGCGTTTGGACTGAAAAAATCAATAACCAGTTTCAGGCTACCGACTTGGTAGTGCTGGCCGATACTTATTCCGACCAAAATGACGCCGACCAGAAAAAATTGTATAATTATCTGGCTGGAGAAGAAAAGCTCGATCTATTATCAGGAAATCTGCAAGTAACAGACGGAACTATACAAAATCAACCTACCTTTTTACACGCTCGCTCGGTTGCCGAAGACGTTAAGATTTTTGCGAATAACAAACCCTACAACGGACAAATTGAATTTAAAAATGGTAAACTAACCAAACATAACGGACTTACCATTACCGGAAAATCACTGCTCCACAGTGCTCCGTTAACAACAGTGGCTTTTACACGCAGCTGGTTTGGCGATTTCGGGAAATACATTGTTTCCATTGGGCTCCTGATGTTTGCCTTTTCAACCGCCATTAGTTGGTCGTACTACGGAGGACGTGCAGTTACCTTTCTATTTGGAGTAAAAGGTGTGGTTTGGTATCGTTTAATTTATGTTATCGGCTTCTTCCTGGCATCATTCACCGACACCACAATCATTTGGACCCTTTCAGGGATTACAATCGCACTGATGACCATTCCAAACCTGTTCGGAATACTCGCCCTATCAAAAGAAATGAAAAGCGAAGTAAAACTTTTCTGGATAGAATACGCCAAACGTTTCCCCGGAGAAAAAGTACCAAAAGGATAAATAAACAAAACGTAAAAAGGCAAATGTCGGAAATATGATATTGACGTTTTGCCTTTTTACGTTTAACTTTCAACTTTTCTTCATCATATCCCTTTTAAATACTGCTTATTAGCGTTAGGTTGAATAATCTGATTGAGCTTTTCTGCTGCGCCAAAATCCGCATTAATACAACTCTCAAAAAGTGAAATTAATTCTGATTTATCTATTCCAATTTTTGTTTCGGTCTTAATATCTCTTAAATCAATTAAAAACCCGGAAAAGAAATTTGGGATATTCCTTACAATTTCTGTATTCAAGAAATTGGTCTCATTATAGACATTGTGCAAGTTAGCTTCCGACTTTTCAAGATAAAAAGCAACATTTTTCAAATTGGTAATCGAAGCTGCTTTTACACAATTCTGAATGCATTTATTATCTACACGATTTTTTGCACAACCTGCAACCTGATGAAACAAACACTGCCTGCTGGTCATTAAAATAATGGGATGATAAATACTATAGTAAAGTTCGAAATCATCTGGCTTTTTGATGTTCCTAATCTGAACTTTACTCAGTTCGTTAGAAATAAACGCTCCCGAACAGTTAAAATTTTCTTTTAAAGCCAACAAGCTAAATGAATTAACTGTGTTTAAAAATGGGCCGGCAATCCACCGCATTCCACATCGGTATGCTTCAAAAGCAATTCCCGTATTATTTGTCACAATCTTTTTGGGGTTCACTTTTCGCAAAAACCCAACCGCAGCATCATAGTCGTCACCAATTAAAACAGCAGGAAACCAAGGAATTAATTTTTTATTTCTATGAAATAAATCAACAAGCTCATCGCACTTCTCTTTAAACCCATTCGGAAGCTGATAATAAATAGTTGCATCGGTTTTGTTGCAAAAATTTAAATCTGTCAACGACGAAATCAGTACTGAAAGTGTTGGAGTAACTTCAATTTCGCGTGGTCTTGTCAATGTTGGAACTGCAACCGGAGCTAACATCTCTTTCGAATCGTTCAGAATAAACAAAACTCGTTTTTTTATTGAATTAAGTTCTTTAAACGGTATATAAACATTATCCTCAAGCTTACTTAAATCCAGACATTTAATGTAATATTCTGTTTCATTAAAAGCTTTAAATCGTTTCAATATCATTTTCTCGTTCAACGCTTCGGTTCCCTCGCCTGCCAAATTAACTTTCGAATCTACCGAGAATGAAAACTCTGGCGTTTGCACATTTACAATTAAAGGCTCCCCTGGTTTTCCTGAAACAGCAATAATTAATGGAACTTTTTCAATACTTAGTTGGTTAATCTCTTCTTTTATTTGTTCTCGGGTTTCCGCCTTTTGCCCGTATAATTCCATTGCGCCAACTTGTTGATCTTGGTGCAAATTGTAATCATTAATCTCGTTATGACGCTTTGTAGAATGACTCATCGGATTATCAATGAACATATCTTTACTGATATCTCCTTTCAAAAAGCCATTCGTAAAATCGCGGTTAAACACTTTATACAACTCTCTATTATCATCAATCAAAGTGTCGTATTTGTAAAAATTATCAATTTGTTTTCGCCACGTATCCACTACGGTATAAACGTAATCAAACTCCTTAATCCGGCCTTCTATTTTTAACGAAGCAACACCGGCGTTGTATAATTCTTTTAGGTCGAAATACGCCGAATTATCTTTCAAATTAAGTGGAAAATCTTTGCCTACTTCAGTTGTTAAATATCTTTCACGGCAAGGTTGGCTACATCTGCCACGGTTCCCCGATCTTCCTCCATGAACAGAACTCATGTAGCAAAGACCTGAAAAGGAGAGACAATACGAACCATGCACAAACACCTCGGTTAAAACATTGTGTTTCGCTCCTGCTTGGGTTAAATCTTCTATCTCCCCAATAGATAACTCGCGCGACAAATTAACCCGCGAAGCATTTAAAGTGCTTAAAAACTGAATTTGACCTTTATTGTGCGTTGTTAGCTGGGTTGATGCATGAATTTTTAAGGTACTATAATACTTATTCAAGAGATAAAACAGGCCTAAATCCTGAACAATCACCCCATCCAGACTTGTATTAACGAGTTTATTCAACAAACTTATCAGGGCCGGAATCTCGCTTTCCACAATAATAACATTCAACGTAAGATAAACTTCGCAGCTGTTCTTATGCGCCAACCGCAAAATTCTCTGCAATTCGTCGAAGCTTATATTGGCAGCACGATTTCGGGCATTAAATTTATCCAATCCGCAAAATACGGCATCGGCACCCGCAGCTATTGCTGCTTTTATCGAATCCACATCTCCTCCCGGTGCCAGTAACTCAATTTTTCGTCTCACGGCTTAATAATAGTACTAATTTCTGGCTTCACCTAAAAACTACCTGCATCAACATATCTGAACTCTAAACTATTCTGGGCGTGCCCCTTCGGGTCGGGCTTTTCGCTAAACTCCTCACTCGTGCCTCGCTCCGGGGTATCGCTGCAATCCCTCACGCAGGGCTGGTGGTAGAAAAATTGGCCGAAAGGTGCTTATTATGCTAAGCAAGTAAACAACTTCTTCCGGGCAACTTTATAAAAACTTTGTTCCAACATTTGTGTGCTTCCACCTTTCTTCCACCTCTTAACTTTACACTTCCAACATCTTTGCTATTTTTGCAGTCAATTTAAAAATGGCAATGCAAAACATCTATCCAAATAACTTCGAGGTAAAAATAGGGTTCGACCGTATCCGTGAAATGCTAAACAATAAATGTATCAGCACCATGGGAAACGAATGGGTAAGCGAAATGCATTTTCAAACTTCCCACAAAACCCTTTCCAATCAATTATCCGAAGTAGAAGAATTTTGCCGAATTATTCGTGAATTCGACAATTTCCCGGCAAGCCATTTTTACGATTTACGCGAAGCTCTGCAAAAAATAAAAATCGAAGGACATTTTCTGGAACCAACAGAACTGTTCGATTTAAAACGTTCTTTGGAATCGATTCGGGCAATCGTTAACTTTTTTAATAAACAGGAAGAAGAAATTTTCCCAATCTTAAAAGCAAAAACCACCAACATTCAGGTCTTTCCATACATATACGACCGCATCGACAACATTATCAATAAGTTTGGGAAAATACGCGATAATGCATCGCCTGAGCTGGCACAAATTCGCAAGAGCATTTTTTCCATGCAGTCTAGTATGTCGAAACGCCTGCATGCCATTTTAAAACAAGCCCAAAAAGACGGATTGGTAGATGACGATGCTTCAGTTTCCATCCGCGATGGACGTGCTGTAATCCCAATTGCCGCCGGACACAAGCGAAAACTTAAAGGAATTGTTTACGATGAATCGTCAACCGGAAAAACATCCTATGTAGAGCCCAACGAAATTGTTGAAATGAACAACGAAATCCGTGAGTTGGAATATGCAGAACGACGTGAAGTGATTAAAATTCTAATCGGTTTTTCGAACGACATACGCCCTTATCTCGCTGATCTGTTCTATTCGTACGATTTTCTTGGTGAAATTGATTTCATTCGTGCAAAAGCATTGCTTGCGGTTGAATTCGATGCCATAAAACCAGAGCTCCGCGACGAAGCAATTATTGAATGGTACCAGGCCATTCACCCGCTTCTTTTAAAAACGTTGAAAAAAGAAAACCGAAAAATTGTTCCGCTCGACATAAAACTAACCGAAGAAAAGCATATTTTACTAATTTCAGGACCGAATGCAGGAGGAAAATCGGTCTGTCTGAAAACTGCAGGCTTGTTGCAATATATGTTACAATGCGGTTTACTAATTCCGGTAAATGAAGCCAGCCGAACAGGTATTTTCCACCAACTTTTTATCGACATTGGCGATGAACAATCAATGGAAAACGATTTGAGTACCTACAGTTCGCACTTAATGAACATGAAACATTTTGTTCGCAACTGCGATGAAAAAACACTGGTGCTTATCGACGAGTTCGGAACCGGAACAGAACCCATGTTGGGTGGCGCCATTGCCGAATCAATTCTGGAAAAATTAACCCAGCTGGGAACATTTGGTGTAATAACTACCCACTACACCAACCTGAAACACTATGCTTCATCGGCTGATGGAATTGCAAACGGAGCAATGCTTTACGATGCACAAAATATGAACCCGCTTTTTAAACTTGACATTGGAAAACCGGGAAGTTCGTTTGCATTTGAAATTGCCCGTAAAATTGGCTTACCCGAAGACATTCTTGAACAGGCCACCGAAAAAGTGGGAAAAGACCACATTGATTTCGACCGTAACCTGCGGCAAATTAACCGCGACAAACGTTACTGGGAAACCAAGCGAATGAAAATTCGCAGGGTGGAAAAAATTCTGGACGACACTGCCGAAACATACGAAGCCGAACTTCAGGAGATTCAAAAGCAACGCAAAGAAATTCTGAAAAAAGCAAAAGAGGAAGCCGATGCTTTAATGAAAGGCGTAAATAAACGTATTGAAAATACAATTCACGAAATAAAAAAGGCTCAGGCCGACAAAGAAAAAACAAAACAGGCACGCGAAAGTCTTAGCGACATAAAAAAGGACATCGACAAAAAAACCACAGGCAGTGATTCACAAATCTCAAAAAAAATGGAAAAGCTTCGCCGCCGCGAAGAAAACCGGAACCGACGCCGTCCTGAAGAGAATAAAAAACCCATTCCGCAAGAGAAGCTGGAAGAACGCATGGAATTAAAAACCGGCGATAAAGTGCGCATAAAAGGACAGGAAACCATTGGCGACCTGATTGAAATTAACGAAAAAAATGCAGTAGTCGCTTTTGGTCAGCTAATGACTACAATACCGCGTAAGAACATTGAACGAATAAGTAAAAACGAAGCCAAAAAACTCGACAAAAAACGCTATACAAAATCAACCACCTTAACCGATAGTTTTACTCAAAAACGCTTAACCTTTAAACCGGAAATAGATATTCGTGGAGAACGGGCTGATGCAGCCATATCGAAAATTACCGAATTTATTGATGAAGCGATAATGTTCGAAGCAGGTCAACTTCGTATTTTACATGGCAAAGGAAATGGAATACTTCGACAAATCATTCGCGAATATTTACGTGCAGAACCCATGGTACGCAGCTTTAATGACGAACATGTTGATTTTGGCGGCTCAGGGATTACTGTGGTGAATTTGGCCTTATAAAAAAGCAGAGTTACAACCTGAATTATTTCTGGCATTTCACAAACACGAAATTTAAAGTAAATACCTTGTTTTAAATCAAAAAAAAATCGCGCAGCCTGTATAAATAATTTTTTTTGCAACCTTTTCCCTTTTATAAAACCATTAGGCCCTCTCATAAACCAATTTAAGTTTCCGTATTTTTATATCCATGAAACATAACTTCAAAGTAATAGCTTTCGATGCCGACGATACACTGTGGGTAAACGAAACCTTTTTTCGCGAAACAGAAAAAATATTCTGCGAATTACTTTATGATTTTAGCACATCGGATGAAACCATGAAAGTTTTATTTGCCACCGAAATGCGAAACCTTACAGAATATGGATATGGCACCAAAGGTTTTGTATTATCAATGATTGAAACAGCCCTGAAAATATCAGGAAACAATGTCCCGCAATCAACCATCAAAAAAATTATTGAGTTGGGAAAAAAACAAATCAACCAACCGGTGAATCTGATTGATGGGATTGTTGAACTTTTGGAATATCTCCTCAAAAAAAATTATAAATTAATTGTCGCAACCAAAGGCGATTTGCTCGACCAGGAACGTAAACTTAAAAAATCGAGGCTTGAAAAATATTTTCATCATGTGGAAATAATGAGCAATAAGGGAACTAACGATTATCAGAAACTTCTCTCCCACCTCGAAATTACCCCTAAAGATTTCCTAATGATAGGCAATTCGTACAAATCGGATATTGAACCTGTAATAGAATTAGGCGGCTATGGCATACATATTCCATTTCACATCACCTGGCTTCACGAAAAAGCCGAAGAAAAAGAAGAGCATCCGAACTGGATAAAGCTCAATTCTCTATCGGAAATTAAAACTATTTTATAAATCTTCCGCTCAAATAGGTGCTCAAATTATTTTAATAAAATTCTGATTGATTAACGAATTGTTTACTTTTAAGCAACGTGCTTCAATAAAAATGAAACGAGCATGAGAAATATTCACACTTAGGCGATAGATTGAATCATGCGAATTCCATCTTATAACTTGGAAAACAAATAACTTTAATAAGATGAAAAAAGTAACAGGCATCGGCGGCATATTCTTTAAAACAAAAGACCCAGAAAAAATGAAACAATGGTACGGCAAAAATTTGGGACTGCTTACCAACGAATACGGTTCGGTTTTCGAATTCAGGAAGGCAGATATACCCAACAAAAAAGCCTACTCAGTATGGAGTCCATTTAAAGAAGACACCGATTATTTTGCCCCTTCAGAAAAAGATTTTATGATTAATTACCGCGTTGAAAACATTGAGAAGTTGGTGGAAGAATTACGTAAAAATCATGTTACAATTTGCGATAATATTGAAACTTTCGAGTACGGGAAGTTTGTTCATATTCTTGACCCTGAAAAGAATAAAATAGAATTATGGGAACCTGTCGACCAGGTATTTACTGAACTTTACGAAGGAAAAACCACAAAGTAATTAGCTTGTCTGAAAACTATCCATTATAAAATGCGCATGAGAGATTTTTCACACATAAGAGAGTTATTAAAATCATGCGAGTTGCATCTTACTCCTGAAAAAACAAACATTTTAAATAAGATGAAAACATTTTCGGTATTTCTGATATGTGCTGCCCTATTTTTATTCATTTGCGAAGCAACAAAAGCCTCTGAAAAAAAGGATACAACTATAATCTATTTGAAAGACTACGGCCTATATAAAACAAAAAAAAGGGACTGTATAAAATTCATTTACAAGGCCTTGAAAGATTTAAAAGGCGATCAACCCAAAAAAATAATCTTCCCGCAAGGAATTTACCATTTCTATCCGGAAGAATGCCTTAGCCGTGAATATTTTGAATCGAATACTACAGATGCAAATCCAAAATCTTGTGCTTTTTTATTTAAAAGCGTGAAAAACCTAATAATTGACGGTCGGGGAAGTTCTCTTATTTTTCATGGACTGATACAACCATTTACTTTCGACAATTGTGAAAATATTATTCTAAAAAATATAAAATTAGACTGGGAAAACCCGGTAATTGCACAAGGACAAGTTTTGAAAGTCACCGACCTTTTCATCGATTTAGGAATAAATCAGAAAGAATTTCCTTACCATGTGAAAGACGGAAAGCTTTTTTTTGATGTTTACGGCGGAGAATTAAATCAATGGAGAAGCGCGATAGAATTCGATGGAAAAGAAAAATATATTGTACCACAAACGGAAGATTGGGGCTGTTTGGGCCAACATTGGAAAGATTATCGCGCAGAAACGACTATGCCCGGAATTGTGCGCCTGCATCATAATTTCGAGAGAAAACCCAAGGTAGGAAACTTCTTGGTTTTACGCCATGCTGAAAGGACACATTCGGGAGTTTTTATTCTTGAATCGGAAAATATTTGTATTAAAAACCTCGATTTATTCCACACACCAGGTTTGGGAATTTTGGCACAATTCAGCGAAGATTTACTGTTTGACGGCTATTGCGCAATTCCAAATCGATTAAAAAGACGTTATTTTGGAGGCGGTGATGTTGGCCTGCAAATATCGAACTGCCGTGGACAAATTTCCATAACCAATTGTGAGTTTCAAGGTATAGTAGACAATCCTGTAAATATACATGGCAGCAATGTTCAAATCACTGAAATTATCTCCTCAAAAGAAATAAAATGTAAATTTATGCACCACCTGAGTGGCGGGTTAAAGTGGGGACATAAAGGCGATAAAATAAGCTTTATTGACAACGAAAAAATGAATTCAATCGGATTTGGAAATATTGAAAGTTTCCATCCTGTCAATAAAAAAGAATTCCGGCTTACATTTTCGTCTGATTTTTCCTCAGAGATTAAAGTTGGCTTCACTCTGGAAAACCTCACATGGTCGCCTAATTTAACCGTAAAAAACACTCACTTTAAAAGCTCCCCAAAAAGCGGATTGTTGCTTTCTACGCCTGGGAAAGTCCTAATCGAAAACAATATTTTCGAATCCAGTGGCAGTGCAATTCTCATTGCTGGCGACGCAAACGGTTGGTTCGAATCAGTTGCTGTTACTGATGTTTTAATCAAAAACAACACCTTTACCGAGTTATGCAACACCAACCCCTGCGTGTTTTGCGAAGGGATAATCTCCATCTATCCAATTATTCCGGAACTAGATGGAAACACTCCTGCCTTTCATAAAAATATCAGAATTGAAGGCAATCAGTTTAATCCGTTCGACTTTCCTATCCTTTTTGCTCGCTCAATTGATGGACTCACCTTTACCAATAACACATTAACCCAAAGTTACAAGTTCGAGCCCTACCATGAACGACAATATAACTTTACTTTTGAGGTATGCAAAAACATTGAGCTTTTGAACAATACCTTTTCTGAAGATCTGTCTGGTAAAACCATTCTTTTGAAATGGACGGCTGAACAAGAACTAAAAACGGATACTGGAAATTTTTTTTCGTTTGAAAAGCTTTGAAAAGAAGAAAGGGTAGAACAATATGGACGCTTTTTTGAAGATGATTGATAATTTACAAACCCCTAAACACAGAACCAATCAAATACAGAAGTGCTCTACCCTTATATTTTTAAACTTATTTTCTTTAAACTACTATTTTCTTTTCCTACAACTTTCGAGCCAAAAAAAACAGCTCTGAGTATCAGAACTATATGCAATATTATATTTTTAACAATCTCCACATGGGACAAAAGACCCAAATCGGGCCGAATATCTTACTCTATAAAAAATAAAATTAAGCTCCTATTTATAGTTTCTTTCACAAATCGAAAGCATATTTTGCTTGATTTCCTAAATTAAGGAGTTAATAATCTTTTCTAATTTTTATTTCTGCTCCTTCGAAACCGTTAAAATTTCGTCGTTTATATATCAACAAGTGTGAAAAATATTTCATTAAAACCGCTTCTGCTCCTATCTGCATCCTAAATTAAGAAGATATTTACCAAAGCTCCGCAAAAACATTCACTCAATTTCAGTCATTCTTAACAAGAATAGATACTGATATTCAAGGCACTGGCACGATAATTAAAGATTGATGAAGCGATTTATGCAAAAATTGGCGAATTCCGAAGAATACTCTAACGCTCAATCTTTCCAAAAAATGTCTGAAATAAATATTCTATTCTTTCTTCATTATTAGCATAACTCTGGCATAATTCAAGATTTCAAGAATATCTGATATCAGACTTTGGTTAGCAAGAATAAAAAAAGAAAGGGCAGTTCAACAACTGCCCTTATTAATGTTAACCCCCAAACACACAATAGGTCTGAACGACCTATCTTTCATAAAGGTACAAAAAGCTTTTGTACTTCAAACTTTTGCCTTCTTTTTTTTGTACATAATCTGAATTATTTGCTCATTTTTAGGACTTTTTAACCTTTTTTGAGGCATTTTACCGAAAGATCACTTTCTGCAAAGCAAACTAGCCCTCTTCAGATTTTCTAAATACAACATATCAAATACATCCCTGATGCAAATATACATTTTCACTATTTTAATCTAAAGCTCGCTTCCAATCCTTCGGCAGAATTGGTTCCAACCCAAACTTTAAATTCTCCGGGTTCGGCTTTCCAATTACCTGTCGCACCATAAAATTCAAGATCTTTTTCTGATAGTTCAAAAGTTACTTTTTTCATTTCACCCGGTTGCAACATTATCTTTTTAAACCCCTTTAACTCTTTAACAGGACGAGAAATGCTTCCTACCATATCGCGAATATATAGCTGAACGGTCTCCTCTCCTTTCAATTTACCACTGTTTGTAACTGTAGCCGAGATACTAATTTTTTCTGCTGCTGAAATTTCTGATTTCGACAATTCCAGATCTGAATATTCAAACGTGGTATAACTTAAACCATATCCGAATGGATAAAGCGGCTCTTTACTTTGATCTGTGTAATGTGACCAAAATACATTTCCTTCCCGGTTGGTAGGACGACCAGTATTATAATGATTGTAATAAAGAGGGAGTTGTCCAACTGCTTTCGGGAAAGAAACAGGTAACTTTCCAGCAGGATTGTAGTCGCCAAAGATAACCTCAGCAATTGCGTTGCCAGCCTCCGAACCTAAATGCCATGTTTCCAAAATGGAAGGTACATTCGCTGCCATCCAGTTAATTTCGAGTGGGCGACCATTCATTAGGACAACCACCACATTTTTATTTGCGCTGCACACCGCTTCCAATAGTTCCTGTTGCAACCCTTTTAGGGAAATTTCAGTCTGGCTCCTTCCTTCACCACTCTGCCAACAATCTTCGCCAAGAGCAATTACCACCACATCCGAATTTGATGCAAGTTCGCAGGCTTCTTCAATCCCATCTCGGTTTGTTGTATTAATCTGCAATTCGCTTGTAAACGAACGTTGCGAGACCACATAATCAGGCCCTTTTTCGAAATTAATTTCAGATGTTCCTTTCAAATTCTTCAATCCTTCGAGCAACGAAACGGCTGAATTAGTTATGGCCTTAGCTCTCCAGCTACCCAGCGGAACATCTTTGCTTTCGGCTAACTCGCCAATTACAGCAATCTTTAGCCCGTCTTTCTTTAATGGAAGTAACTGGTTTTCATTTTTAAGTAAAACAATACTTCTTTTGGCAACTTCTTTCGAAGCATCAAGATGTTCCTTGCAGCCAATTACATCTTTTTCTCGCTCATAATTACAGTACTTGTATGGATCGTCGAACAATCCAAGTTTAAACTTAACACGCAGAATTCTACGCACAGCATCATCAATCAAAGCCTCGTCCACTTTTCCCTCTTTTACCAATTCCTCTAGGTTCCCGATATAAGCGTTTCCTTCCATATCCATATCAGAACCTGCAGTTATAGCCTTAAAAGCGGCTTCTTTTTTATCAGTAGCCACTCCGTGATAATAAATCTCTCCGATGGAGTTCCAGTCGGAAACCACAAAACCTTCGAAAGCCCATTCTCCTTTTAATACATCGCGTTGCAAATAAGAACTTGCCGTTGCAGGAACTTCGTTGATGGTGTTAAAAGCATTCATAAATGTTGCAACACCGGCATCAACACAAGCTTTAAAAGGAGGAAAAACAATATTTTGCAGGGTTGGCATTCCTATTTGAACAACATTGTATTCACGGCCAGACTCAATAAAACCATATGCAGCAAAATGCTTTGCACAAGCAGCAATGGTATTTTCGTTTGCTAAGTCATCTCCCTGAAAGCCTTTTACTCGGGCATAAGCCATTTTAGCTCCCAGATAAGGATCCTCGCCCGAACCTTCCATTACGCGCCCCCAGCGGGCATCGCGCGACACATCAACCATTGGCGCAAAAGTCCAGTGCAAACCAGCAGCTGAAGCTTCGGCAGCCGCTACCTGGGACGACAGTTTTGCCATTTCGGGTTCCCAGCTTGCTGCTTCGGCTAAAGGAATAGGTGCCATTGTTTGATAGCCATGAACCACATCGTAGGCTAGTATTAAAGGAATACCCAGACGACTGCTATCTATAGCCCAGCGCTGAACATTCTTTGTGGCATATACCCCTGTGACATTTAACATCGAGCCTACCTTTCCTTCTTTAATCATTTCGTATAAAAACATAGAGTCTACATTCTCGGGGGCAGGTCCAGTCATTTCCCAACGCGAGGTATATTGGTTGAGTTGACCAATTTTTTCGATTAAAGTCATTTTTGACAACAACTCTTCAACCTTTTGATCGATTTCGTTTTGTTGAACAGATTCTTTTCCAATAGTATTCTGGCTCATCACAAAAGTGATACCGAAGACTAATACAATTACAACCATCTTTCTCATATCCAGTATTTTTATTCTTATTGTATATATGACAATTACTCGCAAATATAAATAAAAGGAGGGAATCTATCGCCTATAAAATAATTTAACAAGAATCTTTTGTTACTTCTTTCTTTTCCGCACTAACAAATTGAGTAAAATAAAAGCTACCTCTTATTTTACAGGCGCACAGCAATATGTCATTATATTATTGATGGGCCGGCAGTTTCAATCAAGTTGCCTTTACTTGGCAATACCATTGAAATAACCACAAAATCCGCCTCTTTTCTACTTACTGATGGAGTTACATATATCAGAAAACAGCAGTGCACTATAATTCTACGGATAGCTCTTTTACTTGGTTCTGATTGGCATTATTAAAAAGATTCGTATCAGTATCTTTTGATTCAATAAACAATAAAAAAATGGAAAGGTCTAGAAACAAAGTACTACCATTACCAATATTTTATTGTATGCTCGGCAATTTTATAAAGCAAATGGTATAAAAAAGATTTTAACATGTCTCATTATCGGCTTATTTATTGCTTATCAAACGTTATTTGTCATTTTGTAACGAAAATGATTATAAAATATCGCATCGGATATGCAGATTATTTTTCGTTTGTGCAAGGAATAAATTGATAGAATAATAATAGCTATGCTACTTTTTCAGCGCCGTAAAAACAAAAAAGCATTAATTTATACATGCAATTTGTGGTCAATTTTGAATTACTAATAATGAATATCCGCAAATACTCATAAATTAAATTATTTCATTATCTTTAAAGCAGTTAAAAAGATATCGATGAACATATTTACTTTCACAGCTCATTTTGATAGCGAAGAAGCTTGCAGAAACCATTTTAAAGCGGAAAGGG
>JBFHFE010000038.1:0-56743 GCA_041583785.1 Draconibacterium sp. | reverse complement strand
TTTAACTCAATAATCTGCTGTGCTTAATATGAAACTTAGGTTCTGCCTATCTTATTAATAAAGTTAGTGCAGCAGATGGAGCTTTTTCTATCGAAAGTAATTATCAGTTGTCATTTTCATTTATTTAGTGCCTTTAAAGAGAGAAATATTTCATATCTCTCTTTAAAGGCTATCAGTTACAAACTAACGATATTTATTAACTTTACAATTAGCCCGTATTACTCAGGAAGTATTGAATTTTGTAGTAACTTTAACCAAGGGAGTAAGCGCTTATGAAACGAGCATGAGAAATATTCACACATAGGCGATTGGGTAAAATCATGCGAGTTCCATCTTATCCCATAAGAAAACAAACATTTTTAAAAGATGAAAACAAAATATGTTCTACTTATTTTTATTCTTTTTTTTATTTCGGTTCAATTGTGGGCACAATATCCTGAAGTTGAAAACAATCTCGATAAAAAAATAAAAGCTTTTTTAGAGGAAAATGCCAACAATTGGCGCGATATGAATGTGCCACTTTCTGATGGCAAAATTTTATACGATATTATTATAAAAAATAATTATACGAATGCGGTTGAAATTGGTACATCCACCGGGCATTCAGCAATATGGATTGCATGGGCTTTAAGTAAAACCGGAGGGAAACTCGTTACTATAGAAATTGATAAACAACGTTATCTGGAAGCAAAATCGAATTTTAAAAAAGCTGGTGTTGCAAAATTTATCGATGTGCGCCTTGCTGATGCACACGTTCTTGTGCCTGAACTTAAAGGTGAGTATGACTTTGTTTTTAGCGATGCTGATAAGTATTGGTACAAAAATTATTTTATGGCAATGGACACAAAGTTGAAAGTGGGTGGTTGTTTTACTGCACATAATACAGCTGTGCCTATAAATGGAATTCGAGATTTTTTAGAGTATGTTAAAGGCCTCGAAAATTACGAAACGACTATCGACCGTAGCAGTCGTTCTGGTATTTCGGTAAGTTATAAAAAAGCTAAATAAATTCTGTTGGGCGAACCAAATAAAAAGCTAGCTCGAACCCTTGGACTTTTTCCGGTTATTAATGTCGTTATAGCTAATATTATCGGGGCCGGTATATTTACCACCACAGGCTACCTAATGGATTTACTGCATAACCCGCTTCTTATGCTCTCGCTTTGGGCATTTGGTGGAATACTTGCATTTTGTGGGGCCATTGCGTTGGGCGAATTAGGTGCTGCCTACCCCGAAGCTGGTGGCGAGTATGTTTTTATCTCGAAACTGTTTCATCCTTTACCTGGCTTTTTAAGTGGATGGTTATCATTGATTGTTGGCTTTTCTGCTCCCATTGCAGCTTCTGCCATTGGTTTTAGCAAATATTTTATTTGGGCTTTCCCAAAATTTCAGCAATTACTGATGTTAAACGATGTAGTAAGCGCTGAATTTTTTAATAAAGTTTTGGCTTTGCTTGTGATTTTGGTTTTTACGTTTATTCATTCAAGGGGTATTGTGTTCGGGGCCAGAGTTCAGAATGTACTTACTCTATCCAAAATTGCGTTGGTTTCGGGCCTTATTGTAGCCGGTTTTTTGTTCGGCAATGGTACTTTTGAGAATATAAGGGCAACGGAAATTTTACAGTTTAATTTTAAAAACTGGAAAGCAATAGGTTTGGCTTTAATGTTTGTAATGTTTGCTTATAGTGGGTGGAATTCTGCTACCTATATCGGATCTGAAATACGCAATCCACGAAAAGTTATTCCTTGGTCGTTACTTATTTCAACCGGTGTTGTAGTAGTTTTATACATTTTGCTGAATTTGTTTTTTATATATGCTATCCCGGCCGGGCAAATGATTGGCGAACCCGAAATAGGAGGGCTGGCTGCAGGGAAGGCCTTTGGCGAAACAGCAGAAACGATCATTTCGCTTCTTATTTCTTTTGCGTTGTTTTCGTCGTTAAGTGCTTTTGTTATTTTAGGTCCGCGTGTATATTACCGAATGGCCAAAGATGGCTACTTTTTTAAATCGTTTGCAGAAATTCATCCCAAATTTAAGGTGCCTTCAAATGCCATTTATTTACAAAGTGTGCTGGCTATTCTCTTGGTGTTGTCAGGAACTTTTGAGCAAATATTAATTTATATGGGGTTTTCATTGGGAATTTCTCCCATTCTTGCCGTAGCCGGTGTTTTTATTCTTCGCAAGAAAAATTTAAGCACGCTAAAGCTGCCCGGATACCCGGTAGCTCATCTTTTATTTATTGTTACCGGAATTGCTATGCTGGTTTTGGCTTATTTCGAACGTCCTGAGGAATCGTCTATCGCCGTGTTAACTGCCCTGTCGGGTATCCCGGTTTATTATTGGTTTAAAAAGAAAAATAAAATTTAACCCGGTCTATGCCTTTCAGCTTCGTGATGAGTATTGAAAATATAATAAAACAAGAATTCGCCGAAGGAGGAATAACTAACGCGATGGTGATTTGAGACTAGTTCGTTAAGTGGTTTGTTTTGAAGGAGTTTCGATGTGAAACAAATTTTCTAATGTATAATCCGGAATTAAATGCCTTGAATTTCTTCTAGCATCGAATCTATGTTATTCCTGGTTTTTTCTTGTAGGCATTTATAGTTGATGTCATAAATAGGTTCGCCGTATCGGATATTTACCTTGGTATTGAGTTTCCCCATTTGTCGGAAAAAATGGCCTATAAATGTGTCTTTCCCAACCCAGGCATCTTCAATATCCTCATAGTCAATTGCCATTGGAATAACTGGGATGCCGGTGTCGGCAGCAATTTTAAAACTCCCTTTTTTAAATCCTTTTGTTAGGGGGCCTTTGTAAGTTGTGCCTTCGGGGAAAAGGATTACCGGAATACCTTGAGTTAGTGATTCCTTTATTTTGTTCATCGTATTAATAAGGCTTCGGGGATCTTTTCTGTCAACCAGTATGGAGTTGGTAATTCGCGCCGCCAAAGCCCCAAAAGGCCACTTGCCAATTTCTGCTTTGCCAACAAAAGCTGCCGGAGTTAGACCTGCCACAATAAAAATATCGAGGTAACTCCGGTGATTAGGCATTAATATAAAATTATTGTTTTTTGGAATTTCGTTTCGGCTAATCTTTATTCCGCATGCCAACATAATCGTTTTGCCCCATGTAAACATTATCCAGTTCTGAAGATGGCGGCTGAATCCGAAAAACTTTAGCCAAAACCATCCACCAATGGTAACATAAATTGTCATGAAAACCACAATAATTAATCTGATTAAGGCGAGCGGAAATAGTATAATATTTTGTAACAATTTCATTTGTAAATATTAATCTTTAAAGATAAAAGACAAACTGAAAGTTTTAACTAGATTTATGCATTAGAACTTTGTTTTGAGCATTGAAAATACTACAAAACTTGAACTTGGCGATAAAGAATAGTTTTCGTTATGGTAATTTGAAGCAAGTTTCTTAAACGTTTGTTTTGAAGTCGTTTTATAGCGAAATACATTTTTAACTGCGATTTTGGGTTTAGCACATAAGAGTATTGGGTCTCGCATAATAATTTGTCTTTATATGTTATTGAAACGAGCATGAAAATTATTCAAGCATAGGTGCTTATTTAAAATCATGCGAGTTACATTTGTTCCTTTAATAAATAAACAATTATAGTCAGGAGAAATCTTTCTTTGTCTATTACAATAAATTTGGTTATACATACAATGTCTAATTAAAAGTCAATTTACCAATAGCTTTCGGAATGGTTACACTTGGTTCAAAATGCAGGTGTTTAGCTGTTTTGCGCAGGCAAATATGCTAATTCTACTTTAACAGATTCAACGAAATTGATAAAAAATTAATGTGTTTTATCTCAATTCTTGAGGAGAAGCAGACTGTTTTTTAGAATTTCATCCTTTAGAGGCAAGATGTACATCTTGTAAGTCAGTTAGTTAGAGAGTCTGTTAAGGTTGTGCCAGAACAAAAATCTAAATTTCGTCACCCTCATAACAATGCCATAATTTTTCATATTATGGGTTCCAATGTAACATTCGATTTATTACTTTTATAAGCAATAATAAAACTATAAACTAAACAATCATTATGACTAACAAAAATCTTTCGAGGCGGAGATTTATCAGTACTACCGCTGTTGGTTTAGCAGGTATTACTTTTTTACCATCTTTAAATTCTTGCTCTAACAAAACTGCTGTCGACAAAAATATTCGACTTGGTTTTATAGGTATGGGTCGACAAGCCATGTTTTTGCTTGACGGCTTTATTAAAATTCCCGGAGTGAAAGTTGTTGCAGGCTGTGATGTGTATGGCCGCAAACGTACACGGTTCGAAAACCGGGTTAAAAATTATTATGAGGAAATTAAGGAAAATGTAGAAGTAAAAACCTACGAACGATTTACGGATTTAATTGCGCGAGAAGATATTGATGCAGTTGTAATTGCAGTTCCGGACCATTGGCATGCTTTAATTGCCATTGCCGCGTGTAAAGCAGGTAAGGATGTTTATCTTGAAAAACCAATGACTTTTACAATTCACGAAGGGCAGGAACTGGTGAAAACTGTTCGAGCTACCAATCGTATTCTTGGAATTGGAAGTCAACAACGTTCTGATCCAAATTTTCAGCATGCTGTGAAGATGGTTCAAAGTGGCATGCTGGGTAAAATAGAGAAGGTAAATGCTTATGTTGGCGCTCCTCCAACTCCTTATAACTTGCCCTCTGAGTCGGTTCCTGAAGATTTGAACTGGGATTTGTGGTTGGGGCCACTTTCCGGAAATATTCATTTCAACAAGGAACTTAATCCGCCGATTTCTCTCAATCCTCCAAAAGATGAAGAGTTTTGGGGCGGCTGGCGTTGGTATAAGGAAATGGGTGGAGGATTTACAACCGACTGGGGTGCCCACATGTTCGATATAGCGCAGTGGGGACTCGGTATGGATCGCAATGGCCCGGTTGAAGCTGCTCCTATTGGCGACGGCTCCGAGTTTATGAAATTTACTTACGGCAATGGTGTGGTGTTAACATCGGAAGCTTTCGATGAACAATTGACAAAAGGAGTGAAGTTTCATGGCGACAAAGGCTGGCTGGAAGTTTCGCGTGGGCATTTCCTCGCTTCCGATAATTCGCTGTTGCCACCTGAAAGTGCAGATGCTGAAGACGATACTCCTTACGAAACGAAAATACCTCACCAGATTAATTTTATTGAGGCGGTTAAAAATCGTATTGATCCGGTTGTTCCTGTTGAAATTGGGCACAGCTCGTGTACAGTTTGTACCATTGGAAATATTGCTTGTGAATTAGGTCGTCCGGTAAAATGGGATCCTGTTGCACAATCGTTTGGTAACGATGAGGAAGCCGTAAAAATGATGCATTACAAGTATCGCGAGCCCTGGAAATTATAATAAACAGAACCCGGAGTGTTTTTCTCTGGGTTTTTGTTAAACCCAACTCGGGTTAATAGCAATACGTTTTTAAGATGTTCTAATGAAACGAGCATGAGAAATATTCACACATTGGCGAGTTATTAAAAGCATGCGAGTTCCATCTTATTCCTTAGAAAACAAACAATTTTAATAAGATGAAAAAGTTGGTTTTCCCGTTAGGAAAGTTCTTTTGCTAAAAATGACTTTAATTTTGCTATTCTTTTAGCTGGAAAAATTGAAATGGAGAAAGAAGAATATTTAAAACTGGTATATAGTGGAAAGCAAAAAACTAACGAAATGGTTTTTGTAAATTCCTTTAAAGCAACAACATGGTCAGTTGGAATATATTTCGCAGTAACTGCTTATCTGTTTCAATGGGACGTTGAATCAATGTTTTATAAAGTTCTTTTTTGTGCGTTGATTGTATTTTTTGAAATTTTTATAGTACGTTTTATTTTGTATTGCAAAGGAGTACATGAGAAAAATGCTATTGTAATTTGTAAAATTGATGAAGAAAGTGGAGCTTTTGAAAAAGGAAGATTGATAAAGGACACTAGCTTATATCCGGAACAATGGCGGAATTATGGTAAGAAATTTAAGATAAAGTACTATGTGAGAGGAATGATTATTCCTTCGGTTCTTTCGGCTTTCGTATGCATTCTTATTATAATTCTAAAATAAACCAACTTTATAGTTATACAGGTAAACGAAATTATGATGTTTTTTTCAAAAACAATGAGAAAAAATAATCATCATCATCGTGGCTTATATGGTCTTTTATGAAGTAAAAAAGGGTTGGAAAAATCCAACCCTTTGATTGAGGTTCCTGGCGGAGTCGAACCGCCGTACACGGTTTTGCAGACCGCTGCCTAGCCACTCGGCCAAGGAACCCTTTACGTTTCGGACTGCAAAAATATAAAATTTTACAGTTCTTGCAACATAAAATTTTAAAATGAGATTATTTCTTCAATTTTTATCGATTTATATATGATGTGAAAAAATAAAAGAGCGTACATGTTACCGGAGCAAAATTTATAACTGATAGCTTCTTCGTGTTTCCACCACGGAAGTCTGTTCTGTTTGTTCGTGCACCTGTGCTTTAACGATGAGCACTAACTCTCCAGCGTTACACTTACCCGCTCAATTTCGCCTCCCATCGGTGGGTTCATTTTCGAGATCTTGATTTTAGCTTTCTGAATGGCGGGGAACTTTTTGTACAGCGTATCAAGAATTCGTTTAGCTACGTTTTCAAGTAACGACGATTTTATTTGCATCACTTCTTTTATGGTTTCGTACACCGCCAGATAATTTAGCGCATCATCAAGATTATCCGATTGGGCTGCTGCTGCGCAATCAGCTTCCAACCGAATATAAACTTCAAAATTGTTTCCTACAACCTGCTCTGCGGCAAAATGACCGTGGTAGGCATAGAATTTCATCCCTTCAATTTCAATTACTCCCATGGTATAATTAAATAATACAAACAAAAGTAATAATTTGAACAGGTGTTTAGCGTTCTCACAAATCATTTTTTAATTTTGTAGCCTTATTTTAAATAAAATGGCAGAAAATAATACAAACTCAAATCCAGAGATTAAAAAGGCAAATTTTATTCATGCCCATATCGATGCTGATTTAGCTGAAGGGAAAAATGATTGCCGGGTTCATACACGGTTTCCTCCTGAGCCAAATGGTTATTTGCACATTGGTCATGCAAAATCAATTTGTTTGAATTTTGGACTGGCACAAAAATACGGTGGCAAAACCAACCTGCGTTTCGACGATACTAATCCTTCGAAAGAAGAGACAGAATACGTTGAGTCAATCATGAATGACGTACATTGGTTAGGTTTCGACTGGGGCGACAGACTTTATTATGCTTCTGACTCGTTCCCAAAATTGCATGCTTTTGCGATTAAATTAATTAAAGAAGGCAAGGCCTATGTCGACGATCAGGATGCAGAAACCATTAGCGAACAAAAAGGAACGCCGCAAAAATCAGGAATTGAAAGCCCGTTCAGAAATCGGTCGGTGCAAGAAAATCTGGATTTATTTCAGCGAATGACTGTTGGCGAATTTGACGAAGGCTCGAAAGTCTTACGTGCAAAAATAGATATGACATCGCCTAATATGCACATGCGCGATCCGATTATTTATCGGATTATGAAAGCGCATCACCATCGTACCGGCGACAAGTGGTGTGTGTATCCCATGTACGATTTTGCCCATGGACAATGCGATTACTGGGAAGGAATTACCCACTCGATTTGTACGCTCGAATTTGAAGTTCATCGCCCTCTATACGACTGGTTTATAGACCAGCTAAAAGACTCGGATTACCGCCCGCGCCAGATTGAGTTTTCGAGGTTAAACCTTACTTATACAGTGATGAGTAAGCGTAAATTACTTGAGCTGGTGAAAGATGGCCATGTAAATGGCTGGGACGACCCACGGATGCCAACGGTTTCTGGTCTGCGCCGTCGAGGGTATACTCCGGAATCAATCCGGAATTTCTCCGATAAAATAGGTGTAACAAAAGTGGATGGAATGACAGATGTGTCGTTGCTGGAATTTAGCGTTCGTGAGCACCTGAATAAAACCGCCCAGCGTGTAATGGGAGTTTTGGACCCGCTGAAAGTGATAATTACAAATTACCCTGAAGATCAGGAAGAAATCCTGAGCGCGGTAAACAACCCTGAAGATGAATCGATGGGAAGACGCGATGTGCCATTTTCGAATGAAGTGTATATCGAGCGTAACGACTTTATGGAAGAGCCGCCCCGTAAATTTTTCCGTTTGGGACCTGGACGCGAAGTGCGCTTGCGTTATGGTTACCTGATTAAATGTAACGAGGTGATAAAAGATGAAAATGGAAACATTACTGAGCTGCATTGTACCTACGATCCGGAGTCGAAAGGCGGAAAATCATCTGACGGCAGAAAAGTAAAAGGTGTGGTACACTGGGTTTCGGCCAAACATGCTGTAAAATCGGAAGTGCGCTTGTACGATCGTTTGTTTAGCGATGAAACACCGGATTCTCATAAAGACGTAGATTTTAAAGAGTTTATGAATCCTGATTCTTTAAGGATTATAGAAAATTGCTACATCGAACCATTTATAAAAGATTCAAAGGCTCTTGACCATTTTCAGTTCGAGCGTTTGGGATATTTTAATATGGATCCTGACTCAACTTCTGAAAAACCGGTTTTTAACCGTACTGTTGCCTTGCGCGATTCCTGGGCAAAAGCTCAGAAAAAATAAAAAAACAATAATGATAAATAAGAAGCGGGTTATTCCCGCTTTTTTTATGCCTTTCATCTTTGTGGGGTAGTTAGGTGGTTATATGTTTTTACTTAGCATTAAGTAAAAATGGGAAAGGCGATTTGGCTTGTTATTCTTCTTGCGCTCACCCTATTGGGGCGGATTTACAGAACCATAAACCTATTCGCCGATGCAGAACCAGCTTTAACCGAATGCCGACTGGTTTGAAACGACTGTTTTTGTAGATTTGGTGGTATAAAAACAAAAAATACCGCTATGGAAAAGCTATCAGAACAAAAAGCACCTCCAAATAAACAATCAAAAGAAGTATTGGCAATGGTTTTAATAGGTATTGGAATATTGTGGATTCTCAAACAATACGGACTTTTTTTTGATTTTCAGACAGCTCATTTCAGCAACTTATTTGCACCTGTTCTACACGTCTCTCATGCTTTGAGAAACTTTTTCTTTTCGTGGCCGATGGTATTAATTGTGGTAGGCTTGGTTCTTTTGGCAGGTAAACGCAAGGGTGGTTTTGTTTTGTTAATTATTGGCATACTGTTTATTTTGCCAAAACTTTTCTTTTTCTCGGGAACAACAATAATTTTGTTGTATCCTGTTCTGTTAATTGGTTTGGGCATAGCTTTGGTAGCGAAGTTAATTTAGGCGAAACCCGACTTAACCGTTAAAATATTGGCATTTGCCGAATTCAGGAAAGTATTAAACAGGGATATAAATACATTTGGGACAGTAAAATTTAAGTTATGGAACACAAACCTGATATTTCGAACAGAAGGGCTGTATTAGGCATATTTTTAATTGCCATTGGCGCTTTATGGATTTTGGAGCGACTCGATTTAATTCCATCTTCGTGGAACAATATTCTAATTTCGTGGCAAATGCTTCTTATCGGAATCGGAATATTTTCCATAATTGGGGGCAACAAAACATCCGGAACAATATTGATTGTAATAGGTGGTTTTTTTCTCGTGCCTGAAATAGCTCATATCCCTTACCAGTTGAGAAGGGTAGGATGGCCACTGCTGATAATTGGTATTGGAGTTGCTTTGCTGGTTAATCATTCGGGACGCCGCAAAAAAGAAGCCCCTTTGGGGGAACCGGGGCAGCAAACCAAAGGAATGGGTTTTTTCGACGATTTTGTAATTTTTGGTGGACGCGAAGTTTATATAAATTCGCAAAACTTTATGGGGGGAAGAACCACTTCTATTTTTGGAGGAACCGAATATGACCTTCGACAGGCCAGCCTCTCAAAAAACGGGGCTGTAATCGATTCCTTGGCTGTTTTTGGAGGTTGTGGGTTTAAAGTTCCACCCGACTGGACCGTAAAAAATGAAGTGACAGCCATTTTTGGCGCCTTTACCGATAAACGCGGAGCATCTATTAATCATATTGTTTCAGATCCTTCGAAAACACTCGTTATAAAAGGTTTTGCAGCCTTCGGTGGTGTTGAAGTGAAATATTTGTAAAATGGATTTTCGACACCCTTTTATAACCAACCGTTCATTAGCCATTTCTTATGGCGCTTTTTGGTTGGTAACTTCCATATTGTTGTTGTTGAAACTTGTTTTTTTCAATCATATTTCATTTTGGTTTGCTTTTGCCGATACATTTACCACCTTCATCCTTTACGCATTTATTGGTTCAGCCATCTGGTATGTTATTAAATACAGTACACTCGAAAATAACAGCGTTGTCCGAATCCTGCTGGCTCACCTTATTGCTGCTTCAATTATCGTATCTATTTGGCTTTACACTGGTGTTGCTTTATTAAAAATAAGCCGCCCGGCCACAGACGGCTGGATCCAAAAAACCGTTAGTTCGCGCCTTATTGTTGGCTACGGAATGTATGTCATCTATGTGATTTTTTTCTACGCCGTTAACTATTATTTTGCATTTAAAGAAAAATCGAAAAATGAAACTAAGTTGAAAGAGCTGGTGAAAGAAGCTGAACTTCACGCCCTGAAATCGCAGATAAATCCACACTTCCTTTTTAATAGCCTTAACAGCATTTCGTCGCTTACAATGACCGACCCGTCAAAAGCTCAGGAAATGGTGATTAATCTTTCGCAATTGATGCGTTACTCGTTGAAACACGAACAAAGCGAAAAGGTAACAGTTCAGCAGGAAATAGAGAATAATAAATTGTATTTAAGTATTGAAAAAGTTCGGTTTGGAAAAAAACTGAACCCGGTTTTTGCCATAGAAGAAGATTGTTTGAAAGCCGAAATTCCGAACATGATTTTGCAGCCGCTTTACGAAAATGCTATTAAATATGGCGTTTACGAAGCTACCGAGACTGTTGATGTAATAACTCATCTGCGTTGCTCCAACCAGGTACTGGAAGTTACCATCAGCAATACGTACGATAAAAACGTGATAAGCAAGAAAGGCGAAGGAATTGGCCTGCGAAATGTTCGCGATCGCCTGCAGGTGATTTATGGGAACCCTCATCTATTAAAAATTGAAAATAAACAAAATGAATTTACTGTAACTTTAACCATTCCTCAAAATCAGAAATAATATGTCCGAAAAATTACGTACAATAATCGTGGAAGACGAAGAACTGGCACGTGACCTAATGAAATCGTTTTTGGCTGATAACGAATCGGTAGAGCTGATCGCCGAATGCGAAAATGGTTTCGAAGGGGTAAAACAAATTAACGAGTTAAAACCCGACTTGGTGTTTCTTGATATTCAGATGCCCAAAATTACCGGCTTCGAAATGCTGGAATTGATCGAGCATAAACCACAGATTATTTTTGCAACTGCATACGATCAGTTTGCATTAAAGGCTTTCGAGTTTAACGCCGCCGACTATTTGCTCAAACCTTATTCAAAAGCCCGCCTCGAAGAAGCTATCCAGAAGGTGGTGGAGCGCATTCAGAAAGATGGGAAAGATTCGGATGTGGCAGAGCGTGTCAGCGATTTTCCGAAAGATGACTACCTCGACAGGGTGGTGGTAAAAGACCGCAATAAAATACATATTGCACCGGTTGATGCAGTGCGTTACATCGAATCAATGGACGACTATGTAATGATTTATACAACTGAAGGCCGCTGGATGAAGCAAAAAACCATGAAGTATTTCGAGAGTGCCCTGAATCCGAAAAACTTTGTGCGTATTCACCGCAGCTATATTGTTAAAGTTGACGAAATTGCTGAGATACAACAATACGAAAAAGAAGCTTACATTGTAATCCTTCACGACAAAACAAAGCTGAAAGTTAGCAAAACCGGTTATAAAAACCTGAAGGGAGTTTTGAAATTTTAACCCTTAAATTTGCAAGGAACGTAATCTGTGTAAAAATTTTAAGAAGAGGTATGTACCGGTATTTTTCCTTCAACTTAACACCTGGGGTCGACTATTAATTTTAACCTTGGGTTTATAGCTTATTTAGCTGCATTTCATGCTTCTGTTTTTACCCCTGTTTTATCCAAATAATGGTTTAGTCCACTGCTGTATTCTTGTCCGATTTTTCAAATTTCACAAGGTTACACCTGTGGTAATTTTTGCTGGACTTAAAATTGGCCAGTGGGCATTAAAATTAATAGCCATGTGTAAAACCAGGGCATAGCAATAAAGAATGTTTAGAACCCCGAAGTGGTTTAAACATTATAATTTCTGGTCTCTTTCTCTCCATTTGAAAAAAGTTTTGATATTATGTTAGTCCGCCTACTATATTTTCTGTAATTTTTACGGCCTAAACAAAACCTATGTCCATGACTGATTGTTCAGTTCAGGAACCTTTCGACTTCGGACTTGGTTTCCCGGTCAGTTTTTTATACAGAATTTTTAACTCAAAAAATATATTAATGAAAAAACTCGCGTTGCTAATGGTTGTTGTTTTTCTCGCATCGACCGTAATTTTTGCAAAAAAGAAAGAAGAAAAAAATGAAGAGACAAAGCCTTTTGTGAGCTCCGATTTGGTTAGTGGGCTGAAGTGGCGCAGTATTGGCCCGGCTTGGGCCAGCGGACGTATTGCAGATTTTGCTGTGAATCCGAAGAATACCAAAGAGTTTTACGTAGCTGTTGCCAGTGGTAATGTGTGGAAAACCACAAACAATGGAACCACCTGGAAAGCGATTTTCGATAAGTACGGATCGTATTCAATAGGTGTAGTAGAGCTGGACCCAAATAACTCGAATGTGGTTTGGGTTGGTACTGGAGAGAATAATCATCAGCGAGCCCTCGGTTACGGCGATGGTGTTTACAAATCGCTCAACGGTGGAAAGTCGTTCAAAAATATGGGGCTAAAAGATAGTCGCCAGATTGGGGGAATTGTAATCGATCCCAGAAACTCTGATGTTGTTTTTGTAGCCGCCGAAGGTTCGGCATGGGGGCCGGGCGAAGAACGAGGTTTGTACAAAACTGCTGACGGTGGAGAAAGTTGGAATAAGGTGCTGGAGATAAGTGAAAACACAGGGGTGAACAATGTAGTACTCGACCCTTGTAATCCTGATATAATGTATGCTACGGCCGAGCAACGTCGTCGTACATCGTTCACAAAAATTGGAGGCGGCCCCGAATCGGCAGTGTACAAATCTACCGACGGTGGGGAAAACTGGCGAAAAATTATGGAAGGTCTGCCAAGTGTTCATATCGGGGGAATGGGGATAGATGTTTCTCCTGTTGATCCCAATTACGTGTACCTGATTTTGGAAGCAGCCGATGATAAAGGGGGATTCTATCGATCGACCGATAAAGGTGAAAGCTGGAAACGCATGGGCGATTATCATTCGAGTGGCCAGTATTATAACGAAATTACCTGCGACCCTAAAAACCGGGATAAAGTGTATTCAACCGAAACGGTTTCGAAAGTAACTGTTGATGGTGGCAAAACATGGAAAAGTATCAGTATAAAAGGACGCCACGTTGACGATCATGCAATATGGATCGACCCTTCCGATACTGAGCACTTCCTGATTGGCGGCGATGGGGGAATATACGAGTCGTGGGATGGAGGAAAGGCATTCGACTTTAAAGAAAACCTCCCCATTACACAGTTTTACCGTGTTTTTGTTGACGATGCTGAACCATTTTACAATGTATACGGAGGAACACAAGACAACAACTCGATGGGAGGCCCGTCGCGAAATACAAGTCGTAGTGGCGTTATTAATGACGAGTGGTACATAACAGCCGGTGGTGACGGGTTTTGGGTGGCAACCGAGCCGGGAAATCCCGACATTGTTTACACCGAATCTCAATACGGGAATATATCTCGTTACGACAAAAAGAGTGGGGAATCCATTAGAATAAAACCACGCGAACGTAAAGGGGAACTTTCTTACAAATGGAACTGGAATACTCCAATGTTTATAAGTCCGCACAGCAATACACGAGTGTATATGGCCGCTAACAAGGTTTTCCGCAGCAACGACAGAGGCAACTCCTGGGAAGTTATAAGCAGCGACCTTACTGCGCAGGTTGATCGCAATTCCTTTCCGGTAATGGGCAAATACTGGCCTGCTGATGCAGTTGTAAAAGACGTTTCTACTTCACAATGGGGAACCATTGTATCGCTCGAAGAATCGAAACTGAAAGAGGGGTTAATTTATGCCGGAACCGATGATGGTGTTATTTCGGTAACAGAAGATGGCGGGGAAAACTGGACACAGGTGAAGTCATTCGATGGTGTGCCCGAATATACATACGTTAGCGACCTTTTAACCGATCGTTTCGATGAAAATGTGGTATATGCTACTTTTAATAACCTGAAACGTGATGACTTTACTCCTTACATATTAAAAAGTACAGACAAGGGGAAGACATGGATTTCTATTTCGGGCAACCTTCCCGAAAACGGAACAGTTTATTCCATTATGCAGGATTTTATTCGTCCCGAATTATTGTTTGTGGGAACCGAGTTCGGTATCTTTTTTACAGTAGATAATGGTGCTAACTGGGTGAAGCTAAAATCCGGACTGCCAACCATTCCAGTGTTCGATATTGCGATTCAGGAACGGGAAAGCGATTTGGTTATTGCCACCTTTGGCCGTGGTTTTTATGTTCTGGACGATTACAGCCCTTTGCGTGAAGTTTCAGCTGAACTTGAAAATAAAGAAGCTGCCATTTTTCCTATAAAAGATGCATTAATGTATGTCCAAACCCGTGGGAGAAGTAATCAGGGAAGTACCTATTTTACATCGCCAAACCCCGATTATGGAGCTACCTTTACCTACTTTCTGAAAGAAGTGCCAAAAACCAAAAGAGAGTTACGTAAGGATAAAGAGAAGGAACTGTTTAAAGAAGGCCTGCCAATTCCTCAACCTGGCTGGCGCGAATTGCAGCTGGAAGAGAAAGAGGAAAAATCGCACTTAATTTTTACCATTTACGATGATGAAGGGAATGTGGTAAATCAGTTCACAAAAGCTCCCTCGAAAGGAGTGAATCGTGTAGCCTGGAATATGACCTACGCAGCTACAGCTACCACTAAGATTGATGGGAAATTCGACCCGATAACAAAAGGCGGACGTGGCATTATGGTAATGCCCGGAACCTACAAAGTGGGAATGAAACTCTGGCATGAAGGCGAATTAAAAGAGTTGGTTGAGCCAGTGGAATTTACCTGCAAAAAACTAGACAATTCTACTTTACCTGCTGCCGATTATGACGAAAACGTAGCCTTTGCCAAAATGGCAAACAAACTTGCTCTTGCTGTTGTGGGAACTGGCCGCATGCTTAAAGAGACAGCTGACAAAGTGGAGCAGATAAAACAAGCTATTTATGCCACTCCGGGAGCCAGTCAGCAGTTGATGGATAAAGCACGAAATATTGGTGTTAAGTTGGAAGAATTGAATTTTACAATGAACGGGGTGCCGGCCAAAGCCAGCAGCGAGGAAATTCCTCCGGCGCAGGTTCCTCTAAACGATCGTTTGAGTGTTCTTACCTGGACACACATGGGCTCAACCAGCAGAATAACAGGCACCGAAAAAGAAAGCTACGAAATTCTGAAAGAAGAATTTCCGCCTGTTTTAAATGCGCTGAAACGCATCGTTGAGGCTGATATTCCTGCTTTGGAAGCTGAATTGACAAAAATAAATGCTCCATGGACTCCGGGACGTTTGCCGCTTTGGAATGAGTAATATAGCTTTGGGCTGTATGTAAAATGCTTCTATGTGTTCACCCGATGGCTTTGAGTCACCGGGTGAACTTTTATTAATCCGTAAATTCCTTCAATTAATTTACTCCAAAATTACATTAAAAGCGGTTTGATCTTTCGTTTAAGAATCGCGTCGCAGCTTCGGATATGCCTTAATTTATTTTATGATTATTGCTTCGTTCAGCATAAGCGTAAGTAAAACGTTGCACTTACATTCTCTTATCGCAATAATTTCAACTTGTCGATACTCAAAATTCCAAAATAAATTTAAGCACATCTCAAAATTAAATTGGTATAGCAGGCATATTCAACCTCTGCTTAAAAGTCCCAGGCAAATTATACTCGATAAAAATTAACACCTCCTGAATTTTTTCGTGAACTAACATGCAATCATACCTGTTTTAACAGAAACATATTGAGACAATAGTTTTTCAAACAGCATTATATGGCAGACATAACTTCAATTCTGAAAAAAAACAAGGACCTGCAAAAAAAAATAGACGGGTTAGTGGCTGAACTTGAGCGGAGGGATAAAAATGACCTTTCGGGTTCAGGTTTAAAGCAGAATGAAGAATTTTACACCTGTAAAAATATCTACGATTCTTTATCCGAAGCCATTTTTCTTTTAGATGCGAATTGGTGTTTTTTAGAGGTCAACAAGGGAGCGGAAAAAATGTATGGTTATACGGCCAGCGAACTTATTGGGAAATCGGCTTTTGATCTTACTGTGCCTGGAATGAACGAATTAAATGCATTTCAAAAAAGTCTGGTTGATGTTTTAAAAAATGGCGATACAAAAAAAATTGAGCTGTGGGCCTTACGAAAGTCTGGGAAAGATTTTTTCACAGAAATTATTATAAACAGGACGGATTTTAAGGGGCAGCAGGTGCTTATTTTAACAGTCAGGGATGTGACCGAACGAAAATTGGCAAATCAGGAAATTGTAAAGTTTAAGATGATTTCCGATAAAGCGATGCATGGAAATGTTATTGTCGATTTAAATGGTGTTATTTCGTATGTTAATGATTATTTCGCGAATATACACGGTTATAAGGCTGATGCGTTAATCGGTAAAAATATGAACATCTTTTATAAAAAAGATTACCAGAAGCGCGTTGACGAACTGAATCAGAAACTACTAGTTAATGGCAGTTATTCTTCCGAAGAGGTTTGGCATGTTCACCGGGATGGAACTGAATTCTTGATGTTGATGAATGGAGTGGTTTTTAAAGACGAGAGCGGTATTCCGAAATTTATGGCCGTATTGGCTGTCGACATCTCTGAGTTACGAAAGTCGGAAGAAGCCTTGAGGAAAAGCGAAGAAAAATTCAGAGCTTTCTACTACAATGCGCCTTTGTCGTTCCAATCGCTCGATAAGAATGGTTATTTGATAGATGTAAATCCCGCCTGGTTGCTCACCCTTGGTTACAAGCGAGAGGAAGTAATCGGGAAAAATTATGCTGATTTTTTGCATAAAGATTGGATAAATCATTTTGAAAAGAACTTTCCGGCTTTCAAAGATAGAGGATATATAAACGATGTGCACTTTCGGCTAAGACACAAAAAAGGCCATTTTATAGATGTGGCATTGGAAGGTTGCATTGGTTATCATTCTGACGGAAGTTTTGGGCAAACCTACTGTGTTTTTAAAGATATTACAATACAAAAAAAAGCAGAATATGCTTTGATTGAAAGCGAAGCCCGGTTTAGAGGAATATTTGAACATGCAAATATTGGTATTGCTTTGGCCGACCAGCAGACAAATATTATTGAAGCGAATAATGAGTTTTTAACGATGTTGGAATACGATAAGGATGAAATCAAGGGTATGAGCTTTGACCGATTCACTCATCCCGGCGACATTGCTGCAGAATTGTATTTTATCCAACAACTTCGAAAAGGGACAAGAGAAAGCTACCGGATAGAAAAAAGATATATTTCGAAATCAAATAAAGTGCTTTGGGTTGATTTGTCAGTTACTGTCTGGCGAAATGAAGCCGGAAATATTGACCTGTTTATTGGGATGGTAATGGACATCAGCAAGGCTAAAAAAACCGCAGAAGATTTGGTGTCGGCAAAAGAACGAGCAGAGGAATCCGACAGGCTAAAGTCAGCTTTTCTGGCCAATGTGAGCCACGAAATTCGTACTCCCATGAATGGAATACTAGGGTTTGCAGAGCTACTGGAACATCCATCCCTGTCCATAGAGCAGCAACATAAATACATCGAAATTATTCGTAAAAGTGGCGAGCGTATGCTAAATACAGTAAACGATATTATCGATATTTCGAAAATTGATGCCGGGCAGGTTAGCTTCGAAAGAAGTAAAGTCGATCTCAAGGAAGACATTGAAATGTTGTATTTGTTTTTTAAACCTGAAGCTGAGAAAAAAGGATTGGAATTTAGATTAATAACCCAGCTGCATACTAATAATCATGTAATAGAAACTGATAAGGCTAAATTTAATTCCATTATCACCAATCTGGTAAAGAATGCCATAAAATATACCGATAGAGGAAGCATCGAGTTATGTTTCAGTATTAAAAATGATGAGTTTAATTTTAAAGTGACCGATACAGGTATAGGTATTCCCGACGCTAGAAAAAGTGCAATATTTAATCGTTTCGAGCAAGCCGATATTGACGACGAATATGCACGCGAAGGCTCAGGACTTGGATTAGCAATCGCCCTGTCGTATGCAAAGATTATTGGAGGTGAAATATCGTTCGACTCGGAACAGGGAGTAGGCTCTGTCTTTTCTTTCTCGATGCCTATATCGGCTGTTGAAATCGTTACCAGCTTAGCCCAGGCAGAAACTGTTCCACCCATACAAACAAAACAAATGAATATACTTATTGCTGAAGACGATGACATAAGTTTTTTGCATTTGTCGTTGCTGTTAAAAAATATGGCAAAAAATATTCTTCGGGCAAAAAATGGAGCCGAGGCCATTGAAATGGCTAAAAATAACCTGGAGTTGGATTGCATCTTTATGGATGTAAAAATGCCGGTAGTTGATGGTTATCGCGCTTCCCAACAGATTCGAGTGTTTAACAAGCAAATTCCAATAATTGCTCAAACTGCCTATGCATTAAAAGGAGAAGAGGGGAAAGCCTTAAATGCGGGATGTACAACATACATTTCGAAGCCAATAAATAAAAACGAGCTGTTTGCAAAGGTTAATGCTTGTTTTGATAGTTGAGTTTTAAAGAAAGTTCCTATTTCTTCTCGTGTTATCCCAACTTTTCTGGCAGCAGGCTAAAAGTAGTCCTTCAAAAAAATATATATCGGGAAGCAACAAAGAATTAGTTGAAACTGAGGCGGGATTCTTAATTACACAATATAGCAGTGTAACGTTTGTATTAATACGATCTTCGGCCATGTAAAATAGAACTTAATCGTCTAATTTGTCGTTTAAAGTCATAGGATAAGGTCAATAGATTTAAAAGAAATGAGTAGTAAGGACAAAGAAAATCCCAAATCAAATTCATGGGACAATTTTATTAGGAAGTCGGCTTTTTATCAAAAACCGGACGCTTTAAAAAGCTGGTGGCAAATTGTTAACACTTTTATTCCATATGTAGGAGTTTGGATTTTATTGGTGTACAGTTTGTCGGTTTCGTTATGGTTGACAGCAGGACTGATAATTCTGGCTGCCGGCTTGTTAGTACGTCTTTTTATAATTTTTCATGATTGTGGGCATGGGTCTTTTTTTAAATCGAAAAAGGCAAATCGGTTTATCGGAATTTTTTTTGGTATACTGGCTTTTACACCCTACGACAAATGGCATAGTATGCACATTAAACACCACGCAACCGTCGGTAACCTCGATAAACGAGGCGTTGGCGATGTGTGGACCATGACTAAAGAAGAGTATATGGGGAGTTCCAAAAAGAAACGTTTCTATTACAGGTTGTACCGAAATCCATTTGCCATGTTTGGAATTGGCTCGTTGTATATATTCCTCATTCAGAATCGACTAACGCAAAAGTGGATGACGCGGAAACAGAAAATGAATATTTATGTTACCAATTTTGCATTGCTGTTATTGTTTGTATTAATGGGAATGGCCATTGGATTTTTTACCTTTCTTATTCTTCAACTTCTTGTTTTGTACATTGCCGCTATTGCTGGCTTATGGTTATTTTATTTGCAACATCAATACGAGAATGTTAACTGGGTGCGAAACAAGGACTGGAACTACATTAAACTGGCTCTTGAAGGAAGTTCTTATGTAAAGTTTCCAAAAATTTTGCAATGGTTTTCAGGAAATATTGGTTTTCATCATATTCACCATATTAATCCGCGCATTCCCAACTATAATTTACCCAAATGTTATGCCGAGAACCCGATTTTTAAAAATGTTACTCCGGTAACTTTTTTCTCTAGTATTAAAACTTTACGACTTCGTTTATGGGACGAAAAGCAACATAAATTAGTGGGGTTTCATGAAATATAACTTCTGCAACAGGAAGACTACAGCAAATGTAGGCGGCATTCGGGGTACAACAAAATATTTGTTTTGTGCAATTTGCGGCATGGTTATTAATGGTGAGGTAGTTTGTTTGCAACCAGGTACAATTGAAATAGATTAGCGTTTAAGAAGCCCTTTGGCAAAATTGGATAGTTAATAATACATGCAGCTTAAGAAACTAAAAATATAAACCAATGCAACAAAAACAAAAACAAAAACATGAAATGCTTGATGCATTGCATAAAAATCCTTCCAACTGGCGGGGTGTATTTTATGTCAATCGGAGAGACCCGCGAATTATCGTTCCAAAAATAAATCCTTCGCTTGGATGGACCCTGAATTTTGGAAATATTTACGCATATATTGCCATGGTGACAATCGTGGTGATTATTGTGGTTTTTCAGTTTCTGTAACGGACGAATAAAGCTTTATAACATATTGCTTTTCATCATTTATCATTTGAAAGCATATTCGGATATTTTACATTTGTTTAAACTGATGAAGAAGAATGTCGGCTTCCGGAAGTTTAGTAATTTTAGCTTACTCTAAAGAATGTTCTGATGGAAAAGAGAATCGGCGAAACAATAATTGTTAGTAAAGACATTACTTGTGTTCCTCAACTCAATGCAATTCTTCATATTCCCATCGATATAATCATTATCCGGAAAGAATTCCATTGTGTGTGTGCCGGTTTCACCTTATTTTATAAATGGTTGTACTTGCTGGCAACTACATCAGTTGTATTACAAACCACTTGTACGGTTGAATGGCAATATTGTAAAATAAGTACTAACCAAATTGTGCGATTATGAGTAAATCATGGGCAGAGCAGGTTGTCAAACAAAATGAAATCGACAAATACCTGGTCAACGGTAAAGATTTTATCGACGAACAAGAAATATTTCGCCAACTCGAAGCTAATAAGTCGCCCGACAAACAGCGCATCCGCGATATTATGCAAAAGTCGCTGGCTATCGAGCGGCTCGATCCTGACGAGGTGGCAGCATTGCTGGCTGTCGACAACGAAGCGGTACTACAGGAAATGTTTGCCACTGCGCTGGAGGTAAAACGAAAAGTTTACGATAACCGCATTGTATTTTTTGCACCCCTTTACTGTTCAAACCTTTGTGTTAATTCATGTGTATATTGTGGTTTCAGAAAAGAAAACAGCGAAGAAAAACGCCGGATTCTGAATATGGACGAAATTAAGGAGGAAACCCGATTAATTACTCTCGAAGGCCATAAACGTATGATTATTGTGTTCGGCGAGCATTCCCGCAGCGATGCCGACTATATGGTGAATGCCATAAGTGCTGCGTATTCGGTAAATGAAAAAGTAACTCACGGAAAGGGCTATGGCAATATCCGCCGGATAAATGTAAATGCTGCCCCAATGAGTATTGCCAATTTGCGTAAACTTTGGGAAGCCGGTATTGGCACCTACCAGGTTTTTCAGGAAACTTACCATAAGGCAACCTATAAAATGGTACATCCCAGTGGTCCAAAGGCGAATTACCGCTGGCGTTTGTATGCCTTGCATCGTGCCATGGATGCCGGTATCGATGACGTGGCAACCGGTGCCTTGTTTGGAGTTTACGACTGGAAATTTGAGGTAATGGGTTTGCTCTACCATACGATGGATCTTGAACGCCAGTTTTCTATCGGGCCTCATACTATTTCTTTCCCACGGCTCACTCCTGCAAGCGGTTCCCATTACAGTACCCACTCGAATTATCTGGTGAATGATAAAAACATGAAAAAGCTGGTGGCCATATTGCGGTTGGCCGTTCCATACACAGGTTTAATTTGTACTGTTCGCGAAAAACCAGGTATGCATACTGAATTAATGCAACTGGGCTGCACCCAAACTGATGCTTCCAGCCATATAGGAATTGGAGGATACTCCGAAGCATTTAAAGAGAAAGCCCAAATGCAATCGGGTGATTTAATACAGAAGAAAAACAAACAACAATTTATTCTGAACGACACCCGCAGCCTTGATGAAATGATAAGGGAAATGGCAAAGCTCGGAATGATTTCGTCATTCTGTACCGCCGGTTATCGTTGCGGTCGCACAGGCGATAAAATAATGGGCTTGCTAAAAAGCTGTAAGGAAGGCAAGTTTTGCAAATTGAATGCTGTCCTTACTTATCGCGAATTTATCGACGATTATGCCTCAGCCGAAACAGCGGCAATTGGTAATAAAATTATAGCCAAAGAATTGGACGAGATTAAAAACATGCCCTTTTATAAGAAAGGCTCTTTATACGAGAATTTCAACACTAAATACGAGCAGATATGTGATGGCGAACGCGACATTTTTATTTGATGATATAGTAGGGGTTTTCGAAAGGCAGGTGGAACGAAAGCAACAGTTAGATGAACTGGCCGTTTTGTTGAAAATGGAATGTGGAATAGCGGTCTATTTCTGCAGGATTATTGGTGCCCGATGGTCGTTTGTAGCAGGCGACCGTTCGCTTGATATTCCAGAACAAAGGATAAAATTAAACGAGAATTGGGGATTGATGACCAGCAAAATTATGTGTTCCAAGTTGCAGTGGCAAAAAGTCCTGGATATACTTCGAGATAAATTAAAAGCGTAATTCTGGATATTGTTTCACTAAAGAAATTGATTTTTTTATCCATTCTTTGTCTACTTTTATATCAAATCATCTTTTTGAGATTGAGAAACGGCTCATTGCAATTCACTGTAAAAAGATCGAATGAAAAGAGATTGTGCGGTTGATAATTTTGTGGCTAAGCTCTATTCTCTGTAATGTGCGATTTGCGTTGATTGTTATGAGGCGGTGCATGAAACACCTCATCTAAAATATCAGGATATAATTGTTGGAAGGAGGCGTAGCACCAGGCATGTAGTTCGGGCAGCTCCTCTTCAGGCAGCCAATTGTAGCACTTTATTAATTCCTTTTGGAATAAACTTTTCCAGGAGCTTACTTTTTGCAAAATCGTTTTTGAATAGTTAATCATATAATGTAGGTTTGGAATAATAGCTTTTCTCAAGGTAATCATCAAAATTGATAAAATAGCTTGATTGATTACGTATAATACATTCCCCTTTTTCACGAATTACTTTTGTGAAAGGGAAGGGGAGTGCTGCAGTTGATTCTATGTTTTTGCTACGAATCCGTTTGCTGTAAATGTTCTTCGTCGCAAACTTGCCAATCAACTATAAAGACATCGTTTTTTCGTTGAGACGTATTTTCAATGGGCTTAAAAAATTTACGAAATTTTGTGTTAACAGTAGATTTCTCAGTTAAATTAAGATGGTCCCACCGCAAATAATCTTTCTCCTTTCTGACTACCTCATTCATCTTAGTTCGTTTTTAATGATTTAATGGTAACATCTGCACTTGGCAGATTTATTTTTGCAACTACACGCAATCAAACGTGTATGTAACTGAGGTTCTTTGCACTGGTCTTGCCAACTATTTGGAGGGCAAATTTATATAAGGATTGAAGACCAGACAAAGAATTGGTATTCCATTTTTTAGTTCATTTAGTTCATTCTTTTCTGATTTTAGTCTACGAATTTTAAGATAAAAAGATTCTTTTTTTTGTACCGCTCTTTTTGTTGTATTGCGTGTATTTTCGCCTGTTGTGAGTACGATGGTGTGTAACTTTTTAAAAATGAGTGTTCTGTGTTGTGGACCCTGCTTGTTGATATTGGCATCTATATTCAATATTTTATAGATTATTAAGATATTGCATTTAAGGGAAGCTTATCTAAAACGATACAACAGCTGCTAAAAAAGCTTTTTCAACGAAAATTGGGAACACATGGGTATCTGTTTTTTGCTATTGAAATTATTGAAGGATTAAACCTGGTATGTAGTATGACTATTGGATTAGAAAAGAGTGTCCGTTCAATAGAAAGATTTAATATTTGATTTTCGGGCATTAAGACCAGGGATTCTTCTTCTTTTTTGTTTTTCGGAACCTTTCCTCTTTTTTTGTAAAGTTCCAGGTCAATTTAGTCCCAATCATTCGCGGAGCTCCCGGGACAAAGGTCGGTAACCCAAACAAATTTCCGGTATTTCCTGCACTTGTAACATACTGTTCGTCTAGAACATTAGTGCCCCAAATTGTTAATTTAATATTGGGTTCGTTTAACTCCAGTCCTCCATTAATATTTAGCAATCCATATGCATTTTGTTCCAGGCCCGGAGAGTTGGCGTCGTCGAAAAAGAAATGGCTTTTATACGAATACGATGGATTCAAGAACAGTTTGATTGTGGGCGTAAGGTTAATTCGCGTATTTAGGCCAAGCGTGAAACTATGTTCGGGAGCCAGGCTAAACTCATTATCGGCATATGCCTGTTCCAAACCGTCAACATCAGTAGAGTCGAATTGGGTCTTTAGCCATGCATAGTTGGCATAAAAATCGATCTCTTCGATTAGGGCAATACGTACATCTGCTTCGGCTCCATATGCGGTGGCTTGACCGGCATCGTTAAAGTTCAGGTCGTATTCGCCGGTTTCTGCATCCGACTCCCAGGTGCTGGTTTGAAAATTCTTATAAAGTTGGTAAAAGCCAGTTACGTTAATAAATATTCGATCGTAAAATGAGCCCTTAAAACCCAGTTCAAAATTGTCGAGGGTTTCGGCATCCAGAATCTCCTCTTCTCCCGATGAGGTAAACTGCAGAACGTTTGGCCTACGTCCGCGTGAGTAATTGGCGAAAACATTTCCGTATTCGTTGAAACGATATTTTAGCCCTCCTCTCCAGGTAAACGAAAGGGTGTTCTTTTTAATCTCTTGCCAGTCGCTTTCGCTAAAAAGAAGGTTGGGCGAATTGCCGGTAAGTGCACCCAGTACCGACTCGGAACCTCCCGAAAAGAGGGCTTCATTATTTAATTTGTACTTATCGTAAATGGCTCGTACTCCAGCCGAAACAAATATTTTTTTAGAAAGTTGATACGAAAAATCGATGAAGCCTTCAATGGCCATGTTGTTTGCTTCGTTAAGATTCTCTTCTTCGTGTTCTGTTGGTAATGTCGTTCCTCCGTATTCAGCAGGTAGCGATTCAATAACTGTTGGTTGTCCGTAGGAATCAACAGGAGTGGGCTCTTCCAGCAGCATTAGACAGGCCAGGTGCTGTTCGTTGGTGGAGAACCAATAGGTTTGGTCGGCATTTTCCAACCAAAAACTACCACCCAATGAGCCGTTCAAGCGGCTGTTTTGTGAAAAATTGCCACGGATTTCCTGGTAAAATTGTGTGGCTCCTGCATATTCTGCCATGTCGATAGCTTCCGACGCGGTTCCATCACCATCCCATCGCGAAGAGGCATCACTTTTTCTGTACGAGGTTATCGATGTCCAGTAATTGTGCTCATTGAGGTAAAATTTATAGTTCAGAGTGGCGTCATAAATTTCTTTTCCAGAGCCGAGGTTTTCGCCTTGCTCATGAGAGGCCGTTCCGCTAAAAATTCCAATATCTCCGTTTGTGTTTGCCAGACTGTCGGTCATAAATGCAATTCCGGGAGTATCATCTTTTTGGTAATTAAGAATCATACCGAAAGAATGATTCCAGGCAGGTTTAAAGCGGGCTGAGAACCGAGCTCCTGTAGTATTCTTTCCCATTAAGTCGCCTCCAAAAGTGTTTTCAACATAACCGTTGCGGTAGTTGTATATTCCTGCCACTCGCATAAATAGTTTATCTTCTATAATTGGAACATTTACTGCTCCACGAATTTCTTTTTGTCCATAATCGCCAAAACCTGCAGTAATATTTCCTTTCAACCTGGTTTCTGGCATTTTGCTAACGTAGTGAATGGCACCAGCCTGAGCGCCTCGTCCGAATAAAGTATTTTGCGGACCACGCAGTACTTCCACGCGTGCCATGTCGTAGAGTTCGAGCGAAGATGAATGCCCCCGGTTTATGGGCACATTGTTGAAATAAACCGACACCCGAGGTTGCGAGGCAGGGCTGATTTCATCACTGTTTAATCCACGGATGGAGAATGTAGGCCTGTTGGCTCCCTGCTCACGAAAATAGAGTCCGGGTATAAATTCGCTCAGCTGGCCTAAATCGGAAATGTTCGATTGTTTCATCATGTTGGTGCTAACCGATGAAATAGCAGTTGGTACATCCATAATTTGTTGCTCACGTTTTTGCGAATTCACCAGAATGGGTTCCAGGTGGATGTTGTCGAGTGGCATCATTATGTTTTTTTCATTCTGGCCATTAACAAGAATGATGTCCACGGTACGTGTTTTATATCCAATAAATGAAATCCGAACCCGGGTTCGTCCGCTGGCCAGGTTTTCAATTAAATATTCGCCGTCGGCATTGGTATTTACGCCTTTCTTTGTTCCGTCGATGGTGACAGTAGCCCCCGGCAAAGGAATGTAATCTTCGTCGTACACTACACCTCGAATAAAAACTTTGGGCATCTCTTTCGATACCGATTCAACATTTCGGAACTTACGTTTTACCTTGTCGCGTTTTTTTGATTGCCCATATGAAGAGGCGACAAGGAAAGTTAAAAGAAGAAGAATTACGACAGGTTTCATTTTAACGAGTTTTCTGAATTTGCTTAATGAGATAACGTAAATCAACACAAAATAATGTGTGATTTGTAATTTGATTTAACGATTAGTAGCGAAAATGGTTGACTCAACAAGAATTAGGATTTGATGGAGTATACCGGCAGCTTAAGCCAAAGCGCCAGTTCGTTGATGTTTTTTTTTGCTTCTTGTGCGGTTTTGCACTTTTTTATGGCTATTGAAGGTCGTTTGTTTTTGTTTACGAGATATATTCTGAAATCTTTATGGCTCTGGATATTCCTTCGATTAGAGCGACTATATAAACGATAAACCTTTTGCATAGAAACGAGTGTTAAACCCTTGTAGGTTTTAATGGCTTTCCATTGGCCTGTTTTATAAATTCCAAACCACATATTGTATTCTTTGATTTGTCTCTTTTCGGTGTCGATATCAACTCCCGAGTAAGAGGCCAATAAAAACCATGAAATAACAAGTTGAATGCCTGCCAATACCCAACTGGCGTGAAGAAAGGAGAAAATGGTGCCTACAGAAAAAACAATTCCAATAAAGAGGTAGGGACCGCTCAGAGTTCTTGATATTTTATTGTGGATGAGCATGGGGTAAAGGTAACGAAACTTAGTTTTTAAGAAAAAAAGAGGGATGCCTTGCACCCCTCTCGAAGGCAATACCGAATTAAATAAATAAAAACCTTTTTTAAAGATTACTTTTGTGCCTTCTGCCTAGAAAAACGGTAAATGTTATTATTTAGTATAGGATTTGTTTATTTGTATTACAAGTTTTATCAAACATTCAGGTTGTCAGTGTTTTTGAAATTGATTTTTTTATTTTAATAACCCAAGTTCGATTTAAAATATTCCTCTCAGTGATTCAGAACCGTTAAATATTTGTATTGAAAATGTTGAAAGGGGGCTATTCAGAGGCATTTTTAGAGCAAAGATTATGTGATACCAATATTACATTGAAATGAACCTTATTCTTTTAACCTTTTGGCTTTATGCTTCGTTGAAAAATTGCACCGGAGCTGTTGCTATGCCTTAATTTTTCAACTTGCCTAAACCCAAAATCATCAAAACAATTTAATGCTCATTTCAAAATAAAATTGGTATGATTCAGGATTCTCTTCGGATTTGGCCAATTTTTGTAGAATTCATTTTATAATCTCTTTTCTTATCCCGGGTTTTCTTGCAGCAGACGAAAAAGTAGAATTTCAAAATTTTGTGTCAATTTCTACTAAAGAATAGGTTAAACAGAGGGGGTGTTTTCTGTCTAACCCGGGTTAATGGCCTTATTGCCAGGGTGCGTTAAGCTATCTTTTCCAATTACTCTAATTGCACCGGACGCTTCAGATTTTAGAAGAACAAATTTTTTTAATTGGTGTTCGAATCGGTAAAAACGAAATTTCTAATGTAAATTAAATTTTAATAAGGGCAGAACATACAACATTAATACCCGGAGCAACCACTCCCGACGAATAGGGGCGATATCGTTTATCCAATATGTTTTCAATACCACCACTAAGGGTAATTGTTTTACTTAGTTTGAAATTAGTTTTTAAATTCATTGTCCACCACGAAGGAGAATAAGGATTGCCGTCTTCGTCAACGGCATAAATATATGGTTTGTCTTGTTCGTCGGAGCAAAGTTCTTCGTAGTCTAATTGGCCACTATAGTTAACATACAGATCGACAAACCAGCGCTGGCTTTCGAATATTAAATGCGATGCTCCAAATGTTGGTGGTACATGACGCAATGGAAGTCCGTCGGAATCTTCTCCCCGGGTGACCGTAATATCGTGCTTTGTTCTCCACTGGTTGCTCAGCAAAAAATCGAAATAAATAGTAGCGCCATAAATGCTAGCCGACTCAGCATTAACCAGAGCTTCTACTTTACTCATTTCCCCATCGTACATAATCGAATCTTGTCCGTTTAAAGTGAAGTCGCGGCGAACCATGGCATCTTTCAGCCGGGAATAAAAGCCGGTAATCTCAAGCCTGGCCTTGTTTGTATAGCTACGGATAATGTTCAGCTCAAGGTTTCGGGCATATTCAGGTTTGAGATCGGGGTTGGGAACAACCACATTTCCCGGTTCTGAATCGAAAACTTTGGCAGCATCGTCGATGTTTGGCGAGCGAAACCCTGTAGAGCCATGTATGTTAATTTGCCAATTTGTAGAGGGGTGCCACACAATTCCGAGATTTCCGTTAATTGCTGAGTTGTTCATCTTAAATCCATCGAAAGGAAAATCATAAAACTGGGTGTCGAATATTCCTTCCAAGTGCGTATAAGTAAAACGCGAACCTAACTGAAAAATAAATCGTTTACTTATGTTGTACTTGAAGGAAGTATACCCGGCAATGCTTCCGTATTCCGAGTTGTTGGGGTAGCGCGATGCCACTTCTTCGAATTCTCCTGTAAGTAAGTCTTCCGACATTCCGGTGGAACCCACCTTGTTAAAATAGCCTTCAACGCCGTAGAATAAATCTTTTGTCTTATCGAATCGTTTTCCAAAGTCGAGGTTGAAGGAGTAAATGTCAAGATTTTCTTCACGGTGGCGAAGCCAGCCGTCATTGAGTTTACGGTCGTGTCGGCTTTCGGTATAATTTTGGTAGCCCAGCAGTAAATTAATCTTGTCGAAAATAACATGTTTTTTGTTGTATTCAATACGGCCGGAGAATAAGTTCCAATTTTGTGGGCCATAATACCAGCTTGCGTATTTTAGTAGGTCGTCGCTGTATTGTATTAATCGGTCGTAACGCGGTATATCGCTTGTTCCCGAGTGTTGGGCACTAAGCAAAATATCGAGGTTTTCATTTGGCCGGTAGCGAAGTTTTCCCAGCAGGTTAAATTGCTTGTAACCGGTATATTTCTGAATTTTATCGTTCTCGTTTTGAATGATGAGGTCTTCGCCTGTGTATTTTTTATCGGAAACATATTCGGTGCGCAGATATTCGTCCGGGCCGGAAGCTCCCATTCTTAAATCGTTGAAATCGGTATAGGTTGAGCTGAATACTGCAGCCCATTTTTTTCCTCCGAAGTTAAAGTTCCCGTGAATAGTTTTTTCAAAATTGGCACTCGAATACCTCGAATAAATTTTCCCAAACGTTTCAAAATTATCGGATGTCGAGAGTCTTGGATTTAAGGTATTAAAGCTCATTACACCACCTAAAGCATCGCTGCCGTAGAGAACAGAGCCTGGTCCAAAAATAATTTCTGTGTTTTCAAGGCTTTGCGGGTCAATTGATATAACATTATGAAGATTTCCCGAGCGGTATATGGCATTGTTCATTCTTATTCCGTCAACCACAATCAAAACACGATTTGCTGCAAATCCTCTAATCATTGGGCTACCACCGCCCATCTGGCTTTTCTGAATAAAAATACCTCCTTGTGTTCCCAGTAAATCGGCCGAAGTTTGTGGATTGTAATGAAGGATTTCTTTGGGTTGGATGGTTTTAACGCTGTGTGGAACTTCTGTTTTCGATTGAACCCATCGGTTCACAGATACGACTATTTCTTCGAGCTTTACAGGGCTTTCAACCAATAAGATTAGATTTCCTCGCTTTTCAATTTTTTCGCGTGTAGTTAACAAGCTTAAATACGACGAATGCTTAAAAAGTATTTTTTCATTCCGTGAAAAACCGTCAATTTTTGCTTTCCCTTCCGAATTGGTTTGCGTCGAAAATTTATCAGAAAGAAGGATTACTCCTTCTACTGCATATCCGGTTTTGGCATTAACTACCTTGACAGTGGTTTGCCCAGCAACATTTGTAATTAGTAGTAGAAGAGCAAGTGTAAAGTAAAGTATTCTCACCTAATGTAAATTTTGTGCAAATGTATAATTTCGCGGCGGTGCAACAAAAATTGTACCTTTTGTGTTAAACCAAACTTCTCACTTAATTTGTATCCGATTCGGGAATACAGAAATAAACAAATTTTAAACAAAATTTTCTAATAATAGCCAGCTTATTGCATCCGTATTTATACTTCAAATTTAGCGCATTTCTGAGCTTAGTAATTAAAATCTAACCGGGGTTATTAGGAAGAAATGTAAAAAGAAAATCCGACACATATAGGAATGAGCCGGATTTTAAGATATATACTTGAAGTTTAGATTATACAAGTCCCTGCGCCAACATCGAATTGGCAACTTTTACAAAACCGCCAATGTTGGCTCCTTTTACATAGTTGGTAAAGTTGTTTGATTCTTTCCCATATTTCAGGCAGATTTCGTGAATGTTATGCATAATTGAGAGTAGTTTAGTGTCTACTTCTTCACGGCTCCAGGATAGGCGCATGCTGTTTTGTGTCATTTCCAACCCCGAAACAGCTACACCGCCGGCATTGGCTGCTTTCCCCGGTCCGTATAATATTTTTGTATCGAGGAAATGGTGCACTGCATCTTCTGTACAAGGCATGTTGGCCCCTTCGGTAACGACAAAACACCCGTTGTCGGTCAGCATTTTAGCTTCTGCATAGTTCAGCTCGTTTTCGGTTGCGCAAGGCAGTGCCACATCGCATTTTACACTCCATGGACGTTGTCGGCTCATATATTGCACTCCGTATTTGTCTGCATATTCTTTTATTCTTCCACGATGAACATTTTTTAGTTCCATTATATAGGCAAGCTTTTCACTGTCAATCCCATTTGGATCGTAAACTGTGCCGCTTGAGTCGGAAAGGGTAACTACTTTGCCGCCAAGTTCAATTACTTTTTCAATTGCAAATTGTGCTACATTACCCGATCCCGAAACGGTAACCACTTTGCCTTTAAAGCTTTCGCTTCGAGTTTTCATCATTTCTTCGGCAAAATAAACAGCTCCGTAACCGGTAGCCTCTGGGCGAATTACAGAGCCACCCCATTCTACTCCTTTTCCTGTTAATACTCCAACAAATTCATTCCTAACACGCTTGTATTGCCCAAACAGGAATCCTATTTCGCGCCCACCAACGCCAATGTCGCCGGCAGGGACGTCGGTGTATTGTCCTATATGACGAGAGAGTTCGGTCATAAAACTTTGGCAAAAGCGCATTACTTCATTATCCGATTTATTTTTCGGATCGAAATCGGAACCTCCCTTACCTCCTCCCATTGGCAGCGAAGTTAAGCTGTTTTTAAGAACCTGTTCAAAGGCCAGAAACTTTAAAATTCCCTGGTTTACCGTTGGGTGAAAACGCAGTCCGCCTTTGTATGGGCCAATGGCACTGTTCATTTCAACGCGATACCCGCGGTTGATATGAATTTTGCCACGATCGTCGATCCAAGGAACGCGGAATTGAATGATCCGCTCTGCCTCAACCATCCGTTCCATGATTTTGGCATGTAAGTAGCGCGGGTTGTCCAATAGAAAATCTGCTAAAGATTCCACTACCTCGTGTACTGCCTGATGAAATTCTGGTTGTAATGGATCTTTCTTCCTGAGGTAATTCATGAAGTCTCCAATAAATGACTCGCTATTTTTAGTGTTCATTTTAAAGGTTTTAGAATTATATTATCAAGTTACAAAAAAGATAGATGCTACTTTGTTGCTTTTCAACATGTTGTTAAATGGTTTTAATGTTGATTTGCAAGAACGCGAAGTGGAATTGTTAGAAATTAGAAGAATGAGAAGGGGTAATCCTTTAAAATGTAATTATGTTCAGATGTGTTGCATACGTTAGATTTCAATATATCTTAAAAGAGAGTCTTGTCCTTCTGTTCTTTCGAGTTAAACCCGGTTTATGCATTAGAACTTGGAAATGAGCATTGAAAATACAATAAAATAAGAATTTACAGGAAAGAGGTATCGCCTCGGTTGTAGCAATTTGCGGCAAGTCGCTTGGGACAGCAGGTGTGCAGGGGCAAAAAAAGAGGGCAACAAAATAAATTGCAGCCCTCTTTTTGCTTTTATTGGATTTGCTTAATCTTGATACCAATCTTCATCATCTTCTCCTCCTGAAATTGCCCATGATATAAATCTCGAATAACTTTCGTCAATAGAAACCCCCTCGGACGATGGAGTAAATGATTCGTAGATGTTTAATCCCCAGGGAAGGTTATTGCTGGTTTTGAAATATCGGTCTTTGCTTGAGTTACTGGTGTCGTCATACATGCCCAGATATGTTGTTCCTTTTGAAGAGGGTGCCATATCGGCCAGGTGAATTTCTTTGTCTCTGTCTCCATTTGCAATTATAAATGGATTAAACGGTACGCTGCCCAGTTCAGAACTCGACAATGGTGTTTTTAAGGCAATATTGATATTAATTGTATCGTTGAGAAAAGGTTTTACATTTTCTGCAACAAATACAACTGTTTCGTCAACATCTGACTCTGTTCCATTCGCGTTTCGTGTAACATATCCAACATTCATTTCTTGTCCTTCAATGCATTCAATTTCAGAGGTTTCAATGTCGTCGATAATAAATCCAAATCCGTTATTATAGGCAGCCCCATCGTTAGTAAGTACAAACCAGGCTTCAATATTTGTGATATTGTTTGAGCTATTTGCAATAAGGTTAAAATTATAACTAAATACACAGTCATTAAAGTCGTAATCTCCAGTACCTGGCCATAAGTCTTCAAAAGCCAGGGTGCCGTTTGATGCTGTTGAAGGAGCAAAATTATTAAACGCTTTATTTTCATCTTCGGGGAAGTCATCAAGATCGTCACTAATACCATCGCCATCGCTATCGCTCGATGTAGCTATGCTACTTACATTTGCAGTACTAATGGCACTAACAGGATTTGCAGTTGTATAGAATATTGCATCGTTAAAGTCATGGTCGCAACTGTTACTTGTTCTGGTCATGTCTTCAAATCCAAGAAGAAATAATTCTCGTTCTTCATCGTAAAGCATTACCATGTGTTGTTTTAAATCGTCGTCAGACTCGCTATTAAAAGCAGTATGAGAATACCGGATAGTTGAACCTGATACTGTTTTACTAGAAGAGCTCCATCCGTTGGCGACTAAAAACCAGCCGATTCCTGTATTGGCAGAGAAATTGCCCAGGTAGACCTTGTTTCCGGACACTAATCCGCCCCCGCTTCCCGCCTGCGACGCATTAGGATAGATAATAGTTAGTTCATCTATATCGGCTGCAGTTTGTGGTTCGTTGTTTAAATCGTAGGTGTAATATCCCAATGCATTTTTCCAACCTGCTCCTTCTGCAACAAAGGTCAGCCAAACATCGGCATCGTCTGATAGCTCAATGTTTGATGTTTTTCCTGCTTCGAGGTATTCCGGATGGCTTTCCGTTAGCGATTCGTATTCCGGTAACGAAGAGTTGATGTCATCCAATAGGTCATCTTCAATCTCATCGCTGTCGGTTAGGTATTCCGGAACTCCATTGCTGTTATAATTACCCATGTAGGTATAACCATCAGCTGAGGCCGATTTAAGTTGCTCGGGATAAAGGAAGGCCGATACCGAATAATCGTCTTCGTAGAGCGAAGTGTAATTAAATTCGGCAGTGTTGTTTACAATAGGGATATAAACATTTTTAGTTAAACCGAGATATTCTGATACGACAACAAGCGAATCGATATAAGAGGGAATCGTATATTCCGATTCCAGATAACCGTCACTATTGAATGTAGCCCGTGCAAATTGTGCACTGTCAGTAACGGTTTGATATGTGCAGATTGAAACTACTGCACTTTTTAGAAAATCAGGAACGGTAAGTTTAACTGTAATGTTTTTTTGTGTTGAGTAGCTAAAATCGCTTGGGATACTGACATTCTCAATTGTCATGTCATCAATGTCTACATCGTTGTCATCTTGCTCCAGGCATCCTTGAAACAATAGGCTCAAAACGAATAGTGTTCCGAGTAAATAATTTTTCATAGGCATCATCTTGTGGTGTAAATAATTAAAAGCTCCAAATGGTTCTCTGTTTATGATTTGTATCACAAAAATAACAAAATGAAGGAATAATGTGCCCCTGTGTTTTGAAACAGAAAATATTGTTCCTTTTTAAAAACAGCTTTTCAGGCATGGGCCGAAAATAAGCCGTAATAGATGTACTTCTTTTGAAAGTTTTTCAGCAGGAAGTTTAATATAATATAATGAAACGAGCATGAGAAATATTCACACATTGGCGATTTATTAAAATCATGCGAGTTCCATCTTATTCCATAGAAAACAAACAATTTTAATAAGATGAAAGTTAGTGTGTTATAAGAAGACTGTATGTGCCGCGCTACTTTTAGATGAAGGAGGAATTAAATGCATGTTTTTAATTAATTATGCAGCTACTTGATTAATAGCTGCAAATGAAAGGCAATATATTTTAGAATCCAACGAACCCGAGAGCAAGAGTTAAAGCTTTTGAAACGGCAAAGTTTAAAGAGAATGTAATTGGTAGAACCAAATGGAATGCAAAATGTTAATTATTCAAAAGATAATGAAGTGACTGCAGGTCGTTACAATTTAAACAGCGTTTTAGATGATTGAAAAAGGGAATAATGCTGACAAAATTCAAGCTGAAAAAGTGACAATTGGATTCTACAATCTTGAGAATTTTTTTGACACAAAAGATGAAAAAGGTAAGGATGATGAAGAGTTTACTCCTAACTCGGACAAAAATTGGAATTTGAAACGTTACCAAATAAAAGTAAATCACATTGGAGAGGCTATTTCAAAGATGGGCAAAAATAGATTGCCATTGCTTGTAGGCTTGGCAGAGGTTGAAAACAAAGCCGTTTTAAATGATTTGGTCGAATCAGAGAAAATTGGAAAGGTTTTGGATTATGTTCATTTTGAGAGCGACGACAGAAGGGGAATTGATGTTGCTTTGCTGTACCAGAAAGATAGATTTTTTCCGCTAGTAGAGAAGCCAATTAAGGTAGAAGTTTTTGGCGAGCCTCATTTTGCCACCCGCGATATTTTATACGTGAAAGGGAAATTGAAGAATGACGAAAAATTACATCTGTTTGTAAATCACTGGCCTTCGCGACGAGAAGGGGCATTAAAAACACAGCACCGAAGATTGGCAGCTGCACACGCGGTGCGAAAAGAAGTGAAGGAGATTTTAACCCGGAATAGAAATGCCAAAATTATAATAATGGGTGATTTTAACGACCTGCCTGTTAACTCCAGTGTCTCCAAAATTTTAAAGGGTAAGAAATATCGCTCTGTAAAATTCGACGAATTCTTCAATCTGGCTTATTTGCCCTATTCCAAAAAACGTGGAACGCATCATTCCAGGGAAGGATGGTCGATGTTCGATCAGATTTTAATATCAAAGGCTCTTACTGCTGAAAAAGGATTGGTTACCGAAGATGTAACATGTACAATCGTAGAGGATAAATCGATAATGTTTTACGATAAAAGATACGAAATGTACCGACCAAACAGAACTTACCGTGGAGATAAATACCATGGCGGTTATTCGGATCATTTACCCATTTATTTCACTGCAAAATTTAATAACTAAATTCAATGGAAAATAAAACTTTTATTAAAGACTTAAACAAGAAGAAAATTCAAAAGCAAACTAAAAGTAATTTAAAAGAAATTGGCGCGCTGCAGTATAAGATGTATGCTCAGGCAAAAGGCAGTTTGCTTATTGTTTTTCAGGGGCTTGATGCCTCGGGCAAAGACGGTTTAACAAAAGGACTCTTAAAGTATTGTAATCCGGTGGGTATTTCAATTAAGAGCTTCAAAAAACCAAGCCCTGAAGAGTATGCGCATGATTTTTTGTGGCGGGTGCATAAACATACACCCTCAAAGGGTGAAACTCAGATTTTTATTCGTTCGCATTACGAAGATATTTTGGTGCCAACGGTTGAAAAATTTATTCCCGCTGAGATTATTGATAAACGTTACGAGTTAATAAATCAATTTGAACAACTTGTAGAGCATAACGGAACACGGGTTCTTAAATTTTTTCTGAATGTATCTCCCGAAGCTCAGGAAGAACGGCTAAAGGAGCGTGTTGAATTTTTGGAAAAACATTGGAAGCACAACGATGGCGATTGGGAAACTCGTAAGAAGTTTGATCAATATCTGGCCGTATATCAGTCTATATTTGAACGTTGTAATCAGATTCCATGGCATATTGTCCCTGCCGACACAAATTGGCAGAAACTTTATTATGTTTCAAAGATTGTGTTAAAAACCTTGAAAGAAATGGATTTAAAATGGCCCGATTTGAAATCGGAAATGTTTTAATTTTATGTGTAGGGAGTTTTAAATCAGAATAGGGATTAAAAAGTAAAAATATGCGTTACAAAGGAAGACGTAAAAGTTCGAATGTAGAAGACCGAAGAGGAATGAGTTCGGGACAAAAAGTGGGAATAGGGGGTGGAATTGGAACCATTATTATTGTTTTGCTTGTAGTTTTGTTGGGTGGCGATCCGCAGGAAGTTTTAAATGTAATGCAGCCACAACAGACCTATACCGAAACATCAGTCGATTATCAACCTACTGCTCAAGAACAGGAATTAACCGAATTTGTGAGCGTAGTTTTAGCAGATACTGAGGATGTTTGGAATTATCTTTTTGAAAACTCGGGATTAGATTACCGCGAACCTAAACTGGTACTTTTTAGTAGTCGCGTTGAATCGGCTTGTGGTTTGGCAAGCGCTGCAAGTGGCCCGTTTTATTGCCCTGGTGATGAGAAAGTTTATATCGATCTAAATTTTTTAGAACAGCTTCAGGAACGATTGGGTGCTGAAGGCGATTTTGCCGTTGCTTACATTATTGCTCACGAAGTTGGGCATCATGTTCAAAAGCTCTTGGGTGTACTCGATCAGGTTCAGCAAATCCGGGGTAAGGTAAGCGAAAAGAAGTATAACGAGCAAACTGTAAGGCTGGAATTACAGGCCGATTTTTATGCCGGAATTTGGGCGTACCATGCTCAGCGTATGAAAAATATTTTGGAGGAAGGTGATGTGGAAGAAGCCATGAATGCGGCTCAGGCCGTGGGCGACGACCGGATTCAAAAACAATCGCAGGGGTATGTGGTGCCCGACTCGTTTACTCATGGAACATCGGCTCAACGTGTGTATTGGTTTAAAAAAGGATTCACCACCGGTAATGTAAACGATGGCGATACCTTTGCAAAAAATGCGATTTAATATCTATTATCTGTTTGATCGGTAGCGCGATCTGCTTGTTCGTAATCCTAAAACGCCCAGAATACCGCGGGTGACTTCAACAACAATTGTCCTTGTTGTAGGGCTTTTCATTATTTTTTCGAAGGTAGACTGTGTTTTACGAGATTGGGTGCGTGCTGCTTTTTTACGTGTGGTTTTTTGAGGCTCAATTTCTTGTGGTTGTTTTTGTGCCTCTTCTGCTCTGGCAATTTTCTCAAGAAGGATTTCGTAAGCACTTTCCCGATCTATCTCAACATTGTATTCATTCATTAATGCCGATAATTTTAATATCTGCTTGATTTCTTCGTCGGTTAAAACATCCATTCTCGAAAACGGAGGACGCATTAAAGTATGTACCAATTCAGTGGGGCGTCCTTTTTCGTCAAGGGTTGAAATTAAGGCTTCTCCAATACCCAGTTGAGTAATTAGTTCATCTACCTTGTAAAATTCAGAATACGGATAATTTTCAGATGCGGTTTTAATATTTTTTCGGTCTTTTGCTGTAAATGCGCGTAAAGCATGTTGTACTTTTGTTCCTAACTGACCCAATATAGCTGCCGGAATATCGGTGGGCGATTGTGTTACGAAAAATATACCCACACCTTTTGAGCGAATTAATTTTATAGTCATCTCAAATTGCTCGAGTAAACTGCGCGAGGCATTTTTGAAAATCAGATGAGCTTCGTCGATAAAAAGCACTAATTCTGGTTTTTTGGGATCGCCAAGTTCCGGCATTTTTTCAAAAATTTCGGCCAGCAAACAAAGCATAAAAGTACTAAACAGAGCCGGTTTTGTTTGCATGTCGGTAAGCCGAAGAATGTTTATTACTCCTTCGCCGCTTTGTTTTTTCTGCATTAAATCAAAAACGTCGAATGAAGGTTCTCCGAAAATATCATCGGCATTTTGTTGTTCAAGCGTTATAATACTGCGTAAAATTACTCCGGCCGAACTCGAACGAATCAGTCCATACTCTTTTTCAAAGTCTGCCTTTCCTTCATTTTGAACATAGTTAATAACACTTTTTAAGTCTTTAAAATCAAGCAATGGTAAATTTCTGTCGTCACAAAATTTGAATATCATCGACAATATACCGCTCTGGTTATCATTTAAATCTAAAATTTTTGAAAGTAAAATCGGTCCATATTCCGAAACTGTAGCTTTCATTTTTGTTCCAGGCTCATCAGAAATACTTAGGAATTCGATTGGAAATCCCTTACCGTCCCAATTCATTCCGATTAGATTTTTTCGTTTATCAATAATCGGATTGCTTTTTCCTGGTGCTCCCAAACCGCTTAGGTCTCCTTTTATGTCCATTACCAAAACAGGAACACCCTTATTCGAAAGGTCTTCTGCAATCACTTGTAGCGATTTGGTTTTCCCCGTTCCTGTAGCTCCTGCAATTAATCCATGGCGGTTAAATGTTTTTAATGGAAGTTTTACCTGAACATTTGTTTCGTAATCATCGTAGTATACGGCAGATCCAATTAAAATTGACTCGTTATTAAACATATACGATGATTTGATTGTTTCAAGAAATAAATCTCTATTCATTCTATTTAGGTTTTACTAAATGGAAGATACGATATTTTGAACTTTACTAATAATAATTAATCAAAAAAAATGCACAGACTATGTTAAACGAATTTTTAAAAACAGTAAAAGGTGGTTTAGGTGAACAACTTATGGGTACTGCCGGAATTGAGGCAGGAAAGCTGGATAGTGTTACAAATGTTGTTACCGACACTTTTAAAGACGGGTTAATGGAGAAGTTTAGTGGCGGCGATTTGAGTGCTATTACAGGTTTGCTCGGACAAGGTGGAAGTAGCTCTCCGTTTGCAGGGACTTTGGTGAATAGTGTTATTGGAAATTTAAGCTCGAAGGTGGGATTACCCAAAGAAATTTCCAGTACAGTAGCAAAAATGGCAGTGCCTTTTATTATTAATAAATTTAGTGGATTTGCCTCGGACAAAGGGAAGAATAGTGAAGATGGTATTGGTGATTTACTGGGCGATTTAGTAAAAGGTTCGGTAAAGGATAAGCTTTTGGGAGGTTTAGGGAAAAAATTTGGCTTTTAGCCATTAATCAATAAAAAAATCATATTATGGCAAAAAAAATTACAGAGATTGAAGGAATTGGTCCTGCTTTTCAGGAGAAGCTCGCAGGTGCCGGAGTAACAACAGTAGAAGGATTGTTGGAAGCAGGTGCCTCTAAAAGCGGAAGAAAAAAATTGGCAACCGACTCAGGTATTGATGAATCGAAAATTCTAACCTGGGTAAATATGGCCGATTTATTCCGAATTAAGGGTGTTGGTTCACAATTTGCAGAATTGTTGAAAGCATCTGGTGTTGATACCGTTAAAGAACTTAGGAATCGGAACGCTGAGAATCTGTACGCAAAATTAGTCGAAGTTCAGGCTGAAAAGAAAATTACAAAAACTGTACCTGCACTTTCGCAAGTAACTCTCTTTGTTGAACAAGCTGCTGCTCTGGATCCAGTTGTTACGTATTAATTAATAATTACGATATAAAAAGCACTTTTCGAAGTGCTTTTTTTTGTCTTAATTTAAAGTAATCCCACAAATCATTTGTATTTATTCGGGTTGAACTTGCAAGCTTATGGTTAGACAGGCTGCTGATAAACAAGACATAAGAATAGAGTCAGGATTATTGACAAAAAAAGGAGGCAACAAATTGTTGCCTCGCTACTATGTTTTTATGATTTATTTAGTTCTGATACCAATCCTGATATTCGGTTCCTCCTGAATTAGCCCAGGATATAAATTTGGGATAAGTAATATCAATCGATACTTTTTCGGGAGATACGGTAAATGATTCGTATACATTTAACCCCCAGGGAAGATTCCTGCTGGTTTTGAAGTAGCGGCCTTCGCTGCTGTCGCTATCATCGCTCGACGAGCCGAGGTATGTTGTCCCCTTTGAGGTTGGAGCCATGTCGGGTAAATGTATTTCACGTTCACGTTCCCCATCTGAAATTAAAAATGGGTTAAAAGGAACGCTGCCTAGTTCTGATTTCAACAGCGGTGATTTTAAAGTAATATCAATACGGATTGTGTCGTTAAGGAATGGAGTTACGTTTTCAGTAACAAATACAACTGCCGCGTCAACACCTGCTTCGGTGCCATTCGCATTTCTTGTAACATAACCAACATTCATCTCCTGCCCTTCAATGCATTCAATAGCAGAGGCGTCGATATCATCCATTACAAAACCAAAGCCATTTTTAAATGATGCTCCATTGTGTGCTAATATAAATTCTGCTTCTATATTTGTTATGTAATTTAAGCTGTTTGCAATTAGGTTAAAGTTGTAGTTAAGAACGCAGTCGTTAAAATCGTAATCTCCCGTGCTTGGCCATAAGTCTTCGAAAGCCAGAGTACCGTTTGACGCAATTGATGGAGAAAAATTATTAAACGCCTTATTTGTATCGTATGGAAAATCGTCAAGCTCATCACTAATGCCGTCTCCGTCGCTATCCGTCGCTGAGGATAAAATATTCATATTATTTGTTTTTACCGCTGTTGTAGGGCTTACAGTTGTATAGAATACCGCATCATTAAAGTCATGGTCGCAAGCACTATTTGTACGCAGAATGTCTTCAAATCCGAGGACAATCTGTTCGCGAGTAACATCATATAGCAAAATGGAGTGTTGTTTTAATTCGTTATCTTCCTCTTCGTTAAATTCTGGATGAGAGTAGTGGGTTCCAAATCCCTCATCAACAGTTTCTTCCGAGTTCCATCCATCGGCTATCAAGAACCACCCGATTCCTGTATTCGCAGGAAATTTTCCGAGATAGACTTTGTTGCCAGGGGTTAACCCGCCTCCACTTCCCGATTGTGAAACATTGGGAAATATTATCGTTAGTTCGTCAATATCATTTGCCGTTTGTGGTGCATTGTCAATGTCGTATGTGTAGTATCCAACAGCATTTGTCCATCCTGCCCCTTCAGCAATAAAGGTTAGCCAAAGGTCGGCAGCAGCTGTCAATTCAATGTTCGTTGTTTTTCCTTCTTCAAAATATTCCGGGTGAGAATCCGTAAGTTTCTCTTTTTCGGGGAACGATGCATTAATATCATCCAGCAAGTCTTGACCAATTTCATCGCTGTCGGATAGATAATCTGGTACACCAGAGTTATTGTAGCTGCCCATAAAAGTATAGCCACTGGCCGATGTCGATTCCAGTTTATGGTTGTGCATGTATGTCGACTTTGAATTATCAACCGCATATAATGAGGTGTAGTCGTACTCTGCTGTGTTGCAAATAATTGGAATGTAAATATTTGAGGTTAAACCAAGGTATTCTGAAACAATAACAAGTGAATCGATATAAGAAGCTATAGTGTATTCTGACTCAAGGTATCCATTGTTATTAAATGTTGCACGTGCGAATTCTCCTTTGTTAGTGCCGGTTTGATATGTGCAGATTGATACAACAGCATTTTTTAGGAATTCGGGAACGGTGAGCTTTACCGTAAGGTTTTTTTGTGTTGCATAACTAAAATCGCTTGGGATAACAGCATTCTCAATAGTCATGTCTTTAACTTCCAGTTCTGGGCTTTCTTGTTTTAGGCATCCCTGAAACAATATGCATAATAGAAGTAATGTGCCGGGTAAATAATTTTTCATAGGTATGAATTTGTGTAATTTAAAAAGTTAACGTTTAATGGGTAAATACAGTAGATTCCAATAATTTTGAAACGCAAGCAAAAATATCAAATTGAATGAGTTTTTCATTCTTAATTTTTGGAGGAAGGAGTGTTATTCTCAAATTGAAGCAGGTGTCCCATTGTGGGACTTTGTCAAATTGTTTACTGTTCTTATTTTTTGAAAGTTTCATCCAACAAAATATTTATCTTTGCGACTTTAAAATCAGAATCTTATTTAAGTACGAGAAATGGAATATAAATTCGCGGAAATAGAGCCGAAATGGCAAAAGTACTGGGAGGAACATAAAACTTTCAAAACTGAAGACGATTATTCTAAACCAAAATATTATATCCTTGATATGTTTCCTTATCCTTCGGGAGCCGGATTGCACGTTGGGCACCCGGAAGGATACACGGCTACTGATATTTTGAGCCGTTACAAACGAATGAAGGGTTTTAATGTATTGCACCCGATGGGTTACGATGCCTTTGGTCTTCCGGCCGAGCAGTATGCCATGCAAACCGGTACACATCCTGCCATTACAACTCAAAAAAACTGCGATAATTTCCGACGTCAGATTAAAGCAATTGGATTAAGCTACGATTGGGATCGCGAAATTAATACCACCGACCCCAAATACTTTAAATGGACGCAGTGGATTTTCAAAAAATTATACAATACTTATTTTGATAAAGAACAGCAAAAGGGCCGCCCAATATCAGAACTGGTTATTCCTGAAGATGTTAAAGAAAAAGGTGAAGAAGCTGTAAAGGAATACATTGGCGAAAAACGTTTAGCTTATTACGACAATGCACAGGTATGGTGGTGCGATTCGTGTAAAACAGTTTGCGCCAACGAGGAAGTGTTGACTGATGGTGCGCACGAAAAATGTGGCAACCAGGTTGTTCGTAAAAATTTGAAACAATGGTTGTTGCGTATTCCTCATTATGGAGAACGATTGTTGAGTGGTTTGGAGAATTTGGATTGGCCGGCTGGTGTGAAAGACATGCAGCGCAATTGGATTGGAAAATCTACCGGTGCTGAGGTTGATTTCGAGATAGACGGTTTGGGTAAAAACCTAAGGGTTTATACAACCCGCCCTGATACCTTGTTTGGTGCAACCTATATGGTTATTGCCCCGGAGCACGATTTTGTAAATGAAATTGTTACTGCCGATAAAAAAGAAGCGGTTGATGATTATATTAAAGCGTCAGCTTTAAAATCGGATTTAGACAGAACCGACCTGGCAAAGGAAAAAACCGGTGTTTTTACAGGGCGATATGCCATTAACCCCGTAAATAAGCAGCTTATCCCAATTTGGGTAGCTGATTATGTGTTAATGGGATACGGAACAGGTGCTATTATGGCAGTTCCGGCACACGATACCCGCGACTTTGAGTTTGCTCAGGAATTTAATATCCCGATTAAGTGTATCCTCGACCCCAAGAATGCTGAAAATCGTGATGAGATATTAGCTGGGAATGCCTGTTGGACTGAAGATGGTGAATACATAAATTCGGCTAGTAAAGAAACCGGGCTTGATATTAACGGGTTGAATAAGACCGAAGGAATTAAGAAAACGGTTGAGTGGCTCGGAGAAAGAGGCCTCGGTAAAGCAACCGATAATTTCAAGTTGCGCGACTGGTTGTTTAGCCGTCAGCGTTATTGGGGAGAACCCTTTCCTGTTATCCACTGGGAAGATGGCGAGGTTACATTGGAAGAAGATGAAAACCTGCCATTGCAATTGCCGAATTTGGAAGAATATACACCTAGTGAAAGTGGAGAGTCGCCACTGGCAAATGCCACTGACTGGCTGACTGTTGTAGATAAGAATGGCAGAAAAGGCCGCCGCGAAACTAACACCATGCCGCAATGGGCTGGTTCGTGTTGGTATTACCTTCGTTACATCGACCCAAATAATACCGATAGTATTTTTGATGTAAAAAAAGAACAGTACTGGATGCCGGTTGACTTGTATGTGGGTGGGGCAGAGCACGCCGTTCTTCACTTGTTGTACTCGCGTTTTTGGCATAAAGTGTTGTTCGACCTTGGTGTTGTTTCAACCGACGAACCCTTCCAAAAACTGTATAACCAGGGAATGATTTTGGCGTTTGCCTACGAAACTGCCACAGGTGCAAAAGTTGCTTCTGATTTGGTTGAAGAAAGAGATGGGAAATATTTCCACCTTGAAACCGGCGAGGAGTTAAGGCAAATTGTGGCTAAAATGTCGAAATCGTTGAAAAACGTAGTAAATCCGGATGATGTGATAGAACATTATGGTGCAGACTCGCTGCGTTTGTACGAAATGTTTATGGGACCGCTCGATGAGCGTAAGCCCTGGGCCGAAAATGGTGTGAAAGGGGTATTCAACTTTCTGGCTCGTGTTTACCGTTTCTTCGCCGACACAACAAAAGTAGTTGAAGGCGAGGAAGATAAAGAAGTGGCAAAGTTGTTACATCAAACGATTCAAAAGGTAGAGCACGACATTGAGAATTTGAAGTTTAATACTGGTATTTCAGCCTTGATGGTGTTTAATAATATGGCCATTAAAAAAGGAAAAGTAACAAGAGCTACGGCCGAAACTTTTGCAAAAATACTGGCTCCATATGCACCTCACATGGCTGAAGAGCTCTGGTCTATTTATGGAAATGCCGAAACTTTGTCTTACGAAGCCTGGCCGAAGGTCGATGAAAGTTTATTAACTGAAGATTCGTATGAGTATCCGGTTTCCTTTAATGGTAAAACACGTTTTAAAATTGAACTTTCAATGGATATCTCCAAAGAGGAGGCAGAAAAAATCGTTCTTGCCGACGAGCGTTCTGCCAAATGGATGGAAGGTAAATCGGTTAAGAAATTTATTTATGTTCCTAAGAAAATTATCAATCTGGCAGTTGGGTAACAATAATTCATATAAAAGACTCGAAAGGATGGCCAACTGGCCATCCTTTTTTTATGATTTTTGCTTTATTTTAAAATTTTTGTCAAAATGGTAATGCCTGATAATCCTCACGTTTTATTATCGTTTCACTTTGTTCTTTTGCGCAAAATTTAAACGTGTTTTTTTTATATAAAATTATCGGAAAATGTTTACGAAATTGTTAGCGACAAACAGCAAGTTGGCGAAGGTATTACAAGATTATTCCATTATAACTTTTGGCCTGTTTTTATATGCCATGGGATGGGTTTTGTTTTTGCTCCCGGCGCAAATAACCGGCGGAGGAATTAGTGGTGTGGCGGCCGTTGTCTTTTTTGCTACAAAAATTCCGGTAAGTATTACTTTCCTGGCTATTAATGTGGTGCTGGTGGTGGTGGCCATTAAAATTTTGGGCGCAAACTTCGGAGTAAAAACAATTTATAGTATTGTTGTATTAACTGCATTTTTTGCTTTTTTTCAGGACTTAATGAAAGCACCGATTGTAAACGATACTTTTTTGTCGGCTGTTCTTGGAGGCATGTCGGGGGGAATTGGTTTGGGTATTGTTTTTTCTCGTGGCGGAAGTACCGGAGGCACCGATATTTTTGCTATGATTATTAATAAATATCGGAATATTAGCCCTGGCCGGATAATTATGTTTTGTGATGTGATAATTATTGCCTCTTCTTATTTTGTTTTTCAATCGCCCGAAAAATTAGTTTATGGTTATGTTTCCATGTGGGTGGTATCGTATTCCCTCGATTCCTTTTTAAGTGGTGCCAACAAATCGGCTCAAATGTTTATTGTTTCGAAAGAATACAAGTCAATTGCCGATTTTATAAATAATCAGTCCATTCGTGGAGTTACCTTGCTCGACGGATCGGGATGGTACACAAAAAAGCAAACCAAGGTAATTATGTCGGTAGTTCGTAAAAAAGAAACATCCGCTATTTTTCGTAAAATCAAACAGATCGATCCCGATGCGTTTATTTCGATGGGAAGCGTAATGGGGGTATATGGGCAAGGTTTTGAGAAGCTGAAGTTATAGAATTTCATCTTCCGGCGTAAGGCTTTAGCCTTCAATCAGGTTTCTGCAGTATCTCCGGAACTGACAGAGACAAACAGGTTGTTTGTTTGTTAGCAATTGAGGGAAGCAGGGGAGAGTAGAATAAACAACCGCAGACTCATTGTGCAAACGAGTTATCGGTAGCATCAGTGCATATCTTATTAATTGCCAAAAATCAGAATATTGATATTGCAAAGTGCATGGAATGAAAGTGTTTTAAATATTTTCCGGAGCATGTGGTAGATTAAGTTTTCTTTTCTTTCAGATTTAAGGAAGGAGACTTGAGCAGATACAGCAACTTTGTGAGAGGTTTGACGCAGTCCCCGGGTTAATAAATTGAATTTAAATTTCTAATCATGCATACTAAATACGATATCTTTTCAGTTTTCTTATTTTTGCCAATTATGAAATGGAAAATGATGAAGATAACCTGGAAGACGTTATTAGTGGGAGTTGGGATTATTGTTTCTTGTAGTCAGTTCTTTTCTTGTACTACAAGAACCAATAAAAAGGTTGAGGAGCAAGTTCAGGATACCTTAGTCGTTGTAAAGGAACCGGTGTTGAAATATGGTATTCCGGTTGATTCGTTTACTGTAGAGGATGGTGTGGTAAAAAATAACCAATACCTGAGTCAGATACTCGTTCACAAAGGAGTTAGTATGCAAACCATCGATAAGCTTGCTCGTAAATCGAAATCTGTTTTCGATGTGCGAAAGATAAAAAGCGGAGGTAACTATTCCATCTTTTATATGCAAGATACTATTCCTGTTGCGAAGTACTTTGTTTACGAAAATTCTGCCGTCGATTACACGGTTTTTGAATTAACGGATACCCTTGGAATTTATCAGGGCGAAAAAGAAGTTCAAACACGTTTGCGAACAGCCCATGGTGTGGTAGAAACCTCGTTATGGAATACCATGGTTGCCAATGGTCAGGATCCAATGTTAGCCCTTGATTTATCGGATATCTTTGCCTGGACCATCGATTTTTTTGCCATTCAAAAAGGCGACCGTTTTCGAGTTATTTACGACGAACAGTTTGTTGATTCTACTTCGATTGGAATTGGCAAAATTTATGCAGTTGAGTTTGACCATTATGGCGAAGAAAATTATGCGTTTATATTCGACCAGGACGACCGCCTGGATTATTTCGATGAAAACGGGAAAAGCCTGAGAAAAGCTTTCCTAAAAGCACCCCTTCAATTTTCCCGCATAAGCTCGCGTTTTTCAAACAGTAGAATGCACCCGGTTTTACGTATCCGCAGGCCTCACCACGGGGTTGATTATGCAGCCGCAAAAGGTACTCCGGTTGTGAGTATTGGCGACGGAACTGTTATTGCCCGAGCATATCAGAAAAGGGGCGGTGGAAACTATGTGAAAATCAAACATAATTCGGTATATACAACCACCTATATGCATCTTTCGGGCTTTGGTAAGGGAATTTCGGTAGGTTCGCGTGTAAAGCAGGGACAGGTTATAGGTTATGTGGGAGCTACCGGTCTGGCTACGGGGCCGCACCTCGATTTTCGTGTTGCCAAAAACGGAAGCTATGTCGACCCTCTTCGTGTAAAAGCACCACCGGTTGAGCCCGTTAAAGAGGAAAATATGGAGCGTTACATTACCGTTAAAGATTCTCTATTAAACGAACTTCAGAAAATTCAGTGGGAGGAAATTATGCTGGCTTATTCTAAATAAAAGGCTCCTCATTTTTAAATTATTTGTCTCTTTAATTTCTTGTACCAAACCCTGTATTTAGAGCGCTGCACTTGGCCGTAGAAAATGCTTAAGTGTAACATTTCATTTAAATACCAGTATAACTTCACACTAATTCAGGAGTTATGTCACAAACAATTACCAAAAGAGAGAATTATAAGTTAGGCAGTGGTTTATTGTATATAACAGCATCCTCTGATGATATAAATATTTCGGACATTACTATAGATTTAAATGGAGCTCAGGTTGTTAATGTTGAAAATGAGATATCGCACTTTAACATCGGAGCCACTGATGAATTGTTGAATGACAGCATTAATGTTTTGGCGCGAATATCCAGAACCAAACCCGGTAGTTTTGTGTCCTTAACAATTGAACTTAAGGATGATACGAAGTCTAGGGTTTATTCCTACCCAACAACTGAAATAATCGATGAGGATGTAAATATTATCTTTTATGAGGTTAATATTAAGCTGAAATAATTAGCTTGTAAAAATAGTTTGTCATACCCGTTTAATTTAGAAACGCGCCTTAATTTGTTTTTTATTCGTTAAAACAGATTCTTCAACCAGGTTTCGGCCAATCCCGGCCAGGTTTCGGCTGCTACATTTCCAGGACGCAACCCATATCCATGTCCTCCGTTTGGAAGCAAATGCAACTCTACCGGCACTTTCGCATCGCGTAAAGCTTGTGTATATACCAACGCACTGTTAGCATACTTGTCGTCGGCGGTTTGAAAAATAAATGTTGGCGGAGTATATTCATTTACCTGCAGTTCGGGAGTCAGGCTGCGGTTTTCTCCCTGGTCGAGGTAGGCGGGATAAATAAGCAAAGCAAAATCAGGCTTACAGGAAACACTGTCTAATTTATCTACCTTCGGATAGGTGTTGTTTATATACATAGTGCTAGTGCGTGCGCTTAAGCTTCCTCCGGCAGAGAAACCTATTATACCTATTTTATCAGTGTTTATATTCCATTCTTGTGCCCGCGAACGAATGATTCGCACAGCCCGCTGGGCATCCATTAAAGCTCCTTCTCGTTTGTTGGGAACACGGTATTGCAATACAAACGCAGAATATCCAAGCGTATTTAGCCATTCTGCAATTTCATATCCGCCTTTATCAATAGCCAGAATGCTGTAACCACCACCGGGACAAACAATAACTCCAACACCCTTGTTGTTATACTTCGGAGCAGGAAAAACAACCATTGCCGGATCGGTAATGTCTGTTATTCGAGTGACAAATCCACTGTTATTATCCGTTTCTACAGGTTTATGTTTGGCTTCTGTTTCATTGGGAACTTTTCCCGGCCACAGATGAATAATTTCTTTATCCTGAGCGAATAGATGGAGAGAAAAAGAGAGCGAAAGAACGAGTACTAATAAGGTTTTCATCTTACTCTTGTGTTTTATTTTTTTGTGGTGTTAATGTTTGATAGCTTAGTGGGTATTCTTCCAAAATATTTCCATACTGGTCGATTAAACGGAAAATTACTGTTGGCTTACTTTCGCGGGTGTCAAAAGTAAATTCGCCAAACGCAATAGCAGTTGTTCCGTGGTATCCATACAGTTGGTATGTTGGGTCTTTGGCCATTGCGTCGGGGCCGCGTACACCGCCAAGAGATGCGGTTTCAAATTCGTAGAAAGAATAACCAGAAGGACGAGGGAGAGTAAAAGCACGTGCCCCGTGGCGGTCGCCGCTAACCAATAGCACACCCGATATATTTTCTTTTTCAATAAAACTGAAGATTTCTTCGCGGGCTTGAGTGTCCCATGTTCCCCACGAGTCTTTTCCGTCGGTTACATAGTCGCTCCACATGGTTCCACTGGAAAGGATTTTAAATGGAGCTTTTGAGTTTTTTAATGTTTCTTTTAACCAAGCCAGCTGTTCTTCTCCCAGATACGAGCCATATTCGTGTCTTTTTTCAACAGTGCGGCACGAGCGGGTATCGAGCATGATAATTTCAACAGGGCCAATTTGCGTGTTAAAATAAATGCCTGGTTTTTCATTTTCCGGATTGTTCCAATTTTGTTGCCACACGGCACGGGCTGCTTCAATATCGTTTTGGGAAAAACCTTCGGGTATGCCGCTAAGGTCGTTGTTAAAATAGTCGTGGTCGTCCCACGACGCGTAAAGGGGAACATTGGCTGCAAGTTGACTCCAGGCTTCCGATACATCGCGTAGCAAATAATCAGAGCGGTGCATATTGATTTGGTTCTCACGATCGTCAACGGCAATGTCGCCTAAAAGCATCATTGCATTTGGGTTTCTTTTTAATATTTGGTTGACAAGGTTAGGGTTGTGCAGCCCAATTTTGTGAAAGCACGAGCCAAATGCAACTCTAAAAACACTTTTCTTATTCGTCGGTGGAGCCGTGGTAAAGCTTCCCTCAGCTAGCCTTTCTTTTTTCGAATAAACAGTATAGCTGTATTGGGTTTCAGGAGTTAATCCATCCAGTACAATTCTTTGTTCTACCCCAGGAATGACTGGTTTTTTCTTAAATATCTTTTTATTTCCATTTGCCGTATCAACCACTTTTATTGTAAGTGTTGATTTTGTTGAGGGGCGTAACCAAATAATAACTCCCTGGTCGCTGAGGTTCCCTAACAGAGGCCCTCCTATTAATAACAAATTATTTTTTCGAGCTGCTGCCAGCACCTTTTCATCATTAAAATTAGCGTTTGTATTTTCCACAAAAACCGAACGCGAATTCAAGTAAAAATCTCTTTTGTTTTCCGGTAAAAGTATATAACTGTCCAGCAATTTTGTGTCGATTTCAAGATTTCCGATGTGTGCTTCCGGCAAAATTACTTTGTGGATAGGAGGAATGGTGTCGGTAGGGTTGCCAAAGCTAAGGTTGCTCAAAAGTTCAGCAATAATTAAAAGAAGAATTTGATATTTATTCATGATTGAAATTGTTATGTAACCTTAAATGGTAATTAATTGAATGTTGGTAGCTCCGATTTCCAATCGTTAAAAAGCTGCTCCATTTCCTTAAGTTTTTCTGGATTTTCGCTCCTCAGATTTTTTGTTTCTGTAGGGTCATGCTCAATGTTGTAAAGTTCAAAAGGATTTTCAAGACCTTCTTTCACTATTTTATATCCGTTGGAGTATGCAGCCTGACCATCGCTCCATTCCCAGAAAATTGGTTTTTCGCGTTTTGCAATTTTCCCCTCAAAAATGGGAAGAAGGCTTTGTCCCTGCATAGGTGTTATTTTTTGCTGATTGAATTCTTCTGGATATTCAGCTCCGGTAATGTCTACCAAAGTTGCCATCATATCAATAAAGTGACCGGGGAATTTGGAGAGCGAACTGGCCTCTATTTTTTCGGGCCAATAAGCAATAAGCGGGGTATTAATACCACCTTCGTAGCTATAACTTTTGTAATACCGAAAAGGAGTATTGCCTACGTTTGCCCAGCTTTCGCCCAGCGAAGTCCAGCGAGTCATTGAACCCACTTCGCCATAATCATCGGTAATGTGAACCATTTCAGCAGAAGCGCCGTTGTCCGAAACAAACAAGATGAGCGTATTTTTATCGCGCCCGGTTTCTTTAAGTTTTTCCAGCACACGACCAATGTTTTGGTCCATTCTGTCAATCATGGCGGCATAAACTTCCATTTTCTCAATTTCAAGGGTTCGCGCAGAATCGCTCAATTCTTCCCAGTTTTTATAGGTTGGGTCTGTGAGCGTGTAGGTATCGTCAATCAATCCCATTTTTAACTGTTTTTCGTACCTGAGTTGTCTTATTTCTTCGTAGCCCTTATTGTATTTTCCTTTGTATTTTGCAATGTCTTCGGGCCAGGCCATCAGCGGATCATGAGGGGCAGTAAAAGCCAGATACAAAAAGAAAGGATTTTCTTCATTTTTATATTCTTCCAGCCAATCGATAGCGTAGTTGGCAAAGTAGTCGGTGGTATAAAAATCGTCTGCCTCAGGGGTGTAAGGTGTAAACATTTTCTCGTCGATGCACCACTCGCGATTCTTTTTATCGCCGGTCTTGCCTTTGCGGGCAGGCATTCCTTCTCCGGGGCGTTGATTTCCGGGGTTAAAATAGTTGCAACAGCCATCTTTTAAGCCAAAATAACGGTCAAATCCACGCGTGTATGGATTTTCCAAACCGTGGTGTTTTCCCGACCATAGGGTGCGGTAGCCTGCTGTTTTTAATACTTCGCCCAAAGTTACAGCGTTGGTAATCGGGTAGGTATATGTGTTGTGATAATTGTTTTGCTGGGCATAAACACCGGTTAGCAGACAGGCCCGCGATGGGAAACATTTGGCTGTATTATGAAAGTTTGTAAAACGCATCCCTTCTTCAGCGAGTTTGTCCAGATTCGGGGTTTTTACTTCGCTGCCGTAACAGCCAATGTCGCTCCAGCCCAAATCATCGGCGCTAATGAGGATAATGTTTGGTTTGTTGTATGTCGTTTCTTTTTCCGAACAGGAATTCAACAGAATGATGCTAGTTAGAAGAAATACTAAAACTTTAGGATTCATTGTATCAGGTTTAATGTTTTTTGAAGTGGCCTCCAAATATAATAAATTATGAGCTGCCCGTTTGCGTTAACGGGAAATTTGATAAAGTGTCAGCTATTTTTTTTATGTTGAATACTAATCTGGTTCTATAATGTGGTATTGGATATGCAGTCGTTTTTGTTTTATCGAGTCTTAAAAATCAGTATTGCCAAATGCAACGGTACAACTTCTTATTACTGAAAGAACGAAAAAGAACAAGTTTACAGATGGCCTGTTGTGCTCAATTGGGAATTCTATAAAACTACAATTTAGATGAAAGATTGAAGGTGATTAACTTATCCTAATTATATCTGAATCCTTTGTACCTCGAAAGTAATTAAATGGCAATCTTTTAGAAAATATTTATTATCGTTGACAAAGTTTAATACCTTATGTTTGGAGTCGATAATTTCAAGGCACTGCGTTAAATCGTTTGACTGAACTTCCTGGTTGTCGATGATTATTTTGCCATGGTTCAAGTATCCGCCCGAAGATGAAAAGTGGTTTACGTGGCACAAATTTTTGCTTTTCGCGATTTTCATTATTTGCGAATGAAAGCTATTGTTCCAAAGTTTTTGCAAGCGGGATAAGTTTTTCGCTTTTGTCCCTTTCTTAAAATAGATGCGAAGGCAATGTGTCGGTATTTCTGTCATGGCTTAGGTGTTTAAAACGACGCAATAATTTGGGATAATTTTCCCCTAAGCATCGGATATAAATTTTTTGTTTTTATTTGAGAAAGAGGTTTTCCTGTATCTTCGAATTTTGACGAAGCTTTGGGGTCGCCAACAATTTGCGAACTGTAAATACCATTGTGCCCCGAAATCAGGTACGAAACAACACAGGCAATGGCAACATACGAGGCACATTCAACGCCAAAGAGTTCGATAGCCATAATACTCGATGCCAGTGGAGTATTTGAAGCACCTGCAAAAACAGCAACAAATCCCATGGCAGCCAAAAGTCCAACCGGAAGCGGAAGAAACAGCGTAAGTGCACTTCCCAAGGTAGCCCCAATAAAAAACAATGGAGTAACTTCCCCTCCTTTAAATCCCATTCCAAGCGTAATGGCTGTAAATAAAAGTTTCAGCATAAATACTTCGGGTGTTTGCTTAACGGTAAATGCTTCCGAAATTGTAGGGAGTCCTAATCCCAGGTATTTTGTTGTTCCTAGTGCTAACGTAAATCCAACAATTACTACACCTCCAATAACCGGTGCCCAGTAGGGTTTATTCAGTTTCTTTTTCGAAATTTTTCCTATACCTGCTGTTAAGCGGGCAAAAAGCAGTGCACTTAAGCCAAAAAGAATTCCGGCAAGTATTGCAAAAAATATGTTTTCGACATTTATGGCCGGAACCATTCCTAAAATATAATGCGAGTGACCAATTCCCCAACTCCGGGTAACATAATCGGCCAAAATAGAAGCTACAAATGCCGGAAATATGGCATTGTACCTAAGTTTTCCGATGTGATAAACTTCGAGTCCGAAAATTGCACCAGCCAGAGGCGTTCCGAATATAGACCCAAAACCGGCACTCATTCCCATAATAAGAATTATTTTTCGGGTATTTTTACTAAGCCGGAGTAAGCGTGTAAACTGGTCGGCAATGGCTCCTCCCATCTGGATGGCAGTTCCTTCTCTACCTGCCGACCCTCCAAAAAAGTGAGTTGCCACAGTGCTGATTAATATAAAAGGAGCCATTTTGAAGGGAATAACCTTTTTCGGATTATGAATATTGTCAATGATTAAATTATTCCCGGGATTGATTTCTCCGCCCCAACGAAAAAATGAATAGCCGATTATAAAACCTGCCACGGGGAGTAAGAAAATCAGGTAAAAATGGTCTTCCCTAAAATTGGTAGCAAACTCAAGTGCAGCCAGAAAAACAGCACTCGATGTTCCCACACAAATTGCCACAACAACAGCGATTATAAACCATTCGAAAATACTTACCATTGCAGGTTGTTTCGAAATTAATTTATCCCGGTATTGAAAAAGTGTGTGTACAAAATTTTTAAACATAAATCTCCTATGATAAGATTAATACCAGCATTCCATAGGCGTTATCTGCGAAAATGCGGTTAACAGGGAAAACCCTTTCCCTGAATGCGAAGGGCGAAGATAAATGAAAAAGCTTATTGGCTCGAATGATTTTTTTAGGAAACAGGGAGATTTAACATTGTTGATTCCCTTAATCCAATTCATCGTCAGTCGTGGATTTTTAAGATGTTATAAGGTGAACTACTACATTCGGGAAGTTGCAGGAGTTGGCGAAAACAAGGAAGGATGCTTGTTGTAAGGAAAGTTTTAAAAGGACCTGTGTCAGAGCTTTTGCAACAGAAAAGTTGGGATAGAGATAGATTGCCTCCTTGATGGAGGATTGTTTCGCTCCTGGTAGACTTCCTGAGGATAGGCAGTATTAAGCCGATTTTGAGTAATAATCTTGTATCAGTATCAACTTTTGGTTTGTATAAACTAACATGAGAAAGTCTTCACACATAAACAAATGATTGTAATCTTGCTAGTTTCATCTTATACCTTAGAAAACACAACTTTTTTAATTAGATAAAATTGATACAATATTTTGAAGTATGGCTTTTTTACCTGCCGCAATAAAAGTCGCGATAATTGGCTTATATTGAGGCTTGTGTTCAGCCGTCTCGAACAAAAAAAACTCCTGATTGTTATGATAAAAAACCCTTTTAATACTATAATAAACTCTAAAAACTACTGAAATGAAATTAATCTTTACGTTCGTAATTACATTTATCAGTTTCGCGTTGTTCGCCCAGGAGCAAATCATCGTGAAACTAGAAAATCGCCCTTGTTCTGAGGGCGTGCAGCCTGCTTTTGAAATTATTGTACCTCAGGCAACATCCCAAGAGGCTATCGATTTTTGGAAGAAAACAGCAACTCCCGGTGGCATTCTAAAGAAAAAAGCGAAACTTGAAAAAGTGAAAGATGAATGGCAGTTTAAAAATGTACTTATCTCCGATATTCAATATACCCCCATAGATGTAATTACACAAGTCTCAACATTTACGGGACACATTTATGTGCGGTTTTTTATGAAGAATGAGTCTGGCTTTATAGGCGGAGAAGGTAGCTCGGAGGAGCTTGTCGATCAGGCATCGAATTTCATCCGGAATTATGGAGTGGAACTGTATCGTCTTGCCGTAAAAAAAGAGTTGGACAAGGAAGAGAAATCGTTAAAGTCTCTTGAAAAAGATATGAAGCAGTTGGAGAAAAAAGGAAAGGATTTTGATGAAAAAATTGCAGAGGCAGAGCAAGAAAAGTCGCTCTTTTCCGGGCAGGAAAAAGAAAAACAGGAGCTGCTAAAAAACAGTTCCGGAGTAATACATGAATTGCAAAAAGATGAGTTGAAGAATATAAAAAACCAATTGAAAAAGGCCCGGAAGAGTGAAGCACAGGCCAAAAAGAAACTGCATAAAAACAAAAAGGAAATAAAAGAAGTAAAACACAAAATTAACGTTCAGGAACAGAAAGTAAAAGAAGTACACGTCAAGCTCGATAATATTCGGTAAGGAATTTCAATATTGAACATAGTTTCAAGGGTAACTACAATTGGGTGGTTCGAAACGTTTGTGTGTGTGTTGTAATGAGTGAGTAAAGTCACTTGGTATGGGAATCATCCAGATTCCCAAAAGTTCTTTAGTTCGAAGTAATACTAAAACAGACCACAAAATGCAGCACATAAATTCATTCATTCTCATTTACCCTGGTTGCAATTTTGCGCGGCATGTACTATTGTATGTCTAATTATTTTGTCTTTTATAAACGAAAATAATTGGCGACAGCTTCTTTTGGGGTTATGTTAACAAGGTATATAATTGTACAAAAAAAACGAGGAGAGAATGTAAATTAAACTCTGTCTGTAAGTTTAAAATTTATAATATTGAAACTTATGGCAGCAAGAAAAAAAGAATCTCCTGAATACATTGCAATGCGTGATTTAGCCTTAACGCAATTACGCAGTGGAAAATCGTTAACA
>JBFHFE010000037.1:0-57365 GCA_041583785.1 Draconibacterium sp. | reverse complement strand
GCAGTAGCATATTGCCTCAATGAACTCGAATCGATATACAACATTATAATATCTACCGATTATGATTTGGATAACAATATAATCGAACGCCCGATGCGTTACATTAGCATTAGTCGTCGCAACTCACTTTTCTGTGGCTCTAACGCTGGTGCCCAGAGAACTGCAACGCTTTATTCTCTTGCTATCTCATGCAGACTGAATAACGTGAATACTTTTTCCTACTTCAAAGATGTGATACAGAGCTTAGCCGAAACTCCAAAATTCACCAACGAGCAAATACGCAACCTGCTTCCTGATAAGTGGTCTGAGCAATAAATGAACATTTAACAGCCCGTCAAATTTAATCAAAACCTGATGGGCTGCTTTTTTTTGAAACGTTATTGTGGAGACGCTTACGCACCAACGCTTCTGCCGAATCTTTCAATGCCAAACTAAAAGCTTTTAGGGCTGCATTAAGAGGCGTTAGTGATATAAAATTTTTCTTGTTTAGAGTGGCTAAAATCTTTGCCTGAAAATGTAAATCCACCGGATTTTACGGGTGAGCCCCTGAATATCAGGGAATGGAAAGAATAAAAAAAAGAGTCGCCATTTTATGACAACTCTTTTACCGTTTTTCGAGTGAACCTGAAGGGATTCGAACCCCTAACCTCCTCATCCGTAGTGAGGTGCACTATCCAATTATGCTACAGGTCCAGTATGTTTTTGCTTTTAAAGCGATGCAAATATAAAGCTTATTTATATATAAACAAGCCCTAATTTAATTTTTATGAAATTTATTTTTCTTTTTTTTTGCTGTGAAAAATATGAAAAATTCTAATTACCTGAACTACAGCTTATACCTAAAATAAGATAAATCATCACTTTTTTTATTCATTCTCTAATTCATCAAAATTTTCATTTTTCTTTTGATGTATTAACTGAATTATTTCGCCTCTCGATAAAATTTTCACATTAGTAATGACCAAATCTTCCTGTAAAAATCCACCGTATTGATTGCATTCATCAATCACATTCTGAAACACAGACTTAATCTCGGCCGTTATGGGCAACATAACCAGGGCCGATGAAAATCCTTCCATAAAATCCATCGATTCAAACTCACCATCGTGTTTATTTAGCTCAAATATGAGCTCATCTTTTAAAAGTTTTTGTTGTGTAGAAGTTAGCATCTCTTCTCTGTTTTTACTCAGAAACACGACAAAATAGCGAAGCTTCTTACCCTTTCCACCAAGTCCTGTAGAAATAAAAACCTGCTGCTCATCGAGCAACGAACTCTGCATTAACATCCGGCTCTCCTGTAGGGCCAGTATTGCCCATTGTTTTAATTCGCCTTCAGCAGTAGTAACATATCTTTCAATTGTACGATAAGCTTTTACATCATCGTAAACAGCAATCGATAGTAATATCTCCTTTTTTCTTTCCTCGGTAATATCATCATCAAACAACTTCTCGCGTTGCTCAAAACATTCTACCGATATATCCTTGTCACGTAATTTTTTCGTAAACTCAAAATATTTCATTTGCACTTCAATATCTATCTGTTCCTCCAGAATACTGAAATTCTTGGGTAAATCTTCCAATGCCTTTTTAATATTTCGATAAAACATGTTTTCCTCCATACTCGCTCAATAATTCAGACAAAAGTAACCACTTGTTACTAGTATGTAAAGAACAATTCAATTTTATTTCAATTGAATAGAATTTAAATATCTTTGTACGCTTATTTTTATTTAATTTAAATATAGAGAAGACAAATTAGGGCGAAGAAAGTGAAGTTAAGTGAGGTAGAACATAACAGGTCAGTAATAATTACCAAAGTTCTGGGACATGGCTCTTTTCGGAAAAGGATTGCCGAAATGGGCTTTATCAGGGGCAAAGAAGTAAAGGTTATTAAAACCGCGCCCTTTAAAGGCCCAACCGAATTTAAAATTCTGAATTATAACATTTCTCTTCGGAAATCGGAGGCCGATTTAATTGAAGTGGTTCCAATACATGAGTTCGACACTTCAACCAACGGAACTTACGAAGGGACTATCGATCGCAACATCGACCTGGTTAACCAGTCGGAAAGAACAAAAACCATCAATATTGCACTTGTTGGAAATCCGAACTGCGGAAAAACAACACTATTTAATTTCCTTTCGGGCTCGAAAGAAAAAGTAGGTAATTATACAGGTGTAACTGTTGACATTATAAAAGCTACTTTCAAAAGAAAAGGTTATACTTTTAATTTCTACGATTTACCCGGAACATACAGCCTGACGGCTTATTCGAAAGAAGAAATTTTTGTTCGAAAATTTATTTATGAGCAAACGCCTGATATTGTCATTAATGTTCTGGATTCGACTAACCTCGAAAGAAGTCTTTTTCTGACAACGCAGCTAATCGACATGGACTTGCACATTGTTATGGCACTAAACATGTTTGACGAACTGGAGAAAAACAATCTGTATCTTGATAAAGATGAGCTGGCGAAATTGGTAGGCATCCCACTTATACCAACCATTAGCTCAAAGGGAATCGGGTTAGAAAATCTGATTGATAAAGTTATTGAGGTTTTTGAAGGAAAAGATACTTTTTCACGCCACATTCATATAAACTATGGAAAAGAGCTTGAAAAATCGATAAAAACAATTCGAGAAAAGGTTAGGGAATTTAAACCCATAACCGATAAAATATCCTCTCGTTTTATTGCCATCAAGTTACTTGAGAAAGACAAAGAGGTTATTAATCTTCTTTCGGAGTACTCAAATTACGAAGAAATAAAAGAGGTCACACGGAAAGAAATCAGCAAAATAGAATTACTCGAGAACGACGACAGCGAAACGGTAATAACCAATGCAAAATACAGTTTTATATCGGGAGCTCTAAAAGAGACATACAACAATCCGGAAATTGCTAAAACAACGCGATCAGAGAATATCGACAAAATATTAACTCACCGCTACCTGGGATTTCCAATTTTCACCGCCCTTTTGTTTATAATGTTTTGGGCAACATTTAAACTGGGAGCATACCCAATGGATTGGATCGATGCGGGCGTTACTGCCTTTGGTGATTTTACCGGAAATCTTTTGCAAGAAGGGATGCTTAGCGATTTACTGGTTGACGGGATAATAAATGGAACGGGGAGCGTACTGGTTTTTCTACCAAACATCTTAATACTTTTCTTTTTTATATCGCTCCTGGAAGGTTCCGGATATATGGCTCGGGTGGCCTTTATTATGGACAAAATAATGCACCGTTTTGGCTTACACGGACGATCGTTTATTCCTATGATTATGGGTTTTGGCTGCAATGTGCCTGCCATTTTAGCTACGCGCTCAATGCGTAACCGTGGCGATAGAATTTTAACCATGCTCATTATTCCCTTTATGTCGTGCAGTGCGCGATTGCCGGTTTACATTCTCATCATTTCTGCTTTTTTTCAAAAATATCATGCATGGATATTAATTGGCATTTATGCAATTGGTATTTTTCTGGCTTTTTTAACTGCTCAGGTTCTGAATAAAACCTTTTTTAAAAATAAAGAGACTCCCTTTGTTATGGAATTGCCCACTTATAGGATGCCCACCTTAAGAAGTGTAGTGTATCATATGTGGGATAAAACCAAACATTATTTAATGAAAATTGGGAAAATAATTCTGCTGGGGGTAATTATTATCTGGGCCATGGAGTATTTTCCGCGCACCTCTGAAAATACACAAGTATTTGAACAGCAAATTATAGAGACAAACAACAGCACGAATTTAACACAAGCTGAAAAAGAAGTAGAGATAAACACTATAAACCATGCAAAAGAGGCAGAGCGCTTAACGAATTCATATCTTGGCCGTATGGGGAAATTTATCCAGCCAGCATTGGCACCCCTTGGTTTCGACTGGAAAATGAGTATAGCGGTGGTTGCCGGGCTTCCTGCAAAAGAAATTGTGGTTAGCACAATGGGGGTTCTTTACCAAACACCCAAAAATGAAGCCACCATTAACCTTCAGCAAAAACTGAAGAATGAAGTTTACAGCTCGGGAAAAAGAAAAGGACAAAGGGTATTTACAACACCTGCCGCACTTGCTTTTTTAATTTTTATCCTGATTTATTTCCCCTGCCTGGGAGTTGTTGCCGCTATAAAACACGAATCGAATTCGTGGAAATGGGCTCTCTTTGAGGTTCTGTATACTACTTCGCTTGCCTGGATTGCGGCATTTTTTGTTTACAACATTGCAAATTTAATTGTGTAATTATGATACAGGAAATAATTACATCTATAATTGTAGGCCTGGCTGTTATAGTGGCTGGCAAAAAAATATTTGCGTATTTTCGAAAGAGAAAGACACAAAGCAAGCGTGTTCAGAAAGAAAACGCTCAACCAGAAAACAAATGCTCAAGTTGTTCAGCAGAGTGCATACTCCGCGAACTCCCCAAACAAAAAACGGTGCAGAGCACCGAGGTTTGTAACAAAATTAAATGATAATCAGAGGGTCTTTAACCCTGCTATCGTTTCTGATGGATTAGCAGCATTGAAAACAAAGCTACCGGCTACCAATACATTTGCTCCAGCGTCAAAAAGTTTTTTACCGGTTTCGAAGTTAACGCCTCCATCAATTTCAATTAAACAATCGGAGCCCGCATCATCAATCATCGTACGCAACTTTTGCACCTTATCGTAAGTTCGCTCAATAAATTTCTGTCCACCAAAACCTGGATTAACCGACATTAAAAGCACCACATCTAATTCGGAAATAATATCTTCAAGAAACGATACCGGAGTGTGAGGATTTAAACTTACCGCGGCTTTTATACCGAAAGATTTAATTAACTGAACAGTACGGTGCAAATGTTTACACGCTTCGAAATGAACGGTTAAAATTGAAGCTCCTGCTTTCACAAATGGCTCTATAAATTTGTCAGGTTCCACAATCATTAAATGTACATCAAGAGGTTTTTCTGCAATTCTGTTTACATGTTCGATTACAGGCAATCCAAACGATATATTGGGAACAAAAACACCATCCATAACATCAAAGTGAATCCAATCAGCTTCACTTTTATTTAACATGAGAATATCTTTGCCTAAATTATTAAAATTGGCAGACAGGATTGAGGGCGATACAAGGCGCTTCATATTTATTTATTATTGTCCGAGGTAGGATTTTAACAATCTGTTCCGGTATTGATTTTTAAGTTTTTTAATTGCTTTTTCTTTTATTTGACGAACACGCTCTCGGGTTAATCCGAATTCATCGCCAATTTCCTCCAAAGTATGAGGCTGATAGTCTTTTAGCCCGAAATAGAAACGTAAAATTTCAGCTTCTCTATCGCCAAGTGTTGACAACGAACGTTCAATTTCCTGACGCAAAGAATTATCTATCAAGGCTTCATCGGGTTTTGGAGAGTCTTCGTTAAGTAAAACTTCATAAAGACTATTGCCTTCTTCATCGCGTAAGGGAGCATCCATAGAAATGTGAATATTCGAGAAATTCATCGAATCTTCAACTAACTCGGTCTTTGCCTCCATTAGTTCTGCCACTTCCTCAATCGTTGGTTCGCGTTGATATTCTTGCTCCAGCTTACTAAAGGCCTTATTTATTTTATTAATCGACCCAATTTTATTTAATGGTAAACGTACAATTCGAGCCTGTTCGGCAAGGGCCTGTAAAATAGACTGCCTTATCCACCAAACAGCATACGAAATAAATTTAAAACCTCGGGTTTCATCGAATCGTTCTGCAGCCTTAATTAAGCCTAAATTGCCTTCATTAATCAAATCGGGTAAACTAAGACCCTGATTTTGATATTGCTTCGATACTGAAACCACGAACCGTAGATTCGCTTTTATAAGCGTTTCCAGTGCGCCGTGATCTCCCTTCTTGATGCGTTTGGCTAATTCAACTTCTTTTTCGGCAGACAACAATTCTACTTTTCCAATCTCATGCAAGTACTTATCCAATGAGAGGGTATCCCTATTGGTTACTTGCTTGGTAATTTTAAGTTGTCTCATAATTTGATAATGGTAACATTAATAAAAAAAGTGATACTGTACTATCTCTTTTCACATATAAAATAATACTCCGTTTTACCTAAAAAATAGTATAAAAACACGTATTACCGAACCATAAATATACATTTTTTAACAAAAATCCTACTATAAACTAGATTTTTTATTATTGTTCAACCAGAAATCTTCTAAAATCAGCATAATCGCCAGATAAAAGAACACTTTTTTTCTCTCCCAACATAAATGAAGCAAGCTTTGCAGGCAAAATTACATTTCCTTTTCCGATCACTTTTTCAACCGTTTCAGTAAATTTAGCAGGATGTGCCGTTTCGAGAAACACTCCTACCTGTTTTTGGTTTACAAACTGATTTAACGATTCGAAACCACATGCTCCATGAGGATCACACAGGTAATTTGCGTCAGTGTATACCTTGCTAATAATCTTTCTGATTTCATCGTCGGAATATCGGTATCCTTTAATTTTACCGGAAATAACTTCGTGAGAATAATTATACAAATCAAGAATACGGGCAAAATTACTTGGAGCACCAACATCCATGGCATTTGCAATGGTTTCAACTGATGGACGGGGTTTGTAGGTTCCTGTTTCGAGGTACTCAAAAACCACATCATTTTCGTTATTGGCAGCAATAAACTGTGCCACAGGCAATCCCATTTCTGCGGCAATTAAACCGGCAGTAAGGTTTCCAAAATTTCCGCTGGGCACCGAAATTACCAATTCCTTATTTTCTAAAACACCAGCCTCTTTTAGTCGTGCATAAGCATTAAAGTAATAAAAAGCTTGTGGAAGAAAACGTGCTACATTTATAGAGTTTGCCGATGTTAAAACCAATTTATCGTTTAATTCTTTATCGAGAAATGCGGTTTTTACCAAATGCTGGCAATCATCGAAAGTACCATCAATTTCCAGAGAACTTATGTTTTGCCCCAGCGTTGTAAACTGCGCTTCCTGAATAGCACTAACTTTTCCTTTTGGATAAAGTACGTAAACATGAATCCCTTCAACACCAAGAAAACCATTGGCAACCGCACTTCCCGTATCGCCAGAGGTAGCTACCAGTACATTTACTTTTTCTTCATTTTTCCCAAGAAAATACTGCAGTAGCCGAGCCATAAAACGAGCCCCTACATCTTTAAACGCTAATGTTGGTCCGTGAAACAATTCCAATGACCAAATGTTACCTGTTACTTTAACAACAGGACAGTCGAATTGAAGCGTATCGTATACTATCTCTTTAAGCTTTTCCTTTTCAATATCTTCGCCGAAAAATTTTGTTGCAACTTCAAAGGCTATTTCCTGGAAGCTTAAGTTTTGAATATTTTCAAAAAACGATGGTTCAAATTTCTCAATCCTTTCGGGCATAAACAGTCCATTATCGGCTGCCAAACCTTTTACAACAGCTTCTTTTAACGAAACGTCGGGAGTTTTTTTATTTGTGCTATAATACTTCATTATTGGAATACAAATGTAATATTTTACTTAGTAGAACATTATTTAAACATACAAAAAAGCTGATTTATATCACAAATACAGCCACTTTAAAACCAATTTAAGGGGATATTAATTTAAAAATAAAGTGCATTTTATTTCTCTAAGAAACGAAGGATAAACTCGTTCCCCTGAAGAATCCCAAGGGCTCCATTTTTTGCAGCAAACTCATCGTAAGCTTCCACCTTATCGCTTCCACCTCCGGGTTTGTAAATGGTAAACGGAACCGCATCGCGTGTATGTGTTTTTAAAACACACGGTGTTGGATGGTCGGGCAGAATAGCAATGGCCACCTCCTCTGTCATTTTCTGTGTTTCTTCAATAATATATTTTACCACACGAGCATCCAGGTATTCGATGGTTCTTGTTTTTAATTCCACATCCCCTTCATGGCCGGCTTCGTCGCTTGCCTCAATGTGCAAATAAACCAGGTCATTATCTTTTAAGGCATCAACGGCAGCCTTTGCTTTTCCTTCGTAATTGGTATCGTAAAGGCCTGTCGCTCCTTCAACCTTTATCACCTTCATTCCGGCATAAACACCTATTCCCTGTATTAAATCAACCGCCGAAATTACGGCAGAATTTTCGATCCCATACATTTGTTTTAAAGTTGGCATGGCAGGTTTATACCCCGGCGACCAGGGCCAAATACTATTTGCAGGATCTTTCCCGGCTTCTCTTCTTTTTACATTAACAGGATGATTCTCAAGTAACACTTGCGATTTTAAAATTAAATCGGTTATTAAATCGGTTGTTGCCTGTGCTTTTTCTGATTGTGATTTTGGCAAAACCTTTTTAAAAGCTGTTCCAGGAACATCATGAGGAGGTGTACAATGAAAATCTTTTACACCATTTTTTACAACTAATAGGTTTCTATAGGAAACTCCGGAATGAAATCTCACAACATCACTCCCAAGGTGGGTCTCAAGATGAGCAATCAATTCTGCTGCTTCTTCATTCGATATATGGCCAGCGGAATGATTTTTTAAAATATCACCTTCTATACATACCAGATTTAAACGCATAGCCATATCACTGGGCTGCAGTTCAACGCCAATGCTGGCAGCCTCAAGAACGCCCCTTCCCTCGAACACTTTTTCAACGTCGTAGCCCAAAACTGCCATATTTGCAATTTCGCTTCCGGGATGCATGGTTTCGGGAACTGTTTTTAAAAGTCCCGACTGCCCATTTTTTGCCAGCCAATCGATGTTTGGTTTGTTGGCCATTTGCAGGGGAGTTTTCCCCCCATATTCAGCGAGCGGTTCGTCTGACATTCCGTCGCCAAGAATTATTATGTATTTCATGTTGTTTGATATTTAGTTGAAAGCCCAGCATCCGGGAATGGAAACTACTGTCTTCCCTTATATTAAACTTACCTTCGCAAAGCACTAATCTCTCTTCTCTATATATTCGACACCTTTATTAAATCGGCAAAAACACCGGCAGCTGTTACCGATGCACCGGCACCATATCCTTTAATCAACATTGGAAATTCGTGATAGCGCTCGGTGGTATACATAACCAGGTTGTTGCTCCCCTCCAAATCGTAAAATGGGTGTGCTGAATCTACTTCTTGTAAGCCTATTTCTGCTTTTCCATTTTCAAAACGGGCTACAAAACGCCATTTTTTGTTTTCAGTTTCGAGCTTTTTACGCTGCTCTTCAAACGCTGCATCCAGTGCAGGCACTCCCTTCCAAAATTCATCGAGACTACCATCGAATAAAGAATCAGGCACAAAACGGTTAACTTTAATATCTTCCATTTCTATTTTATATCCCGATTCACGAGCAAGAATTAAAATTTTACGGGCAACGTCAACACCGCTTAAGTCCACTCTGGGATCGGGTTCCGAATAGCCTTCTTCTTTAGCCATCTGAATCGTTTTACTTAGGGGAATATTTTCTGAAATGGTATTGAAGATATAGTTAAGTGTTCCTGAAAGAACTGCTTCAATCTTTAATATTTTATCGCCCGAGTTTACCAAATCATTCAAGGTATTAATTATGGGCAATCCGGCGCCAACATTAGTCTCAAATAAAAATTTAACTCCTTTATCTTTGGCAATTTTCTTTAACAGCGCGTAATTCTCATATTTCGACGACGCAGCTACTTTATTAGCTGTTACAATTGATATGTTCGAACTAAGAATATCCTTGTACAAGGAAGCCACAGCATCAGAAGCTGTACAATCGACAAACACCGAGTTATAAATATTCATTGCTTTTATTTCATCGACAAAAGCCTGCAGCCCCGATTTATGTTCCGAATTATCCAATCCTGCTTTGAAGGTTGAAATATCAATTCCATCGCTGTTAAAAAGCATTTTTTTTGAATTGGCGATACCTGTTAGTTTCAGACGCAAATGTTTTTCTTTTAACAAACGCGACTGTTGTTGTTTAATTTGCTCCAGCAAGTTTCCACCAACTGTTCCTATTCCCATCAGAAAAATATTTATTTCCACGTTTTCTGAAAGGAAAAACGACTCGTGAACCGAATTTAATGTTTTTCGCAGGTCTTCCTTTTTAACAACCCACGAAATATTTAGCTCCGAAGCTCCCTGTGCAATGGCAATAATATTTACTCCACTTTTCCCCATTGTTGAGAACAGTTTACCGGCAATGCCCGTGGTCTTTTTCATATTCTCGCCAACAATGGCCACAACCGAAACGTCCTTTTCCATTTCGATTTTATTTACCTGTCCGCTTGCTATTTCTTTTTGAAACTCCTCGAGGATAGCAACTTCAGCAGCATCGAGCGCTTTTTCTTCGATAGCTACACTGATTGAATTTTCGGAAGAAGCCTGGGAAATAAGAACCACATTGACGTCTGCCTTTGCCAAAGCAGAGAACAAACGCATTGAAATTCCGGTGACACCAACCATTCCCATTCCCTGAAGGGTAACCAAAGTAATTCCAGAAATAGAAGAAATCCCTTTAATTGGGCGATCTAAACCATTTTTTACATCTTTTACAATCTTGGTTCCCGGATTTTCGGGTTCAAAAGTATTTTTAATGTGAACAGGAATTCCCTTTTTAAAAACGGGTAAAATAGTTGGAGGATAAATAACCTTAGCACCAAAATGCGACAATTCCATTGCCTCTGAATAAGTAAGTTCAGGAATGGTGTATGCCTTTCTGATTACTCGAGGGTCAGCGGTCATAAATCCATTTACATCGGTCCATATTTCAAGGACTTCAACATCCAATGCTGCGGCAATAATTGCAGCCGTAAAGTCTGAGCCTCCACGGCCGAGTGTAGTAAATTCGCCTTTTTTGTTTTTCGATATAAATCCAGGAACAACAGCTACTCCCTTAAAATCGTTAAAAGCCTTCTGAATTTGTTTATTGGTAACATTAAAATTTACCAATGCCTTACCAAAATTACTGTCGGTTTGAATAAAGGCAGATGAGTCTTTTCTTTTGCATCCGATAAATTGCGCAACAATATGCGACGAAATCCGCTCACCAATTCCAACAATTCTATCGAGCGTTTTGGCTGTTAATTCACCAACCAGAGTAATTCCGGTAAGAATCTGCTCCAATTCTTCTAATAATTCTTCTACTATATATTTTATTGAACCTGAACCATTAAAAAGCTCAAGAAGGGTTTCGTCATGTTTCTTCCGTATTTCCGTAAGTTCCGTATGAAAGTTGCCTGTACCAGAGGCAGCATTGCGAGCTGCCGTGAGAATTTTATCGGTTATGCCACCAAGGGCCGAAACTACTACAATTACATCATCGTTCTGATTTTGAACAATGTCTTTCACCCGCTTAATGTTTGCGGCAGAACCTACGGATGTTCCACCAAACTTCAACACTTTCATACGTTAATCTTTAATTTATATAATTTAATTATTCAGATTCTTCACGGTGGTTCCGTTTCAAGCAATTTTTCATCTACTTGTTAAAACTCATTCCCTATTCAATTAAAAAGGGTAAACCCAAAATAACTCACATCACCTCGTTCAAAAATCTATCTCTTTTTTAAAATCTTTCAATCTATTCTATAAAAAAAACCGGATGAATCAACAGAAATAATTCACCCGGTACTTCCTGTAATATTAAATTATTTATTCTGTGGTTGTTCGCGTAATTGCCTCAATAATTTTGGTCTCAAGCTCTTGAGCCAATTCAGGGTTATCAATAACTAAATTACGAACCGTTTCGCGGCCTTGTCCCAATTTAGTTTCGCCATAGCTAAACCACGAGCCACTTTTTTTAATAATGTTATACTGTACCCCCAAGTCGATAATTTCGCCTGATTTTGAAATTCCTTCGCCGTACATAATATCGAATTCTGCTTTGCGGAATGGAGGTGCCACTTTATTTTTCACCACTTTTACACGAACGTGGTTACCATTTACTTCGTCGCCATCTTTAATTTGGCCAATTCTACGAATATCCAACCTAACTGAAGCATAAAATTTCAATGCGTTACCACCGGTTGTCGTTTCGGGATTCCCAAACATAACCCCAATTTTTTCGCGTAACTGGTTAATAAAAACACAGCAGGTTTTGGTTTTATTAATATTTCCTGTAAGTTTTCGTAAGGCCTGCGACATCAACCGGGCCTGAAGTCCCATTTTTGAGTCACCCATTTCACCCTCAATCTCTGCTTTAGGTGTTAAGGCTGCCACCGAGTCTATAACAACAATATCCAATGCTCCCGAGCGTATAAGGTTATCGGTAATTTCCAATGCCTGCTCTCCATTATCTGGCTGTGAAATCAAAAGCTCATCAATATTAACACCAAGTTTTTTTGCGTAGTAAGGGTCGAAAGCATGCTCCGCATCGATAATGGCAGCCATACCACCCGCTTTTTGGGCTTCGGCAATGGCATGAATAGCAAGGGTTGTTTTACCGGACGATTCAGGACCAAAAATTTCAATCACCCTGCCTTTAGGGAAACCGCCTACTCCAAGTGCAATATCCAGTGCAATTGATCCCGACGAGATAGCAGGAACATCATCTACAGCCCTATCGCCAAGTTTCATAATCGAGCCTTTGCCATAGCTCTTTTCAATTTTATCCATAGTTAGCTGAAGTGCTTTCAGCTTTTCCTTGTTCATCTGACTTTTTTCTTCTTTTGTCATCTTTCGCTAAGCTTATAATTTTAGTGCTTCTATAATCTGGTTGGTGTGGTCTTTGGTTTTAACCTTTTCAAATACCTCTTCAATAGTACCTTCTTCTGAAATAATAAAAGTTTTACGTAAAACCCCCATGTATTCCTTGCCATACATTTTTTTTAATCCCCATGCTCCATAGGCCTGAAGAATCTCTTTTTCGGTGTCGGCAATCAAGTTAAATTTAAAACCAAATTTATCGATAAATTTTTGGTGCGACTTTTCGCTATCGGGGCTAACTCCAACAACATCGAAGCCTTTTTTCAGCCACTCATCGTAATTGTCGTTTAAATTACACGATTCTGCTGTACATCCGGGAGTATTGTCTTTTGGATAAAAGTAAAGAATCAATTTTTTCCCGGCAAAATCATTCAGGCCAATTTTTTCGCCTCGTTGATTTACGCCCTCAAATACAGGTGCTTTATCTCCTACTTTCAAATCTGCCATGTCTTTTGTATTTTTCGGTTCCACAAATATAATTTATTAAATGATATTCCTCAGTTTTCAAAATCAGTTCTTGCCCTTAAATTCAGACTTATTTAAATTCAAACAAAATACTTTTTTAGTAAATTTACCATCTCTAACAGAACATGTTTCCAAGATGAATCTAAAAAATACCAATTTATATCTAACAATCATAATCTTCCTTTTGTTTGCTCCTTCTTTTTCATACGGAAATCAGCAGGAAAATCCTTTGGTAAAAGCAATTTTACTTATTGAACAAAAAAATTACGAAGAGGCTGAACCAATATTAAAAAAACTTGTAGACGAAAAGACGGAACACCTGATGGCTAGCTATTATTACGGTGTTTGCCGAACCGAAAATAATCATTTCGGGCCCCAAGAACTAAATTATTTACTGAAAGGCAGCACAGGAGAAGCTCCATTAGAATCAGACTATTATCTGGGAGTTCAATACCATGCTCAAAACAGATGGGAAGATGCCATAAAGCATTACAACAGCTATGGCAGCAAGGTGAATGAGCAAGAAAAAAGAAATGTACAGCTTGCTGAAAAAATACAACAGTGCTACAGAAAAGAAAACCTGTTTGAAAATAAAAATGAACCAATTACTACAGATGTAATGCCTGTAGCTATTCCTCGAGAAACGAATAGCGAAACATACACCCCGGTAATTTCGAAGGATATTATGGAAATTCCTGATTCAACAGATACAACGGCAAGCTCAGTTCCTGTTGATTCAACTACCCCGGTAGCTGTTCGCCATACAGAAAAAATTAGTAGTGCAGCTGAGCCTATTAATTTTGTGGTAAATGAAGAAATAACTTATATCGACACTTCACAATTTAAAACAAAAACAGGGAAACAGTTTTACAACTCCTGGAACGAAAAACAAAAGGTCCTGGACAAAAGTCAAACAGAGATTGATGCTTTACGCGAAAAATATGGAGCTGTAAAATCATACGAAGAGAAACAAAGTATCGGGCAACAAATACTTGAAGCAGAAACAAACATCTACACACTACAAAAGGAAAACAAACAACTTTTTATGCAAGCCAAACAAGCAGAGGCTGAATATTGGCAGAATGCCTCTATTGAAGAAAAAAACAATTTTCTTGCTGAAGACCATGAAACAATAAGTTTTTCGTACGAAAAAGAATCAATTGTTGAAGAAATGGACTCAAACAAGCTTATTGCTCCGGCTGTTTTGTTTGTAGGTGCCGAAAGTACGCAACAAACCGACGAGAAAGCAGAAGATGAGCTCATCTATAAAATTCAGCTTGGAGCTTACAGTCGGGGACTTCCAAACTATATAAAAAAATTGTTTGATAAGTTATCGTATATTCGTAAAATTGAAAACTATACCGACGAAAAAGGGATTGTAGTTTATACAACCGGAAACCTGAATAACTACGAAGATGCGCTAAAAATGCAAAACCAGGTTCGTTTGGAGGGTGTAGAAGATGCTTTTGTTGTACCATATTTTAACGGAAAAAGAATAACTTTGATAGAAGCTAAAAAAATAGAAGCAGGGAGATGACACAAAAAGAGACAAAAAATATTCCGAAAAAAGATATTACGGAAGATGTTTTTAAAGAAAATTTCCTGATTTTGCATAACGACGATGTGCACAGTTTCGATTATGTTATTAACGCATTAATCGACATCTGCAAACATGGTTACGAACAGGCCACACAATGTACAATGCTCGTTCATTACAAAGGCAAGTGCGATGTAAAAAAAGGAGGTTTCGAGGCTTTAAAACCATTAAAGGACGCATTAATTGCGCTCGAACTTAACGCAACTATAGACTAAAACAGATGACTATTTTCACCATTGTTCTACTCATTTTACTCGGACTCGTTTTACTATTAATCGAATTCGCCCTGATACCGGGTGTAACCATTGCTGGAATAGGCGGTTTTCTGTTATTGGGCGCCAGTGTTTACATTGCTTTTACAGACTTAGGAACCATCCCCGGGCTGATTACTCTTGCCGTAGTTTTAATTGCTGCGCCCATCATGATTTTCTATTTTTTCAAATCCAGAACTGGAAAGAAAATGATTCTGGAAAAAAACATTGAAGGAAAAGTTGATGCGCTTGATACTAAAAAAGTAACAGTCGGCGCTACAGGAAAAACAATTGGACGACTAGCTCCAATGGGCAAAGTAAAAGTTAACGGCGAAGTAGTTGAAGCACAATCGACTGGTAGCTTTATCGACCACAATACCGAGATTACCGTTTTAAAAATAGAATCGAATAAAATAATTGTTGAACCTTTAAAAAAATAATAGAATGATAGAAACGTTAGGAACGTGGGGATTATTAATTGGTGTAATAGTATTACTATTTATTATACTTTATCTTGTCCCAATAGGTCTTTGGTTTTCAGCTCTAGTTTCAGGAGTCAGAATTTCGCTGTTGCAATTGGTTTTAATGCGATTTAGAAAAGTACCTCCTGGAGTAATAGTAAGCGCATTAATTGAAGGAACAAAAGCCGATGTTGCTCTAAATCGGGATGCTTTAGAAGCACATTACCTTGCTGGTGGACATGTTGCCAGAGTGGTACATGCACTGGTATCTGCAGCTAAAGCAAATATTGAACTAACCTTTAATATGGCCACTGCCATAGATTTGGCAGGTCGTGATGTATTTGAAGCCGTACAAATGTCGGTAAATCCAAAAGTTATAAATACACCTCCTGTAACAGCTGTTTCGAAAGATGGAATACAGCTCATTGCAAAAGCAAGGGTAACTGTTCGTGCCAACATAAAACAATTGGTTGGTGGCGCCGGTGAAGAAACCGTTCTTGCCCGCGTTGGAGAAGGAATTGTTTCCTCAATTGGTTCATCGCATTCGCACAAAGCAGTTTTGGAAAATCCTGACTTTATTTCGCGCGTTGTACTGGAAAAAGGACTGGATGCCGGTACGGCATTCGAAATCCTGTCGATTGATATTGCAGACATCGATATAGGTAAAAACATTGGAGCAGTTCTTCAAATGGATCAGGCGGAAGCTGATAAAAACATTGCACAAGCGAAAGCAGAAGAACGCCGTGCCATGGCAATTGCTTTAGAACAAGAAAATAAAGCAACCGCACAAGAAATGAAAGCCAAGGTAATAGAAGCCGAGGCACAGGTTCCGCTGGCTATTGCTGAGGCATTCAGAAGTGGTAATCTGGGGATAATGGATTACATGAAATACAAAAACATTATGGCAGACACCTCAATGCGCGACTCTATTGCAGGCGAAGAAACCAAACCAAAAGAGTAACAACATAGTGTAAAAAATACTAAAAGCCTTTCGTTACTAACGAAGGGCTTTTTTTATGGAAGTTAACCCTGCGTTAAAATATGCTATAAAACACACTTTTTAACACAAATTTGGCCATTAGCTATGTTTTTCGCCCTACTTTTACAGCATAAGTTTTAGTTCATAAGTTTAGGTTTGATTAGTTTTATTGGTTTAGTTAGTGAAAGGATGGGTGTTGACCCGTCCTTTTTTTGTTTACAGAAACCATACTCTTTCCCGATTTCATTTTTCCAGAATACTAGACACATAAATATCATTACGATACTTTTTGAACATATATCTAATATATACTCTAGAAATTTTCTAATATTAAGAAATTATAGTCATTAACACATATTAACAGTAAGTCAAGCTGGTTTTCAATTTTTCGCCCTACTTTTACAGCATAAGTTTTAGTTCAAAAGTTTAGGTTTGATTAGTTTTATTGGTTTAGTTAGTGAAAAGGATGGGTGTTGACCCGTCCTTTTTTTGTTTACAGGAACCAGAAGAATAAAATTCCAACAAACACTGCAGTGGCAGTAAAATTTAACACACAAACATTACGAATATCTTTATCAGAAACCACCCTTGCATTTTCGCCAATAAAAGGTTTATCTACCAAATTTCCATGGTATATATTAGGCCCTCCAAAACGGCAATTTAAAATTCCGGCAAGTGCGGCCTCAGGATAACCTGCATTTGGGCTACTGTGTTTCCGTCCGTATTTAAAGATGAATTTTAAGCCGCGATAACTGAAAGTAATCAGCACAAGCAAAAAGGCGGTTATTCGCGCCGGTAAAAAATTTAAAAAATCGTCGAGTTTGGCAGCGAAAAATCCAAAATCTTTATAGCGCATGTTTTTGTAGCCGATCATCGAATCGAGGGTATTAGCCATTTTATAGGCCATCATTGCCGGAACTCCACCCAGGGCATAAAAGAATAGTGGTGCAATTACTCCGTCGCTCAAATTTTCGGCAAGGGTTTCCAAAACAGCCGTACGAATTTGATTCTCATTTAGCCGAGAAGTGTCGCGGCCAACAATCATGCTTAGTTGTTTTCGGCCAGCGAGAACTCCTCCTTTATTTAATTGCTGAATTACTTTTAACGACTCCTGGATTAATGCGCGATTTGCCAAACCATAGAATACAAAAACTGAACTGACCACAAAATACAAATAGCTATACCCGGAAAGTAATTTCAATAAAAAATGAAAAAAGAAAAATATGGACAATATAAGAATAGAAGCGAGCAGTGCCCCTTTAATTTTTTGGTGCCGCCCCTTCGATTTTTTCTCATGCAATTCCTTCGGTAATTGAGAATGTAAGTGCGCACAATGGGCAACTAAAGAAGAATCAGCAAGCCCATACTCCCCATGCCTTCTGCTTTCGGCCTCCTGCACAACATGTTTAACTTTTGGCATTTCTCTTTTAGATCGATTTAACTTCTTCTCGCCAAAAGCAATCAATTTACCAAACAAACGAATAGGATGTGGTAACCATTGAGGATCTCCTATAAAACAGTCGAGCACAAACCCCACAAGTAAGGGTATAATCATCTGAGAATAATTAATCAATTTCCATCGTTTTATAAATGTATTCCATATCAATATTTTCCCGAATCAGGTAAGCCAATTTATTGTATTGCTCTTGTTTAAATTGTTCAAAGTCCATTTCTGTTGTTGCATTTTTACCGACTTCATCAAGAATTGCATACACAATTTCCTTATTGTCGAAAATACCATGAATATAAGTGCCCCAGGTTTTATTATTCAAAAAGAACCCTTCTTCTTTTTTCCCTTCCACAACACATACCGGGCTAGCAATTTCGGCAACCGTTTCGCCCATATGAATTTCGTAACCTTTCCCTTCCAACTTATTTAAAAAGGTAAAAGAACATTGCTCGGTCACCTTTTCGTCAGTGATTGTTGTTTCAACCGGTAAAATGCCAAGCCCTGGAACTTTTTCTATCTCTCCTTCAATGTGTTGAGGGTCGTAAATCCATTCCCCCATTATCTGGAAACCACCACAAATACCATAAACCGACTTTCCCTGTTGGTGTGCCTTTTTTATGGCTTTTGCAATTCCATGTTTCTGCAGAAAAAGAATATCGGAGATAGTATTTTTGGAGCCAGGAAGAATAACAATATCAGCTTCTTCGATATCTTCAGGCCGAGCCGCATAAAACAGATTTACACCGGGCATTCGTTCCAGAAAATTAAAGTCAGTGAAATTCGACATATGCCGTAAAAGAACCACAGCAATATTCGTTTCACCTTCAATCGATTTAAATTGTTTTTTATCGACCACTACCGAATCTTCATCGTCGATATAAATATCCCGAAAATAAGGAACAACACCAACAACTGGCACTCCACACAACTCTTCCAGCTTTTTAGCGCCGTTTTCGAAAAGTGAAATATCGCCCCTGAATTTATTGATAATAATACCTTTAATTTGTTTCCTTTCGACTTCAGGAAGAAGCAACATCGTTCCGTAAACGCTGCCAAATACGCCGCCTTTGTCAATATCGGCAATCAAAAAAGTTGCGGCATCTTTTTGCACTGCAATGCGCATGTTGGTAATGTCCTTTTCCCAAAGGTTAACTTCAGAAATACTTCCTGCTCCTTCTACCACTATCGGGTTAAACTCCTTTTCCAATCGCGAAAATGATTTTATGCATTCGGCAAATAAAAAATCGCGGTCGGTTTCGTTAAAATAGGCTTTAGCCGATTTGTTAGCCCAGGGTTTACCGTGCAATACAATCTGGGCATCCATGTATCCGGTAGGTTTTAAAAGTACCGGGTTCATTTCAACCCTGCATTCTATGCCACACGCTTCGGCCTGAACAGCTTGTGCGCGACCAATTTCCAAACCATCGGAGGTAGGAAACGAATTCAGCGACATATTTTGAGCTTTAAACGGAGCCGGATTCAATCCATCGGTTTTAAAGATACGGCAAAACCCGGCGTTGATAACACTTTTGCCCACATCGGAACCAGTGCCCACAAACATGATTGGGCGGTATTTTTTTGTTTTGTTCATCGTATAAATTCTCGTCATTAAAAAAGGGCCAAGGCTTCTCTGGTTATAGGAAACAAATTACGCCTTGTTCTTTCGTCGAAATAAAAGTTATATTTCAAATTCAGAAACGCTGCCATACTGCGGCTGAAATGTTCTAAAAAGCTCATCGATTGATACGTTGTCTATTATACTTTTTAAAATTCGGATAACTCCTGCATGTGTAACGATAGCAATATTTCCTTGTTTTTTCTTTTTTAGCTCAGAAAAAAACTCCGAAATACGTTTCATCATTTCCGGATATGATTCACCATTTGAGGTAGGCGAAGTTTTATAATTCTCCATCCACTCCTTACCTTTAGGGTCCGAATAAATATCGTCCCAACTTTTCATCTCCCAATCACCAAAATTTAGTTCTTTTAAGCGCTCGTCGAAAATAATGGGAGTCTTCTCAAACAAATCTTCAGCTAAAACTTTACATCGTAAAAGTGGACTGCAATATACATTCTCAAAACTTATGTGTTGAATTCGAGCAGCAATTGTTTGTTTTTCAGACTGAAAAGAATCGGCCAGCGGAACATCGGTTTGGCCATAGCATATGCCCGGTCTTACAGCAACTTTTGTGTGTCGAATCAAATATAATTTCATGAATAATTTTGAAAACCAAGAATTGCCAAATAGAAAAATACCTCGCATAGTTGCTGCAAAGCGCCCAACACATCACCAGTATAACCACCCAGTTTCCGTATAATGTAATTTCTAAATAAGAAAGCCACAATAATAAGTAGAGCAATACTGATAATAATTTCGTGCCACTGCAGCAAATACAAGCTTGCACCACCCGAAAGAATAGCAAAACATAAAGAAAATAAAGAATCGGCCTTGCCAACAGGTTTTGTTTTGCTGGAGGCATCGAGCCGGACATACTCCGAGGTATAAATAAGCAACACCGGGAAAATACGGCTAATGGCATGACCTGTAATTAAGACAATTGCAATCCTCGCAGCATCGATGTTAATCAGTGTTATAAACTTTGTGCCTAACATCGCAAATAAACCGATAGAGCCGTACGTGCCAATACGGCTGTCTTTCATGATTTCCAGAATACGTTCTGGTGTGTAACCGCCTCCAAAGCCATCGCAAAAATCGGCAAAACCATCTTCGTGAAAGGCGCCGGTAAAAAGGATGGTTGCAACCATACTAAATAGGACAGCAATGGAAACAGGTAAATACAAACTGACAATTACAAAAGCCAATGCCCCAACTCCTCCAACCAATATTCCAACCAATGGGAAATAACGGGTCGATTTGTTTAGCATGCCTTCATTCCATCCTCTGATATTTCCAATAGGAATACGCGTGTAAAAACTTAATGATGTGAGGAATATTTTTAGTTCATTTTTCATCTTATTAAAAATGTTTGTTTTTTAAGGTATAAGATGGAACTCGCATGATTTTAATAAATCGCTAATGTGTGAATATTTTTCATGCTCGTTTCCTATAAAAAGTTTTAAGTTTCACGCGATTATTCACTACTAATCTATATTCGAAACCCCGGCATCTTCCATACTGCTCATTTCATTCAGAAAATTAACAGCTGAATGCACCAAAGGCATAGCTAAAGCGACTCCAGTTCCTTCGCCCAATCGCATATTGAGTTGCAGTAGCGGACGAACTCCTAAAAATTCAAGCATTAACTTATGACCTCTTTCATCGGAGCTATGGCAAAAAATACAATTGGCTTTTACAGAAGCATCTATTTCAATGGCAGTAATTGCTGCGGCTGTCGAAATAAATCCGTCGATTAAGATAAGCATATTCTGTTTTTTAGCCTCCAGATAGGCTCCCACCATAGCTGCAATTTCAAGGCCGCCAAAAGTTGAAAGAGTTTCTTCTGGTGTATCAGGATTATATTTTTGAGCTATTTCTTTTAATATACGAATCTTGCGGTCAACCTGCTCACCTACAAGACCAGAGCCCTTTCCTGTACATTCTTCAATGGAATATCCGGTAAATTTGTGCATCAACAAAGACGATGGCGAGGTGTTTCCGATTCCCATTTCTCCACATCCGAGGGTATTGCATCCTTTTTCTTTCTCATGGCGAACAGCTTTTGCCCCAACTTCCATTGCTGCGCGACATTCTTCGATGGTCATTGCAGGCTCCTTGCGCATATTGCGGCTTCCACGTGCTATTTTTGAATTAATAACCGGCAATTCAGCAGGAAAATCATAATCAACACCAACGTCAAAAACTTTGAGATTCATTTGATTTTGGCGACAAAAAACATTGATTGATGCCCCTCCTGCACAAAAATTCATAACCATTTGCCAGGTTACATCTTTTGGGTATGGACTAACACCTTCGTCGGCCAAACCATGGTCGGCTGCAAAAACCAGGTGCGCAGGTTCTACTATTTTGGGAGATAAAGTATTTTGCACCTGCCCTATTTGCAGAGCAAGATCTTCGAGTAAACCGAGCGACCCCAGCGGCTTGGTTTTATTATCGATTTTATGTTGTAATTGTTCTTTTAAATTCATTATTATTTTTCATGATTTGCGCAGATTTGCGCAGATTAATATTTATTCTATTCTTAGCAATCCATAATAGAAACAGTAAATACAAAGTTTATTTAATTTTCACTTGTATTCCTGAAACCATCAGAAAAACATCATCAGCAGTTTTGGCAATATATTGGTTCATCCAGCCCTGCAAGTCAGCGAATTTTCGGGCAATTTCATGCTCAGGATGAACGCCCATACCAAGCTCGTTACTAACCACAATTAAAGTAAAATCCTGAGCTATAAATTTGCGCCATTCCTCTTTTGCGGCTTCCAAACTCTCATCAATATTATTTTTATTCTCATAAAAAATGTTTGTAAGCCATAGCGTTATGCAATCCAACAAAACTACTTTCCCCGTCAAATTGTGTTTACTGATTTCGATTTGTTCTTCAATGGTTTGCCACTGCTCGCCCCTGTCCGATTGGTGTCGTTTTACGCGCGACTGAAAATCTTCATCCCAGATACGTGCAGTTGCAAGATAAATGGGTGACTCCGCTTTTTTTTCTGCCATACGTTGAGCAAAACTGCTTTTCCCCGAACGTTGTCCACCTGTAATGAATGTTATTTGTGCCATAATCTGTAATTATTCTTGCCTGTCAGTTTGTTACCACTCTTATACTTTCTGCTAATTATACACCACCAAAAGCCATCTTAAAAATTCACATACAATAAAATGAATGTACAATTTACAAACAAGCATTTAGTTTTTTCTCCCCAAAATATGCCGCAGGGAGAATTAAACTTCCCGCTTCAGAAAAGGGATGACGGAATAAAGTAAATTTACATATAATAAGAAAGTAACATTTGAAACTAAAGTATTTAAAACTGCATCTTTCACCAATTTCACCTCAAACTGAGGCTTAAATAATTTTAGAACACCGGTATTTAGTCAAGGTAGAAAATTGAGTCATAACTTGCCCAAACTTTTGCAGGGACATAATTTCTGTTGAACTATTCGAACGCTGTTAAGACGAAAAAACAATTATGAAGTTCATTTTTGAGTCATTTTAGTAATTTAATCCTAATCAGGCAAATTAGTGCTACCCTTTGGAAAATATAGGTTATTCGTTCATTTCGACACAAACCGCAGGGATTTCAGAAGAGAAATCCCTGGTACCAGTTTGTTTCGATTTTCATTCGATAAAAGCCAATATTTTAAAAACATCAAATGGAACATACCAAATTGTGTTTGATGGAAATTTGATTAACCATCAACAGCGAGTTTTAAATGAAATATAAAATGTGTGAAATATATTACACTATTTACCTCTTTTCTATTCCCCGTAAATGAGCCTACACAAAAAGCAACCCCGGTTTTAAGAAGGCATCCTATTTTTGAAGCTACAGCTCATCATAGTTCAACTCAATTGCCCAATACGGCGATATTCCACAACTAAACTCACTTTCATAGTTACCATTTACATCGTAAACAGCAACAGTTCCTGGTTCTGTATAACTTTCTCCTCCAAATACATACACATTATCAACTACAGAATTGAAAGCTATTCCGTTTGTTCCACTCAAGCCTTCGATAAATGGTGAAAATGTTTCAGTTGAAGTATCGAAAGAATAAATGGAGCCTTCTTGCGACCAACTTCCATCGCTTTGTTCGACCCACGATGAAGCCAGCATATAAATAGTAGAGCAATCGGCGTTCGACGTCATAATTGAACTGTATCCACTACTTACACCATCAAGATAGAAAGTGGTTTCGAGTGTATTATCGCTGGTATTAATGTAGCCCAAACCTGTTGTAGCCGAGTAATAAGTATAAGAGCTAACCAACGACACGTATAAATTATCGCTGGCATCTTTAATAAAATAAGAAGTAACGGCTGGTGTTTCGATGTACGATACAGAGTTATCATCTAAATCGATTACCGCCACATTGTAACTAAAATTTAATGCAGCATACAATTTCCCGTTTGCAATAGCGAGTCCTTCTGGTCCTCCGGGAACGGAAATAATTTCTTCAACTTCGTTGTTGCTGATATTGTATTTTGCAATGTACGAATCGGCCATTTCATACCAGTCGGGACTTGCTCCCCAGCAAGAAATATACAGATAGTCGCCAGTAGCCACGCAAAAACGAGGCGTAGCAATACCATCCGATACTCCTTCAAAAGTCTGTGTAAAAGCAGTATCGACCACAACTATTTGGTCAATATCGTTCCCCATCATGTAAATATTATCCTCGTATTTGTAGGCATATTGCACATTAGAAGTTATTTCGAATCCGTTTTTAGCCTCAAAATAATTATTTGTTACCGAATCGGTTTCATAATCGTACTTCGTAATTGATGAAAAGCCAACACTTGAGCCACCGTAATTAATAAAGTAAAAACCGGTAACATCGCTGTCGGAGCTGTTTACATTGGTAACGATATCATCGTCGTTACACGCCGTAAAAACTACACCTGCAAATGCAAGGAATAACAGATAGTTTAAAATCTTTTTCATACTCATAAATCTTTTGTGTTATTATTTTTAAAATTGATATTTGCTGTTAAACTCACTCTGAAATTTATACCGGGCATGGCATAATTGTTCTGGTTTTGGTAATTCACATCGAAAATATTATTGACCGAAAATGCCCCTACAAAATCTTGCTTTTTTACCTTAAAATTATAATTTAGCACACAATTGGTCAGAAAGTATGCGTCTAATGCTTCTCGTTCCTGATCGGCACTTGAGATATATGCATAGAATCTTTCACCAGTAAAACTTCCGTCAACCAGAGCGGTAAATTTCCTGTATTTAAGGCTATAACAAGCATTAAACATGTGCTTTGGAATATAAATCAACTGTTGGTCGGGTTTGTCATCTTCAATTTTTGTTGAAGGATTGAAACTATAATTTCCTGTTAAAGAAGAAGTGATTTCACCAGTATTTAGCATTGCATCAACATGAACTTCAACACCTTTACTAATTACTTTATCGAGATTAACCGGCACCGCCCCATTAATATTGCGCCATTCTAACCAATTTTTTATATCCATATAAAAAAAGTTAACCTTAAAGTTTGATTGAAAATTGGATTTATTGTATTGATAAACAATTCCGGTTTCTACTGTAAAACCATCTTCGGGCTCCAGGTCTGTTGTTCCCTGTGGATTAGAAGATGTTGGCCAATACCTGTCGTTAAATGTTGGAATACGATAACTTCGAGAAATATTGAACATTGAATTCAACTTGTTCTTTTTATTTCTTATCCAATTGTATTCGAGCCCAAAAGCCGGAGTAAACGGGGCGTTGTAGTTGCTTACAAATTGTTGCCGTAAATTAATAGTAGTTTTTAAACGCTGAAAGGGTTGGTAAAACCACGTAAAATAAAAGTCGGCATCATGTTCGTTCAAATCGGCGCTATCGGAATAAGAATATACATCGGGGACAATATATTTATACTTCACCCCTAATTTGTATTCAAGGTTTTTCTTTACGGGGTGTTTCATGCTAACATCTAAAATTAGCCTGTCGGTATTAATGTACTGCTCCGAATCGTTGTTATAGATTTCTTTATCGTGAACAAATCCACCACCCAGCATAAATTTAAGCAAATGGTTTTCGTTGCAATACTGCCCCCAAAAACGAATATTGTCGTCTTTTATTTCGGTAACGGTTGATGTCGTCTCACTCATACTGGGCTGTATTTCGTGCCAACTGTCCTCGTACCAAAGCATCGACTTAAAATACTCGTTTGGGCCAAACAGGTAATTAAACTCCTGAATAAATCCTTTATTATTTATAGCAGCATTGTCTTGTGTTTCTTTGGTGCCATTTTCATTGCCAAAACCCGAATAATTTAAGTAAGTAAAATCGTTATCGGTTTTATATTTCAATAACCTGGTAACCAACTCCCATTTCCCGTTACCAACATAAATTTTAGTGCCATATAAGCGTTCTCCAAATGAACCCAACGAATATTTCACCTGAGAGTTTACGCCGTTAGTCCAATTATTTTTCACGCCCAAATAAATGGCACCACCAATGGCACCCGAGCCATTTAATGCAGCCGAACTTCCATACTGAATGTGTAATTTATCGAATAAAAAAGAAGTAATATTTGAGAGATTGGTTTGCCCTAAGGTTAACGAATTTATATTAATACCCCCAAACATGATATTGGTGTGGTCGGCAGAGGTCCCCCGAATATGAATAGAGGCTAATCCTCCGGCATTGGATTTCACATAAATTGGCGTAAAGCGCATTAACAACTGCTCGATTCCCCCCTCCTGAACCGCTAAAACCTGAGTTGAACTAAGGGCTTCAATTTTTGAACCTGCCTGAAATCTGCGCAACTGCCCAACACTTGTAACTTCCTGAAGTTGTATAGTATCTGCCAAATCATACGTTTCCGGCTGGGCTAACAACGGCCAACTGGTCACAAAAAATAGAATTACAACAATAACAAACCTCCTCATTTCACATTTTTTAAGGAGCCTTGGAACGCATTTGAAAAATACTGGTAATATTTCTCAAGCTTTATATCCCGAAGCTTAATTATTAAATAAGAATGATGGCAGGTCTTCTGGCTCGTTCCGCTTATTGATGCCTTCCCATCCTGAAACTATCCGGACAGTGGCGTTGTATTCAATAAAACAAATTGCTTAATGCAATTGGAACTTACAGCTGCGGGTACAGCTCCGGTTTTGCACCGGATTCCCTTTTAATTTAATTCATGAAATGAACTATTAAACCAAAATTCGCTGCAAATATAAGGACATTAATTTCATAAAAACAAATAATATTTATCCCTTTTCTTTTTTATTGAAAAAGATGATATTGTCTCAATCTGCCAATGAGTTTAAAGACTAAAACATAAGGAATAAATGCAACACCTGTATTTTTGAGAAAAATCTCATTCTTTCAGGATTGGTTTACCTCAGTAAAATCAAAATTAATTCTCAGAAATCCAGAATTGTGCAAGATTTGTATTAGGAATAATAATATAATAGCAGAATATTTTAAGCCATTCCAGATGCAAAGATTATTCAGTTCAAGATTTTGTATTAATCTGCTAAAACGGAATAAACATTTTAAGTAAAAGTGAGGTTCGTAAATCGATTTTTGTTTTCAATTTTCAGTTTACAATTATTTTTTATTCTTTAGCTACAGATTTATGTACACAGTCTTAAAGCAATTTCACAAAACATTTTATTGCTAAATTTTGCCTATTAAATGCACTATTAGCTTAAAATTGAAAAAAACAGAAAACTATGAAACCTACTCTTTTAATTCTTGCTGCCGGTATGGGAAGCCGATTTGGAGGCCTAAAACAAGTTGAACCCGTTGGCCCTAATGGTGAAGCCATAATTGACTACACCATTTACGATGCCATTCGTGCCGGATTTGGCAAGGTTGTTTTTATAATACGCGAAAGTTTTGCCGATGCATTTAAAGAGAAATTCGATGCTAAACTAAAGGATAAAATTAAAGTTGAATATGTTTTTCAAGAACTTGACAGACTTCCGGAAGGATTTACTCTTCCTAAAGGTCGCGAAAAACCATGGGGTACAGCACATGCAATTTTAGTAGCAAAAGATGTTATACAAGAACCGTTTTGTGCTTTAAATGCCGATGACTTTTATGGAAAAAACAGTTACCAAGTCATGGCTAAGTTTCTGACTTCGTCTAAAGAAGATTCAGAGTTTGCAATGGTAGGATATCGCTTAAAAAATACCTTGTCAGACTTTGGTTCTGTTTCGCGCGGAATTTGCACAGTTAATGAGAAACAAAACTTAATAAAAATTGTAGAAACAGTTAAAATCTTCAAAAAAGGAGAAGCTGTAATTTCGGTTGAAGCCGACGGAAGCGAAACTACAATGACAGGAAACGAAAGTGCTTCAATGAATTTTTGGGGATTTAAACCTTCGATTTTTGCAACACTCGAAAGTAAATTTATTGATTTCCTGAAAAAAGAAATCGACAAACCAAAATCAGAAATGTATATTCCTTCGGTTGTTTTTGAAATGATCCAAGAAAAAACAGCAACTGCGAAAGTGCTCGAAGCTGATTCTCCATGGTTTGGGGTAACTTATAAAGAAGACAAACCCATAGTTGTTGAAAAAATTAAAAATTTGATTAAAAATGGCGACTATCCAGAGAAGCTTTGGAGCTAAAAATGAGAAGCTTGAAGCAAGAATAAATTTTATCTTAACGCTTCCGGCTTTTTTCTTCAACTCATTTAACTACAGCGAATAGGCGCCCAAAAGATATCGCACCAAACTTACAACGCGACAGTAAAACAAGTAAAAAGTAAAACCGTTTTGGAAGACGACACAAACTCTGGCAATGTATCGATAGAAATCTACATAGCTTTTGCAAAAGTTTATTTTGAAGAACGGCTACATTTTTAACCAACTTCAAGATTTTTAAAGAAGTGCGGAGCAATCCAAGGCAATTCTTAACCCGGGTTCGACGATTAATTATTCACCTCTGAATTACAGAAATGTGCAAGATAATTAATCGAACCCGGGTTATTACAAACGAATGGCTTTGGCCTTTACTTTTTTACCTAAAAACAAGGCCGCATTACTTTCAAAAATTTCTGCTGATTCGGTGGTTTGAAATTCAATAGAACCACTTTTCGAAATCCGGTGATCCATTTCCTGATGCCGCTGCAGATAATCAACCAGTTTCTCGGCAACAATATGCCCCTGTGTAAGAATCTGAATTTCAGCCGGAACATATTTCTGAATAAGTTTTAATAGCAAGGGATAGTGCGTGCAACCCAAAATCAGTGTGTCCAATTCCTTGTCTTTTGCAAGAATATTCTGAATATTCTTTCGAACAAAGTAATCGGCTCCTTCCGAATCAATTTCGTTATTTTCGACCAGGGGCACCCACATAGGACAGGCTTCCTGCACGGTTGACTTCACATTCCCTTTTGACCACTTTTTGAGTTCTATAGGGTACGATTGAGAGGCTACAGTACCAAGGGTTCCTAAAACACCCACATGACCATTACTGGTAATCTCTGCAACTTTTTCAACACTTGGTCTGATTACGCCTAACACCCGGTTATTTGGGGCAAAATCTGGCAAATCGAGCATCTGAATATTACGTAGCGCTTTGGCCGATGCCGTATTACAAGCGAGAATTACCAAAGGGCATCCCTGGCTAAACAGATATTTAACAGCTTGCAAGGTATACTGATAAACCACATCAAACGATCGTGTTCCGTATGGGGTACGAGCATTATCTCCAAGGTACAAAAAGTCGTATCCGGGCATCGATTTAATCAGCTCTTGCAGCACAGTGAGCCCGCCATAACCTGAATCGAAGACTCCAATTGGGGACAGTTTCATAAAAACAATATTAGCGTTTAAAAGCGATATCGTAGGCTTCGTCGTAAAATTTACCCAGGTTAGACCAGTCGAAGTGCAACGAAGACTCCTCGCACTTGTATCTTAACGAAATCCGTTCGCGACGCGATAGTTTAACAAAATCAAACATAATATTTGCCAACTCTTCTGCAGCTCTATGAAAATTACCATCAGTACGGTCAATAATATACATTCCTCTTTCTTCGTGATCGGGAATATTATTAACAACATAATCGCCAAAACCGGCAAGGTTGCTGGTTACCGATGGCAGTCCGCTCGCCAAACACTCAAGAGGTGTATATCCCCATGGTTCGTACATACTTGGGAAAATTCCAAGATGACAACCGCGTACAAACTGAGTATAATCCATTTTAAACAGAGGGTTCGATGTAGAAATAAAATCGGGGTGATATACAATTTTCACCTTATCGTGACGGTTATTTACCAAATTTGACGAACGAAGGAAATTCAGAATCTCATCTGAGGCATCATCAACCAGCGAATGGGTAACGATTTTGGGCAAACTATTGGTTCTCCAACTTTGGATATTTCGTCGTAACTTCAACTTCAGATAATCGGTAACCATTTCGCTTAAATCAGGAAAATGATAGGAACCGTTTGCTGCAGTGATGTCATCGTATAAGCGATCACCAATTTGTTTAGTTATTTCTTCTGCTACCCTATGTATATCTTCAATTTGCGCTTTCGATTGCAACACTTCGGGGTTAAACGAATAGAACGGACGTTTGGTGATAAAAAAAGACACCACAGTCATATCAGACCCTGCTTGTTGCATTTTCCAGTTTAACCTTGCCAGCGCCTCCAGAGTAAGGTCATAACCTTTGTTGTGATACTCATATCTCCCTGATGTAAAAAAGTACAAGGTTTTGTCTAAATCGAAGGAGTAACTTTGGAAAAAATGCCCCCTCACAAATTCTTCAATTTGCTCCTTCACTTGCACGTGTTGAATCTGAATTTGATGCATAGCCTCAAATCGTTGAATGTTTAGGCCATTAGGTAATATTTTATCGGGAGTCCGCCCCAAAAGATAAGTGCATTCTTTTGCCGTTACCTCGCTAACGGTTGTAAAAACATGTGCCCCGTGAGCCGAAGCTCTCTCTATTTCGGCTATAGGTTTTACATTAAACTTCGTTGCTTCCTGTTCCCAGTTATAAAATGGCAGGTGACTATAAAATTCATGGTCGTTCATTGCCAGGTAACGCCCTAGCAGAGTTGCATGAGTAGTAAAAACCACCTTAATATTCAAATTAGATTTTCTGATACCGGGAATTGGAATACCCGCCATCCATTCGTGAAAATGTGCAATAATTTTATTATCACAAAAATCTTCGGCACATAAATAATGGAAAAACTCTTTTACCTGAAATCCAAACGCTGCAACTTTATCGAGCAACTCATCACCATCGGGAATAGAAATATGATAATCCTGAAAAAGAAAATGTTTTATTTCACCAAGCTTGTCGTAAACTGAATAAGGATTAAAAAGCACTACATTGGGCCTTCCTGACACAATCCATTGCCCGTAATACACATCAAAGCCGCGTGCCTGCATCTCCAATACAGCCTTTCCAATTGGCGTTGAGTAATCGGTTGCCGGATCGAAATGCGCCACAGCCTGATCTTCGAAATACGGACCAATTAAAAAATAATTATCGACACCCCATTTTTCAATTACCGAGGGTACTTTTGAACGTATTACAGTATAAATACCTCCAACCTGGTTACATACTTCCCAGGCAATTTCAAATAATTTTGAGGTATTTTCATTTTCATTTTTCTCTATTTGCTGACTCTTTTTTGTTGCTGACATATCTTTTGCGGGTTGGTAAATATTCAGTATAAATTTTTCCTATTTTGCCTTTAAATATAGGTTTTATCTATAATGATTACAATATGTTTTAAAATAAAAAAGCCACCTGAATTTTAACAGGTGGCTTTTTTGTTATTCTCAATAATTTCGTTACTGAATTCCTAACTTTATTTTAGCTAAAGGCAATACATCTAGACTTTCGTTAGATTTATATAAAATTACTCTTGTACCGATATCGAATACATAAACCAACCCCTTTTCTTTGGCAATAGATTCGATTGCTCCCTCTGCTTTTGTAAAAACGGGTTGTAGCAACTCGCTTTGTTTTTGCTGAATTTGTTGGTTCGCAGTTACCTGGTAGTTTTGAATACGTTGCTGAACATCTTGTATTTCAGCTATTTTTGCATTCTTTTTAATTTCCGATGCCTCAGCGCCAAGTGCCTCAAACTCGGCTAACTTTGCTTGATAATCTTGTTGCATCTCCCCTAAAATCTCTTCCAATTCTTTCTGAAAAGTATTCATTTCTGTTTCGGCAGCAGTGTACTCGGGCATTACACGTACGAGAGCCTGTAAATCAACATGTCCGAATTTTGGAGTTTGCGCATTAGCGGCTGTAAATGTTATTACTGTGAAAACGAACACAGCCAACAGTTTCATTAAATTTCTCATAATCAATGTGGTCTTATTAATTTTGCTTGCAAATATAGTATTTAATACCAATTATAAATAAAATACACTTCCCATTTAGCTACATCCTCTCTAATTTTATAGCACTTTTGCTTCATCAATCCGGCTAAATATTCGAGAGCTTTCTTCTAACTATTTATAGCCCAGTTTTTGAAGAATTTTATCGCTAAGGTCGTAACGAGGGTTGGTATAAAACATGGTTGTTCCCCCCGCCTTATCAAAAATAACGGCATAACTTCCTTCGGTTGCCAGTTCTTGTACAGCATTAAAAATATCATCCTGAATTGGTTTTACCAGTCCCTGACGTTTTTTGTACAAATCGCCGCTTGGCCCAAAATATTTACGTTGTAAAGTTTTGTAATCCTTTTCTTTGGTAATAATTACATCCTCCCGTTTGCGTTTCATATCTTCTGAAAGCAAAACACTTTCTGCCTGAAAATCCTGATACATTTGTTCAATCTCGGCATGCATAGATTCCAGTTCTTTCTGGTATTGAGTTGACAGCTGATTAAGCTGTTCCTGAGCTGCGGTAAACGATGGAATATTTTCCATTATATATTCTGAATCGATAAACCCATATTTCTGGGCATTAGAAACTACGGCTACAGAGAACAGAACGACTACGGTAAAAATTATCTTTTTCATGGCAATTTTTGTTTTAGTTAAACTGGTTGTTATCTATCATATATTATGCCAAAATGGTTTTTAATTAAAACTGCTGACCAATTACAAAGTGGAACTGGCTACCCGAAGCTTCGGAATCACCCGGCACATCGTCGAATCCATATCCCCAATCGATCCCCATCAAACCAAACATCGGCAAGTAAATTCGAACACCTAGTCCGGCAGAACGGTACAAATTAAAAGGATTATAGTCTTTAAAACTCGTTGAAGTACTACCTGCTTCCAGGAATGCCAGCGCATAAATAGTGGCACTTGGTTTCAGAGTAACAGGGAAACGAACCTCGGCGGTAAATTTTGAGTACATGTTAGAACCATTACTTGGACTTAAGGAATAATCTTCATATCCACGTAAGGCCACATAGTCGGTTCCGTAAATGTTATAACCCGACATACCCGATCCTCCAACAATAAAACCTTCAAATGGAGACTGTTTTCCTTCGTCGTAATACCCCAGGAATCCAAGTTCGTATGCTGTTTTCAGCACCACGGTATGTTCTCCATTCGGATTACTAAGCGGGCTGTACATTTCACCTTTAAATAACCATTTGTGGTATTCAATCCAATCGTATTTTTCGCTGTTCGACATACTCGGGTCGGAATAGTTTTTATCATTAAACCAAGAATAAGGAGGTGTTAATTTAATGGCTAGCGACATACTTGAACCCCTTCTGGTGTATAAAGGATTATCAACTGAGCTTCGCCCAATAACGGTTTTAAAACTCAGGTTATCAAAGGTACCGTTAACTTCTCCGTCCTCGTCGGCCAGAAAGTAGAAGTAACTCCCCATATTTTGTAGATTGTAATGCTCGAATGAAAGTTCATGGTATATGGTAAAGTAGTCATCAGGCCAAGATAAGCGGTAACCATACCCTAACGAAAGAGCGGAAGTTGCCCAAATCTGGTCATCTTCAGTAGAAGATGAGGAATCGTAACTATTATAATAAGACCCATAACCATAGGGAGAATAGCCATACGCACTGCTATAGCCGTACTGCGAATAACCTCCGTAACTACCTGACGAATAATAATTATTGGCACTATAATTAATGCGCGAATGCGATAACGAAACCGAGAGAGAGTTTGGTTTTTTACCACCCAACCAAGGCTCGATAAACGACAAACTAACTGTGCGATAATATTTTCCACTGGTTTGGTAGCGAAGGCTTAAAGTTTGCCCGTCTCCTGTAGGTAATGGCCTCCATGCTTCCTTGTTAAATATATTTCGTACCGAAAAGTTGGCAAATTTTAGCCCTACAGACCCTACAAACATTCCGGCTCCCCAACCACCTGAAAGTTCAATCTGGTCGTTTGCTTTTTCTTGTAACTGGTATTCAATATCTACAGTTCCGTCTTCAGGGTGTGGCTGCACGTCCGGGTTAATGGCTTCCGGATCGAAATGTCCGAGCTGTGCCAACTCCCTGTACGAACGCATCAGCAACGATTTACTAAATAAGTCACCGGGATAGGTACGCAGTTCGCGTCGTGCTACGTGCTCGTGGGTTTTTGTGTTACCCACAATCCGCACTTCGTTAATGGTCGCCTGCTTTCCTTCGTAAATACGCATCTCGTAATCAATGGTATCTTTATTAATATTTACTTCTACGGGTTCGAGGTTAAAAAACAGGTAGCCACGGTCGAGGTATAAATTATTTAACCCTTCATCGTTATCAAACAAACGTTTATCGAGAATTTTCTGGTTAAAAACATCACCTTTCTTAATACCTAAAGTTCGGTTTAGGTCGTAGGAATTATATACTGTATTTCCCACCCATTTAATATCACCAAAATAATACTTAGAACCTTCATCAATATCAATATCGATATTTACTCTTGGCTTATCTTTCTTACCAATTTCAACCTGATAGATTGAATCGTTTGTTATAAGCGCATCGCGATACCCTTTTTCGTTGAACTTGTCAATAATTAGTCCCTTATCGGTTTTATACTCATCCTCTAAGAACTTTTTAGTTTTAAAAAAGTTACGGAGCGATTTTTCGTGAGTTTTTTTCATCGCCCGCTCCAGTGTAATATCGCTAATGGCTTCGTTACCATAAATTTCGATATTATTTACTTTTACTTTTTCTTGTTTATCGATATTAATATCGAGAATTACACTGTTGTTTTGAGTAGTATCGTCGCGTTGAACAATATTTACCTCGGTATTTAAAAATCCTTTTGCATGAAAAAGACCTTTAATGGTACGCTCGGCACTGTTTATCTGGTTGTCCGTAATCTGACTTCCCCGAAGCAGTAGCACCTTTTCGGTAATATCGTCTTTTTCCGACTTCGAGATACCATAAAAATTTACATCAGCTAAACGCGGGCGTTCTGTAAGGCTTATGTCAATCCAGATTTTGTCTCCAACAACTTTTGTTGCCCTAATTTTTACATCCGAAAAAAGCCCTTGTTGCCAAAGCTTTTTAATAGCCATTGTACACTCATCTCCTGGAATAACTATTTCGTCACCGACTTTTAGTCCTGATAACTGAATTAATACTGTTTTATCGAGGTATTTAATTCCGGAAACTTGTACATCAGCGATGGTGTATTTCCTGGCACTCGAATAATAAATTGAAAAATTTGTACTATCTGCTTCCTGCGCAAAAAGTTTTGGCACCGATACGACAAAAAGAAATAATAGGGTAATTATCGATTTTCCCATTCTATTCATAAAATTAGCTCGTTAACTGTTCACTTGTTTTTCCAAACCGTCTTTCTCTGTTTTGGTAATCATATATAGCCTCATCAAGATCTTCCTTTCTAAAATCTGGCCATAATTTATCAGTAAAATACAACTCGGAATAAGCAATTTGCCACAACAAAAAATTACTTACCCGAAATTCACCACTTGTTCTTATGAGGAGTTCCGGGTCGGGTATATTTGCGGTTGACAAATAACTACAAAACAGCTTATTGTTTATCTTTTCTATTTCTATTTTATTATTTATAGCGTCGTTTACCAGCTTTTTAACGGCGTCTACGATTTCCCACTGGCCACTATAGCTTAAGGCTAAAATCAAATTAAGACCGGTATTATCTTTAAGGTAGTTAATGCATCGGTTTAGTTTATCACGAACTTCCTGAGGCATGCTGGCAATATTACCTATGGCATTTAATCTGACATTATTTTTCATTAACGATTCAGCTTCGGCTTCAATAGCATGAACCAATAAACCCATTAATGCATCTACTTCGGCTTTTGGTCGATCCCAGTTTTCTGTTGAAAAGGCGTACAAAGTAAGATGTTTAACTCCTATTTCTCCGGCACCTTCAACAACCGATCGAACCGATTCAACACCATTTTCATGTCCAACTACACGGGCCTTACCATGTTTGGCAGCCCACCGGCCATTGCCATCCATTATTATGGCAACATGTTCCGGAATATTATCTTTTTTTAACCTGTTTCTGAACGATTTCATTACCAATTTTTACTGTCGTAGGCAGGACACGCTTTTTTGCCTATGTATATTTTATAAGTAACATGTATTCCTAAATATCCTCCCCAGTCGTTGTTATGGCTACCATCGTTATAACTAATCAGTTCTCCTGCATCCGTTTCAAACGACAAGGGGTCGTCAAGGTCATCCAATTTGTCACTCATATATTTTCTCATCTGATATTCAACACCTATTCCAAATCTTTCGCCAATTGTATATTTTACTCCAAATCCAAAAGGTATGGTCGGAGTAGCAACTGACTCCTGAGAAGGGGAACTACTCAGAGTTCCGTCAACAGCGTACTCTAATTCCGGATAATCTGGATTAAACGCTTCTATCTCCCCCGGATTAAAGTTGTATTTAAAATAAGCCATCCCTACTCCTATTGTTACATAAGGGCTCCAACGCATTTTTTTTGAACCCAATATATACCTCAAATAATTTATTTCTACCTGAACCGATAAATCTTCTACGCTTTTATCGTAGTTCCAATCCGAACCTTCTACTAATCCTTCATCAGCAAACTTACCATGTAAAAACATGGTACGAATTCCAATTCGTGCATTAATATTATACCTGAAATAAGCTCCAAAATTTAAATTGAACGATTGAAAAGGGGTATTATCATCCATATCTCCAAAGAGTGTTGACGAACCGCCCCAAATTCCTATGTCAGCTGTTTTTTGTGCATATCCTGAAACAGTCAGCAAAACTGTTACAAACACCAATACTAATTTTTTCATGTTGGTATTCAAATCCGTTTATTTAACATTGCTTTCAGACATGTTATTTTCATCATTCTATTCAATTCACGAAAAAGAGATGGTTATCAGTTTTTTACTCCCGTATTTTCTAAAAAAAACACGTTTAAACGAGTATTAAAAAAATCAAAATACCTTCTCATAACAAACTGAATATCAATGAACTTAATCGCTTTTAAACGACACAACTTTTGCTTTCAAAAGCTACAAAAGTAATATAATTCTAAAAATAACATACCCCTTTGTTATTATAAAACCGAAACAAAGATTAAAAATTGTTAAGTAGGCCATGAAATTCAGTTTCTGCGGTCGATTCCCCACATTAATTTGGTGCGCAAAGTGTTAAAAAACGGCTGTAAGGGCAGTTGTAGAGTCTTCAGTTTAAAAGCTGCCTTATTTATTTTTAACAGAGTTGAAAACTCTACCGATACCGAACGCGAATCTAAAGAGGTAAGGTAATTTGTTCCCCTTCCTTCTACTCTAAGTTTTATTTCGCAATTATCGGGAACAACTATTGGACGTATGGTTAAATTATGAGGAGCCAGCGGAGTAATTACAAAATTCTTTGAATTTGGCGTTAATATAGGACCACCAACACTTAAAGAATAGGCAGTAGAACCTGTAGGAGTTGCTATTATTAAACCATCGGCCCAATAATTATTCAGAAACTCGCCATCGATATAGGCTGTTATATTTAACATCGAAGAGTTATCTGTTTTCAACACTGCCATTTCGTTTAAGGCAAAATTAAAGTCCAGGTTTTCCCTGTCCGAAAATTGCACTTCCAACATCGAACGCTCGTCTACTTTATAATTACCTGTAAAAATATTATTCAGAGCATTGTGTACCTGATCTTCCGATATATCGGCAAGAAATCCCAGACGACCACTGTTTACGCCAATTACGGGTATCGAAAAATTACGAATTTGCAACACCGACTTTAAAAATGTTCCATCTCCCCCCACACTAAAAATAAACTTATTATCCTCGTCGAAATCTGAATACGAATGAAAAAACGACGAATAATAGGTTGTTGTTCTTAAATCTTCAACCAAATGAGTATAAAATGGTTTATACAATTGTACTTCAATTTTGTGCTCTTCCAGAAACTGAAAAAACTCCTGCAGTACAGGAACAAACTCATCAGAAACTAAAGTACCAAAAACTGCAACTTTCATTTACGTGGGTTTAAATATTCATAAATTTCATAAATTGATCGAAGCGGTCCTGGTACAAATCGTTAAGCATCGAGTGATCCTGGTAAACAGCTTTTACATTATAATTATAACGCATTAAAGCCTGCACCACTCCTGAAAGCTCTTCGGTATCTAATTTAATTATTACATCCATATTGTTCGTCCCCGGTTTTCGGTCGATAAAGAAACTTAAAATTTTTACATCATTGCTTTCTATTATCTGACTTATTTGTGAAATGGCATAATCATTAGCATTCATTTCGAGAACAAGCACGGCGCCCACTTCGTGCAGCGAGAACAAACTTGCAAACCTGCGTGCCAAATCATACAAAGTAATTGCCCCCAAATAATAATGCTCTTCATCCAATACAGGAAGCACACTTATCTTTAGCTTATACATTACAATAGCCAGTTCGAATATATGTTCATCCTGGTGTGCATGCACTGTATTTAACTTACTTAACTCTTTCGAAATGGGCTGTTCAACCAAATTCATATCGTAAATAAATTTATCTGAAATCAGTCCCAGATATTCAGCGTCATCAACAACCGGAATATGCGACACCCGATAAACATCCATCTGGCTCAAGGCCTTTTTGCCTTTTTCCGAACTCCGAACCGATGAAATAACATTTGATATTAATTTTTCTGCTAACAAAACTTTTTGTTTAATGTTAATGTTCAATCTGAAAATTATAACTTGCGTTTTTAAATTTTAAAAGTATGACCAGACTAAGTGTAAATATAAACAAAATAGCAACACTGCGAAACTCTCGCGGTGGTAAAGTTCCAAGTATAAAAGAGGCTACTATTCGTTGTCAGAAATTTGGTGCTCAAGGCATTACCATTCATCCTCGCCCCGATGAGCGGCACATTACCCGCAAAGATGTTTACGAGATAAAACCACTGATTAAAACAGAATACAATATTGAAGGCTATCCGAGTGAGGAATTCCTGAAAATGGTTATTGAAGTTCGAGCCGACCAGGTAACGCTGGTGCCCGACACCGAAGCTCAACTTACCAGCGACCACGGATGGGACACCTGGAAAAATATGGGTTTTCTTAAAGAGGTAATTGCACGATTGCACGAACATGGAATTCGTTCATCCATTTTTGTCGACGCCGATGAAAAAGCCATTGAAGGAGCCGCCGAAATAAAGACCAACCGCATTGAATTGTATACCGAACCTTATGCAACTCTCTACCCTATTGATAAAGCCAAGGCTATCGAACCTTTTGTTATCGCAGCAAAACTGGCCGAAAAACTGGAAATAGGTGTGAATGCCGGGCACGATTTAAGTCTCGAAAATTTAAAGTACATGTACCATAAAATCCCAAATCTGAAAGAAGTTTCAATAGGACATGCGCTCATTGCTGATGCTTTATACCTTGGACTGGAAAACACAATTCAGAAATATTTAGATTGTTTGAAGTAAAAGAAGAACAAAGTTGCAAGTGCTAAGCAGGAAGTTGGAAGATAGTATGCATACGAAAGCAGCGACAATTTCGCTGTTTTTATGTTAAAAATTGCCGTATGCCGGTAATTTTTCACTTAGCAAATAATTAAAACTCACACTGCCAACCTCTTTTACAATGCCTTTTGATAACCAAAATGAAAACCAGGGCTGAACACGCAACTGAAACAGAAACTAAAAAATGGAATTATTTTACAAAAAACAAGGGAGTGGCACTCCCATTGTAATTTTACACGGACTTTATGGCTCGTCGGATAACTGGGCAAATATTGGAAAACGACTGGCTGAGAAACATACGGTTTACATGCTTGACCAACGCAACCATGGTCGTTCGCCCAACGCCGACTCGCATACTTACAACGATATGCGAAACGATTTAGAAACCTTTTTCGAACAACATAAGATTGAAAAAGCAATTTTGCTTGGGCATAGCATGGGAGGGAAAGTAGCCATGTGGTTTGCAGCTGATTTTCCGGAGAAGATAGAAAGATTGGTTATTGCCGACATTGCACCGAAAGATTATCTGCTTTTAAATGAGGACAGCCAGTTTAACCTGCACAGAAATATTTTACTAGCCATGCAGGAAATCGACTTTTCATTGGTAAAATCGAGAAATGATGTAAACGATTTTATGGCCGAAAAACTGGACGATGCCCGCATCAGACAGTTTCTTTTAAAAAATGTAGTGAAGGACAAAACAAGCAAACAATTTAAATGGCGCGTTAATGCAGAAGTTCTGTACAACCACCTGGATGAAATCGTTAGCGGAGTAAACTACAACTGGCTCGACGATCGAACACCGATTACCAGCTATCCGGTTATTTTTATCCGCGGACTTTTGTCGAAATACATTTTGCCCGAAGACGAAATTCTGATCAAGAAAATTTATCCTGATGCCCGAATTGTTGATATCCCCGAAGCTGGGCACTGGTTACATGCCGAGCAACCCAAGAAATTTTTGCAGGCAGTTATGCAGTGCTGTTAAAAATAAGAAGGAGTAATTGGTAATGCTAATTACGAATTCGGAAGATATCAGGGAGTATGAAAATAAGAATAGCAGCCGATTTTAAACCTTTTTTGAGTGCATAAATTGTGCGATTCCGGATTTCCTTTCGGATTTCGCCAATTTTTGCACAAATCACTCCAAAATTTCTTGAAACAACATTCGTTCGAAGCCAACTATCCCGACTTCTCTCGCAACAAGCGAAAAAAAAGCACTTCAAAATTATGTATCATTTTCTGATATAAATAAGCGAATTGAGTGGCTATATTTGTCGAAATCAGCTTGGTAACCACCAATTCTCCACAACTCAAGCTATAGACCCCACAAGCTCACTACCGGTTATACTTCTTTGTCAACTCTTTTAGAAATTCCTTTTGTGTGTTCTTTAAATGTTTCCAATCGAAACGCCACCCCCAGTTACCAAAAGCTGTTCCGGGAACATTCATACGCGATTTAGAGTCTAATTCCAGAATATCCTGCATAGGAATAATTGCAATTTTTGCCACCGAAGCCATGGCCATCTCCACAATTTTTCTCAATCCCTTTTCTGCCGGACTTCCCACATACTTTTCCACCATTTTCTTCTCTTCGGGCTGAAGAGTCTGCAACCAGCCCAAAGTTGTATTATTGTCATGCGTCCCGGTATATACCACAAAGTTTTTCAGGTAATTGTGAGGTAAATCTTTATTTGCAGCATCGGTTGCAAAGGCAAACTGCAACACTTTCATTCCAGGCAGCCTAAAATCTTCGCGAAGCTTATCCACTTCAGGAGTAATAATTCCTAGATCCTCGGCAATAAACATCAGCTCGCCCAGTTGTCCTTCTAGCATCGAAAACAAATTATGTCCGTGCGCAGGAATCCATTCGCCGTTAATGGCAGTTACTTCGTCGACCGGCACTGACCAAAACGATTCCAAACCGCGAAAATGGTCGATTCGCACCTGGTCGAACATACGCAGGTTAAAATGCAGCCGGGCAATCCACCAGTCGTAATGGCGCTCTTCCAGTCGCGACCAGTTGAACACAGGGTTTCCCCAAAGCTGTCCTGTTTCCGAAAAATAATCGGGTGGAACTCCCCCAACTTCTATTGGATTTAAATCGTCATCGAGAAGAAAAATATCGGTATTTGCCCAAATATCGGAACTTTCGCCTGAAACATAGAGGGGCACATCGCCAAAAATCTGAACCCCGTTTTCATTGGCATAATTTTTCAACCGGTGCCACTGGCGAAAAAACAAAAACTGTAAAAACTTCTCAAATTCTACTTCTTCGGCCAGTTTCTCTTCTAACTTTTTCAGAGCATTTATCTCACGAAATTTTATTTCCTTGTCCCACTTACTCCATGGCAAACCATTATAATAATGACGGGCAGCCATAAATAATGCATAATCGTTTAGCCACCATGCGTGTTCATCTAAAAAACGCCAGTATTCGTAGCTAAAAGAATCGTATTGTTTCTTTTTAAAATTACTGTATACTTTTCTAAGAATTGGCATTTTCCATACAGCCACATCCTCAAACAATACCTTTTTATTTTTAAATTTTGGAATTTCGCCCTGCTCTTCTACCGAAAGTAATTTTTCATGAATCAGTAAGTCAAAATCAATTAACAACGGATTGCCGGCAAAAGCTGAATAACATTGGTAAGGAGAATTTCCAAAGCCCACTGGTCCCAGCGGTAGAATCTGCCACAGTTTTTGCCCGGTTTCCTTTAAAAAATCGACAAACAGAAAGGCCTCTTTCCCCAAAGTTCCAATTCCCTCGCCTCCTGGCAAAGAAGTTATATGAAGTAAAATTCCACTTTTTCTACTTTTCATTTCTAAAAGTTTTTCTGAAAGTTTTTAAATGTTCTGCTGTTTCTCTAACGATTCGTTGTACAGATAAACCATGATTTAAATCGGCAATTACCGACTCGGAGTCATCGCCGCTAAAAAACTGATAATGAGCATGCACCAAAGAACGCAACCAGCCTGGAGGCACATGCCCGGAAGGAAAACTGCTCACTGGCATGTAATTACCGCCCACAATATGTTTTATCCATTGATTTGAACCTTCCATATAATATTCATAGTAATCAGAATTTTTTGATGAGTAACGAAAAGCTCCCTTTTCGGCATAAATTTCGAGATACACCAAATCGCCTGTTCCTGAACTAATCCGGCTGGCCGACATATTTCCAACGGCACCCGCTTGCGGATCATACAATGAAAGAGAGCTAAACAAATCAGACCCCGCCGGAACTCCATCAAAATTTCCTGCTTGCAGTGCACTCGTAATTTGCAGGTTTTCCCCCATAAAAGCCATTAACAAGCTAATTCCGTGCGATCCCAAATCGGCCATTGCTCCACCATCCGGCGCTGGGGTTAAACGGGTTACGCGCTTTTTCCGATAACTTTCCTGCAAATAATCGCCATGATAATATTTTAAATCGAAATGAATGGGCTTTCCCAATATCCCCGATTTCCAGAATTTTAACCCTTCGCGCACTGAAGAGGTTTGCAAATATTGAAAACCAACCTGTATTTTTATGCCAGGTGCTGCATTTTTCAGCAAATCCTTCATCTTTTGTTCTTCTACCTGCGACGAACAAACCGGTTTCTCGAGGTAAATGTACTTTACATTTGGCATTTTTAGTGCCAATTCAAAATGCGCGGCATGCACTTTGTTTGGCCCTAAAATAAACACTGCCTCAACTTTTTCGTTGCGGGCAAATTCTTCTACCGACTCAGCGACTATGAAACCATACTTTTTTGCAAATGCTTCACGACTCTCTTTTCTTGCAGAGGCAACCGACTCCAGCACAATTTCGGGAACTTCGCTGTAATAAAATTTTAAAGCCTGAATGGCATAAACATGAGCAGAGGCTATGCTTCCGGCGCCAATAAAACCAATATGTATTTTTTGCATGAAATTTACTTCAGTTAATTTTTCAAAAATACGCTTTTGATTCAAAATGTTTAGATTTAAAAAAAAATAAACCATTATGAATCATGTATAAAAATTTTAACACGTTTTTAGTCATTTCCTGGATTGCGTTTTCTCTTTTCTCCTGTAAACCCAAAGAAAAACAATGGGAAGGCCAGGCTCCCATAAAAAAAGTTAGCACCTTAACCCGACCAATCCAGTACCAATTAAAACAAACCTATGATCTGGGAAATGGAATTTATTGTTCGAATGAGTTCGACGGAGCCCGTTTAAACGGCGTGGCCCTTACCGACGAGAATGAAGTGACCGTTTTAATCACTCCAGAAAACTCACCAATAAATCCAAGTCCTTGGTATGCCTTTAAAATTTGGTCGGACGAGGAAAAAGATATTCAGCTAAAAATTACCTACACCGATGGCGTGGGGCACAGATATCATCCAAAACTTAGCTCCGACGGCACAAGCTGGACTGCAGTAGATTCCTCCGTTTTTGTGAGCGACACAGCCTCGATTGCCAAAAGGGAAACACCAAAATTTTGCACCTTTGCCCTTAGCGTAAGTCCCGATACTACCTGGGTGGCTGCACAAGAATTAATTGTTTCGAAAGATATCAATAAATGGGCTACAAACCTGGCAGAGAAACCTTCTATTTCGTTTAACGAAATTGGCAAAAGTAAAGAGCAGCGCTCAATTAATGCGCTGCAAATTGGGAATCCCGATAGTAAAAAACTAATTATGGTCCTCTCGCGCCAACATCCGCCTGAAGTAACAGGCTGGCTGGCCATGAAGGCGTTTGTTGAAAGACTTTGTGACGATGACGAACTTGCGAACAAATTCAGAAACGAATACCTGGTTTGTGTGGTTCCCTGTGTAAATCCCGACGGTGTTGACAACGGACACTGGCGGCATAGCTCAGGCGGTATCGACCTCAATCGCGATTGGGAAAAATTTAACCAACCCGAAACCCAAACCATTAGAAAATTTATGAAAACCAAAGTTGCTGAAGGCGGCAAATTTTATTTTGCAATTGATTTTCATTCTACGTATCACGATATTTATTACACCATTGCACCTGAAGAGAAAGGGAATATGCCGTGGCTGGTACCCAAAGTTATAAATGCAATGGCCAAGGATATTCAAAATTACCACCCGAATATAAAACCAGACGATCCCTCTTCGCCAAAAGTAAACTCCACAGTTTCTATTTTTTATGAGTTTGGAGCTGAAGCAGTTACTTATGAAGTTGGCGATAGTACACCACGTGATTTTATCAAACAGAAAGGTAACCTTACTGCTAAAAACCTTATGGAAAAAATGTTACAGGAATAATTGAAGGGTTTCAAATTGCAGGTTAATACTCAACTTGAAACCTACCACAAGCAACCACCAATTACATCTCTCACGAATGTTTGGTACAAAAAAAAGGATTCCATCCCTGTTTAAAGCAATTCAGCGGGATGGAATCCTTTGTATTTTCAGGCCATTAGCTGGTCCCTGGAACACAAAATCAAATATCGTTCTATTTCAACCACTTATCTAACCAATTAAAAAATACCCGTTGCCATAAAATTCCGTTTTGTGGTTGTAATACCCAGTGGTTTTCTTCGGGGAAGTACAGCAATTGAGCTGGTACACCTTGCAAAACAGCAGCGTTAAAAGCAGCCATTCCCTGCTCCGATGGAACGCGATAATCTTTTTCTCCCTGCACAATTAAAATTGGGGTATCCCAGTTTTGCACAAATTTATGTGGAGAAAACGAATACGAACGTTGTGCTGCAGCGTTGGTTTTATCCCAATAAGCTCCTCCGTAATCGAAATTCACGAACCACATTTCTTCGGTAGATGTATACATGTGCTCGAAATTAAAAATACCATCGTGGGCGATAAACGCTTTGAACCTTTTTTCATGATTTCCAGCTAAATACATGACTGAATACCCCCCATAACTAGCCCCCACTGCTCCTAGTTTATTTTCGTCAACAAAAGGTTCTTTGGCCATTTCATCAATAGCTGTCAACAAATCTTTAATGTTTTGTCCACCATAGTCTTTCGAAATCTGTTCATTCCATTCCTGACCAAAACCGGGTAATCCCCTTCGGTTTGGAGCTACAACAATATAATCGTTGGCAGCCATCATCTGAAAATTCCAACGGTACGACCAAAACTGGCTAACTGTACCTTGTGGCCCACCCTGGTTGTAAAGTAAGGTTGGATATTTTTTGTTAGGATCGAAATGAGGAGGGTAAATCACCCATACTGCCATTTGTTTGCCGTCGGTGGTTTCCATCCAGCGTTTTTCAACTTTCCCCATGGTTAATTGGTCGAGGATACCTTTATTTACGGTGGTCAAAGCCTCTTCTTTCCCTGTAAGCGGATCAACCAAATACAATTCCGCCGGTTGCGACATGGATACTTTTTGCGCCAACAGTTTATCGCCAACAAGAATGGCACTTTGATAATTATGTACACCATTTGTTAAGCGCACAATTGAGCCATCAGCTACGTCCATGCGGTAAATTTCGTCGGTGGCATGAATATCGCTGATAAAATAAATAGATTTTCCATCAGCACTCCAGCTTAAACTTTGAGCATTCTGGTCGAATTTTTCTGAATAATCTTTCTTTTCTCCGGAGTCCAAATCGGCAATAAACAAACGAATCTTATCCGCTTCATATCCATCGCGCTCCATACTTTCCCATGCCAGGAATTTTCCGTCGGGTGAAAATACCGGATTTTGGTCGTAACCCATCATCCCTGAAGTAAAGTTGATAGTTTTCCCCGATTCAATATTATACAAATAAATTTCCGAATTGGTTGAAAGCGAATATTCTTTGCCCACTTTCTTCTTACATGTATAAGCAATAATTTTCCCGTCGGGCGACCAAACAATCTGCTCGGTTCCTCCCCATGGTTTCATGGGCGAATCAAAACGTTCGCCCTCCATAATATCTTTCCCATTGCTAACTTTACCTTTCGTATAATCTGCTACAAAAATATGGTTGTACGTGTAATCGTGCCATGAATCCCAGTGACGATACATGATATCGTTCTCTATACGTGCGTTAGCTTTTGGCAGATCGGGAAATAAATCCTGAACACTTTTGTCTATCTTCACAGCTTGCAGGTAATAAATTTTCGACTGGTCGGGAGAATACTTAAATCCGGAAATACCGCCATCGATATCAGAAACCTGTTTTGCATCGCTGCCATCAGCATTCATTTCCCACAATTGAATGCTTCCTGACGCACCCGACAAGTAACCGATTTTTTTACCATCCGGACGCCAAAGCACATTAAACTCATTGCTTGTCGAATTGGTGATATTTTTGGCTTCACCACCCGTTATCGGGATAATGTAAACATCGCGGTACGATTTATTTTCTTCAATGTTGTAGTAACTTACAGTGTACAAAACAGACTTCCCATCGGGCGACACTTGTGCTCCACCGAGACGACCGAAGGCCCATAAAACCTCAGGGGTCATAACATCAGATTGTAATTGTGGTAATTCCGGCACATAATTCTCCGATGTTGAAACAAATTCTTTTTGAGTGCAGCTGAATAAAAAAAACGCTGCAAGCAAGACCATTACACTACTTTTCATCCTATTAATTTTTTTGTTTTCTAAGGTATAAGATGAAACTCGCATGATTTAATTAATCCCCTATGTGTGAATATTTCTCATGCTCATTTCATTTCGAAATTTTTGAAAGATTATTGACTTCAAAATAAGCAAAATGCACGAAGGAAGAAAATGATTTATTTTATAAAATAATTATTGTCCTTCAAGTTGTCTCCAAACATAGGCAGCAAAAACAAACTTAGAACAAAAATAGGTTACAAAAGGGGCTTATAGGCTTCGGGTTCTTCCTCCAGCATGGTAAAACCACCCCGTAAATCATTAGCTTGTAACAATCAATACCCCTAAACAACCCTAGTTCCACTATTATTTTTTAACCTCAGATAATTAATCGACTCCGGGTTAAAATACAAATGTCAATAAAAATCCGAAACTAATTCTCGTCTTCTTTTGTTTAATTATTCAATTGCAATGGTTAGATTTTATGTATTTAAATAGAGTTGCATCCAAGATACGGAAAGTCAGGCTTTTAGAAAAAACTGTCAATTTATTACTTTTTAAAGTTGGCACGGCAATTGTTATGGACATATATAAATTATTGTATATATTTGGACGAAAATAAAAAATAAATTTAAATTGATATAATATGAAAAAATCATTCTTCACATTAGTAATTGCAGTTGCAGTGTTACTAGGTTTCAATAACTGCCAGGCAAAATCGGAAAGCGACAATTCAGACAAACCAACTAAAACAGTTTCGCTAAACGACCATGCAGCTGTAAAAATAACTAAAGCCATGTTTATTGAAAAGGTATGGGACTATGAAAACTCGCCTAAAGAATGGAAATTTAAAGGCAACAAACCTGTATTAATTGACTTTTATGCCGACTGGTGTGGACCATGTAAAACTGCCGCTCCAATTTTGGAAGAAATAGCCACCGAATACAAAGGGAAAGTGGATATTTATAAGATAGATACGCAGGTTGAGAGCGAACTGGCATCGGTATTTGGAATAAAGGGTATTCCGGCATTTTTATACATCCCTATGGAGGGAAAACCGACGATGACTTCGGGTATTGCCCGTACAAAAGAAGACACAAAAAAAATGTTTATTGACAATATCAACAAAATACTTTTGTCAAAAGCTGAGTAACAATAAATACTTAATTGAGATAGATTCAAAAAAAAGGCTGAGATAGAAATACCTCAGCCTTTTTCATTGATTAATGCCAACATGATAATTAAAACCGAAATATGCATTAAAAATCTATTCCGCATTGAAACTACTAAAAAAAACTTTGCACAAACTTGACTCAAAAACACCATAACGGAGGCTATTCCACATTTCGCTTTGAATCCTCATCACGAAGTTCTAATGCACACCCCGGTTTAGATTCTGCATTGCATATACCAATTATTTTTGCTTTGCAGAAAAAAAATAATCGACTTATATACCACATTATTGGGTCACTTTATATAACTATGTCAAACGGTTTGTTTCCGTTGAATTCAAAAACTCAATAGTCTTATTAATGCCTTCGTACATTACCACATCTTCCTCAACGAAACTAACTTTTTGACGGTAATCTTTTAAGAATTTTTCGATAAATGGCGACGATTTTACCGGTCTGCGAAATTCCATTGCTTGTGCCGCGTTATAGAGTTCTATAGCAAGAATTTTTTCGGTATTTAATACCACTTTAAGTGCTTTTATAGCTGCATTTCCCCCCATACTTACATGGTCTTCCTGCTCGTTGGACGATGGAATAGAATCAACCGAACATGGTGTACAAAATTGTTTGTTCTGACTAACAATTGAAGCTGCAGCATACTGCGGAATCATAAAGCCTGAATTCAATCCGGGATTGGCAACCAGAAACTCGGGTAAGCCACGCTCTCCGGCAATCAAACGATAGGTTCGTCGCTCCGAAATACTTCCCAACTCGCTTAAGGCCATTGCCAAAAAATCGAGAGAAAGAGCCAGAGGTTCGCCATGAAAATTACCTCCCGAGATTATCAAATCCTCATCGGGAAAGACAGTTGGGTTATCGGTTACTGAGTTAATTTCAATTTCGATCACCTCCGCCACGTATCTTACAGCATCTTTTACCGCTCCATGAACCTGCGGAATACAACGAAACGAATAAGGATCCTGAATATGCTCTTTGGGTTGAGCCTGCATTTCGCTACCTGCCAATACATTTCTAAAATTCACAGCCGTTTCAGCCTGCCCTTTGTGTGGCCGAATGCGTTGAATATTTTCGGAAAATGGTTCGAGTAAACCATCAAAAGCATCGAGCGAAAGTGCGCCAATGATATCGCTCTGCTCAATTAGGCGGAAAGTTTTTAACAGCGTATAAACACCATGAGCACTCATAAACTGGGTTCCATTCAGTAAGGCCAGTCCCTCTTTGGCTTCCAGTTTTATCGGTTCCCAGCCAAATTTCTCAAGCGCCGCTGCAGGTTTCATTTTACGACCTTCAAAATTCACTTCGCCCAAACCAAGTAAGGGCAGGAATAATTTTGCCAAAGGGGCCAAATCGCCACTAGCTCCCAGTGAACCTTGTTCGCAAACCACCGGAAGAACATCATTGTTGAATAAATCAATAATGCGCTGAACCGTAGATAACTGGACGGCAGAATTCCCCTTCGAGAGGGCATAAGCTTTTAATAAAAGCATTAGTTTTACAATATCTGCCGGAACTTCGGGGCCAAGGTTGCAGGCATGCGAAACAACCAGATTCTTCTGCAATTTACTTAACTCATCTTTCGAAATTTCGATGTCGCACAATGAGCCAAAACCGGTATTAATCCCGTAAAGAGGCTTTTCTGCACGCTCCAGTTTTTCGTCTAAATACTTTTTACTTTTACGAATAAGCTGAACTGAAATATCAGAAAGACTAAGCTTTACATTGTTTTCAAGAATATCTTGAATTATGTTGAAGGTTAAGTGATTTGGTGTGATTTCGAATATACGGTCTGCCATGGTTGAAGAATTAGTCGGAAGACGCAAGCCCGATGAAGGGAGACAAATTACGCTAACCGAATGTTGTGTATTTCAAATTTATGAAAATAATATTGAGTCTTTCTTACAAAGAAGGAACTGTTACCTGCTTGTATGTTCAACAAAGTACTGAACATACAAGCACCATCCTTCAACTTCACTAAGGATGGCACCACAGATAATACGGCATACATCAGGGAAAACGAACGTCTCCGCCGAAGATTTTTATGGGGCGATTTGATATGAAATAATACATTGCCTCAAAATTCATGAAGGCAATATCGGATAATAGATTTTACTTTGACAGGATTTTTATCAGTTCCTCGGCACTTACTACCTGTTGTTCCCCTGAGCCCATATTTTTCAAAGTAAATTTTTGAGCTTCAATTTCATTGTCACCAGCCAAAATTACATAGGCAATTTGTTTGCGATTGGCATAGGTCATTTGTTTTTTCATTTTAGCGCTTTCCGGGTAAATTTCTGCATTTACACCAGCTTTTCTGAGTTTCGCCAAAACAGGCAAACAATAGGCTTCTTCTTTTTCTCCAAAATTTACAAATAGTGCTTTTGTTATTTCAAGCGACTCCGTCGGAAAAGCATCCTGAGCCACTAAAACATCGTAAATACGTTCGGCACCAAACGAAACACCAACGCCCGAAACATCAGGCATCCCAAAAATTCCAGTCAGGTCGTCGTAGCGCCCACCACCGCAAATACTGCCAATTTGAACGTCTTTGGACTTTACTTCGAAAATAGCTCCGGTGTAATAATTCAAGCCACGGGCCAGGGTAAGATCCAGCTCAACTTCGGTGTTAAGCTCAATGTTTTCGAGGTAAGCAAACATGGTTCGCATTTCAGCAATTCCTTTTGCTCCAACTTCTGTATTGCCAATCACCTTTTCTATCTGCAAAAGTTTTTCTACTGTACTTCCTTTCAATTCCAAAATAGGCTGCAACTTTTCAACAGCAACTTCCGATATTCCTTTGGCTATCATTTCTTCATTAACCTTTTCCAGGCCAATTTTGTCAAGCTTATCGATGGCAACGGTTATATCGATCATACGGTCGGCTTCGCCAATAGCTTCAGCAATTCCTGCTAATATCTTACGGTTGTTAATTTTAACAACTGTGTTAATCTGTAGTCGCTGAAAAACATTGTCGATAATTTGCACCAATTCTACTTCGTTTAGCAAACTGTTGCTTCCAATTACATCCACATCGCACTGATAAAACTCTCGGTAACGTCCCTTTTGTGGTCGGTCGGCACGCCAAACCGGCTGAATTTGGTATCGTTTAAACGGAAAGGAAATTTCATTACGGTTTTGTACAACGTAACGAGCAAAAGGCACAGTCAAGTCGTAACGCAAACCTTTTTCCGATAATTTAGAGGTAAGTTTAATCGAGTTCTTTTCGTTAAGCATTTCCTGCGGAACCTTCGAAATAAAGTCACCCGAGTTTAAAATTTTAAACAGCAATTTATCGCCTTCTTCCCCGTATTTCCCCATAAGAGTAGAAAGGTTTTCCATTGCCGGAGTTTCAATGGGTTGGAATCCGAATAAACGAAAAACTTCTTTTATTGTATCAAAAATATAATTTCTTCTCACCATCTCAGCAGGAGAAAAATCGCGGGTACCTTTGGGTATCGAAGGTTTTTGTGCCATTGTTCTAAAATTTTATAAGGCTGCAAAAGTAAGAATTTCTATTAAGATAAAAAGACGTGCATAAGGAGTATTGAGATATTAGAAGAGAAGTTTAAAGTAATTTCAATTCTGAAAGAATATTATTCATATAATTAGCACAGTCGACATGCCCTTCTTTGGGTGCCCAAGCTGCAAAATTTTTATCATCGGTAGGCAAATATGGTCCGTCTTTTATTTCGTAAACCACCGTTCCCGGCTCTAAGGCGATAATTGTGTGCCACTCTGCCGGAGGAATTTCAACACCAAAATTTTCTTTGTTATCCAGAATTACATGGTCGCTAATGCTACCATTATTATCGAAAAATACAACCAGCATCTTCCCTTTTAACAACAGGAAGACTTCGCGTTTGTAGGGATTTTCGTGTTTATGTGGCTGAACATACGACCCCGGCTCTACCGCGTTTAGCATTCGGTTGATGGAATCTTCTAAAGTCTCGTGGTAGTTAAAATTTTTTCGTTTTCGTGTAGAAGCTTGCGCTTGCTGGGTAACTTGCCGCAGTGTATTGTTGTCGATTTTAGTAGCCATAACTATTGCAAAAATTTAATGGTAAAAGGGTATCGATAATACTGTCCATTACTTGCTGTTACAGCAGCAGCAATAACCAATACCAACCAGGCAATTCCAAAACCAATGAGCATCAACATACCAATTCCAACGATAGTCATTATGGTTGAAATGGCAAAAATTATCGACCACGTAATCTGGAAATTCAACACCTCTTTTCCCTGCTCGTTAACAAATTCGTATTCGTCTTTTTTTATCAAATAAATAACGAGGGGACCGATAATATTTCCGGCAACCGGAAGAACAAAAGTAGCCAAAGCGGCAAGATGCGTAAACATGCCCCATTGCTTTTCCTGTAAATCGGTTACAATACGTTCCATTTTTTGTTTTTTTCTGTCAACTAAATTAATCATTTTTTGTTTATTCGCGGTAGGAAAAAGACGGAAGTCGGAAGAAACTATAGAAAATGGAAGAACATAAAAAAGAAGGCCGTTACGGAAGAATTTACAAACAATTGAGCGAATTGGTTCTAAAGAGCAATAATTCGCAAGCTCGAATGGCAACAATAATTGCCGTGCTGCATCATAAAATGGATTATTTTTTTTGGACAGGTTATTACCTGATTGCCGATAATGGAGAGATGACGGTAAATTCGTACCAAGGACCTGTTGCCTGCCAAATTCTTGCAAAAGGAAAAGGAGTTTGCTGGGCTGCATTTAATAAAAAAGAAACAGTGGTTGTTGAAGATGTTCATGCTTTTCCGGAACATATTGCCTGCGACTCGCGCTCGAATTCGGAGATTGTGGTTCCGCTCAAAAATGCATCGGGAGAAGTTATCGGAGTACTTGATGTTGACAGTTCGCAAAAAGCTTCGTTTACGGAAGTGGATGCAAAGTGGCTGGAAAAGATATTGGAATTAATTTGGATTTAATTCTGTTCTCATTTCAGGCAGAGAGAGAAATCAGTTGTTCAAAGCAACCGATTTCTCGGTTGTGTCTCCTACAAAATCGCAGTATTGCCAAGGAAGACAATCTTACTTCCTCACTGCTCCCCCTCCTTTTACCAACAACTTAAATTTTAACGATGGGCTTTCGATAAAAGCTCCCAGCCCAAGTGCATCCCACTTATTATCGATAGCCGAAATGGTGGCAGTATCCATAGTTACCACATTGGGCCAGTCGCGTTTAAAGTTGTCGTGATGACTGGTTTTGAAAGTGGCATCGATTAATACAGTTCCATTTTGCAGCACCTTAACATCGCGGTCGGGTTCCAGATTACCACCAAGCAACCATAATAAAGTAAAAGAATCGTTTAGGTCGGTGCCGTTGTTAAAAGTCAGAATAAATTTGAAAGCTGAGATTCCTTCCAATTCAGAAAGTTTATTTTCAAGTTGCTCCTTCTCAAATTGCTCATCTTTTTTTACAGTTAACAACAAGGCTGGTAAACCTTTCAAACTTTTTACATCCGATATTTCTAAAATCTTTTTAAGAGCTTCGAAATTGAAAGCAACTTCATTTTTTGTTGGCTCAGCTTCTACCATTTCCTCTGAAAATGCCTTTGTTAAATCAATTCCCAGTTTCGAACCAAAAGCGAATTTTGAAGCTGAATGGTCGAGTACATCCAACGGCCCTTTTGAAAAATGCAAGCTGTAAGCAGGATTAAACTTTTCGGCAAAAGCTTTTAAAATAGCATCGTGATTGTGAATATCTACATCCTCATCAACTACAACCAGCACTTTATTAAACATCATTTGTCCAGCCCCCCAGAGCGAGTTCATTACTTTTATGGCTTGTCCGGGATAAGTTTTTTCAATTTTTACAATGGTAAAATTATGAGCGACACCTGCCACCGGAAGCGACATATCTTTTAGTTCAGGCACCATTGCCATCCGAATTGGGGACAGGAAGATTCGCTCGGTAGCCAGCCCAATGTAGGCATCTTCCATAGGAGGTACTCCAACAATGGTAGCCGGGTAAATTGCGTCTTGTTTATGTGTTATGCACGTTACATGAAATTTGGGATACCAGTCGGCAAGCGAGTAAAATCCGGTATGGTCGCCAAACGGTCCTTCCCATATAAAATCTTCCGTTGGATCAACATAACCTTCAATAATAATATCTGCATCTTCGGGTACAAATAAATCGTTAGTGAGACATTTTACCAGGCGAACAGGCTTTCTACGTAAAAAACCAGCCAGCAAATATTCATCCACATTTTCGGGCATAGGCGCAGTTGCCGAATAGGCGTAGGCAGGGTCACCACCCAAAGCTACAGAAACAGGCATTTTATTCCCCGATTTTTTATATTTCTCAAAATGATTGGAACCTGTTTTATGACGATGCCAGTGCATTCCGGTAAGGTTGTTTTCGAAAACTTGCATGCGATACATTCCAAGGTTTTGAACTCCGGTTTCCGGATCAACGGTATGCACTCCGGGTAAAGTTACAAATGGTCCTCCATCAGCAGGCCAGCATGTAAGAACAGGCAATTTGCTTAAATCAGGATTGCTCATCACCACTTCCTGGCAAACACCTTTACCTTTTATTTTTTTGGGCATCCACATTGCAACATCTTTTAGCTTTGGAAGCAAGCGAAGTTTATCCCACAAAGTATCTTTGGGCGACATAAAATCAACAAACAAAGCTTCAATTTCCTTTTCCACTTCGTAAACAGAATTTCGGCCAAAAGCCAGAGCAATCCGTTTTTCCGACCCCAGAGCATTCATTAATACCGGAAAATCAGTATTGGTATTCTCAAAAAGAAGGGCTTTCCCTCCATCTGCCTGCTTCGATATTCTATCCGTAATTTCCGTGATTTCGAGTTTGGGATCGACAAATTCTTTGATACGAATTAGTTCGTTATTTCTTTCTAAAAGTTCTATGAAACTATTTAATCCCTGAAATGCCATGATTGTTGCTGTTTATGTGGTAAAAATAGAAATAAAGTCGGAAGACGGAAGAATGTTTGTTGTGAATGTAACCGTTTAAGACATAAGCAAGAAGTAAAGAATACCAATTTTATTTAAAATGCCGCATTTGATATAAAAATCATTTTTCGTTTGTATAAGGTGAAAATAAAGCAATTTATATGCGACATGTTGTGGTTAATTTGAGACAAACAAAGAGAAGTTTGAGAAAACTTCAAAATCAAATATTAATAAAACTTATTAAAAATTGAGTATCCTGCGCTCAACCTTTAAAAGAACATATTCCGAAAAAAAGTATGTACTTTCGTAAAAAATAAAATCATGCACCAATCTGTTACACTCACCACTCCTGCCCTGTTTTTTTCGGCAATATCATTAATTGTATCGACTTTCATTCCATACTAATTAAATCGTTATATTACTTTAATTATAAATAATCGTAAAAAACACGACAAAACTGTTTCACCCCTACTTTTCAAAATTCGGAATAAAAAATTATTGCCTAAATTTAATTGCTGCAGAGGTAACCATTAGCTTCGCATCTTTCAATAAAACCAAACATCATGAGTAAAAAAGTCATCAAAAATTACAACAAACTTATTGCCTTTCTTCTAACAATACTCGGGATTGGAACGAGTGCCACATTTTCGGCCTGCGACGACGATGTTGTTTGCGAATACGGCACACCGTATGCCGATTTTAAAATATCGGGCACCGTTACCAATGCGCAAAAGGAAAATATTCCGGGCGTAAAAGTGCTCCTAAATGACTACGACTCTACCCTCACCGATTCCAACGGAACATATAGTTTTACAACACAAACATTTCCTGCCGAGACACTATTTCCCATTAAATTTATAGATATTGACGGCGATGAGAATGGTAATCTTCAACCCATTGACACAACTGTAGTTTTTGAAGACCCCGAATTTGAAGGCCAAAGCGGCTCTTGGTACCAGGGAGAAACCTCAAAAGTGTTTAATATTGAAATGAAAGAGGAAGACTAATGGATATAAAACTCCCACTACGTAAAAAAATTGCTTTCGAACTGTTCAGAAAATACCGCGACAACGAAAAAAAACTCCACCGCTTAAATTATATTTTTTGGGAATGCACCCTGCGCTGTAACCTAAATTGCAGACATTGCGGCAGCGACTGCAAAAAAGAAGCTACGGCAAAAGACATGCCTGTTGCCGATTTTATTTCAGCCATCGACGATGTGTGCAAAATTGTGGAACCCAATAAAACCATGATCGTTTTTACAGGCGGCGAACCCATTTTGCGTAAGGATTTAGAACTATGCGGGAAAAAATTGTACGACCGTGGATTTCCCTGGGGTATTGTATCAAACGGCTTTCAGTTGAATGAACAACGAATTCGCTCCTTGCTTGCTGCCGGAATGCGCGCCGCCACCATTAGCTTAGATGGACTGAATGATTCGCACAATTGGCTGCGCGGAAATAAAAACAGTTTTCAAAACGCCGTTGTAGCCATCGAAAAATTGGCAAAAATCTCCGACTTCAGATTCGATGTGGTTACCTGTGCCAACCAAAAAAATGTTGACCAACTTCCTGAAATAAAAAAATACCTTCTCGAGCTTGGTGTTAAAGAATGGCGCATTTTTACCATTGCACCCATTGGCCGCGCTGCAAATATGAAAGAATTACAATTGTCTCCTAAAGCTTTTAAATCGGTTTTCGATTTTATTGCCGCTGAACGAAAAAACGGCGATATGAAGATAAATTTTGGCTGCGAAGGTTTTCTTGGCGAATACGAAGGTGAAGTGCGCGATAACCTGTTTTTTTGTCGAGCTGGAATAAATGTGGCTTCCGTGCTTATTGACGGATCAATTTCGGCCTGCCCCAACCTGCGCGAAAACTTTATTCAGGGAAATATTTACACCGACAGTTTCCGAGAAACATGGGAGAACAAATACACCCAGCACCGCAACCGAAACTGGGCAAAAACCGGAGAATGTGCCAACTGCAAATTTTTTAAATACTGCGAAGGAAACGGACTTCATCTTCGGGGAGGAAATAACAAAGAGCTTTTATTTTGCCATTATAAAAGAATTCAGGAGGGAAAAGAAGATAAGTAATTTCTTTTTGTCAATTATTTATTAATTTTCATATTATTTTGATATTTTTACAGCGCATTTGCAACATTTAGAAAGCAATATCAGTATTTTTGCTATCAAAATAACAACCAGCACATTGTTTAACTTTAAATCATTGTTGTCCGGTAAACCGGATTTTGTTTAATTTTTTATCTATAACATCCTGATATTCAAATCAGGTATTTTTCATTTTCAAAAGTAAGCCCCCTGTATTTCAGGAAATAGCGAATGTTGATATTTGTATTTGTCT